>CAYSDJ010000004.1:49441-123026 GCA_964429775.1 uncultured Rhizobiaceae bacterium
ATGAGGGCGAATATTCCGAAATGGGCGGGCGCATCTATGCCGGCACCGAGCGCGAGATGGTGATCCAGGAGAGCGTCTTCACCCGCGAGGGTGTGGATAAAGTGCTGCGCTTCGCCTTCGAACAGGCGGTTAAGCGCCGTGGTCATGTGACGTCGGCGACCAAATCGAACGGCATCATCCATACTATGCCCTTTTGGGACGAGCGCTTCGAGGCGATGAAGCCGCAATTCCCCGATATCGAGACCGATCAGTTCCATATCGATATCCTCTCGGCCCACTTCGTCCAGCACCCGGATTGGTTCGATGTTGTCGTCGGCAGCAATCTCTTTGGCGATATCCTGTCCGACCTCGGCGCCGCAGTGGTCGGCGGCATGGGTCTGGCGCCCGCCGCCAATATCAATCCGGAAAAGGAGCATCCGTCGATGTTCGAGCCGGTGCACGGCTCGGCGCCCGATATCGCCGGGCAGAACATCGCCAACCCGATCGCGCAGATCTGGACCGGCGCCATGATGCTCGACCATCTCGGCCACGAGGATGCCGGCACGGCGATCACCGACGCGATTGAATCCATCCTCGCCGAAGGCAAGGGCCTGACCCGCGATCTCGGCGGCACGGCGAGCACCCAGGAGCTCGCCCAGGCCATCGCGGCGGCGCTATAGGAGCAGGAGCATGGACGTGCGGCGCAACAGTCACTGGCTGAAAGAGGCAATCGCACCGGGTGAGGAGGATTGTCCGTCACTGGTCGGTGATATCAGTGCCGATGTCTGCATCGTCGGCGGCGGCTATACCGGTCTCTGGAGCGCGATCCAGATTAAACAGCAGGAACCCGCGCGCGATGTGGTGGTGATCGAGAAAGACGTCTGCGGTGCCGGCGCGAGTGGGCGCAATGGCGGCTTCGTGCTCAGTTGGTGGGGCAAATTTCTCTCGCTCGAGAAGATCTGCGGTGGCGAGGACGCGGTGCGCCTGGCCAAGGCTTCGGCAGAATCCGTCGATGCCATCGGCGAATTTTGCGCCGAGGAAGGCATCGACGCCCATTTCAAACGCGACGGCTGGCTCTGGACCGCCACCAACGATCAGCAATTGGATGCCTGGGAAGGCACGGCCGAGGCGGCGGCGCGCTACCAGCAATATCCGTTCGAGAGATGGGAGCCGGGTGAGGTCGGCGCGCGCTCGGGCTCGACCCGTCATCAGGCCGGTATTTTCGAACCGACAGCGGCCAGCGTGCAGCCGGCGGCGCTGGCCCGCGGCCTGCGCCAGGCCGCTTTGGCGCGCGGCGTGAAAATTTACGAAAACACGCCGATGTCGAAACTGACGGGCAGCGCCAAGCTCGAGGTGACAACACCCAAAGGCCGCATCAAGGCAGCCAAGGTAATCCTGGCGCTCAATGCCTGGGGCGTGCGTTTCGAGCCTATTCACCGCGCCACCATGGTGGTCTCCAGCGACATCGTCATCACCGATGCCATGCCCGAGCGGCTGGAGGAGATGGGCTGGAACAACGGCATGGCGATCTCGGACGGCCGCATGCTGGTGCATTACTACCGCACCACGCGCGATGGCCGCATCGCCTTCGGCAAGGGCGGCATGAACGGCCGCTGGCCCTATGGCAACCAAATCGGCACCAAGCTCGACGGCCCGACGCAAATTGCCGACAGCGTCCTCTCCTGGCTCAAATGGACCTACCCTGAGCTCGGTAATGTGCGCGCCGCCGATAGCTGGATGGGGCCAATCGACCGCTCCAAGGTCGGCCTGCCGTATTTCGGCGCCCTCGAAGGCCAGCCCAACACCTTCTACGCCGTTGGCTTCTCCGGCAACGGCGTCGGCCCGTGCCATGTCGCCGGAAAAATCCTCGCCTCGCTGGCGCTCGAGAAGAAAGACGAATGGGCCTCCTGCGGCCTGGTGCGGCCCTTGGGGCGCGATTTCCCGCCCGAGCCGATCCGCTATTTCGGCGGCAAACTGGTGCGCCGCGCCATCGCCGCCACCGACGCGGCAGCCGACGCCAACCGCACCCCGGGCCCCCTCACCCGCTACCTCGCCGGCTTCGCGCCGGCCGGATTGTCGCCGTTCAAGGGGCAGAAAACCTGATTTTTTCGCCCGGCCGATGAAACAACATTTCTTTAGAATGCTGACATCGCTCGGCGTGGGCGTATGTGTGGCGCTTCTTTGCCTTGGCCCGATATCGGCTTTGGCTGCGGAGAATAGTGCGGCAGAGATTCAGCGCAGCGCAGCCGCCTCGACCAACGCCATGGCCCTGCTTATGCGCCAATCGACCGAAGCAGCCGAGGCGGCCGCGATCCGGGCGCCGGTGGCGCAAGCCACGCTACGCGCGCAACGGCAAGAACCTGTCCGGACCGCGCTGCTCAAACCCACACCGGTGCACAACACCCCGTCCGAACAAGCGAACAACAGCGTGCACATCACCGATAAAAATTATCTGCTCGAATATGCTGAGAATGGCTGGCGCATTGTTAGCGGCCCGCTGCGCTTCACACGCCGCGACTGGCTCAATGCCGCTCTATTCGCCGGCGCAACAGGCGCGTTTCTTCTCGCCGACGAAGAGCTCAACAGCTTTTGGCAGGATGATATGCGTAGCAGCGGCAGCGATGATGCCTCGGATTTTTTCGGCTTTTTCGGCGAGGATACGACCATTGCCGTCGGCTCGCTCGGCGCCTACGCCCTGGCCGAAACCGTGGGCGCCGAACGGGAGAAAGCAGCAGCGCTTCTAATGCTGCAAACTTTTCTCCTCACCGCGCCGGTGGTCGGCGCCGTCAAATATTCCGTCGGGCGCGAGCGCCCTTTTGAGACCGGCAGCGCCTATGATTTCGACGGGCCGGGCGAACGCGGCTTCGACGCATCGTTCCCCTCCGGCCATGCGAGCTACGCCTTCGGCGCCGCGACGGTTATTTCCGATGTTTACGGCGAGGCCAACCCCTGGGTGCCGTGGCTCAGCTACACACTGGCGACAGGCGTGGCCCTCTCACGTGTTAATGACAATCAGCACTGGGCTTCGGATGTCTTCGCCGGCGGCGCAATCGGTTATCTCATCGCCAAACTGGTCACCCGCTACAGCCCGTTCATGGCGCGCCATCAAATTACGGCGCGCCCGCTGCTCAAGGATGGCGCGACCGGAGTTACGCTTGCGCACCGCTTCTAGAGCAGGACATCGCTTGTCGAAGCATTGTTCTCCCTCTGCAGAACATCTAATATATCACAGATAGATTACTGGGGAGTGAGGCATGGCGGAGGAGCCGCGCAAGAAGCGCACAATCACCGAGATTCGCGAATCCAAACAGACCGGCGAGAAAATGGTCTACACCTCGGTGCCCGATTACACCGCCGCGCAGTGGGCGGAGATGGCCGGTGTCGACGTGGCGGTGCTGGGCGACAGCCTGGCGATGATCTCGCACGGCCACCCCAACACCGTGCCGGCGACCATGGAGATGATGCTGCTGCACGCCATGGCCGTGCGCAAGGGCGCGCCCAACACCTTCATGCTCGGCTGCATGCCCTATCAGAGCTACCACACGGTCGAGAAGGCGCTCGCCAACGCCACCGGCTTCATGCAGCAGGGCGGCTGCGATGCGGTCAAACCGCAGGGCGGCAAATCCCAGGCGCATATCCTGAAAGCCCTGGTCGATGCCGGCATCCCGACCGCCTCGCATATCGGCCTCACACCGCACACGGTGGCGATGTTCGGCGGATTCAAGATCCAGGGACGCACGGCCGAAAGCGCCATGAAAATCCTCGAGGATGCGCTGGCGATCGAAGATGCCGGCTGTTTCATGCTGGAGTTCGAGGCCGTGCCGGGGAAGATCGCCGCGCTGATCTCGGCCCAGCTTGAGATCCCGACCATCGGCATCGGTGCCGGCGCCGGCACGGACGGGCAAATCCTGCTGTGCTATGACCTCTTGGGCGTCTTTACCGATTTCAAGCCGAAATTCACCAAGCGTTACGCCAACCTGACCGAGGTCGCGGTCGCCGGCATTTCGCAATATGTCAAAGAGGTCAAGGACGGCACCTTCCCCGACGAGGATCACACTTATGGCTGCGACGAAGGCGAGCTCGATAAATTCGCCGCCATGGTGGAGCGGCGCAAACAGGTGTAATGGCCATGCGGAAGTCAGCAGTCGCCGTGCTTGAGCAAGAGCGCCAAAGTGGCGCCAGCCTGACCGACCGCGCCTATCACGCGCTCGAGGAAATGATCGTCACCTTGAAGCTCGCGCCGGGCCTGGTGTTGTCGGAAAGCGCGCTCGCCGCCGAACTTGATATCGGGCGCACGCCGATCCGCGAGGCCTTGCAGCGCCTGACGCGCGAGGGCCTGGTGACGATCCTGCCGCGCAAGGGCATCCTGGTGACCGAGATCAACCCGGCCAAGCAGTTGCAGCTCTTGGAAGTGCGGCGCGCGCTGGAGCGGCTGATCGCGCGCGGCGCGGCGCTCAACCGCTCGGCCGAGGAGAAGCCTCTCTTCCTGGAGATCGCCGAGGGCATGGAGCGCGCGGCGCGCGACAATGACGACATCGCCTTCATGCGCCACGACGATGCGTTCAATAGTCTCTCGGCCAAGGCGGCGCGCAACGAATATGCCAGCCGGGCGATAGGCCTGCTGAACGGCCTGTCGCGCCGTTTCTGGTACGTGCACTATAAGGAATCCGCCGACCTGCCGCTCTGTGCCCGGCTGCATGCCGAGCTGGCGCGAAAAATCGGCGAAGGCGACAGCGACGGCGCGGCCGGCGCCTGCGACCGCCTGATCGATTATGTCGAGACGTTTACGCGCGCGACCGTGCTCTCGCCGGCCGGCCAAGGGACAAACGCATGAAGCTATATAAAGGGACGCGCGGCATCGACGCGCTGCAGGTTTGGGTCAACGGCGAGCCGCTCGACGAGCGCACCAATCTCAAGCGGCTGAGCAAGAGCGGCTTCGAGTGGACCTATGAGGGCAAAGGGCCGGCCCAGCTGGCCCTGGCGATATTGGCGGATTGCCTGGATGACGACGCGCGGGCGCTGGCCCATTATGAGGGGTTCATGAGCGAAATCGTGGCCAATCTCGACAATGATTGGGAACTGACCGGCGAGGAGGTCATGGCCGCCGTGACAGCGCTTGAGAGCGGCGCTCAGCCTACTTGACGGGCGGATTGTTATTGATGTATTACTGATATATCACGCTCCATTTGAAGGCGGTTGCGCTATGCTTGCGGCAACTGGCGGAGCTTGACGGGGGAGTGCGGGGTTATGGTTTCGGAACGGCAAAGGGTTTTCCGCGAGACGTATCGTTCGCGTCTGGTCGGCTGGTACAATGGTTACGCCCATGTGCTGATCATTTACGGCATCGGCGCGGGCCTGCTTTATTTCTTCATCCACAGTATGGCGGATATCCGCTGGTGGGAGTGGCTGACCGTGCCGATCGCCTTCCTGCTGTGCAACATCTTCGAATGGTCCGTCCATCGCTATGTCATGCACCGCCCGATCGACCTGCCGGGCCTGAAGGCGGTCTATAACCGGCACACGCTGAACCATCACCAGTTTTTCACCGACAGCGAAATCCGCTTCCTCAATCACCGCGACTGGCGCGTCACCGTGTTCCCGACTTACGCCCTTGTCGTCTTCACCCTAATGTCGATCGTGCCGGCCCTGATCCTCGGCCTGCTGATCTCGGCCAATGTCGGCTGGCTCGTCATTTCGACCACGATTGGCATGTATTTGCTCTATGAGTTCATGCATCTGTGCTGCCATGTCGATGAAAACCGGCTGGTCGCCAATATGCCGTTCGTCAACACGCTGCGTCGCCATCATACCGCGCATCACAACACCCGCCTGATGATGGAGCGCAACATGAACCTCACCTTCCCGATCGCCGACTGGCTGTTCGGCACCTCGGACCTCAATCGCGGGCTGATCGGCCATTTGCTCAATGGCTACAGCACCGCGCATATCCGCGACGATCTGCGCGGCGCACCAAAGACGCCGCTTGAAGCCGCGTCCGGCCAGCTGGCGGTTTAGGCGCGAAGCCATGCCGACAAATATTAAAATTATCGTTTCGGCCTTGATCGTCCTGGCTGCCCTGGTGACGGCCTATTTCGAGCATCAGGCCGGCGCCGGCAGTATCAAATGGTTCATCATCGGCCTCGGCCTCTTCATGGCCGTTTCGCTTTGGATATTTCCCGAGCCGAAAAAGGACGGGTAATCGACGCTTATTGCGCTGACGATTTCAGTTCGACGATTCTGTCGAGAATGAAATCAACATCCGCTTCCGTGGTACGAAGATTCATGAAACATGCGCGCAAGCCCGTTTCGCCTTTGACATTCGCCGGCCCCAAAAACGCATCGCCGCTATCCACGAGCGCCTTCAGGACAGCCCGGTTTTCGCCCTCCGTGCTATCCGTCAGGCGAAAACACACGCAATTGAAATCGACTGGCGCCAGCAGTTCGAGGCGCGGATGCCGTTCGATTCTCCTGCCCATATAGGCGGCGAGATCCGCCATGCGGTCAATGACCGCCGCGTAGCTGTCCGCACCGAAATGCTTCAGCGACCACCAAACCTTAAATGCCTTGAAACCTCTCGACAGTTGCGGCCCATAATTGGCGAAATCAAGGAAATCGGGGTCCTCGGACATCGTCAGATAGCTTGGCGATGCGCTGAAAGCGTGGCGCAAGGTTGCTTTATCGCGCACCAAGACGCAGCCGGCCTCGAACGAACAGAACAGGAATTTGTGCGGGTCCAAAGACACCGAGTCCGCCAGCCCGATTTCGGACATCCGCGTCCTGTAACGATCGCTGAGCACCGCCAAGGCGCCATACGCCCCATCAATGTGAAGCCACAATTTTTCACGCCGGCAGATTTTCGACAGCTCGGCGATCGGATCGATCATCCCAGTGGTCACCGTGCCGGCGCTGCCGACGACGCAGAACGGCTTTAAGCCTGCTTGGCGGTCATCGGCAATGGATTTTTCCAGAAGATCAAGACGTATACGGAACTGATCATCGGTCGGAATATGGCGCAAATAATCAGTTCCGATACCCAATACCGATACGGCTTTATCAATGCTGGAATGAACCTCTTCCGATGTGTAGAGCACCAAAGGTGCCGTTTGCCCCTGCAGCCCCTTCGACCTGGCCTGATCGCCGAGCGACCCGTCGCGTGCGGCGGTGAGCGCAATCAGGTTCGCCGCCGAGCCGCCGCTGGTGATGATGCCGCCGCCCTCGGCGGGAAATCCATAAAGATCGGCAAACCATCTTAAAACCGTTTGCTCTATCGCATTGGCGGCGGGAGAGAGGTGCCAAAGATTGCAATTCTGGTTGATAACCGCGGCGACGTTCTCGGCATAGGCTGATAGGGCGTTCGGCGAAGGCTGCACATAGGGCAGAAATCTCGGATGCGCGGTATGGGTGGAATTCTCGACGACGATGCTCTCCAATTCGGCAAACAAATCGCCCAACGGTTCCGGGGTCTTCGGCAAGGGCGCTTGCATGAGCGCGCGCAAGGCGGCGCGATCGACATTTGGAAATACCGGCCGGTCAGGCAGGCTGGCGTGATATTTGGAGGCAAAGGACTGCGTAAGTTGAGCCGCCTCCGCGTGCTCTCGCTCGGTGAAAAGCAGATTTGACATAACATCTCCACAAAAATTCGCGGCGAACGCCATTTCACACCGACATAATGACCTGTCCCTGGGAACCCGGTCCAGACGGGATGCCGGGTTCGGGCGCCAATCTCACGTATAATGCAACAAAGCAATTGTAATGCCGGGCCGGCTTGGCCAAAATCGCGGCAACAAATGGCCGCACGGCCACAGCCAAGCGAAATGAGGGAAAAGATGCGCTTTTCAGACAATGGTTACTACATCGAGCGCTACATCAAATGCGACAATTGCGGCGTTCTTCTTTATGACGACGGCATGAAGGGCGAAGTGGCGGGCGAGGCCAAGCTGTTCTGCTCCGATTGGTGCCAGCAATGGGCCACCGCGCGCGCCGCCGGGGTGGATGAGCCGCGCATTCCGTTGCCGCGCGACGGCATTCACAAGACCGGCTAACACCCGAACAGCCAACCCAGCAAATACCCGAAAGAGGTCCGCCCCATGGGCAAGGATGTAAGTATCGACGTCGGCGGTACCTTTACCGACTTCGTCGCCTACGATAGAGAAACGCGCCAACTCAACGTCTGGAAGACGCTGTCAACGCCGGACGACCCGAGCGAAGGCATTGTCGGCGGGCTTGAGAATGCCGGCGCTGCCGAGGATATCGAGCATCTCCGCTTCGGCACCACCATTGCCACCAATGCGGTGCTGGAGCGGAAGGGCGCGACCGTCGCCTATGTCGCCACCACCGGCTTCCGCGACGTGCCGTTCATTCAGCGCGGCAAGCGGCAGAGCCATTACGACATCACCTGGATCAAAGCCAAGCCGCTGATGAAGCGGCGCCACTCGTTCGAGGTCTCGGGCCGCATCACCTCGCGCGGCGATGAATATATCCCGCTCGACGAGGCCGGCGTGCGCGAGCTGGCAACCCGCATCGGCGCCGATGCGCGCATTCAGGCTGTCGCCGTCTGTCTCCTCTTCTCCTACGTCACGCCGGTGCACGAGCGCCGGGTGAAGGAAATATTCGCCGAGATCTGCCCCGACAAGCCGGTTTCGATCTCCTATGACGTGCTTCCGAAGTGGAAGGAGCATGAGCGCTCCTCGACGACCATCGCCGATGCCTATATCCGCCCGCTGGTGAGCGGCCATCTCGACAGTCTGAAAGAGCGCTTCGCCGATCAGGGCGTCAACAAGCGCATCGCCGTGATCAAATCGAACGGCGGCGAGATGACGCTCGACGCCGCCGCCACCGCGCCCATTCAGCTCACCCTCTCCGGCCCGACCGGCGGTGTGGTGGGCGCCAAGCAGATCGCCCGCCTGGCAGGCGTCGATCATCTCGTCACGCTCGATATGGGCGGCACCTCGACCGATGTTTCCACCGTCGTCGATGGGCGCGAGAGCTTCACCACCAGTTTCGAGATCGAGTTCGGCGTGCCGATCCAGATCCCGATGATCGATATCCGCACCATGGGCGCCGGCGGCGGCTCGCTCGCCTGGATCGACAAGGGCGGCATGCTGCGCGTCGGCCCGGAAAGCGCCGGCGCCTCGCCCGGCCCGGCCTGCTACGGCCAGGGCGGCACCCGGGCCACCGTCACCGACGCCAACCTGGTGCTCGGGCGCATCAACGCCGAAAATTTCCTCGGCGGCGAAATGGCGCTCGATACCGAGGCCGCGGAGGCGGCAATTTCCAAGGTGGCAGCGGAGATCGGCAAACCGGTCGAGGAAACGGCGCTCGGCATCATCCAGATCGCCAACAACAATATGATCGGCGCGCTGCGCTCGGTGTTGACCGAACGCGGCCTCGATCCGCGCGATTTCACCCTGCTCGCCTTTGGCGGCGCCGGGCCGGTGCATATCGCCGATCTGATGCCGCTCGCCAATATCCCGTCCGGCATCGTGCCCAATCATCCGGGACAGTTCTCGGCCTTCGGCTTCACCATGACCGATGCGCGCATCGATGTGGAGCGCACCGCGCCCATGACCTCGAAGGCGTTCCGTCCCGACCACGCCAATGATGTGATGGCCGATCTGGTGCGCGAATCCACCGCCGCGCTCAGTGAACAGGGCTATACCAGCTCGATCGAAATCCACCGCTCGCTCGAAATGCGCTATTTCGGCCAGAACCACGAGCTTGAGGTGCCGATCGATTTCGAGCGCTTCGATGACGAAACGATTGCCTCGATCTGGCAGAGTTTTCATGCCGCCCATCAGGCGCGCTATAATTTCGACATTCCGGGCGAGACGATTGAGCTGATCAGCATCAAGGTGACGGCCATTTCCGCCGCCGAACGGCTCGCCCTGCCTGAACTGGCGGAAGCAGAGGGCGCGCCCGAACCGGTCGCCACGCGTTCGGTCATCTTCGACGACGGCGCGCATGACAGCAACGTTTATGACCGCGCCCAGCTCATGGCCGGCCACCGCCTGCAAGGCCCGGCGGTGATCGAGGAGCCGGCTTCGGTTACCATTGTCCCGCCCGGGCTGAATGTCCGTGTCGACACCTATGGCAATTTACTGCTCGGCGATATTGCCGACGCGGTTGCGAAATAACGGAGAGGAAAACCCGTCATGGATATGGTCACGATGAACATCATCGATTCCGCCATGGTCGCCATTTGCCGCGAGATGGGGGTCAACGTCCAGAAGACGGCCTACTCGACCATTTTCAGCGAGGCAGAGGATTTCACCTGCGCGCTGGCCAGCCCCGAGGGCCACATGATCTCGGTGGCCGAGTTCTGCCCGGCCCAGATCGGCGGCGTGCCGCTCCTGGTGCGCTCGATGGTGCACGAAATTCCCGACATCGATCCGGGCGACGTGATCATCCATAACGACCCCTACCGCGGCGGCCTGCACACGCCCGAGCACACCATGTTCAAGCCGATCTTCGTCGGCGGCGAACTGATGGGCTTTGCCGTCTCGATCGGCCATTTCGTCGAGGTCGGCGGCATGGTGCCGGGCGGCTTCCCCGGCGAGGCGACCGAGATTTTCCACGAGGGCCTGCGCGTGCCGCCGGTGAAATTGGTGAAACGCGGCGAGGATGTGCCGGAGGTGTGGAAGCTCTTACTCTCCAATGTGCGCACGCCGCGCGGCAATTACGGCGATCTCCGCGCCCTAATTAGCGCCGTCGACATGGGCGAGAAGCGCATGATCGAGCTGATCGAGAAATACGGCAAGGATGTCTTCCGCCAGACCGTCAGCGACCTGATGGATTATTCGGAATCGCGCATGCGGGCCGAAATCGCCTCGTTCGCCGATGGCCGCTACACCTTCGAGGATTGCCTCGAGGATGACGGCATCGAGGCCAAGGAATATTGGATCCGCGTCGCCGTCAATGTGCAGGGCGACGAGGTGGTGATCGATTACACCGGCTCCTCGCCGCAGGCCAAGGGCCCGATCAACGCTACCCTCGGCGTCGCCTGGTCGGCCTCCTACAACGCCATGCTGCACCTGACCGACCAGACGATCCCGAAAAACTCCGGCTGCTTCCGCCCGATCCGCGTCATTTCGCCGGCCGGCACGGTGATGAATGTCGACTATCCGGGCTCGGAAGTGGGCGGCAACACCGAAACCCACCCGCTGATCGTCGCCTGCATCTTCGGCGCCATGTCGGAATGCGCGCCGCACCGGGTGATGGCCTCGGAAGGCACCACCCATGGCTGCTTCGTCTTCGGCGGCCATGACGAGGAAAATGACGAGCCCTTCGGCGCCTTCGATTTCACCTATGTCGGCTATGGCGGGCGCGAATTCGCCGACGGCAACGACGCCACCGATTCGATCAACGGCAACTGCGCCAACACGCCAACGGAAGTGTTCGAAACGCGCTATCCGTGGATCGTCGAGGAATACGCCTTGCGCCAGGATTCAGGCGGCGCCGGCGAGCACAGGGGGGGCCTCAGCATTTCCAAGACCATGCTCTGCACCGGCGACGTGATGATCAGCCAGATGACCAACAAGCACATCCGCACCTCGTGGGGCCTGAAAGAGGGCAAAGAGTCGGTCTCCGGCGCCACCCTGTTCCAGGCCAAGGGCGCCAACGACTGGCAGACCATCAAGCAGGCCTTCGGCAAGGTCTCCTCAAGCAAATACTCCAACGTCCCCATCGCCCCCGACGAGCGCGTCTCGGTAAAAGCGCCGGGCGGCGGCGGCTTCGGCAACCCGTCCAAACGCGACCCGGCAGCGATCGTGGAGGACGTGCTCGAGGGCTATATCAGCCGCGAAAAAGCGGCCGAGGATTACGGCTTCGAAGAAAGCTGGATTGCGAAGTATGCGCCGGGGGAGGTTGCTGCGGCGGAGTAGCAGGTGACTGAGTAGCGGCGGGGGCGGTGCAATGACAGCGGTGGCGTCACGCGATTACTCTAATTGTGCGCATTAATTTTGATCAGTCGAGTCTGGCCCCTTTGATCTGGCGGGCAGTCGTTCTTTAAGTAAATGTTAGGCTCTGCGAAAACTCTTCAATAAACTTGCTGCACTTCTTGTGTTGTAAATTAATATTCACAGATCCAGGCGTTTTTCCAATGAGGCGTTTGATTTTTTCCATAACGATAGCTTGGTCACTATCCGAGACACCATGAACTGATGCGTACACCTGCTGCGTTTGGCAAGGTTTCTTTGGATTGATCAATTCCATATTTTGTTGATGGAATGCGAAACCTAAAAATACTAATTGCTTGGCGTTCTGCACGAGGCGACGAACCACATCCGCCTCAATATCATCATCTAAATGTTCAGAGTATGTTTTAATTTCACCAGCGCGCGACAACAGGTCCTTCTCATAAATTTCAGCACCAAAAGATGTTGCGGCGACATTCCCATTTCGATGCAATAAACCAACTGAGCCGTAAGGGTGATAGATTTCCAATGCCTGCATTGAATTTTCAGCTTCGGAAATACTCATACCATAATTTCTCATTAAGGCATGGAGGAGAAATTGCTCTATACAGCGGTCATAGTTGAAATTAATAAATGCAATTCCTTCAAATCGCTTTTTGATATCTACCCTACGGCAGCTCGCGAATAACAGCTCTACAAATTTTGTGTGCCACAATCCATCTAACTGCATAAAATTCAGCATGGAATCGTTTTGGCGTTTGTCCAAATAAAGAGGACTAGCCCTCTCTGCTTCCAAAATGGATTGAACTATCGCAAGTTTGCTAACGAACTCAATGGTATTGTTATCTTGTGCATCTATAACACTGTCGATTGAAGTATTCAGTGGTAGAGCATCTACGACTTTCCATGCAGCATCTACATACTGTTGAGCGCCTTCGTCTTCTCCACCTCCCGTTTTCACGTGTTGGTGGAAAGCACTGAGTATATTTTTATCTCCAGATTTGTATTGCCTGTGTTCAAATTCAAATCCGAGTTTTCCAGCTATTATATCCTTCAGTTCGCGACCAGTGGGCAAGCCAACATCAACGCTTGCCCCCGCCCCAACAATAAAAACCTTATTTGGTGATTTGGCCATATGTGCACCATCGCTCCTCTGATGATTCATTCAAATCACAGATACAGGTAGCACGAATTACCGTCAAACAGCTACGCACAGACTAATGCACAACCAAAGGGATCAGACTCGATTAGCCTTGGGTAGGTTTAGCCGGCCATTGGCTATTCTGCACGACGAACCCACTATCTATCAAAGCGCGGCACGAGCCTGAGCTGAATAGCATGACAAAGCCTTGCTCTAATTTTATTTTAAGCCTAAAATATTTTTCTAGCGCGTGATTCGCAACGAAAGGGCATGGCCATGAAGATTGCCTGTATCGGCGGCGGGGCTGCCGGGCTTTATTTTGCTATTTCGATGAAGCTGCGCGATCCGGCGCATGAAATTGAGGTGATCGAGCGCAACACGCCGGATAACACCTTCGGCTGGGGCGTGGTGTTTTCCGACGCGACGATCCAGAATTTGCGCGATAACGATGCCGAAACGGCGCAGGAAATCCTCGACAGCTTTGCTCACTGGGACGATATCGATGTGCATTTCAAGGGCCAGATCGTTACCTCGGGCGGGCATGGTTTTTGCGGCATTGCCAGGAGCCGCATGTTGGATATTTTGCAGCGCCGCGCCGCCGCGCTCGGCATTCCGATCACATATGAGACGGAAGTCGAGAGCCTGGAGCCTTATCTTGGCTACGATCTGGTGGTGGCTGCCGACGGCATCAACAGTCGCGTGCGCGAGGACTATGCGGAGAAGTTTCAGCCGAGCATAGATGTGCGCAAAAACCGCTTTATCTGGCTCGGCACCCGTCACAAATTCGATGCCTTCACCTTTATCTTCGTCGAGACCGAGCATGGCTGGGTGTGGGCGCATGCCTATCGCTTTGATGACGATACCTGCACCTTTATCGTTGAGATGTCGGATGAGACCTGGCACGCGGCGGGGCTTGGCGACATGGAACTGCAAGCGGGCGTCGAATGGTGCGAGGGCCTGTTCGCCGAGTGGCTCCAAGGCGACCGCCTTCTCAACACCGCGCCGCATCCGCGCGACGAGGCGTGGCGCATCTTTCCCGCCATTTCCTGCGCCCATTGGTCGTTCGACAATGTGGTGCTGATGGGCGATGCCGCGCATACGGCGCATTTTTCCATCGGCTCGGGCACCAAGCTCGCCTTCGAGGACGCTATCAGCCTCGCCGATCTGATCACCGAAAAAGGCGATCTTCAGGCCGCGTTCGAGGTTTACGAGGACGAGCGCCGGCTCGAAGTGATCAAGCTGCAAAGTGCGGCGCGCAACTCGACCGAATGGTTCGAGGATGTGCCGCGCTATGCCGAATTGGAGCCGCTGCAATTCGCCTATTCGCTACTGACCAGAAGCCAGCGCGTCAGCCACGAAAATCTGCGGCTCAGGGACAAGAGCTGGCTCGAAGGCGTCGAATCCTGGTTCGCCGAGCGCGCCACCGGCATTCAGGGCCACACGCCAGTGCCGCCGATGTTCGCGCCATACACTTTGCGCGGTATGGAGCTGACCAACCGCGTCGTCGTCTCGCCGATGGCGACCTATAGCGCGGTGGACGGCGAACCGAACGATTTTCATCTGGTTCATCTCGGCGCGCGGGCGCAAGGCGGCGCCGGGCTGATCTTCACCGAAATGACCTGCGTGAGTGCGGAAGGGCGCATCACGCCGGGCTGCACCGGGCTTTGGAACGAAGCCCAGGCGGCCACCTGGAAGCGCATCGTCGATTTCACCCACGCCGCCGGCCCGGCCAAGATTTGCCTGCAACTCGGCCATTCCGGCGCCAAGGGCGCGACCAAGCTCGGCTGGGAGGGCATGGACGAAGCGCTCGAGGACGGCGCCTGGGAATTGATCGCGCCCTCCCCCATCCCCTGGTCGCCCGCCAACGCCGTGCCGCGCGAAATGACGCCGGACGATATGGCGGCGGTGAAGGCGCAATTCCTCTATTCGCTTGAACTCGGCGAGCAGGCCGGTTTCGACATGGTCGAGCTGCATTTCGCCCATGGCTATCTGCTCTCCGGCTTCATCACGCACTTGAGCAACCAGCGCCAAGATGACTATGGCGGCTCCCTCGAAAACCGCATGCGCTTTCCAATGGAAATTTTCGCTGCCGTGCGCGAGCGCTGGCAGAAGCCGCTTTCGGTGCGTATTTCCGCGACGGACTGGGTCAAGGGCGGCATCGGCCCGGATGATGCCGTCACCATCGCCAAAATGCTGAAAGAGGCCGGAGTCGATATCGTCAATGTCTCGGCCGGACAGACCAGCATCGAAGCCCAGCCGGTTTATGGCCGCATGTTCCAAACACCCTTTGCCGAGCGCATCCGGCTTGAGGCCGGCGTCCCGACCATCGCCGTCGGCAACATCTTCGAGGCCGATCACGTCAACTCCATTCTCGCCGCCGGGCGTGCCGATCTTTGCGCCCTGGCGCGGCCGCATCTCGCCAACCCGAATTGGACGCTGCACGCGGCGGCCGAATTGCGCTATTGCGATGTCGCCTGGCCAGACCCCTATCTCACCGGCAAGGAACAATTGGAACGCCTGACCGAACGGGCACAACAAATGGCACAAATGATATGAGCAACAACAACGCCCTCGCGGGCAAGCACGTCTTCATCACCGGCGGCGGCCACGGCATCGGCGGCGCATCCGCCGAAGCCCTGGCGGCGCACGGCGCGAAACTGACGCTCTCCGGGCGCAACATGGAAAAGCTCGAGGCGATGGCGGCGATGCTCCCCGGCGCTGAAGTGCGCCAGCTCGACGTCACTGACGAAGACGCGGTCAAACGCGTGTTCGCCGAAGCCGCCGCCTCGCTTGGGGCCATCGATATCCTGGTCAACAATTCCGGCATCGCCGATACGGCGCCGTTCCTGCGTACCTCGTCCGACATGATGCGCCGCCTGATGGAGGTCAATCTGATCGGCACGCACACCTGCACACAACAGGTGCTTCAGGGCATGATCGATGCCGGCTGGGGCCGCGTCGTCAACATCTCCAGCCTCGCCGGGCTCTCCGGCCAGCTCTATATCGCCGCCTATTGCGCCTCCAAGCACGCGGTGATCGGTCTCACGCGGACGCTCGCGCTGGAGGTGGTCAAGAAAGGCATCACGGTCAATGCCGTCTGCCCGGCCTATGTCGAGACCGGCATGGTCGAAAAAGGCGTCGCCAATATCCAGAGCATCACCGGCATGAGCGAGGACGAAGCGCGCGCCGAACTCGCCAAGAAAAGCCCGCAGGACCGCATCATCATGCCGAGCGAAGTCGGCGCCACGGTGGCGTGGCTGTGTTTGCCGGGCTCGGAATCGATCACCGGGCAGTCCATCGCTATGGCGGGCGGGGCCTGGATGTAATGGCGAGTGGCAAGGAATCGCTACGCCTTTGGCTGCGGCTCTTGACCTGTTCCAACATGGTTGAGCGCGAAGTGCGGGCGCGTTTCAGGCGCGACTTTAGCGTAACCCTGCCGCGCTTCGACATGATGGCGGCGCTCGAGCGCGCGCCCGACGGCCTCAGCATGGGCGAGCTTTCCGAGCGCCTGATGGTTTCCAACGGCAATGTCACCGGCGTCGCCAACCGGCTGGTCGATGAGGGCCTGGCCGAGCGCTGGTCGCCGCCGGCCGACCGTCGCAGCAACCGGATCGCGCTCACGGCACACGGCCGCAAGGAATTCGCCGCCCTGGCGAAACAGCATCATGGCTGGATCGAGGAGTTGTTGTCCGGCATCAGCGCCACTGAGCGCGATGCATTGATGGCGCTTCTGGCCAAGGTCAAAACTTCGCTCGACGAACAAGGAAGGGACGCGGCATGAACATGGCAGGCTATCAGTCGGCGCATTTCCAGTGGGCGGCGGAAGGCGGCATCGCCACCATCACCCTCAATCGCCCGGACAAGAAAAATCCGCTCACTTTCGAATCCTACGCCGAGCTGCGCGATACCTTCCGCATGCTGCGCGACGCCGAGGATATCGACGCGGTGATCGTCACCGGCGCCGGCGGCAATTTCTGCTCGGGCGGCGATGTGCACGAGATCATCGGCCCACTGACCGAGATGTACATGCCGGAGCTGCTGAACTTCACCCGCATGACCGGCGATCTGGTCAAGGCCATGCGCGCCTGCCGCCAGCCGGTGATTGCCGCGATCGACGGCATCTGCGCCGGCGCCGGCGCCGCGATTGCCATGGCGGCCGATATGCGCCTCGGCACCGAGGCGAGCAAGACCGCGTTCCTGTTCGTCCGTGTCGGCCTCGCCGGCTGCGACATGGGCGCCTGCGCCATCCTGCCGCGCCTGATCGGCCAGGGACGCGCCTCGGAACTGCTCTTCACCGGCCGGGCCATGTCAGGCACGGAAGCTGACCGCTGGGGCTTCTTCAATCGCCTGTGCGCGCCCGAGGACCTCCAGTCGGAGGCACTAAAATTGGCGCGGAAGCTCGCCGAGGGGCCCAACTTCGCCCATGGCATGACCAAGACCATGCTCAATCAGGAATGGGATATGGGCCTCGATGCCGCCATCGAGGCGGAAGCCGAAGTGCAGGCGATGTGCATGCAGACCAAGGATTTCAAACGCGCCTTTGACGCCTTCGCAGCCAAGCAAAAACCGGTTTTCGAGGGCAATTAATGGCGGACAAGAGCTTCCTCGACTGGCCCTTTTTCGCGCCCGAGCACCGCGAGCTGGCAGAATCTCTCGACGCCTGGGCGAAAGACAATCTGCATGATATCGACGAGAGCGACGTCGATGCCGCCTGCCGCGAATTGGTGCGGAAGTTGGCTGAGGGGCGCTGGCTCGATCATTGCGTGCCGGCGGCGTTCGGCGGCGCGAACGAGAAACTCGATGTGCGCTCGCTTTGTCTCATTCGCGAGACGCTGGCGCGCCATTCGGGCCTCGCCGATTTCGCTTTCGCCATGCAGGGGCTCGGCAGCGGCGCCATATCGCTCAAAGGCAGCGCGGAAATCCAGAGCGAATTCCTGCCGGCGGTGCGTTTGGGGAAAAAAATCGCCGCCTTCGCCCTCTCCGAGCCCGAGGCCGGCTCGGACGTCGCCGCCATGGCGACCACGGCCACACCTGACGGCAATGGCTGGCGCATCGACGGCGAGAAAACCTGGATATCGAATGGCGGCATCGCCGATTACTACACCGTCTTCGCCCGCACCGGCGAAGCGCCGGGCGCGCGCGGCCTCAGCGCCTTCGTGATTGATGCGGAAACGCCAGGCTTGGAAATTGCGGAAAGAATCGAGGTGATCGCGCCGCACCCGCTGGCGCGCCTCAAATTCGACAATTGCCATGTGCCGGCGGACCGCATGCTGGGCGCGCCCGGTGAGGGTTTCAAAGTGGCCATGGCAACGCTCGATATCTTCCGCTCGACCGTCGGCGCGGCGGCGCTCGGCTTTGCCCGACACGCCCTCGACGCGGCGCTCGACCGCGCCGCAAACCGCGAACTGTTCGGCGGTCCGCTGGCGGATTTGCAAATGATCCAGGCCAAGCTCGCCGATATGGCGCTATCGGTGGATGCCAGCGCGCTCTTGATCTACCGCGCCGCCTGGACCAAGGACCTCAAGGCCGAGCGCGTCACGCGCGAGGCGTCGATGGCCAAGCTCTATGCCACGGACTCGGCCCAGCAAGTGATCGACGAGGCGGTGCAGATTTTCGGCGGCCAGGGCGTGGTCTCCGGCTCAGTGGTGGAAAAGCTCTACCGTGAGATCCGTGCGCTGCGCATCTATGAGGGCGCTTCCGAAGTACAGAAAGTGGTGATCGCCAAATCCGCCCTGGCGGCGCGGGAGAACGGATAAAGGTGGCGGAGAAGAGCGCCCATATCGACACCTTCGCGGCACAAAATCTGCCGCCGCCCGACATGCTGCCCGATCTGATTTTCACCCGCCCCGAGCTGCAATATCCCGGCCGTCTCAACTGCGCTTCTGAATTATTGGATCGCGCTGTCGCCGAGGGCGATGGCGCGCGGACCGCCATCCTCGCGCCCGGCCTCAGCTGGAGCTACGCCGAGCTGCAACAGAAAGCCAACAGCATCGCCCAGGTGCTGGTTGAGGATCTCGGCATCGTGCCCGGCAACCGCGTGCTGCTGCGCGCCGCCAACACGCCGATGCTCGCCGCCTGCTGGCTCGGCGTGGTCAAGGCCGGCGCCATCGCCGTCGGCACCATGCCGCTCCTGCGTGCACGCGAGCTCTCCTGGGTGATCGATAAGGCCGAGGTGGCGCTGGCGCTGTGCGATGAAAAACTGGGCGAAGAGCTGGCCGCGGCGCAAGCGCTCTCGCCCCGCCTCGCACATATTGTTCACTTTGGCGGGAACGCCGGGCTGGAAGACAAAATGACCGCCAAAGCGGGCAATTTCGAGGCCATCGATAGCGCCGCCGAGGATATTTGCGTCATCGCCTTTACTTCCGGCACCACCGGCGGTCCGAAGGGCGTGATGCATTGCCACCGCGACGTCATGGCGGCCTGCGATTGCTTCCCGCCGGCCTGCCTGAAAGCCAACAAGGACGATATATTTTGCGGCAGCCCGCCGCTTGCCTTCACCTTCGGCCTCGGCGGCCTGCTGCTCTTCCCCTTGCGCGCCCGCGCCGCGACGCTGCTCCTCGAACAGGCCAGTCCGGACAGCCTGCTGGCCGGCATTGCCGGGCATCGGGCAAGCGTGCTCTTCACCGCGCCAACCGGCTTCCGCGCCATGCTCGACAAGCTTGGCGACTACGATATTTCCAGCCTCAGGCGTTGCGTCTCGGCCGGCGAGACGCTGCCCAAACCGACCTTCGAGGCGTGGCGCGAAGCCACCGGACTCGCCATCATCGACGGCATCGGCTCGACCGAACTCCTGCATATCTTCATCTCCTCGGCCGATGAGGAGATTCGCCCGGGCGCCACCGGCAAAGTGGTGCCCGGCTACGAAGCGCGGGTGATCGATGAGAATGGTGTGGAACGACCTCCTGGAGAAATTGGCCGCCTTGCGGTCCGCGGGCCGACCGGCTGCCGCTATCTCAGGGGCGAGAAGCAGGCCAACTATGTCCAGGACGGCTGGAACCTGACCGGCGACGCCTACCGCATGGATCGGGACGGCTATTTCTGGTTCGAGGCGCGCGACGACGACATGATCATCTCGGCTGGCTACAACATTTCCGGCCCGGAGGTCGAAGCGGCCCTCCTCGAGCATGAAATGGTGGCGGAGTGCGCCTGCGTGGCTTCGCCCGACGAAGCACGCGGCAATATCGTCAAAGCGTTCGTGGTTCTGCGTGGTGATGGCAAAGGTGACAACGCGCTCATTGAGGCGTTACAAAAATTCGTCAAAAGCAACATCGCGCCCTACAAATATCCGCGCGCCATCGAATTTGTCGATGAGCTGCCCAAAACCGGCACCGGCAAGATACAGCGCTTCCGCCTGCGCGAGATTGAGATGGCGCGCTGATGGCAACTTTCTCTCGCGATATCCCAGTGCATTTCAGCGACACCGACCCGGCCGGCATTATCTTCTATCCACGCTATTTCGATATGACGGGCGCGCTCCTCGAGGATTGGTTTGCCGAAGAATTGGACCACCCCTTCAACACCATGCACCAGGGCCTGCAATTCGGCGTCCCCACCATCAGCCTCGATATTTCCTTCGCCGCCGCGAGCCGCATCGCCGATCTGCTGCACATAACGCTGGGGGTCGCCCATCTCGGCAAATCCTCCTTCACCCTCGATTTCCGCGCGACCTGCGGCGGCGAAGAGCGCTTCCGCATGCGCCAGGTGCTGGTCTATGCCGCGCTCGGCGGCGACGTAAAACCGACGCCGCTGCCCGATGATTTGCGCGCACGCATGGCGCGCTTCCTGACGACCGAACCAGAAAAGGTGGATTAGATGCAGATTTTACAGCCCCCCGGCTGGCGCCGCCCCGGCGGCTATTCCAACGGTATCGCCGCCGAAGGCCGCCTTGTTTTCATCGCCGGCCTGGTTGGTTGGGACGAGAATTGCGAATTTCAAAGCGACGATTTCATCGACCAGACAGCCCAAGCGCTGAGGAATATCGTCGCCGTGCTGGCCGAAGCCGACGCCAGGCCGGAACATATCACGCGCATGACCTGGTACATCACCGACAAGCAGGAATATGCGGCGCGCCGACGCGAATTGGGCGACGTCTACCGCGAGATCATCGGCCGCAATTATCCCGCTACGGCCATGGTCGAAGTATCCGCCCTGATGGAAGACCGCGCCAAGGTCGAGATTGAAACCACGGCCGTGGTGCCGCACGACGGCAAAAAATAATTATGTTACCGCGCCCTTCTCGCCATACTTGTGGTTGCGCCATTCCTCGGCGGCAAGAACGGCCTGAAGCGCCTGAACCGCATCCCAGACATCGACATAACGCACATAGAGCGGCGCGAAGCCGAAGCGCATGATGTTGGGCTGGCGGAAATCGCCGATCACGCCGCGCGCGATCAACGCCTGGACCGCGCCATAGCCATTGTCACAACTGTAAGAAACTTGGCTGCCGCGCATTGCAGGATCCTGCGGCGAAAAAAGCTCGAGGCCATGGCCGGCGCAATGTTCCGTCATCAGCGAGATAAACAGCTTGGTGAGCGCCACGGATTTGGCCCTGAGCGCAGCCATGCCAGCCTCGACGAGAATATCGAGGCTGCTATCGAGCAGCGAGAGTGCGACGACCTGCGGCGTGCCCGACAGCATGCGCGCAATGCCCGGCGCCGGGCGGAAATCGCCGGAGAATTCGAACGGCGCGGCATGGCCCATCCAGCCACTCACCGGCTGGCGGATGGCGCCCTGATGGCGCCCGGCAACAAACATATAAGCCGGCGCGCCGGGGCCGCCATTGAGATATTTATAGCCGCAGCCAACGGCGAGATCGGCGCCCGCGCCGTTCAGGTCGACCGGAATGGCGCCGGCGCTATGGCTCAAATCCCACAGGCTAAGCGCGCCCGCTTCCGTCGCCGCCGCACTGATACGCGCCATGTCGTGAATGAGGCCGCTCCTGTAATTGACCTGGGTGAGCGACACCACCGCCGTGTCACTGTCGATAGCACCCGGAATTTCATCGGCCGCGACGGTGCGGCGCTCAACACGGGAGCCAAGAAACTCGCCGACGCCCTCGGCGATGTAATTATCGGTCGGGAAATTATCACTGTCCGTCAACAGCACATGCCGCTTCGGGCGGAGCGCGAAAGCCGCTGACAATAGTTTGAACAGATTGACCGAGGTGGAATCGGACGCCACCACCTCGCCCGCCCCGGCGCCGATCAGGCGCGCGATCTTGTCACCCGTTTGAAAAGGGAGCGCCATCCAGTCCGCATCGTTCCAACTGCGGATGAGGCCCGCGCCCCATTCCTCGCCGATAACGCCATGGGCGCGCTCGGTCGCCGCCTTGGGCAGGGCGCCGAGCGAATTGCCGTCGAGGTAAATCACGCCTTCGGGCAAGGCAAATCGGCTGCGGAAACCGGCCAGGGGATCACTCGCATCGAGGCCGGCGCAGTGTTCTCTCGTTGTCATGGCGCGATTCTGCCCCGGCAAGGCCGAGAATGCACGGATTGCGATGCCGGCCTCGAGCGATCACAATCAGCCCCGGAGGTCAACATGGCTGAAAACGGCAAAAAGGGCGGATTGCCCGAAGGGGCGGCGACGGAATTCGAAGACGCCATGAGCTATGGCGATTATCTCGGCCTGGAGCAACTCCTCGCCTGCCAGGAGCCGCGCTCCGAGCAGCATGACGAGATGCTGTTTATCGTCATCCACCAGGCAACGGAATTGTGGCTGAAACTGGTGCTGCATGAACTGGGCGCCGCCATGGCGCATATCCGCCAAGACGATCTGCCGCCGGCCTTTAAAATGCTGGCCCGCGTATCGCGCATTCAGGCGCAGCTGATCCAGTCCTGGGATGTGCTCTCGACCTTGACGCCGGCCGATTACATGACGTTCCGCGCCGTGCTCGGCAATGCCTCCGGTTTTCAATCGCACCAATACCGCCTGATCGAATTCACCCTCGGCAACAAGAATGAAGCGATGCTGGCGCCGCACCGCCACGACCGAGCCGTTCACGCCCGGCTTACGGCCGCGTTGGAAGCGCCCAGCCTCTATGAAGAGGCGATCTGCCTGTTGGCACGGCGTGGCCTCGGCATCGACGGCGAACAGATTAAAATGGATTGGCGCGAAATCCATCAGCCCGACGAATCGGTGCGCCGCGCCTGGCTCGCCGTCTACCGCGACACCGAAGCCCATTGGGATCTCTACGACCTGGCGGAAAAGCTGGTCGATCTCGAGGACCGCTTCCAGCAATGGCGCTTCCAGCATATGACCACGGTGGCGCGCGTCATCGGCGACAAGCGCGGCACCGGCGGCACCAGCGGCGTTTCCTATTTGCGCCACGCCCTCGATATGAGATTTTTCCCCGAACTTTGGGACGTTCGCACCGAGCTTTAAACATCACTCGAAAACACTTCAGCAGGGAGACAAAAAAATGAACGGAAAAATGATCGAGATTGCCGCCGATGATGGCGGCGCCTTTGGCGCCTATGTATCGCTGCCCGAATCAGGCAGCGGCGCCGGGCTGATCCTGCTGCAGGAAATTTTCGGCGTGAACGCCAATATGCGCGCCACCGCCGATCTCTTTGCCGAAGAGGGTTATGTCACCATCGTGCCCGATCTCTTTTGGCGTATCGAAGCGGGCGTCGATCTCGGCTACACGGAGACCGAATTCAACAAGGCGATCGAGCTAATGGGCAAGTTCGATGTCGATCAGGGCATCGACGATATCGGCGCCACGCTGAAGGCGCTCCGTGCCATGGATGAATGCACCGGCAAGGCCGCCTGTATCGGTTTCTGTCTTGGCGGGAAATTGGCCTATCTCACCGCCGCGCGCCAGGATGTCGATCTCGCCGTTTCCTTCTACGGCGTCGGCATCGAAGGGCTCTTGGGCGAATCGGGCGGCATCACATGCCCGATACAATTTCATTTTGCCGCGCTCGATCAATATGTGCCGGAAGCCGCCGTGGCCGAGATCGGCAGCCATTTCGACGGCCGCGACGGGGTGGAAATCTACGTCTACCCCAATGTCGATCACGCCTTCTACAATCAGGCACGGGCCGAGGTGTTCGACCCGCCGGCGTCGAAAATGGCACATTCGCGCACCATCGCCGCCATGCACCAGGTGATGGGGCCGCATTTCGATCTCGCCGCCCTCTGGGAAGATCACCTGAAGTATGAGTTCGATACGCGCAATACCCAGGACACGCTCGGCACCATGGTCGGCGAGCCCTATGTCAATCACATCCCGACCATGACCGGCGGCACCGGCTTCGCTGAGCTCGGCCGCTTCTACGCCAACCATTTCATCCCGCAAATGCCCGAGGACACGCACTTTGTGCCGATCTCGCGCACCATCGGCGCCGACCGGGTGGTCGACGAAATGATCTTCTGCTTCACCCATGACCAGGAAATCGATTGGATGCTGCCCGGCATCGCGCCGACCGGCAAGAAAGTCGAAATTCCATTGGTGGCCATTGTCAATTTCCGTGGCGGCAAGCTCTATAACGAGCATATCTATTGGGATCAGGCCTCGGTGCTGGTGCAGATCGGCTTGCTCGAACCATCGGCGGACATGCCGGTCGCCGGCGTCGAGACGGCGGACAAGGTCAAGGACAAGACCAAGCCGTCCAACACCATGATGGCGCGCTGGGCCGAAAGCGCGCCCAAATGAGCCGAAACATAGCCTGCATCGGTGTCGGCAATCTGGGCCGCGCCTGGGCGGCGATCTTCGCCCGCGCCGGGCATGAGGTCGCGCTCTATGACAGCGCACCCGGCGCGGTGGCGGCGGCTCTGCCGGCCATCGAAAGCACGCTCAATTCGATGGCGGAAGCGAATTTGGTCGAAGATGTGGCGGCGGCGATGGCGCGTATTCGGCGTTGCGAAACATTGGCCGATGCGGTGGCCGGGGTCGACCATATCCAGGAGAGCGTGATCGAGGATGTCGAGGTCAAGCGCGCCATATTCCGCGAGCTTGACCGCGCGGCGCCGCCGGCGGCGATCATCGCCAGCTCGGTTTCCTCGATCCCGCCGTCCGAATTTATGGCCAATCTCGCGGGCGGCGCGCGCTGTATCGTCGCCCACCCGGTCAATCCACCGCATCTTATCCCGGTGGTCGAAGTGATGCTCGGGCCATCGACCAGCGAGGAAACCTATGAGACCTGCTGCGCGCTTTTGAGCGGCGTCGGCCAGGTGCCGGTCAGGCTCAATAAGGAAATCGTCGGCTATGTGCTCAACCGCCTGCAATTCGCGCTGATCAACGAAGCACTCCACCTCGTCGATGGTGGCTATGTCTCGGCCGAGGATGCCGACAAGATCGTCAAATACGGCCTCGGCCGGCGCTGGGCCTTCATGGGGCCGTTCGAGACCAACCATCTCAATGCCTCGGGCGGCATCGAGGAATATTACAGCAAGTTCCAGGGCGCCATCGGCGGCATCATCAAGGAGCTCTTTCTTGAGCCCCACTCGCTCAATCCGGAGTTGATATCCCGTCTGGCCGAAGAGATGGAACGCACCACACCGGTCGCCGAGGTGCCGGCGCGACAGGAATGGCGCGACCGGCAATTGATGGCGTTAACAGGTCATTTCGGCGACATGCGGCCGGCGAAAGACTGACCGAAACGGGGTTGTGCGCCGCCTGTCCGCGCCCTATTTTGGGCGAATCTCAACACGAAAGAAGCCCATGACGGAATCCGCCCTACCCCGGCGCATTCATCTTGACGCCGTCGGCGGCGTGGCCGGCGATATGTTCGTCGCCGCGCTGCTCGATGCCCATCCGGGCCAGGCGGACGGCACCTTGGCGGCAATCCGCGCCGCCGGCTTGCCGCAATCGGTCGATCTCCGCATCGAGCCGCATCAGGACCACACCTTGACCGGCACGCGCCTCGACGTCCTTCTGCCAGCCGAAAACGGCGGTGAGGAACATACGCCGTTCCGGGACGTACGCGCGCGTTTGAACGAGGCCGGTTTACCCAGCGGCACACACGACAGGGCACAGGATATCTTCGCCCGCCTCGCCGTTGCCGAGGGCGCGGTGCATGGCGTCGATGCGGAGGATGTCACCTTTCACGAAGTCGGCGCCTGGGATTCGATTGCCGATATTGTCGGCGCGGCGCACCTCATTGAACAGAGCGGAGACGCGCGCTGGTCGGTCTCATCGCTGCCGATGGGTTCGGGCAAGGTGAAAAGCGCGCATGGCAATTTGCCCCTGCCCGCGCCGGCGGTGGTCGAGCTGTTAAAAGGCTACACGCTCCACGATGATGGACTGAAAGGCGAGCGCGTCACGCCGACCGGCGCCGCCATTCTCGCCCATCTCGGGCCAACGCAGGACACGCCGCATGCGCCGGGGCGCCTGGTGGAGAGTGGCATCGGCTTCGGCACCAAGACCTTTCCCGGCATCAGCAATGTTTTGCGCGTGCTCGAATTCGAGGATTTTTCGGCTGGCCTCGCCGAAGACCAAGTAGCGGTGCTGCGCTTTGAAATCGACGATCAGAGCGCTGAGGATTTGGCCGTCGGGCTCGACAATATCCGCAGCCTTGCGGGTGTGCTCGATGTCTTGCAAACGCCGGCCTTCGGCAAAAAGGGCCGTATGGTCGCGCAAATTCAAATTCTCGCCCGTGCCGATGCGCGCGAGGCGGTGATGGCGGCCTGTTTTGACCAGACCACAACGCTGGGCCTGCGTTGGGAGATGAGCCGGCGCGCTATTCTGGCGCGCGAGCAGGCCGGCGATGTAAAACTGGTCGCCCGGCCCTCCGGGGTGACGACGGCGAAGGCCGAAATGGATCATGTGGCGGCCAGCGGCGGCAGCCACGCGGAGCGTATGGCGCAAAAGCGCCTTTCGGAAGACAAAGCCCTAAAAAAGAAAGCAACGGATGACTGAGACAGAGACCGCGGCGCTGCACGCGCTGCAAGATATATTAGGCGATATCGGCCCTGCGGCGATTGCGGTGAGCGGTGGTGTCGACAGCATGACTCTGGCCACGGTGGCCGGGCGCGTGCCAGGCAACAATATCGAAGTATTTCACGCCCTCTCGCCGGCCGTGCCCGCCGATGCCAGCGCGCGCGTGCGTCAGCATGCGGAACGCGAATCCTGGCGCCTGCGTGAAATCAATGCCGGCGAATTCGACGATCCGCAATATCGCGACAATCCGGTCAACCGCTGCTTCTATTGCAAAACCAATCTCTACGGCACGATTGCCGCGCACACTGAAGAGACCGTCCTCTCCGGCACCAATCTCGACGATCTCGGCGATTACCGCCCGGGTCTCGAAGCGGCGCACCGCCACGCCGTGCGCCACCCCTTTGTCGAGGCCAAGATCGACAAGCAAACCGTGCGCGCCATCGCGCGCCATTTGGCGCTCGACGATGTGGCCGAGCTGCCGGCAGCGCCCTGCCTCTCAAGCCGGGTCGAAACCGGGCTCAGGATCGAGGGCGATCAATTGACGCTGATCGACGCGGTCGAAAAATTCGTCGCCCGCCGCCTCGGCGCCGGAACGGTGCGCTGCCGCATCCGGCGCAAGGAAGTGATCATTGAATTGGGCGCGGACGAACTCGAAGCGCTCAGCGAAAAGGACCGGAGCGAATTGCGCACCGTCATTTCCGCCATGTTCGAGGCCGACGGCATCGCCAAGCCGCTCGATTTCCGCCCCTACCGCATGGGCTCGGCCTTTCTCCGGCCAGCGGCCAATGGCTGAACGCGATATCAAGCTCGATATGGAGCGGCGCGAACGCCTCGGCTTCGACGAAGCGATCCTCTCCGCCGGCAAATCGACCGAACATTTGGCCGCCATCCTGGAAAAGGCGGGCGATAACAGCCTGCTGTTAACCCGGCTGGAGAAAGACGCCCTGGCAACACTGCCGCCGGCGCTGGCCGAACGCATCGACTATGAACCGCTCTCGCGCACCGGCTTTTTCGGCACTGTGGCCGCGCCGGCTGGCGCGGTGGACATCGCAATCGTCACCGCCGGCACCTCGGATGTCCGGGTCAGCCGCGAGGCGGCGCGCACCCTCGCCTATTACGGCGTACCGTGTCTGGAGATCAGCGATGTCGGTGTCGCCGGCCTGTGGCGCCTGATGGAACGCATCGATGAGATCAAGCGCCACAAGATCGTCATCGCCGTCGCCGGGCTCGACGCGGCGCTGCCGAGCGTCATCGGCGGCCTGGTGCCGGGTCTGGTCATTGCTGTGCCGACTTCGACCGGTTATGGCGCGGCGCGCGGCGGCGAAACCGCGCTTTTCTCGTCTCTCGTCAGCTGCGCGCCCGGTGTGGTGGTGGTCAATATCGACAATGGCTACGGCGCTGCGTGTGCTGCGCTGAGAGCGCTTAGGGGCGTTCAGAAATAAGGGCCTATCTACAGCGGAGCTTTCGATCCGCTGGCGCTACCAGCGAGTATATCCATATCGCACCCCTTATCCGCCTGCTGAACATGGGCGAGGTGCATGGCGAGCCAGCCGCGCTCCGCACCGGGATGGGGCGCGGGCGGTGTCCAGGCGGCGCGGCGTTTTGTCAGTTCCTCGTCCGACACGAGGACATCGAGCCGCCGCGCGGGGGTGTCGAGGCGGATGCGGTCGCCGTTTTGCACCAGCGCGAGCGGGCCGCCGATGGCGGCTTCCGGGGTGCAATGGAGGACGATGGCGCCGAATGCGGTGCCGCTCATGCGCGCGTCCGAAATGCGCACCATGTCCTTGATTCCAGCTGCCGCGAGCTTCTTCGGGATCGGGATATAGCCCGCCTCCGGCATGCCGGGTGCGCCCTTGGGCCCGGCATTGCGCAGCACCAGCACATCTTCCGCCGTCACGTCGAGGTCCGGATCGTCGATGCGCGCAGCAACGTCATCGATCGACTCGAACACCACGGCGCGGCCCTCATGGGAGAGCAGCTCGGGCGTCGACGCCGAATGCTTGATGATCGCACCCCCCGGCGCAAGATTGCCGCCGAGGACGGCGATACCGCCTTCCGCGTGCAGCGGATTGTCACGCGGCCTGACGACCTCCTGCGGCCACGGCGCCGGCGCGGCTTCAAGCTCCTCGCCGAGGCTGCGGCCGGTGACGGTGAGGCAGTCGAGATCGAGGAGCGGCGCAAGTTCGCGCAGAATCGGCGCGAGGCCGCCGGCTTTGTTGAGATCTTCCATATAATGCTGGCCCGAGGGCTTGAGATCGACCAGCACCGGCGTCTCGCGTCCCAACCGGTCAAAGGCGGCGTAATCGATCTCGATGCCGACGCGCCCGGCGATGGCGGCAAGATGGATCAGGCCGTTGGTCGAGCCGCCGATGGCCAAGAGCACGCGCAGCGCGTTGGTAATGGCGGCCGGGGTGATGATTTCGCTCGGCCTGGGCCCGCCCGCCTCGATCATGCGGACGGCGGTGGCGCCCGTCGCACTCGCATTGCGCAGGCGGTCGGAATGGACGGCGGGAATGGCGGCGCCGCCCGGCAGCATCATGCCGAGGGTTTCTGTGACGCAGGCCATGGTGCTTGCCGTCCCCATCACCATGCAGGTGCCGGAAGTCGGCATCAGGCGGCCGGAAATCTCGTCGATCTCCGCTTCATCGATGCGCCCGCCGCGATGCTCGCCCCACATGCGGCGGCAATCTGTGCAGGCACCGAGCCGCTCGCCCTTATGGCTGCCCGTCATCATCGGCCCGGTGACGAGCGAGATGGCCGGGATATCGACGCTCGCCGCCGCCATGAGCTGCGCCGGTACGGTTTTATCGCAGCCGCCGATCAGCACCACCGCGTCCATCGGATGGGCGCGGATCATCTCTTCCGTATCGATCGCCATCAGATTGCGGAACAGCATGCTACTGGGACTGAGGAACGGCTCGCCTAAGGCAATGGTGGGAAAATCGAGCGGCAGGCCGCCGGCGGCGGTGACGCCGCGCTTCACCGCCTCGATCAGTTGCGGCACCGTGCCGTGGCAACTGACCAGGCCGCTCGCCGTGTTGGCGATGCCGACCACCGGGCGCTCAAGCTCCTGGTCGCGGTAGCCAAGCGACTTGGCGAAGGCTTTACGCAGGAAATAGGAAAATCCCGCATCGCCATAGGCAGTGAGTGAACCGCGCAGGCCTTGATTTTTCTTTTTCATCTTTCTCCGTCTCCCTTTATCGGGCGCGTTGACGCGAGCCCCGTTTGCCCCGATTATTTCGCCACGCTGAATGGCGGGAAAACACTAATCCGAGGGACAAAAATGGTCGAGATCGAATGCGTGGTGGATTGCAAAAACGTGCTGGGCGAAGGCCCGGTCTGGTGCCCCGAGGATCAGGTGCTGTGGTGGGTCGATATCAAGGGAAAATCGATCAACCGCTTACACCCCGCGAGCGGCGACGTACAGACCTGGCCGGTCGATGAAGAGCCGGGCTCACTAGCGTTGCGCAAAAACGGCGGCATGATCGTCGCCTTTTACGGCGGCTACCGCGCCTACGATCTGGCGAGCGGCGCCAAGGATACCATTCACGAAATCGAAGCCGAGACGGCCGGCAGCATGGACGATCTGATGGAACAACCGCTGGGCGGCCTTTACCGTCTTGATCCGGATATGAGCCTGCACAAGGCGGAGAGCAACATCATCTGCTCCAATTCGATCGCCTTCAGCCCGGACGGCGCCACGCTCTACTATGCCGACCTCGGCATCGACACCATCTGGGCCTACGATCTCGATACGGCCACGGGCGAAATTTCCAACCGCCGGGTGTTCGCCGATACCAAGGACATGCAGGGCAGCCCGGACGGCTCGGCGGTCGATTCGGAGGGCTATCTGTGGAATGCCATGTGGGACGGCTGGTGCCTGGCGCGCTGGGCGCCGGACGGCACGCTCGACCGCAAGATCGACCTGCCGGTGCAGCGCCCGACCTGCCCGATGTTCGGCGGCGAAAATCTCGACACCATCTACCTCACCTGCGCCAGCATTTTTCTCAGCGATGAGGATTTGGCCAAGCAACCACAGGCGGGCGGTATTTTCGCTATCACCGGCACCGGTTCTAGGGGCCTGCCGGAACCGCGCTTCGCAGGATAAAAAAACAAACCCATGATCGAGATAACCACACAAGTCGATTGCCACAACGAGCTCGGCGAGGGTCCGGTCTGGTGTCCGGTCGGGAAGGTGCTGTACTGGCTCGATATCAGGGGCAAGCGCATTTGGCGTCACCATCCGGCGAGCGGCAAAACGGAAAACTGGTCGACGCCGGAACAACCCGGCAGCATGGCGCTCAGGCAAAACGGCAAGGGCCTGGTCGTCGCCTGGTGGAACGGATTTCGATTCTTTGATCCCGACAGCGGCACGCTTGACGTGATCCACGACCATGAGCAGGACAATCCCAACAGCCGCTTCAATGATGGCCGCTGCGACCGCCAGGGCCGCTTTTGGGCCGGCACCATGGACGATACCTATGCCGAGCCGTGCGGCTCGCTCTACCGCCTCAACGCCGATCTCGGATTCTCGGTGCAGGAAACCGGCATCAACACCTCCAACTCGACCGCCTTCAGCCCCGATGGCCGAACGCTCTATTATTGCGACACGCCGCAAAATGAAATCTGGGCCTACGATCTGGATATCGAAAGCGGCAACATCAGCAACAAGCGCGTCTTCGCCTCGACCCATGACCTCAAAGGCGAGCCGGACGGCTCGACCGTCGATGCGGAGGGATATCTCTGGAACGCCATGTGGGACGGCGCCTGCCTGGTGCGCTGGGCGCCGGACGGCAGCCTCGACCGCAAGATCGATTTGCCGGTCGACAATCCGACCTGCCCGATGTTCGGCGGCGACAATCTCGACATCATCTACGTCACCAGCGCCCGGGAAGAACTGAGCCCCGCCCAACTTAGCGAAAAGCCGCTCGCCGGCAATGTGCTGGCGGTGCACGGCACTGGCGCCACCGGCCTGCCCGAACCGCGCTTTGCCGGCTGAGATAACCCAATGAATGGCGGAGAGGCCCTGGTCGCCACGCTTTTGGCGCATGATGTAAAGGTGAGCTTTTGCGTACCCGGCGAAAGCTATCTGACAATTCTGGAAGCGCTGAGGCAGGCCCGCGACCGCATCCGCCTGGTGCTCAACCGCCACGAATCCGGCAGCACATTTGCCGCCGAAGCCTATGCCAAGGCGACCGGCAAGCCCGGCATCGCCTTCGTCACGCGCGGCCCGGGCGCCACCAACGCCTCAATCGGCCTGCACACGGCAAAACAGGATTCGACGCCGCTGGTGCTCTTTATCGGCCATGTGCCGACCGCTGAGATGGGGCGCGAGGCGTTTCAGGAAATCGATTATCCCACCGCTTTCGGGCCCCTGACGAAACGCGTCATCGAAGTGATGCGGCCCGAGGATGCCGCCCAGGCGACGGCGGACGCACTGCATGAATCCACCGCCGGGCGGCCCGGGCCGGTGGCGGTGGTTCTGCCCGAGGATGTCACCGAAGGCGACGCGGGCGCGGTTGAAATCCCTAAACCCCAGCCGCGAGCTGCCCTCCTCCCCGATGCGGACATGGTCGCCGGCGCCGCGCGCCTGATCGATGCGGCCCAGCATCCGGTTATCATCGGCGGCGGGCAGATTAATTTTGAGAACGCGCACGACGCGCTGGCGCAATTTGCCGAGGCGTCCGGCGCCGGTGTGGTCAGCGCCTTCCGCCGCCAGGATATTTTGCCGCATGAACACCAAGCCAATCTTGGCCAATTTGGTCTCCGCCTCGTGCCCTATCAGGAACAATTCTGGGCCGATTGCGATCTCGTCATTTTGGCCGGCGCGCGGCCCGATGGCGCGACGCTGCAAGGCCATTCCCTGCTGCGCCCCGATCAGCGCATCATTCATATTTATCCGGAGGAAACCGCCTTTATCCAAACCGATCCGGACGTGGCGCTCCAGGCCGATACCGGCCCCGGCCTGGCGGCGCTCCGCACCCACCTCGAAAGCCCGCCGGTAACCGACCGCCTGGCCTGGCGCGCGGCGCGTCATCAGGAGCATATCGCCCACGCCACACCGGGCCGCGACGCTGCCGCCCGGAGCCTCGGCGCCGTCGACATGGCCGAGATCATCATGCAGTTGCGCGCCCGCCTGCCGGATGAGGCCTCTATCGTCAACGATTCGGGCGCCTTCGCCGGCTGGCTGCACCGCCATTTCGCCTTCCGCGCGCCGCACAGCCAGTTCGCCGCCTGCCTCGGCGCCATGGGCTATGGCATGCCGGGCGCCATCGGTGCGCAACTGGCGCGGCCCGATAAGCCCGTGGTCGCCCTGATGGGCGATGGCGGTTTTCTCATGACCGGGCAGGAAATCGTCACCGGCGTGCAGCAGAAGCTGCCCTTTATCGTGCTGCTGTTCGACAATGGCATGTATGGCTCGATCGCCACCCACCAATACCGCCGAGGCGGACGCGAGGCGATGTATGGCACGGTGATGAACAGCCCGGATTTCGCTGGCCTTGCCCGGGCCTACGGCGCGGCGGCCTGGTGCGTGGAAAAGACGGAGGATTTTTCACACGCGCTCGAAGCGGCGCTGGCCGAAACGGAGCGGCCCTCTCTCCTTCACATCAAGACCGACATGCGCAATCTCAATGCCAACGGGCCGCAAATGGATGGCTAGACGGCGACGCTAAGAGTGGAATTACGGATCCGCACGGTCTCGACAAAATCCTCAAGCGGCATCGGCCGGGCGAGATAGAAGCCCTGCACCGAAGAGCATTTTTTCGAATTGAGAAACTCAAGCTGGCCCTTGTTTTCGACACCTTCGGCGGTGACATCGATGCCGAGGCCGCTGCCGAGACGGATGACGGCGCGGGTGATCGCCCGGTCGCCGGTTTGCTTCTCCACCCCGGCGATAAAGGATTGGTCGATTTTCAGCCGGTCGACCGGCAGATGTTTGAGATAGGTCAGCGACGAATAGCCGGTGCCGAAATCATCGATGGCAATTCGCACCCCCTCCTTGCGCAGGCTCTGCAATGCATGCGCCGCTTCTTCGACATCCTGCATGACAATGGATTCGGTGAGTTCGAGCTCGAGAAGCGCGGGGTCGAGGCGGCTCTCCTTCAGGACCCGCATGACAACGGAGAAAATATCGGAGCGCTTGAACTGTGACGCCGATACGTTGACGGCGACGCCGACATTCGCCAGGCCCTGGTCCTGCCAGGCTTTACAATCCATGCAGGCGGTGAGCAGCATGCGCTCGCCGAGCTGATCGATCAGGCCGGAGGATTCGGCGATCGGGATAAATTCAGCCGGCGGGATATTGCTTCCGTCTTCCTGACGCCAGCGCGCCATGGCCTCCGCGCCGACAATTTCCTTGCCCGAGACGTCGAATAGCGGCTGGTAGTGAGCGGAAAAATTGTCCTGACCGAGGGCGTGGCGCAGCTCGCGGCTTATGTCGCGCTTGCGTTTAACCTCTTCGATAAGGCTGACATCAAAAAACCGGTAGGTGTTTCCGCCACTGGCTTTCGAGCGATACATCGCCATGTCGGCATTGGCCAGCAAGCGCTCAATATTGTCTTCATCCGACGGGTAGAGCGTGATGCCGATGCTTGTGCTGGCCTGCACCTTGTGACCGACAATCATGAACGGCTCCGCCAGCGCACCGAGAATTTTTTGCGCCACCACCTCGGCACCGCCGCCATCCTCGATATGGGTGGCGACAATGGCAAATTCGTCGCCGCCGAGGCGGGCGATGGTATCGGTTTCACGGCAGCAATCGCGTAGAGTTGAGGCCACCTTGCGGAGCAAATGATCGCCCATCATGTGGCCCATGCTGTCGTTGATCTGCTTGAAATGATCCAAATCGAGAAACAGTATCGCCAATTGATCGCCGGTGCGGTTGGCAACCGCCATTTCGTGGCGCAGCGTACCGTGGAAATGGGTGCGGTTGGCCAATCCGGTGAGTTCGTCATAATCGGCGAGCGCTGTCAGGCGATTTTCCGTGCGCTTTCGCTCGATACCGTAGCGGATGGCGCGCCGGAGGAGCGGCGCGGTAACCTGATCCTTGACGAAATAATCCACCACACCGGACGCCATGGCTTCTGCATCGACCTGGTGGTCGTCGCGGTCGGTCAGAAGAATAAACGGCAGGCCGTGCTTTGACCCAGCCGCGTCGCGCACCAAATCCAGGCCTGATTTTCCAGCCAGGTCAAAATTCACCAGACAGGCATCGAACGCCTGGTTTTCGATTTCGCGCATGGCCCCTTCATAGCCGGCAGCCGAATGCACGCTGTAACGAATGTCCCGGGACTTACCGGAAGGCTGCGCGGCCAACAGCTGGACGATATCGTGACAGCCGACCAGGAGGAGGCTTATTTCGTCCTGCTCTGACTTCAAAGATGTGCGCACGGTGCGATTCCCTGAATTTCCGCTCGGCAACGGATCACTGCGTAGCGGCGGGCCGCCCGAGCATCAACGGTCACAGACGGCTTACCTGAACCATGTATTCATAGTTCACTTAGGTTATTTTTTCGTTAAATGGCGCGCATAACGGGAAAAGTAAGATCGTTTCAAATGAAACTATTCGCGGCTGCTTGGCTGCGCTCAATCGACCTCACCAACGGCAACGCCATATTCCGCGCCCGCATCCTCAAGCCAGACCCAGAGATAAGCGGCGAAACTCCACGCCACATGGATGTCATAGGCCGGTGCATCGCCGGTTTGATGCAGCACGATGGCGGCGCGGGCGAGCAGCGTTCCGGCGCACTGGCCGGTTTGGAAGGCGCGCGGGTGGAGGTCGAGGCCGCAGCCCTTTTGCACGACGTCGCGCGCATGCGGCCCGGCCAGGGTCAAGATGGTGCGCGCATCGCTCACGTCCGAGAGCGCCACGTGCTTGCCCTCACCCGCCGTGGCAAGCGCGCCAAAGAGCGCGTTCTCCTGCCCGCCCGGCACGGTCACAAGCCATTCGTCGGGGCCGAGCCACAAGGCGCCGCGCTTGCCTTCGCCGCTCGTCCGGTTTGGCTCAAGCGGCAAGGGATAGCCGAGCACGGCCTCAAAGGCGCTCATCAACGCAATATCGCCGGGATCGGCGCGCAGATTTATCTTGCCGACCGAGCGCCGCTCGGCCAAATGCACGCCCGCCTCGGGTGCCGGCTGGCCTTCGCGGCCGCCGAGATGAAGCGTCGCCAGGGGGCTTTGTCGGAGCGAGGGATCAACCATTGAGACGCTCCCCCTTGGGGTCGTAAAACACCGGGCTGGTGATCTCGGCTTTCACCACGCGGCCTTGCAGGGTTAAGGGGATGGTGACCATCTCGCCCATGCGCTCGCGCCCACCGGCGATCAGCGCCAGGGCAATCGGCCGGCCCATGGCGGTGCTGTCATAGCATGAGGTGACATGGCCGATCATCTTCATCGGCGGGCGGCGTTTATGTTCGGCAACGATCTGCGCTCCCTCCGGCACCCGCGTCTCGGGCAGCAGGCCGACGAAATGTTTGCGGTCGGTGCGGATGGTATCGGCCCGCGCCAGCGAGCGGCGGCCGATGAAATCCTTCTTTTTGCTGACGATCCAATCCATGCCGAGATCGCCCGGCGTCACCGAACCGTCGGTGTCGTGGCCGACGGCGATATAGCCCTTCTCGGCACGCAGCACATGCAGGGCCTCGGTGCCGATCGGCGTCAGATCGTAATTTTCGCCGACGCGCTGGAAGGCCTGCCACAGGGCGAGGCCATAGCTCGTCGCGACGCTCACCTCATAGCCGAGCTCGCCGGTGAAACTGACGCGGCTGATGCGCGCGTCGATGCCGGCGACCTGGCCTGAGCGCACCGCCATATGGGGAAAGGCATCAGCCTCGAGGTCGACGCCCTCGGCGAGCTCGCTCAGCAAACGCCGCGCATTCGGCCCGGAGATCGAGAGCGTCGCCCATTGTTCGGTGACCGAGGTCAGATAAACCTTCAGATCCGGCCACTCGCATTGCAGCCAATCCTCGAGCCATGCCATCACCCGCGCCGCGCCGCCCGACGTGGTGGTCATGAAATAATGATTCTCTGCCAAGCGCGACGTCACGCCATCATCCATCACCATGCCGTCTTCGCCCAGCATCAGGCCGTACCGGCAGCGCCCGACGGCGAGCTTGTTCCAGCTATTGGTGTAGACGCGATTGAGGAATTCGGCCGCGTCGGGGCCCTGAATATCAATCTTGCCGAGGGTCGAGGCATCGAGAATCGCGACGCCGCTCCGGGCAGCGACGCATTCGCGCCTGACAGCCGCCGCCATGCCCTCGCCGGCGCGCGGGAAATACCATGGCCGCTTCCACTGGCCGACATCGTCGAACACCGCGCCCGAGCGCTCGTGCCAGCCATGCATCGCGGTCATGCGCACCGGATCGGCGAGCACGCCGACATCGCGCCCGGCCATCACACCGTAAGGCACCGGCGTGTAAGGCGGGCGGAAAGTGGTGGTGCCGACGGCGGGGATCGTTTCGCCGCGGATATCGGCAAGAATGGCAAGCGCATGCATATTTCCGGTGCGGCCCTGGTCGGGGCCCATGCCGGCCGTGGTATAGCGCTTGAGATGCTCGTTGGCGCTGTAACCTTCGCGCGCCGCAAGCTCGATATCGGACACCGTGACGTCATTATGGAGGTCGACGAAGCGGCGCTCGCCCTTGGAGGCCGGTGGCAAATGCCAAACCGGCATCAGTGCGCTTGCCGCGCCCTGGGCGACCGGCAAGGCTTCCGGCGCACCGGCTTCGCGGAAGCCCAGCTTGCCCGCCGCCGTCCGGCCCGCCGCCGCGCCTTCGCCGAGACAGCCCTTGAGGGCAAAGACGCCGTTTGCCGCACCGGCAACGGAGACCGCCTGGCGCGCCTCGCCGGGCAGGAAACAGGCCTGGGTTTCGCTGTAATCGAGCTTGCCGCCCGATTGCGAGAATAAATGAACCGTCGGCGTCCAGCCGCCCGACAGGCACAGGAGATCACAGCGCAGGCGCCTTATGTCGCCAGCAAAGCCGTCGCCCTTGTCATTCAGCGCCAGCACTTCGACGCCGCGCAGGCGTTTGCTGCCGAGCGCGCCGCCGACCGCATGGCCAGCCATTACCTCGATGCCGCGCTCGCGCACTGCCGCCACTGCCTCGCCGACAGCCTTGGCGCGCACATCGACCACCGCCTCGACGCGCACGCCGGCATCGGCGAGATCGAGCGCCACATGATGGATATGATCGTTATTGCCGTAGAGCACGGCGCGGTTTCCCGGCTTCGCGCCGAAGCGGTTGATATAGGTGCGCGCCGCGCCGGCGAGCATCACGCCGGGGCGGTCATTATCCGCGAAGATCATCGGCCGCTCGATCGAGCCGGTCGCCAGCACCACCTGGCGGGCGCGGATTTTCCACAGGCGCTGGCGCAAGGTGCCGGGCGGTGCGCCGAGATGATCATTCACGCGCTCGACCATCAGAACGTAATTATGATCGTAATAACCGAACGCCGTAGTGCGGGTGAGCACACGCACCTCTTCCATGCCGTCAAGCTCGGCCCTGGCACCCATCGCCCAATCGACGCCCGAGGCGGCCTCGATACGCTCGCCATTGCCGAGCAGCGCACCGCCAAGCTCGGCCTGCTCATCGGCCAAGATCACGCGCGCGCCGCTGCGCCCCGCCGCGAGTGCCGCCGAAATACCGGCCGGCCCGCCGCCGACGACCAGCACATCGCAATGCTCGTGACGCTTGTCGTAAATATTGTGGTCCGCCACTTGCGGCGCGGTGCCGAGGCCGGCGCCCTTGCGGATGACTCTCTCGTAGCGGTGCCAGAAGCTTTTCGGCCACATGAAGGTCTTGTAGTAGAAGCCGGCGGGTAACAGGCCGGAGACGCGGTCATTGAGCGCCCAGATATCGAAATTGACGCTCGGCCAGCAATTGACGCTCGCCGCCTCGAGCCCGTCGAATAGCTCGACCTGGGTGCTGCGCAGATTGGGCTCGCTCGCGGCACCCGAGCCCAATTGCACCAGGGCGTTGGGCTCCTCCATGCCGGCGGAATAAATGCCGCGCGGACGGTGATATTTGAAACTGCGCCCGACCACGCGCACGCCGTTGGCGAGCAAGGCCGAGGCCAGGGTATCGCCGCCGAAGCCCTCATAGGGCTTTCCGTTGAACTGGAATCTGAGGCGCCGGCTGCGGTCGATTCTGGCGCCGACATCGAGACGGTTGCGCTGGCGCTTCATGTGCCGCTCTCCCCGTCACCTTGCGGCTTAGGCCGAGGCGGCTCGCCCATCGCATACACCCGCAGGATTTCATGACTCACTGTGTCGCGCTCAACATTGAACCAGCGCCGGCAGCCATAGGTGTGGCACCAGCGCTCGGCCAAAATGCCTTTGGGGTTGGTCCGCATGTAGAGATAATCGGCCCATTCGGCGTCGCTCAGCTTGTCGGGATCTCTTGGCCGCGCGATATGCGCCTCGCCGCCGCAACTAAACTCGGCTTCGTCGCGCGCGCCGCAATGCGGGCATTCGATCAGCAGCATGATCTAGTGCGCCACGCCGGAAGCGCCGTGCTCGTCGATCAGAGCGCCGGTGCTGAAACGCTCGAGCGAGAACGGGACGGCGATTTCATGCGGCTCACCCTGGGCTATGGTGTGGGCGAAGACGAAGCCCGAGCCCGGGATCGCCTTGAAGCCGCCGGTGCCCCAGCCGCAATTGAAATAGAGGCCGGAGACCGGCGTTTTGCCGAGGATTGGGCTGGCATCGGGACAGACATCCACAATGCCGCCCCACTGGCGCATCATCTTGACCCGGCTGAAAATCGGAAAGAGCTCGACCGTCGCCGCCAGGATATCTTCCAAAATCGGCGGTGAGCCGCGCTGGGCATAGGAATTGAACTTGTCGATGCCGGCACCCATGACCAGCTCACCCCGGTCCGACTGGCTAAGATAGACGTGCACCGCCGCCGACATCAGAACGGTGTTGAAGATCGGCTTGAGCGGCTCCGACACCATTGCCTGCAATGGGTGGCTGGAGATCGGCAGACGGAAGCCGGCCATATCGGCAAGCACGCTCGAATGGCCGGCGACGGCGACGCCGACCTTGGGCGCGGCGATAAAACCGCGTGTCGTCTCGACCCCTTCGACACGCCCGCCCTGAATGCGGAAGCCGGTCACTTCGGTGTGCTGTAAAATATCGACGCCACGGTCGTCAGCGGCGCGGGCAAAGCCCCAGGCAATCGCGTCATGCCGTGCGATGCCGCCGCGCCGTTGGATCGAGGCGCCAATCACGGGGTAGCGCGAATTGGGCGAGGTGTTGAGGATCGGTATCAGCTCTTTCAGTTCGGCCAGAGACAGCATTTCGGAATCGATGCCATTGAGGCGGATCGCGTTGACCCGGCGCTCGATCTCGCGCACGTCGTGCTGATTATGTGCCAGGCTGATCAGGCCGCGCTGGCTGAGCATGATATTGTAATTGAGCTCCTGGCTAAGGCCCTCATAGAGCTTGAGCGACAGCTCATAGATCGCCGCACTTTCGTCCCACAAATAGTTCGAGCGGATGACGGTGGTATTGCGCCCGGTATTGCCGAGGCCGATCGGCCCCTTTTCGATCAGCGCCACATTGGTGACGCCATGCTCCTTGGCAAGGTAATAGGCGGTCGCCAAACCATGCCCGCCGCCGCCGACGATGATCGCGTCATAGGACGGCTTGGGCTCGGGGCTGCGCCAGGCGGCGGCCCAATTCTCATGATAATTACGCGCGTTGCGCGCCAGGCTGAATATGGAATAGCGCTTGTTTTTTTTCATCGCTTCGCCATCGCAACCGACCGGCCCCCCCGAATCGGCTCGGCCATCATAACCGAAACCCGCCCCCGGCCATAGCCGAAGCGATCACACAAAAACCCTCTAACTCGGCACCACCAACCGGAATGCATAATGCATTCCGGCAAGCGTGACCACGCGCCCGAGTTAATACGAGGTAGCCAAGGGCGCGGACGCGCCCGCCCGGCGCCTGAGGGGCATCAAAAAACTAACGATTTGCGAAGGCTTCTATGCCCTCGAGATATTCGAGCACATTGTCGACCGGCTCGACATCGCCGAACTTGGCGTCGATATCGAAGAGGTTCCACTCGACCACGCCGGGCACTCGGTCGCCAACACCTTCTCTAACGACAATCGGGCGGAAACCCTCGGCAATGGCGTCCTCTGTGGAATGGCGCACGCAGCCGGCCATGGTGACGCCGGTCAGGATCACCGTATCGACGCGCTGGGCGCGTAAATAGCCGGCGAGATATGTGCCGTGAAAGGCGCTGGCGCGCTTCTTGACGATCACCATCTCGCCATCCTGGGGCGCGATGCGCTCATCGATTGCCGCTTCCTCGCTGCCTTCGAGCAAGGTCTCGACCGGTATTTTCTGGTGCCACAGGCCGGTATCGGAGCGCGGCCCTTTCGGGTCCTGATAGGCGGTGGTGGTGTAGACGATGGGAATACGCTTCTCCCGCGCCGCCTTCAAGAGCGCCTGATTGGTCGGGATAATCACATCCATATCGTCGCAGGTGAAGGCATAGCCGGGCCGCGTCCAGGCATTGGCGAGATCGATTATCACCAGCGCCGGGCGCGTGCCATAGCCGACACGGCGTTGAAAACCGCGCTCTTGATAGATATCCGAATCCGCCGCGAAGATCACTTCCAGCGCCTTTTTTACTTCCGGGCTCGTGGTTGCCATGACTGTCTCCTGAAATTGTGTGGGGCAAAATTAACCCGGCTTTCATTGCCCGTCCAATATCAATTTGCTATTATTTGATGCCGTGAAAGCATCAATATGAATATCGAGCTTCATCATCTGCGCTATTTTGTTGCCGTGGCCGAGGATTTGCATTTCCGCCGTGCCGCCGAGCGCCTGCATATCGCCCAGCCGGCGCTGAGCCGGGCGATCAAATGGCTCGAGAGCGAGATCGGCGCAACGCTGCTGCTGCGCACCACGCGCAATGTCGCCCTCACCGAAGCCGGGCGCATCTTCCTGCACGAAACCCGCCTTGCCCTGGCGCAGATCGAGCGCGCGCAAACACTGGCGCAGAGCGCCGCCGCTGGCGAAGCGGGCCGGCTCTCCGTCGCCTATATGGATTTCGCCATCAACGGCCCGCTGCCGGCGATCCTGAATGCCTTTCGCGCCAACCACCCCGGCGTCACCATCGATCTCGACCATATGTGGACCGAGCGACAGCGCGAGGCAATCGTCGCCGGCGATATCGATATCGGTTTTCTCATCGGCCCGTTCACAGCACCCGGCATCGACAGCCGGACGATCCGGAGCGAGCGCTTCGTCGCCGTCCTGCCCGAGGCCCACCCGCTCGCCGCCAAGCGCCGCATCAACCTCGCCGAGCTCAGCGATCAGCCCTTCATCCTCGGCGCCACTGCCTATTGGGGGCCCTATCGCCGCCTCGTCGACGAGCTTTGCCTCGGCGCCGGCTTTACCCCCCGGGTGGTGCAGGAGGCGCATAATTCCGACGGCATCTTCGGCTTGGTGGCGGCCGGCATGGGCGTCTCGATCTATGTCGAGGGGGCACGCAATTTTTCCGTGCGCGGCTGCACCGTCCGCCCGTTCATGGGTCTCGACGCCAACATCGAAACAACCGCCGTCTGGCGCGCCGACAACCCCTCGCCGGTGATCGCAAATTTTGTCGAAGCCGTGCTGGCCTATCGCGGCTAGCCAGGCATTTGAAGCCAGACCGCACCCGACCCGGCGGAATTATATTTGTCGCATATCAATTCTGTTGGCTTGAAGTACGATTAAATTGCCAATGGCCGAATAGCTCTAAGGTGAGGGATTACAAAAATGGCTAGAGAGAAACGCCACGATATTCTTTTTGAACCGATAACGCTGGGCCCGAAAGTTTTGAAAAACCGGTTCTGGCAAGTTCCCCACTGCAATGGCGCTGGATCGGACAGGCCGGGAATGCAAGCCTCCTTTCGCGGCATGAAGGCGGAAGGAGGTTGGGGAGCGGTTTTTACCGAAGTTTGTTTTTTCACCCATGACAGTGACATTCACCCATGGGTTGGCAGCAAAATTATCGATCAGGGAGACGTTCGGAATTTAGCTCTGATGTGCGATGCGATCCACGCCCATGGCGGTCTTGCCGGCGTGGAACTGACCCATGCCGCGACCTTCAGCAGCAACAGCGAAACGCGTGAGCCGGCGCGCGCACCGTCGCAAATACCGCATGAATTTGAACCCATGGGAAGTGCCCGAGCATTGACCATCAAAGACATTCGGCAAATTCAACGTGAACATGTCGATGGCGCCTTAAGAGCACGAGCCGCAGGCTTTGATTTACTCACGGTTTATGTCGGTCTCTCGACGATACCGCAGAATTTTTTACATCCCTATCACAACAAGCGCACCGACGAATATGGCGGTTCGTTTGAAAACCGCTGCCGTTTTACGCGGGAATTATTGGAGATGATGAGAGCGGAAATCGATGACTGTGCCATTGGCATACGATTTCCCATCGATACGTTGCCCGAACCATTTGGAATTGGAGATTTAGGCATCAAGGCCGAGGGCGAGGGCGCCGCCTTCATCGAGGCCATGGACGATTTGGTTGACTATTGGGATATAAATATCGGCACTTTAAACTGGGGAGAAGATGCCGGTTCTTCGCGTTTTTTTGGTACGAACCATCAAGCCGAATATACCCGCCATGCCAAAAAGGCCTCCAAGAAACCGGTGGTAAATGTTGGCCGCTTTACGGAGCCGGATGTCATGGTGAAAGCGATAAATTCCGGTCAATGCGACATTATTGGCGCCGCCCGTCCGTCTATTGCCGATCCATTTTTGCCCAACAAGATAGAACAGGGCCTATACGACGATATACGCGAATGTATTGGCTGCAATATTTGTGTTTCCAGGTGGGAAAAAGGCGGGCCGCCGATCTGGTGCACTCAAAATCCAACCTCCGGTGAAGAATACCGGCGAAATTGGCACCCCGAAAACTATGTTCCGACCAAAGACCCCGATCTGCCAATCGTTGTTGTTGGCGCGGGTCCCGCCGGGCTTGAGTGTGCCATGACTCTCGGACTGCGCGGTTACAATATTGTTCACCTCATTGAGGCCGAGGCTGAAATTGGCGGTCATTTGCGTTGGGTTTCCAAACTGCCGAATTTTGGCGACTGGAAGCGCGTTATCGACTGGCGCGAAACGCAAATAAAATCCAAAACCAACGTACAAATTGCCCTGAACAGCCGCCTCAATTATCAAGATATTCTTGAATGCGGCGCGGAACGCGTCATTTTCGCAACCGGCTCTCATTGGGATGAAACCGGCATGTCGTCACCGCTGCATGATTATATCGCCGGCGCCGACGCCTCGAAGCCGGAAATCTGCACGCCGGAACAGCATTGCGTTGATGGCAAAAAACTCGGGAAACGAGTACTCGTGGTCGATAATGACCCCTACTATATGGGTTCCGCCATGGCCGAGCTTATTGCAGGAAATGGCCATGAAGTAACCTACGCCACTTATGGCGAAACCGTTGGCCCTTATCTCCGTTTCACCCTGGAAGAGCAGCGAATGTTGATGCGCCTTCTCGAACTCGGTGTGACCACGATTAATCACCATATCGCCGTCGCCGTTGAAAATGGTAATGCTACCCTGGTGAATATATTCAAGGGCGAGGAAACGACCGTCGCTTTCGATAGCGTCATGCTGGTCACGCACAGAACGTCCAATTGCGAATTATATGATCAACTGCAAGGATCGCCGGATGACATGTCCAATGCCGGTATTAAATCCATTCATTTGATCGGTGACGCCCACACGCCAAACGTAATCGCTCAAGCAACCTTTTCCGCAACGCGTCTCGCAAGGGAATTCGATTCGGATAACCCCGACCAGCATAAGCCGTTCATACGTGAACGCCGCCTCATAGGCGCGACGGAAGAGGATTATCAACTTGATGCTGAAACGCTTTTGATTCAGAAACACTGACCTGCTCTTAACCTTCCGACACGGATGAGCAAAGCCGGTCTGAAAACATTTATCTCGAAAGGGTCGTCCATGGCGGGCTATGTCGGCGCGGTGCATGAATTCCACGATGCGGAATATGTGCGCGGCTGGGCCGAGCGCTTCGCGCCGACCGCGCCGCGTCTCGAATTGTTCGATCTCGTTCTCGAACAGATCGCCCGGCTCGACCCGCCGGCCAGGCATGTCGTGGAATTGGGCATCGGCCCTGGATACATGGCGCGCCATATCCTCGAACGCAACGGCGAGATCAGCTATGAAGGCGTCGATTTTTCAGCCGCCATGTTCGATATCGCACGGCAGACAATCAGCGGCCTGATGGCGCGGGTGACCCTGACAACCGCGAACCTGCTCGATAATTCATGGCCGTCAAAGCTTAGGGGGCGGCCCGATGCCATCATCTCGACCTGGGCGCTGCATGATCTCGGCGGCCAACAGCCCATTGCCGATGTCTACCGGCACTGCCATGAAACCTTGGCGCCGGGCGGCGTCCTTGTGAATGGCGATTTTATCAAGCCCGACGGCACGGCCTTCGACTATGAAGCGGGCCGCTTTTCCGTTGGCCGTCACATCGAACTGCTGACGGAAGCGGGTTTCGCCGACCCCCGGTGTCTCGCCGAGCTGGAACGCAATCTTGAAAACCCGACGGCCGGCGAGAACTACGCCTGTATTGCCGCCATTCGCTGACCAGACAATGAAAATCGATAATATAGAATTTTTCTATCTCTCCATGCCGGCCGTCACCGACGCGGGCGACGGCAGTCAGGACGCCCTGCTCGTCAAAGTCAGCGCCGGCGGCGAGACCGGCTGGGGCGAGTGCGAGGCCTCTCCCCTCGCCTCGATCGCCGCCTATATCGCGCCGATGTCGCACGGCGCCTGCCAGCCGGTGCGCAATTCCGTTCTCGGACAGAGGCTGGTGGATGCCGGCGATATCGAGCGCATGGCCAGGCTGGTGGCGCGTAACAGCATGGATCTGCTGCAGGCGCAGCACACCTGGTCGGGCATCGAGATCGCGCTTTGGGATCTGCTCGGCAAAAAATTGCAGGCACCGGTCTGGTCGCTGCTCGGATACCAAGAGAGTTTCGCCAAAACGCCTTATGCGTCGGTTCTCTTTGGCGCTACACCGCAGGACACGCTTGAGCGCGCAAGACAGTTGAGCGCAAGCGGCTATGCGGCGGCGAAATTCGGCTGGGGCAATTTCGGCGCCCTCTCCCTGCAAGACGATATCGACCAGCTCAAGGCGGCGCGCGAAGGGCTCGGGCCCGAGGCCACATTGCTGATCGATGCCGGCCAAATCTGGCTGGAAGACGTCGAAGCCGCCGCCCAACGTTTGCCGGCGCTGACGGAAGTCAATGCCGCCTGGCTCGAAGAACCGTTCTATGCCGGATCGCTGGGAGAATATGCCGCGCTCAAGAAAATCAGCAAAAGCATAAAAATCGCCGGCGGCGAGGCAGCGCACAATGAACAGATGGCGCGCCAGATCATCGATTTTGCCAAGGTCGATTACATCCAGATCGATTGCGGCCGCATCGGCGGTATCGGCCCGGCCAAAAACATTTGCGACTATGCGGCGCGGCGCGGCGTGACATATGTCAACCACACATTCACCTCGCATCTCGCCTTGAGAGCATCGCTGCAACCCTACGCCGGAATGAAGGACCACCACATCTGCGAATTCCCCGCCGAGCCAAAACAACTGGCGCTCGATATCAGCCGCAACCATTTCTCCCTCGATCAAAACGGCCAGATTGACTTGTCTGAAACGCCAGGGCTGGGCATTGAGATCAATGAGGAAGGTCTAGCCGACTATCTCGTCGACGTGGAAATTCATGTCGGTGGAAATCGGATATTCAAAGGACCAACCTTTCGCGCCTCGAACGGGCTGTAAACCTCCCATGCGGAGCCCGGCATGGTATTGTCGGGTTTGGTATGCCGGGGGCGATGACAAGGAGCAAATATTTTGCCGAACAATTTTCCGACAGCGCTGGTCACGGGTTCGAGCCGCGGCATTGGCAAGGGCATTGCCATTCGTCTCGCCGATGCCGGATACAATATTATCCTGCATTGCCGGAGCATGAGCGATGACCTCCTGAATACGGAGAGTGAGCTGAAAAAAACCGGCGCCAACGTTCGCTGCCTCGCTTTTGATATTTCGGAAATCGAACGCCATGCCGATATGGTCGATGCCGCTTATGATTTGTTCGGCGGCGTTGATTGTCTGGTGAACAATGCCGGAATTTCCGTACACAAGCGGGCTGACCTTTTGGAAATGTCGCCCGAAAGTTTCGACGATCAGATCAAGGTAAATCTGCGCGGTACATTTTTTCTAACGCAACATGTTGCCCGCCGGATGATTGAAACCGCGTCGCCGCACTTCAGGTCGATAACCGTAATTTCCTCTTCCAACGCCGTTGCGGCGGCGGTCGAACGGGGCGAATATTGTATGGCGAAGTCGAGCCTGTCGATGTTGGTCAAGCTGTTTGCGCTCCGGCTCGCGGACGCCGGGATTAATGTTTACGAAGTACGACCGGGATTGATCCGCACCGCCATGACCGCCCCGGTCGCGGACAAATATGATGCCATGCTCGCCGATGGTTTTAGTCCCATCAACCGCTGGGGGGAGCCGGATGATGTCGGACGTGCCGTCGCAATGCTCAGCCGCGGCGACATGAATTTCGCCACCGGCGAGGCAATCCAAATCGATGGCGGTTTGCTGATCAGCCGTTATTGACGTAGTTCTTTTTCGGCCAATTTCAGGAGATCGCCCTTGAGAATCTTCCCGGCCGGATTTCGCGGCATCTTTTCAACGACCATGATAAGGTTGGGCAGTTTGGGTCCGAGGCTTTCATAGCAGTAGCTCTTCAGGTCAGCGGCGCCCAACGAGGCATCGCTAAGCGTCACGGCAGCGATAGGTATTTGCCCGTGCTTCGCCGAACGGAGGGGAAATGCAGCGGCGTGTTTCACTCCGGGGTGGGTTTCGAGAACATGTTCGATTTCGCGCGGATAAATGCTGATACCGTCGATCATCATCAGATCATCGGACCGCCCCTTAAAAACAAGCGCGCCTTGCGGTGTTAAATAGCCGAGATCGCCGGGCCGGTACCAACCCTCCCGAAATACCTCGGCCGTTGCGTCGGGTTCGTTCAAATATCCGGAAAACATCCCTTTGGTTCGCAACAGAATTTCGCCCGTCACCCCCGGCGGCAACGCCTCGCCGCGCGGACCGGAAATCTTAATCTCGACGCCGGGCGCCGGCATACCGACCGTCCCCGCGTGCAGCTTTTGAATTTCCGCGCTGGCGAAGGTTGCCTCGCCAATTTCATTGGTGCCATAGCCAACAAACAAGTTTGGGCTCAGCCTGCCTCTCAGCCGATGGCGCAAATCTTCGCTGATCGGTGAACCGCCAACCACCAAAGACTTTAACCGTGGCAGACGCGGCCGGTCGCCTTTGAATTTTCCCGCCATGGTTTCGGCGTGATTGACCACCAGGGCGAGGTGATCGACGGCAAGATAGTCGCATAGCGCAGCGACGGAAGCTGATGTGCTGGTAAAAATCACCGTGCCGCCGGCTGCCAAACAGCCGAGCGCACGCCGCTTGCCGGTGAAGAAATCGAACGCCACCAGAGAGAAGTAGCGCTCCTGAAATCCAATCGGGCGAACCTTCAGGTCACGTTCGACCATGGCGGCCAAGTTGGCGGCGTCATAGTGAATTATCCTGGGCTCTCCTGTCGTTCCCGAACCAAGTACAAAGAGAATAGGTGCGCCGTCTTGGCCGCCTCGGAACGGAAAATCTCCGGGTTCAGGATCATCGGCCAGAGCCGGCAGGTCGAGAGATGTTGTTTGCGTCTCAGATTCGGGCCACGCAACGTCGCCAAATATGATTTTGACACCCACCCGATTGACGAAATCATTACTGAGCTTATGTGGCCACTCCTGAAATACGGAGAGATGCGCGATCCCGCTGCGTAAAGCCGCTAGTACAAACACCAGGTGAAGAAGCTGATTCTTAAAACGAAATCCGACAATGTCGGCGGGCCCAAGGCCGGCCCTTTCCAGCCGGCCGACGGCTTTCCCGACGAAGCTGTTCAGGGTGGCAAAGTTTACCGGCTTCCTATTGACGATGGCCGCAATCGCAAAGGGATATTGCTCGGCAATATCATGAATATAGCGTGATAAATTTATACTCTCCTCGGCGAATTTTCCGGTTTCAGGCGAAACGGTATCTGCATTCATTAGTAGCGCTTTCGCAACGGCATACTTAGTCGACGAACAGGTGCCCGGCGGATTCAAGCGAACCGACATTCTCAAACTTAACCGATTCCGGGCCGACCAACGGGATATCCCCTAAGTAGCGCAGCGCCGCCTGAAGGAAAACATATTCTTCGGAAGCACCAAAATAAGATTTGGATTCAAGCGCATACGAGATTTTTTCGTCCAGGTCCGGGGTAAATTTGTGGTGCGCAATGGCGAGGCGGATATTCTCCGCCGGTGCCACATTGCCGTCATGCTGATTCCACACAACGGCGCCGGCGCCACAGCTTATGAGCGGGATTTTCCAGGTTTTGGCGAGCTTGGCGCCCTTGGCGCCGAAAATCCGGCGATATTCCTCAGCTTGGTGTTGCTCCAACATGCGCAGCAATCTGGCGCGGATACCGGCGAAATGCTGTTGCGGTTCCAATTGGCCCGGCGGCCAGTCGAACAGGCTTCCCTTGTCGAAGTAGCGGCATTGTGACATCGGCGGCATATCGCGCGGGTATAGGCGCGCCGACAGCCGCTGCGGATAAAAATCGACCATGCTCGCCGCCGCGCAGATATTCCCTTGCGCTTCCATGAAACGAACCAGCTCGATGATATTTTTGAGCCCGTCCGGCAACAGCAGATACTCATCGGCATCGGCCACTATCGCCCAGCCTTTCTTGATGATGGCGTTGGGAACTGTTTGCTTGAGCACAGTTGTCCAGCGCTTTTCGCCCTCGACCTTTGCACCCCAAGCGATATCCGATGTGATGACGCTGACATCTTCTTGCGCGAGAAGCATCTCGCGTGTTCCGTCACTCGATGAATCGTCGTAAATGAGAAAATCGGCAACACCGAGATTTCTGTAATGATCGAGAAAAAATGGAAGGTGATAACGCTCATCCCGCATGATTGAAAATACAACGGGGCCTGTTCGCCGGCGCGTGGATTTACGCAGATATCTTATTTGCAGACGGTCGGTCATCGCCGCGAAATTTCCCCAATGTTAAAGATCAAACGTTTTTATCCTGCCGCGCGGCAAGGATCGGCCGCAATAGGATCAGCCCGAGGGCCATCAGCATCAGCGCGCCGGCAAGCACGATATCACCATCCAGCACTGGCCTTGGGAAATCATACGGCCGGACGATGTGAGCACCAAATTATTATCAACATAAGTTTATGGCCGTGTATTATTGTGGTTTTTGCTGCAAATACGATGGATCAAACGCGAGCACATATTATACCGGCCCTCTTTAAATAATTTGTCGAGATATGTTTTGAATCTGTAACTTACAGGGACATTAATATGCTGGACGAACCTGGCATTGATCGCAAATTTCTCGAAAATATTGCGGAGCGGTTTGATCTCGCACTGTGGGCGACGGACTCGGCAATATGGGATTGGGATATCGAAGCGAAGCTTTTATGGAGCTCGCCGGGCCATCAACATCTCTTTAAACGCGGCGACGGCGAACTTACGGAAAAATTCGATATCGACGATGCCGGCAATTCCTGGGCATCGCAATTGCCCCCAGAGGACCGCGCACGAACGGTGCAACGCATTCGCGACCACCTGGAAAATGACACGCCCTACGACATCGAATACCGTTACCGCCTGCCCAATGGCGAATATCTGTGGATTCGCTCGGTCGGCCGTGCGCTTCGCGATTCTGATGGCAGAGCGCTGCGTATGGTCGGATCGAACAGCGATATCACCACGCAGAAGCTCGCGGAGATCGACACCCAGCGGTTCCGTGAGGCGGTGGACAATGCCTCCGAGGGCTTCGCGCTTTACGATGCGGACGAGCGCTTCGTATACGCCAACAAGCGATGGCGGGAACTGTATCCCGGGATCGCGCCTCTCCTGAAACCGGGCGCACGCCGAAAGGACATTCGCCACGCATTTTACACGAGTGGTGCGGTGCCCGCCGCCGTTGGACGGGTGAAAAAATTCGTCGACGAGTTGCAACAGCGAAATAGAACGGGCGAAACGACCGAACTCCAATTGGCGAACGGCACGTGGATAAAGCTTAGCGATCACCTATTGCCCGATGGTAGCATTGTCAGCGTTCGTACCGATATCACGGACATTAGGCAGCGCGAGGAAGAACTACGCGAAAGCGAGCAGACTCTTTCACACCACATCACCCGCACGCCGCTTGCCGCCATTGTCTGGAATGTCGACGGCACGGTGCGCGAATGGAACCCGGCGGCGGAGAAAATATTCGGCTACAAAGCGGCGGAGGCGGTGGGGCGTAGCGCAAGCGACCTCGTCATATTCGATGCCGACAAGGAGCACTTAACCGGAGTCTTCCGCGGCCTGCTTGAGCAGAAAGGCGGGGAAAGCACCTTCAACGAGAATGTGACAAAAGACGGAAGCTCCGTGTTTGTCGAATGGTACAACACGCCGCTGCTGGACTCTCAAGGAAAGACGACCGGCATTGCGTCACTCGCGCTGGATGTCACCGAGCGCAAAAAAGCCGAGGATGCGTTACGTGAGAGCGAGGAGCGATTTCGCACTCTTATTGAACACGCGCCGGAAGCGATCACATTGCTTGATGTTGACACAGGCCTTTACGTCGATGCCAATCCCATGGCCGAGGTCTTACACGGACTTTCTCGCGAAGAGCTGGTGGAAAAAGTTGGACCTGAGGACTTGAGTCCGGAAATTCAACCAGATGGCCGTCCTTCCTCTGTATCCGCCGCAGACTATCTCAACCAGGCACTGGCCGGTGAGTATCCGAAATTTGAATGGATGCACCTAACGCCGGATGGTGAAGAGGCTCTTTGCGAAGTTCACCTGGCTCGGCTGCCTCATGCCCACCGTAAATTGGTTCGCGCCAGTATATCTGATATCACCGAGCGCAAAAAAGCCGAGAACGCACTGCGCGAGAGCGAGGCGCGTCTCAACCAAGCCCAGCGCATCGCTCATATCGGCAGTTGGGAATACAACAGTGACACTGGCGATCTCACATGGTCTGACGAAGTCTACCGAATATTTGGTGTGCGTAGAGATGAATTCGAGCTGACCGTCGACAGTTTTCATGACGCTGTCCACCCTGAGGACCGCTCCGTTGTCCGGGTGGTCTCAGACAAAGAGGCGTTTGGTATCAAAGACTATGCCTTTGAACACCGCATCGTTCGCCCTGACGGTGAGGTTAGAACCGTCCGCGAAGTGGTGCTGGTGTCCGCACGAGAGGGCGGCGTAACCACGCGCCGGTCCGGTACGGTGCAGGATATCACGGAACAGGCAAGTGCTGAGGCTGCCTTACGCGAGAACGAAGCCGATCTCGCCAGAGCACAGAAAATTTCCCATATTGGCAGTTGGACCTGGGACATCGCGACCGACCAAATTCATTGGTCGGTGGAGCATTACCGAATACTCGGCCTCGATCCCAAAGGACCGGCGGCCAGTTATAAGGCGTTTCTCGCCATGATCCACCAAGACGACAGAGAGGCGGTTAAGGCTGCCGTGGAAGAGGCATTGCGATCACAGAGTATGTATGATTTTCAGTATCGAATCATTCGATCGGACGGTGAAATTCGTACTGCGCATACCATCGCCGAAGTCGAAGGAGACGAGGCCGGCAGGCCGATTCGCATGTCGGGAACCTTCCAAGACATCACCGAACGCACACAGATAGAGGAAGCTCTCAGGGAAAGTGAGCAAATGTTGCGCGGGATTTTCGAAACCGCGGCCATCGGCATCACCGTCAACGACCGGGAGGGGCGGTTTATACAAACCAACCCCGCCTATCAGAAAATGCTGGGCCTGACGGCGGAAGAATTAAACGGCAAATCATTCTGGGATATCACACACCCGGACGATCATCGTCTAGAGGAGCCATATTTTGCCGACATATTGGCGGGTGAGATTGCCACCTACCATTTCAACAAACGATACCTTCATAAAGATGGCTCAACCATCTGGGTGAGCTTGAATATTGCTGACCTGAAAGATGCCGACGGAATTGGTATTGGGTCCATTGCCACGGTCGAAGACATCACCGAGCGCAAAAAAAATGAGCAAGCGCTGGCGAAAAGCGAGGCGCACTTAAACGAGGCCCAACGTATCGCTCACCTCGGGAGCTGGGAATATGACGAGCGAGCAAATGAGCTCACTTGGTCAGACGAAGTGTATCGAATCACCGGCCAGCAAAAAGGGGCGTTTAAGCCAACTTTCGAAAATATATTGAAACTGATCCATCCCGAAGATCGACCCCGCATGATAGCGGCGAGAAAAAGTGCGCTGGAAGGTAAAAGTGATGGATCGTTTGTTTACCGAATTGTTCGTCCCAACGGCGAAATTAGACACATTCGCCGATTTGAGCTGGTATCGGCGAGTGAGAATGGCGAAGTAATTCGCCGCTCGGGCGCCATGCAAGATATTACCGAACAAGTTGGTGCGGAACGGGCGTTGGCGGAAAGCGAGAAGAGCCTTCGGCTGATCACGAACAATGTCCCCGCCCTGATCTCCTACGTCGACAGCGAACGGCGCTATCGTTTCTTGAATGAGCGATACCAGGAATGGCTGCTTCAGCCGATCGAGGAAATTGTAGGTCGGAATGTGCAGGATGTGCTCGGCTCCGCGTATTACGAAACTATTGAGCCTTGGATCACGCGCGTACTAGCCGGTGAACGGGTGCGGTTCGAATCAACCAATACTTTTTCAGACGGAAAGAAACGATATCTCGATATCGAATACGTTCCGGATATGGATGCCGACAGCCAAGTAAAAGGTTACTACGGTGTGATCAACGATATTACCGAGCGTATGCAGGCCGAGAAAGTGCGCACACAATTATTCAACGCGGTGGAGAATATGAACGACGGCTTCGCGGTATTTGACGCCGACAATCGACTGGAATATTGCAATAGCCGATTTCGCAATGACTATCCCGAAGTTTCTGACCTGTTCCAACCGGGCATTTCCCACGAAGAACTTCTACGCGCTGTATATCCTCATACATATAAGAATATTGGCGGCAAAGAACTGGATGTCGAAGCTTATGTAGATTTAGGCAAGCATGTATTCGATTCGGGCCAATCCATCGACTTCCAACTCAACGACGGAAGATGGATGCGACTGAAGGATAATAAGCTTGAGGACGGCCGGCATGTTCGTTATCGCATCGATATTTCAGAGCGCAAGAAATCGGAAGCGGCGCTTGCCGAAAGCGAAGCGCTTCTGGCAGAAGCGCAGCAAATCGCCAACGTCGGCAGCTGGGTTGTGAAGTATGAAGGGAAACAACAGGTCGAGACGAATTGGTCAGCACAGCTTTGCCGCATCTACGGAATTGAGGAAACGGCCGTCCCGCAGAATTTTGATGCGTATCTGACCTACGTGTATGAGGAAGACCGCGACCTGATGGCCGAATCGTGGACCGACGCGATCAAATCCGACGACCCGTATGAAGTGGCACACCGAATTGTCCGCCCGGACGGAGAGATGCGCTATATCCACACCAAGGCGCATTTAATTGGCGACCCGTCGTCCAGCGTCCGGCTCTGGGTTGGCGCTTCGACCGATGTGACCGAGCGCAATCTCGCCGAGGAGGAACTTCGCCAAGCGCAGAAAATGGAGGCCATCGGCCAACTGACCGGCGGCGTGGCGCATGATTTCAATAATCTTCTATTGGTCATTCAGATAAACCTCGAACTCATCCGCATCACCTCGGAAGTTGACGACGCTGTGAATGAAATGATCGAGCGCGGCGTGCATGCGGTTGAACGCGGCTCCGCCTTGACGCATCGCCTGCTTGCCTTCTCGCGCAAACAGACCCTGTTGCCTGTTACAATTGATGTGGGCGAGATGGTCGCGGACATGGCGGATATGCTGCGCCGCACGCTGGGAGAGACAATCAAGATAAATACCAGGGGGCAGGCCGGTTTGTGGCTGTGTCATGCCGACCAGTCGCAATTGGAAAACGCCTTATTGAATTTGGCGATCAATGCGCGTGACGCCATGCCGGATGGCGGCACGCTGACAATTGAGACCGCGAACATATCATTGGATGATGAAGCCGCCGCACAACGGGCCGAGATCGAACCCGGCCACTATGTTGTGCTCAGCGTATCAGACACCGGTCGCGGCATTGATAGCGAGGTACTCAAACACGTCTTCGAGCCATTCTTCACCACCAAGGGTGTGGGCAAGGGAACTGGGCTCGGCCTTAGCATGGTCTTTGGCTTTGCCAAGCAGACCGGCGGATTGGCGACGATCAACAGCGAGAAGGGTGAAGGAACCACGGTCAAACTCTATCTGCCACGCTCGGAGGAGCGGGGCGATGAATCGGACATGGACGAATTAGATGCGGATATTCCGGTAGCCCGGGAGGGCGAACAAATTCTTGTTGTCGAGGATGATGCGGACGTGCTCGTGCCAACACTGGCCTTGCTTTCCGCCCTCGGTTACGAGACCGCCGAAGCAAGCGATGCCGAAGCGGCGCTGGATGTGATGGCGAATTCGGCCGCAATCGACTTAATGCTATGCGATGTGATCTTGCCCGGCACCATGATCGGCCCCGACCTTGCGGCCGAAGTTCAAAAACGCAGCCCGGCCACTAAAATCATATACATGACCGGTTACGCAGAAGACGCGCTAGATAGAATTTTTGCCATGGATAAAGATACGCACCTGCTGTAAAAACCGTTCAAGAAAGCGGCACTGGCGAACATGATCCGCAATGTGTTGGATCAGGATGAGGTTGGCAATTGATGATACAAGCCAAGTTCGCCGCGGCGGAAACCTAGCCCGCGTTATTCGCTATTGCCGGCAGGTTTCGCCCGCGCGGCAAGGATGGGACGCAATAGAATCAGGCCAAGGCCCATCAGCATCAACGCGCCGGCGAGCCAGATAAAACCGCTGTGCCGCTCGGCGAAAAACACCATGCTCCAGACGATACCGCCAACCACGCCGACAACATTGATCATCGACATCAGAAAGGCGCCGGTGCGTTTGACGATGGCGTAAAACAGCGGCCACATCAGAATATTGATCACCACCGCGCCGGCGAGCGCGAGATCGCCATCCAGCACCGGCCCGGGAAAGACATAAAGCTGTCCGGTTGCCAGCATCAGCGGCAGCAGCATCAGGGCGCTCGAAAAGAGAATGCCGACGGAAAGCGCGAGAGAGGTTGTATCGGGCGGGCGGTGCCACTCAACATAGACATTGAGGCCGGCAAAGCTGATCGGCGCCAAGAGTGCGAGGAGAAACCAGCCCGCCATATCCGCCCCCGGCAGGCTGCCGCTCGGCACAACGACAAAAAGAACACCGGCCACGCCAAGTACCAGCCCGCCAATGCTCATCAGGTGAAAGCGCTCAAGCCTGGCCAGCAGCGAAAAGAAATAGGTGAAAGCGGGTGTCAGAATAACCAGTAGCACCGCCACGCCGGACGGCAGTTTCGGCGCGACAAAAGCCAGCAGGGCAAAGGGAAAGGCAAAGCCGAGCGCCGCCGCCACGCCGTAAGCCTTGAGGTGAGCCTTATCGAGGCGCGGCAGATCGCGGCGAGCGGCGGCGATGACGAACAGAAACAACCCGGCGCCAAGCGCATACCAGAACACATAGGCAAAGAACGGCAACCCGGCCTCGGCCGCGATCTTGTTGACCGAGAACAAAAAACTGAAATTGATGCCGGCGATAAATATCAGCAGCAGGGAAAGCATCATTCCGCCGCTGCGGCGCGCGATAATCTCAGGCGCATTCATGGCGCGTCCCAGACAATTGTATCCGCACGATTCCGGGACGCCGGGCGCGGAGCGTGATTTAGTCGGCCATAGGAAAATTAGCCGCAGGGCGCCAGCATAGCCGCAAAAACTTTTTCAGGAAACCGGCGGCGCATTATGACGAATCAACCCCGGTTGCCACCATGGAAAGCCTGAGCGGCCTTTCAACGCGCTCTTTCAAACGCCGTTTCAAGCTCGCCACCGGCCTGTCGCCGATGGAATATGTCCACACGCTGCGCCTTGAGGAAACGAAGCAATTGCTCGAAACCACCGATTTGCCGATCGAGGCCGTCGCCAACGAGGTCGGCTATGAGGACGCCAGTTTTTTCAGCCGCCTGTTCAAGCGCAAAGTCGCCCTCACGCCGGCGCAATACCGCAAGCGCTTCAAATCATTGCGCAACGCGCTCGAACGCGGCTACGCCGAGACGGGAGCGGGATCTGAGCGGTAGGAAAATGACCGCCGGCTCTCAGTCAAAATCGCTGGCGCTGTGCCGTTCGGGCACGCGCAGTTCCTCCGGCCCCCAGGTCTTGTTGACCCGCCGGCCGCGCACCACCGCCGGGCGCGCATCTATTTCCGTCGCCCAGCGGATGACATTCTTGTAGGACGCCACATCAAGAAATTCCGCCGCCTTGTAGCTATTGCGGGTCACCAGGTCGCCATACCACGGATAGGTGGCGATATCGGCGATATTATAGTCGTCGCCGGAGAGATAACGCCGCTCGGCAAGATTTTGGTCGAGGAGATCGAGTTGGCGCTTCACCTCCATCGCATAGCGGTTCAGGGCATACTCAAACTTCTCCGGCGCATAGCTATAAAAATGCCCGAAGCCGCCGCCGAGATAGGGCGCAGCGCCCATCTGCCAAAACAGCCACGACAGGCACTCGGCCCGCGCCGACGGCTCGGTCGGCACGAATTCGCCGAACTTCTCCGCCAGATATAGGAGGATCGCGCCCGATTCAAACACCCTTGTCGGCGGGCTGGTGCTGCGGTCCTGGAGTGCCGGAATCTTCGAATTCGGATTGAGCGCGACAAAGCCGCTGCCGAACTGATCGCTTTCGCCGATCTCGATCACATAGGCATCATATTCCGCCCCCGCATGGCCGAGCGCCAACAGCTCCTCCAGCAGGATCGTGACCTTGACCCCGTTCGGCGTCGCCAGCGAATAAAGCTGCAACGGATTGTCGCCAATCGGCAGCTCTTTCTCATGCGTCGCGCCGGCGGTCGGCCGGTTGATCTTGCCCCAGGTGCCACCCATTTCGGTTTCCGGCTTCCAGACTTTCGGCGGCGTGTAGTTGGGTGTATCGGGCATGTTGGCTGCTTTCGTTTTGTGCTGGGGGTTAAGGGGCGGATGCCGATCTAGATGGAACTAGCATAGCGCTGGAGAACCGTTGGCGAAACCAATGTTGACAGCCCAATCAATCTGCCGACCAGCCCCGCAAAAGGTTCGAACCCCACGTCACGGCCGGCTGACATTCTTGCATGGAGCTTTATTCTGTCGCTGTCCGCGACCGTGGCAGAACGCGTTCCGGTGGAAACCGCACTGTGACAATGGTTCCTTTCCCCTGTTTACTTTGCAAAGTCACTGTCCCACCGTGCAATTCCGCCATTCGCCGTACGAGCGGGAGACCCAGGCCGGTTCCTTCGTAACGCCGGCTGAGCGAACTTTCTGCCTGAGTGAACGGCTCGAAGACTGTTTCGGTTTCGTTTTCCAACATCCCTATGCCTGTGTCCGAAATGGTGAGGAGCAACCCTCCATCGCCGTCCCGTCGGGCATCGAGCGCTATTTTTCCACCCGCCGGTGTAAATTTGATCGAATTAGACAACAGGTTCAAAATTATTTGCTTTACCATTCGCTCATCGGCCTGAATGGCGACGATTTCCTCGGAAATTTCGTGGCTGAGTCCGATATTCTCTCTATGCGCTCTCTCTTCAAACATGGAAAAGCAGGACTGAACGATCGGTCCCAATGCGACTTCGCTATCATCGGGAGAAAGCATGCCAGCTTCGGCTTTTGAGATGTCGAGCACATCATTGATGATGTCCAGCAGATGGCGTCCGCTTTGTCCGATATCGGTGCCGTACTGGCGGTATCGCTCAGGTTCGACCTTACCAAATAATTCGGTCGAAATGATTTCCGCGAAACCTATTATCGCATTCAGAGGGGTGCGCAGTTCGTGGCTCATCATGGCAAGAAAATTCGACTTGGATAGGCTGGCCTCAGTGGCCTGGGCGGCCAAATTCTCAGCGTTCCGCGTTTGTTGAATCAGTAGTCGGCTATTTCGAAAATGGCGGCGTATGTAAATCTCCTCGTTATAGGACATGAACATGGCGATGACCGTAGCGAAAAATAGTACTGTTAGGCACAGTGCGGCGATTTCAGCAGGGTATGGATCTGCCGCCAAGATAACCGCCAGACAGCCGAAGAAGATCATCCAACTGACAAGCGTGCTCAGCCAGAATCTCACTCCCGTGAACGCGTGCGTAAACAGCATCATAATAAGTAGAAACGCGAAATAAATAAGGCTGTTCAGGTCGCCGGACAGGGAAATGGCAACAAGTGAGCCGATGCTCGGCAGTGAAACCGCTATGAGAAAGGAGCGGTTGAGCATTTTGAGATAGTTTTCCAGATAGGTCAGCACGAACGTTACGATCAAGATTGGTAGAACGACCGCATAGCGAATGATGAACACGGTCTCCAGAATCTCTCTCACAAAAAAATATTCGACGATGCCGAACAAAGCGTAGAGCGCGATACCCGCTAGGCCCCACAGGCGTATCAGTTGAAGCGAATTGCTGAGCCTGTGTTTTTGAAACTCGTTCTCAAGCGAAGGCGCGGCAAAACGCAGCGTAAATCTTCGAATGTCGGCGCCGGGCAACAGCCTCCGCGCTTCATGTGCCTGTTCATTCATTGATCGACCCGAATTGAGTGGTCCAATATGAATGTTAGTGCATGGATAACTTTCGGTATATCGGAACGATTGTTTCTTGAGCTGTTGCGTGACCGCTCCGGAACTCCAAGCAGATATCACGCCTCGCGAATCAGCCCATCCTGATTGAAGTGGTGGATGCAATATTGCGCCCATGTGTCTTCGAACGCCATCTCCATCTCGCCATACACTTCGGTCGAACCGAGGCCGATTTCCGAATAGGTGAACTCGAAGCTACCGCTCGGGCGCGCGAGCGCAATGTGGAACGGCTCGCCGTTGAAGGCGTTGATAATTGGCCGGCCGCTGCTCTTCATGATGCCCGGGATGTCGACCTTTGCCGTTCGATGCTCGAAATCCGCATCGAGGGCGATTGGCAGGAACAGAGTCTCAACAAATTCCGTGCAGGTCGAGGCGAAGACCGAGAACACATTGCTCAAAGGGGCGCAGGCCTCGCCGGAGATAATCGTCTCCATCGCGCGCCGCTGCGCCGCGTCCGCGCCCTCGTCGATAATGATCTGGCGTTTGCCGTTGCCATCGGCGATTTCGCCGGGCCAGATATAAAGGCCAGCCCATTTCAGCCCGGTGAGCGGCGTGCCGTTAAAATGACCCTCGACGAGAGTGCCGGCATAGGCCGAGAGACAGAAGCCGAAAGTGCTCGGGATGTTGTACTGACAGCCGCAATTCACGGCGCAATTGCAGTTGTCGTAAGATTCGCTCTTGAATAGCCATTGATCCGTCATTGTCGTGCGCCTCCCCTCGCTGCAATGATCCGCTTAAGCCTACGCGTTCAGCGATAAAATGTTGAGGCTTAATGCGCCTGAATGTTGGCTCGACAGAACGCGTTTCAATTGCTCTTATGGCGGTGGATATCCCATAAAAATAAGAGGGCCGAAATGGCAGCAATTCTGTTTGTAAAAGTAACTTCCGAGCTCGCGAGCGAAGAACTTGAGCGCCGCATGTTGGAGCGCCGGCCGCAATTTGAGCAGGTTCCCGGCCTGGTGCAGAAAATCTACGGCAAGGAAGGTGCTACGGGCGCTTATTGCGGGATTTATTTTTTTGAGGATGAGGCGGCGCTGGCCGCCTTTCGCGACACCGAATTGGCCAAGACCATTCCGGACGCCTACGAAGCCGTTGAAATCCGCCGCGAGGTGTTTGACCTGCTCTATCCGCTGCACTCCGAACGCGGCCCGCTGCCGGGGTGAGACAAACAGGGAGAACAAGAAATGGATAAATCATTCGATTACATCATCGTTGGCGCGGGATCGGCGGGCTGCGTTCTGGCCAATCGCTTGACCGAGGATTCGGATAGCTCGGTTCTGTTGCTCGAATATGGCGGCAAGGACGACAGCATCTTCGTGCAGATGCCGACGGCGCTGCAAATCCCGATGAACATGCCGCGCTTCAATTGGGCCTTCTGGTCCGAGCCCGAGCCCAACATCGACAACCGCCTGGTCGATGTCTCGCGCGGCAAGGGCCTCGGCGGCTCGTCAACGATCAATGGCATGATCTATGTGCGCGGCAACGCCTGCGATCTCGACCAGTGGGAGGAGCTTGGCGCGCAAGGCTGGGCCTACCGCGATTGCCTGCCCTATTACAAAAAAGCAGAGAATTGCGATTACGGCGAAGACGAATATCGCGGCGGCGGCGGGCCGCTCGACACGTGCAACGGCAACGGCATGAAGAACCCGCTCTACAAGGCGTTTATTGAGGCCGGAGACCAAGCCGGATACGGCGTCTCGGAGGATTACAACGGCTACCGCCAGGAAGGCATGTCGAAGATGGACATGACGGTCAAAGGCGGTGTCCGGGCGAGCACGGCCAATGCCTATCTGAAGCCGGTCCTGCACCGTTCCAACCTGACCGTGATGACGGAAGCGCTCACCAAACGTGTTGTGCTCGAAGGCAAGAAAGCGGTTGGCATCGAGTTCGAGCAAAATGGGCAGACACAACAGGTGCGCGCCAACACGGAAGTGATCCTCTCGGCCGGCTCCATCGGCTCGCCGCACATCCTGCAGATGTCGGGCATTGGCCCCGCCGCTGTCTTAAAGAATGCCGGCATCGATGTTCTGCATGAGCTGCCCGGCGTCGGCGAAAATCTCAACGATCATTTGGAATCGGTTATCCAGTATGAGACGAAATTACCCGTCTCGCTGAACCGCCATATGGGACCGTTCGGTAAGTTTTTGATCGGCGCGCGCTGGTACTTCTTCAAATCGGGCCTCGGCGCCACCAATCACTTCGAATCGACCGGCTTCATCCGCACCCGCGCCGGGCTGAAATGGCCCAATGTGCAATTCCACTTTCTGCCTGCCGTCGTGCGCTATGACGGCAAGGGCAATACCGGGCCGCATGGCTATCAAATCCATTTCGGCATCAACAAGCTGAAAAGCCGTGGCTGGGTCCATGCCAAATCGAGCGACCCGCTGGAGAAGCCGGAGATCGTGCTCAATCATTTCCAGGATCAGCAGGATATCGACGATTACCGGATGGCATTCAAGCTAACGCGCGAGATTGGCATGCAGCCGGCCTTCGATCCATACCGCAAGCGCGAGATCGACCCCGGCGAAGCGGTGCAGAGCGACGATGAAATCGATGCCTGGGTGCGCGCCAATGTCGAGACGGCCTATCATCCGACATGCACCTGCAAGATCGGCGCCGATAACGATCCGATGGCGGTTCTCGATACCAAGTGCCAGGTCAGGGGAATTGGCGGCTTGCGGGTTGTCGATTCATCGATCTTCCCGTCGGTGCCGAACGGCAATACCAATGCGCCGACGATCATGGTCGGCGAGAAGGCGGCCGATATTATCCGTGGCAAGGACCCGCTGCCGCCCTCAAACGCGCCGGCTTACGTCGCGCCGAACTGGCAAAGCAAGCAACGCGAGGGCGAGGCCGTCCGGCCCACTTTGTAGCGCCGCGTGCGCGCTAGCCGGCGAAGCGCGGCTCCGGAATGCCGCGCACGCCGGTGCCGGTGACGGCGAAGATGCCACCGCCATGGGGCTGCGGCTTGGCCGCGTCGCCGAACAGGCGCACGCCTTCGGGGCCAAGGAAATCGGTGTTGCCCATCGAGGTCAGGTAAATCACGTCGAGATTGTCGCCGCCGAAACTGACGCTGGTGATCGTCTTGCACGGGATCGGGATGCGCCGGTCAACCTCGCCGTCCGGCGTATAGCGCACCAGCTCGCCGCCGATGATCTGCGCGTTCCAGAGATAGCCCTCTTCGTCGATGGTCGAGCCGTCGAAGATACCGGGCTCGTCCTTGCACGACATGTGCAAGCGCTTGTTGCTGATGTCGCCGGTCTCGAAGTCGTAATCGTAGGCGTACATCTCCTGCTTGAAACTGTCGGTGTGATAGAAGGTCTTGTTGTCGGGACTCCAGCACGGGCCGTTGTTGCAGATGATGCCGCGCTCGAGCTCATGCAGGCTGAGGTCGGCATCGAGGCGAAACAGGCCACAGATCGGCGCCTCGGTCTTCTGGTCCTCACCGCCGGCGAAGAAGCGCCCGGCGCGGTCCGCCTTGCCGTCATTGAAGATCGAGTTCTCGATTTCGGCATCGACCTTGACGATCAACTCGCTCTCGCCGCTCTCCATGTCCAAAAAATAGAAGCCGTCTTCCATGGTCAGCACGCCGCCGCCATTTTCCCTGAGAACGAAGGCGCCGACGATCTTCGGCAACTGCCAGGTCCGCGTCGCGCCGCTCCTCGGGTTGAACGACCAGACCTGCTTGTCCAGCATATCGACCCAATAGAGAAGTCCCTCGACCGGATCCCAAATTGCTCCCTCGCCGAGATAATTTTTTGCCTCAACGGCGCATTCAACTTTAACCATCGCTCGTTTCCCCTGTTGATCCGGTCCGTATCCAAATTTCCCGGACCACTCTTTCGTTAGAGCGGCAAACGGTAGCATTTGGCCTCACCGGGAGCCAGTGTGATAGACTATCCGAGGATTGTAATGGCCGAACTGCCGCAAGGATACGGTCTGAATGCTGGGCATGAGATTGTATAAATCGCTCAGACGGTTGATCGAGACGGGCCTGTCGCTCGTCGCGATCGGCATTGTCGTGCAGGCCTTGTTTGTCGGAAAAGTGGTGTTTCTGCCGGGCGATATTGTCGCCGCCATCAGCGCCAAAGTCGCCCATCTCGGCGGCTACGGGTTGGCCGGCATTGTCATCGGCGGCGCTATGTTCTGTCTGTTCATGTATGTCGGGGTATGGCGCAACGGGTCCAAAGCGGCCGGGGAAAAGGCCGCGCAACCCCCGAACTCGGATGCGCAGGGAAAATCGCCCTAAACTTCGCTACAGCCGATTGACCGCACCTGCCTATTGAGCAACCATCGCCCTCAAGAGCGACACCGATTTCATATTTCCCCCAACACCCGGTCTGACCACTGCAGGTTTCGCTGAACTTGCGGGTTGGCCCCAAGGAGAAAAAAATGCATTGGGCCTTACTGATCGCCGCGATCGCGCTGGAAGTGGCGGGCACAACAAACATGAAACTTTCCGAGGGCTTTACACGGACGCTGCCGAGCGTCCTGATCTTCGTCTTTTACGGCCTCAGTTTCACCGCCTTTACCTTTGCCCTGAAGAGGCTCGACCTCAGCATGAGTTACGCCATCTGGGCCGGCGCCGGCACCGCGCTGATCGCCGCCATCGGTGTCATCTGGTTCAAGGAACCGGTCACGGCGCTCAAAATCGGCTCGGTCTTGCTGATCATCGCCGGTATTGTCGGTCTCAATATGAGCATGCGCGGGGCCACGCCCTAGCGGCTCGGCTTCGGCGCATGATTTAAAGGACAGCTATCATGGCTTCGACACCACCCCAGGCAAGCAGCGCCGCCCGCAGCGCGCCAATTCCCTATATGAGCGCTTCGGCGCAATCTTCGCTCTACCGCAACGGCAAGGCGTTCGTGCAGCGCGACCGGGAGGGCAGCGATACCGCCTGGGTCGGCACCGAACTGGAGATCCGGCCCATGCCCGTGCATGACGCGCGGCAGTTGGCGCCGGCCGGGCAACCGACGCTCGCGGCGCACGGTTTCGAAATGCATACGGCTCCTCTTTCGGACCCGGCGCTCGATTTCCTCGACCACGAAGCGGTCGTGCGCCGCTACTACCCGGAATGCGCCGCCCTCGTTCAGGCGGCGAGCGGCGCGCGCCTTGTCGCCCCGTTCGACCACAATGTGCGCTCGGCCGCGGGCAAACGCGGCAAGCAGCGCATCGCCGGCGGACAGCAGGTGCAAGGGCCGGCGCGCGTCGTCCACGGCGACTACACGCTAACCGGCGCGCCCCAGCGCCTGCGCGATCTGACCAAACCGCCCTCCGCCAACGACACGCTGCGGACGGCGCTGGGCGACGGTGAGGCGCTGCTCGATTCCGGCGAGGTCGAAACCGTCCTGGCCGAGGGCCGGTTCGCCATCATCAATCTGTGGCGCAATATCGCGCCCGAGCCGGTCGCCACCCATCCGATAGCGCTTTGCAGCGCGGCGAGCGTCGCGCCCGAAGACCTGGTTGTCTTCGAAATCCGCTATGGCGACCGCACCGGCGAAAATTATTTTTCGAAGCCCGCCGAACGCCACCAATGGTATTTCTGGCCCGCCCTGACGCGGGACGAGGCGCTTCTGATCAAACAGTGGGATTCGGCCGGCGAACTGGCGCGCAGCAATGGCGCACGCGGCGATGGCGGCGCGCCGGATGAACCGTGCACCTTCAGCTTCCACACCGCCTTCGAAGATCCATTAGCCCCGCCCGACGCACCCGATCGCTGGAGCATCGAGGTGCGCTGCGTGGCACTTTACTGACGGGATCACCTCTCAACCGAACAGCACATCAGTGCGGATAATGTATTTCCGCCCCGACGCGATGCCCTCGCCGGAATGGACACAATGTTGCGGGTTGCGGCCATGCGGAAAACACAGAACGGCGCCCTTCCGCGTGGGGACGCAGGCGAGTGTATCCCGTGAGGTATGAAACAGCGTCTGTCCGCCTTCATATCCGTCCGTCAGGAAGATCAGGAAAGTCATCTCGCTGATCCGGTCGCCATAGGCATCGTGCACCAGCCGGCCGTCGATCACGCGGCTGCCCGGCCAGGCGCCATCCCGGTGCGGGGCAAAGAAATCGCCGACGCCGTAGCGGTAGAATCTGAAACGCGCATTGAGACCCAGCGGTCTCAGGCTGGTGTGATCGGAGTTTTCGAAAAAACCCTTGCAACGGTCCCAAATCGGACCATCCACGCTTTCGTCCACGACCCAGGTGAAATTGCCGTTGTGAAGGATGCTGCGCGGCAGCGAAACCGGCGCGTCGTCGTGATAGCCAAGGGCCTCGCTAAGCTCGACCAATTGGTCGCATTCGTCGGCGCTCAGGACATTGCGCAGATGCCAGGCGCCCGGCACTTCGGCGATATCCACCTTTTCGATGCCGCCGCCACCCGATTCGGCGAATTTGACCGCGCCGGGGCGCTTGCACGCCCAGACCGGCAGCTCTTTTTCGACATAGCCGGGCTCCCGCGTCACAACGTAAAACCCGTCAAGATCAATGGGATCGGCCGGCGCCGGGCAATTATTCATGGTCATCCACCATTCACACCCTTGAGACAATTTCCTTCGGCACGCATTATTTCTGGAATATCTTTCTTGCCAAGTATGGTTGTGCCGGGAAATGGGAGGTAAGAACATGCAAAACAGAACCGCGCCGGCGAAAGTTCTAATGACCGGCGCCTCCGGCATGGTCGGCCGCCATGTGCTCGATCATTTGCTCAACCGTACCGATGTCGGTGAAATTGTCTCGATCGGCCGGCGCCAGAGCAACATCAACAACGACAAGCTGCGCGAAATCATCCCCGAGGATTTCCTCGACCTGTCACCGCTTGCGGCCGATCTCGCAAGTGTCGATGTCTGTTTCCATTGCCTCGGCGTCTATCAAAGCCAGGTGTCGAAGAAGGCCTATGTCAAGATCACCTGCGGTTATCAGGAAGCGCTGACCGACGCCTTGGCGGCGGCGAGCCCCGAGGCGGTGTTCGTTTTGTTCGGCGCGCAAGGGGCGAAACCGGGCGGCAAGGGCATGCCGTTTGCGCGCGTCAAGGGCCAGGCCGAGAACATGCTGCAGGCCACCGGATTCCCCAAAAAATACATCTTCCGCCCCGGCTATATTCACCCAACCGGCACGCGCAAACCGCCGGGCGGGATATACAGGCTGATCATGCTGCCGATCATGGCGAGGCTCTTTGCCCGCAACCCAAGCATCGGCATCACCGACCGCGACCTGGCCCAGGCCATGGTTACGGTTGGCATCGAAGCGGCGGAGGATTCGAAAATTTTCAGCAATCAAATGATCCGGGATGTCGTCGCGCCCGGCTGAAATCTTTGGCCGGGCTGGGCAAGAAAGCGATTTTCTCTTTGGTAGAGTCAATCGACTTTGCTTCTGTTAGGGTTCCCGGCGAAACCATAATAATCGATCCCGAATCCCATGGCGCTGCCACCAGAAAAATTGGCTATCGAACGGGCGAAATCGCGCTTCGGCTTGAGCGGACTGTTCATCTATCTGTTGGGCGGCGCCTTCCATGCCGCCTTTCTGCTCATCTTCGCGCTGATCGATCAGTGGTTGCTCGCTTACTTCAACACCTTCAGCGTTCTGGTGTTCGCCTTGGCCGCCATCCTCCATTTGCGTGGCTACATTACGACCGCATTTACCCTAACGGCGCTGGAAGTGCCAGTTCATGGCGCCCTGGCCACGGTAATTTTGGGCAGTGAGTCCGGCTTCTACTTTTTTCTCGCCGCGACGCCCATCGCCGCTTGGGTATATCCCTTTTTCGCCCGCCGGCTGCGCATATTTATCGCCGCCCTGTTCTCTCTCGCCTTCGCTTTCCTGGCTGCCTATTCAGTTTATTTCGAAGCGATCAGCCCGCTCTCGGACGGTTGGGCGTTCGGCTTCACGATGGCGAACGCGCTCGGCTTCATCATTATCGTTGGCGGCTGGATCGGTCTCTACAACAACGCCATGCTGCGCGCCGAGGCGGCGCTCGCTGCCGCGCACGAGCGCTCGGAGAAACTGCTGCGCAACATCCTGCCCGCCGCCATCGCCGACCGTCTCAAGGGCGAAGCGCGGACCATCGGAGATAGCCACGAGGCCGCGACCGTGCTGTTCGCCGATATCGTGAATTTCACCGAGATCGCCCGGCGCATGCCGGCCGCGGCACTTGTGAACCTCCTGAACGACATCTTCAGCGATTTCGATGATCTGGCCGAGACGCACGGGCTGGAAAAGATCAAAACCATCGGCGATGCCTATATGGTCGCCGGCGGCCTGCCCGAGGCGCAATCCGATCATGCCGCACGCATCGCACGCTTCGCCCTGGCGATGCGGGACGCGGTTGCCAAGCATCGCGACGACCAGGAGGCGCCCGTCCAAATCCGCATTGGCATCAATTCGGGCCCCGTTGTCGCCGGCGTTATCGGCAAGCGCAAATTTGCCTATGATCTTTGGGGCGACGTTGTGAACATCGCCGCGCGCATGGAAGAAACCGCCGAAGCTGGGACGATCCAGGTCTCCGCCAGCGCCGAAGCGCTTCTCAAGGAAGAATTCCGTTTCAGCCGGCGCGACGACGTCGAAATCAAGGGCGTTGGCACAATGACGGTCTACCGCCTTGAAGGTCCGCTCTAGTGAATTTGATAAATATCGTATTTGACGGTGTGGCCCTCTATGTAGGATTTTCCCAGGCCAATACAAAATGCCGCGTTTAGCCACTGGTAATCCGGGTGAGCGGTTTGAAACCTTGGACAGGTTCTCAAGTCCAAACCTTCGTCGGACGGCAGGGTTCCGTCCATCGCCTGCTTGTAGCCATCCGGCCCCAGATTCGCGTTGCCATAATAGGACGTGTAGATGAGCGCCCCATCATTGGTCTCAAAGGTGAGGCGGACATCAAGCGTTCCAATGCCATCTGTCCGTACCGTAAACCAGTCACCTCCGACGGGAAGAACCTTGCCGATTATTTTCGGGCCAAGAAGCTCGCCACCGGTCACATAATAATTCGCCAACAGGCCCTCGGCCACGGGGCCAATGACCTCCGGCGCCGCGAACCTCGCCACGATCGAAGTGATATGTTCGATTTCATATTCGAATCCGTGCCCACTCATCATTCTCTCCCCGTCTAGTTCCGGCTTTCAGCAGTTCGTCGCTTGCTCAACGGCCAGCCGTCGAGCCGCCGTCGATCTGAAAGGCCGATCCGGTCACGAAGCGCGCATCGTCCGAGGCGAGATAGACGATTGCCGTGGCGATCTCGTCGGGCGTCGCCAGGCGTTTCAGCGGCGCCCAGTTGATGCACTCCTGCTCGGCGGCGGCGGGGTCGTCGGCCTGCTCGATATAATCGCGCCGCACCATGTCGGTGTCGACATAGCCCGGACACACGCAGTTGACGCGCACATCGGGCGCAAGCTCGAGCGCCATGGCGCGGGTCATATTGACGACACCGCCCTTGGAGGCGCAATAAACGGTCAAACCAAGCTGGCCCATCAAGCCATCATCCGACGCCACATTGACGATGTTGCCATTGCTGGCGCGTAAAGCGCCCAACGCCGTGCGGATACAGAAAAACGAGCCTTTCAAATTGACGTCGAGCGTCTCATCCCAGGCCGCCTCGTCGAAATCCTCGATGGTTCCGGTCTTGCCGATACCGGCACTGTTGACCAGCACATCGAGGCCGCCCAGCCCCTCAAGCGCCGCGCCGACAATGGCCTCGCATCCCGCGACCGTGGCAACGTCGCCGGGTGCGGCCAAGAGCCTCTCGCTTTCGCCGATTGCGGCGATACCTGCCGCCGTGGAATCGTCCGTCCGCCCGTTTACCGCGACCCGCGCACCGGCTTCGAGAAACGCCCGGGCGGCGCCACGCCCAATGCCGCGCGATCCGCCGGTGACCAGCACACGCTTGCCTGTGAAATCTGTCTGCATCGCTATCCCCCCAGGTCGCTATATTTTGACTTCCAACAACTGAAAACATTCTATGCGGGCCGGCGTGCGGCTCCAACGGATTCGCCGAATATCTCTAGATCGTGTCAATCCGATCGATATCAAATAATTAGAGCGTCGACCTATTTTTGCTCCAGTTCGTTGATGCCTTTCCAGGCAGCGGCTGGCGGGCTGGCCATCATTCGGCGGGCGCGTTGGGCAAATTTAGCCGCGACCTTATCTTCGGGCGCCAAGGTATCCAGGGTTTGTGCGGCAGATTCGAATTCACGATTTCTGTACAACTCGAGGGCACGGGCAAAGGATTCAAGCTTCGTTTTCGCGGCGGGATCCAACTGCTCCGCTAAGCAAATCGGCTCAAAAACAGAAAGCGGAGCTTCCCGACCGATAACGCGGATAAAGTCGAGTTCGCGCATGGCAATGGCATCACCGCAAGCGTGCGCGGTTGTTTCGCTGACCAGAATCGCGCTGGCGAAGGCCTTGTTGGCGCTTTCGAGGCGTGCCGCGAGATTTACCGCGTCACCCATGACGGTGTAATTAAAGCGCCGCTTCGAGCCGATATTACCGACCAACATATCGCCCGTGTTGACGCCGATGCGGGCGTTGAGCGTCAAGTCCTCGCGTCCGGCGAAAACACCCGGCATTTCCGTCAGGCGCTGGCGGCATTCAAGCGCCGCTTCGACGGCGTGGCGGGCATGGTCGGGGTCTTCGAGCGGTGCACCGAAAACGGCGACGATGGCGTCACCGATATATTTATCAACAAAACCGCCATGGCGCTCGATGATATCGGTCATTTCCGAAAGATAGATATTGAGCCCGGCGACCAATTGTTCGGCGCTCAATTTTTCCGAAATCGCCGTGAAGCTCTCAATATCGCTGAACAACACCGTCAGCTCGCGACTTTCACCGCCAAGCTCCGGCGCTTCGCCTTTCTCCACCATGCGATCAACCAGGGCAGGGGCGAGATAAAAGGCAAAAGCGTGGCGCAGGCGGCGCTTGTCCTTGTCGCTGATGGCGAATCGATAGCCGAGCAGGACCGCGAAGGTAAGAGCGCCGGCAATGAGCGGATCAAACAGCGGCAATACCGTACCCGAACGGAAAAGCGCCGCTGTGACAACGAGCCAGGCCAGCGCGGCAAGGCAGATGGCGAAGCCCGCGCGCCACGCCGCCAGGCGCATCGCCAAACCCGCCACCAGAAGAGCGAAGGCCACCATGATCAAGCCGTGCCAGGGGCGCGCCAAGACAGTCAGCGCTTCACCGCGTAGCAGATTGTTGATTGCGGCAGCGTGAATATAGACGCCTGGGATTGAATCGCGGCTGAGTACAGCGTTGTAGAGCCCGCTCGGCGGGTCTGTAACGCAACGCGCTGCCATGGCGTCACCGTCTGGCGCGGTGATAAGGCGCTTTGAAGTGATCTTGCGATCCTCGACATCGAGCACCACGCCGAGCAGCACCACCCTGCCGGCAAACTGCTGTGTCAGGAATTCCGTATTTCCCGCCGTGATGCAGGCATGAATATCGGCCAGCGAATAGGTTGGCACCGAAGCGCCGCCATCGAAATTGACTGTCAGTGCATTATCCCGCCCTCCTGGAATTCGATACGCACCGAGAAAAATTTCACCGCTACTCGGGTCAATTCGCGGTGTTTCGCCGAGCTTGCGCGCCGCCATTTCGAGAGCGAGCGAAGGCTCCTGGCGCAGGCTGCCGTCTACCTCGACCGCCTAGAGGAAAAGCGGTGCACGACGGATGGTTCCGTCAGCATCAGCATACAAATTGACGGCCCGGATATTGCTCTGGTGGCCGACGGCAAAGCTGTGGCCGGGAAACGGGCTGATCGGCTTCACCTGGTGTTGCACTTTGGCGAGGACGATCTTGTTTTCCTGCGCGGCCCGGCGCAAGGCCAACATGAAATCGCGGTCATAGCCGCGGATATAGGGTTCGATAGACGTCGGCAGAATAATATCGAACCCGATGACACCGGCACCAGCCTCGCGCACGCCATCGAGTACCGTGCCGAGTTCCTTGGTCCACATCACCTTGGGCACGCCTTGGAAAGGCGGGGTGCGGTAGGTCTCCTCATCGATCGCGATGACCACACTCGGCGATTGCTCAGGTGCGTGGCGCTGGCCCCAAACGGCGTGGCGCAGCCAAAACAGGCTGTCGAGAGAAAAATTCTCGACACGATCAAGAGCTGGCGCTGCGAAAATGCCGCTGGTAATCAACGCCGCCGCTATGGCGACGAGAATGTTGGGAATTTTCACGCCTAAAACCGCCCCGATCTATAGCGGGATCAAACGGCTGAGCAATGGGGAGATGCCGGGCCGGGCGAACTTATCAACGCGGAAAATAATTTCATTCTCCGCCGCTTTGGCGCGGTAGAGACCACCCTTGCGCAGCTGAATGCTGTGCTCCGCCAGGTCCACTCGATTCGCGTGTATTTTAAATTTTTGTATCTTTTGCGGGCGGTCGATACTCTCGAGCGACAGAAATTCGGCCGTGCCACGAATTTGGAACTGCGGCGACAGGCTATGCACGGTTAGGGCGGATTCGATAGCGCCGTCGCTTTTGCGCATGACAGCAACGCCGGCGCGGTCGGATTGTTCGGCGGTGAGTTGCAAGCTTCCGCCATCGCACTCAACTATTTGACGTTTTACCGAGCCGCCGGTAACGATGCTTTCCTCTTCGTCAATGGTAATGTCGCCGCCGGTGATGTGCTCTTGCTTGCACGAACGAAGATAGCCCAGCACCAACCAATCTTCGCTGGCCAAACGCAATTCGGTGCCGGGGGAGAGATACTCGAACAAGCCTACCGCGCTGACGCTGGGGGAGGCATCTTCGACAATAGCGGCTAATTCGTCAGCCCGGGCAGCGCTAAAAGATATTGACCCGATCAATAGGGCCAAAATCGGACCAAGCAATCGGAGCCGCCAGCGCGGCGCCATTCGTATAACCTTGAAGCACATGCGTTTTCTCCCCAGCGGCAGTATGTCATGCTTCTATTCGGGTCGCCACATGATGCGCGGCGCGTGCCGGGGTATTGGCTGGGGGCGGACTCGCCCGAGGGCGATGAACTGGAGCCTCTCTATTTCAGCATGATCGAGAAGGGCCGCAAACCGACCATGCTGGAACAAAGCGGCCGTAATGCCCATTGTCGCTGGGAGAGCGGACCTAAACCGAGGCTGACATTTTCGTCTCAGTTTGAGCCAAAGCGGAACTGTCTTTCGTTACCGATGCCCAACGACTTTAATGGTGTTGGCTAGATCAGAGATCGCGGACATAGACCGAACCGCGCGCATCGTTCAAGAACTTGGTTTCGCCCATCTCCCGCCAACCCATGCTCTCCAACAAGCCTCCCAGAACGCTCGTGCTTACGTAAAGACGCGGGTGCCCGAGATTGCGTGCAATGTCTACGCAGGATTTTATGAGTGCCGTTCCAATACCCTTACGCCGATGGTCATGTCGGACCAATAACCCGATTATGGAAGGCGTTAGAATAGTCGTGACGTCAAGGCCAAGGGCAGCAGTGGCGAGAACTCTGTCGCCCTCCATCGCCACTATACCAACGGGCAATGCTTTTCGACTAAGGCGTGCCTCCAGGTCTACGTGCGCATCGCCTGGCCCGGTATCTCCGTAATAGGGTCTCCACTCCGATACGTACCAACCCGCCAGTTCGGAAATGGCGTCTGGATGATCAGAAAGGTATTCAATATTCATCTATCACCCCGACTTCATATTTAGCGTATATCGCATGGTCATTTGAAAATAAACGCGAACCTTTGTGCCAATTCGGACGCAAATTAAATCAGTTTGAGTCTGCTTGTGGTTACTCCCAGAAGAAAAACCACCTCGTTATTAATGTCTGTTGTCGGGGA
>CAYSDJ010000005.1:0-108753 GCA_964429775.1 uncultured Rhizobiaceae bacterium
AGGCCTGCCGCCAGCGTTCGTCCTGAGCCAGGATCAAACTCTCAAGTTGAATGTTCGTCCTGTATCCGATCCCGAAGGATCAAAAGTGGGATAAATTAACGTGATCCCACGCAAACGCACGCTCGCTGTACCTTCGTCCAAGACTGACGTCCCAAACCAAGGCACATCGAACCATTTGCGTCGGCAGCGCTAAATCAACGCCGCCCACGCATCTCTTCCAATTCACAATGTCAAAGAGCATCACGCGCCACGGCCCTTCCGGCCCGCAGCGCGTTGGGGGGGTTTAATACGCCCGCCCCCCATCTAAGTCAAGCATATCCGGTCACTTTTTATTAAAATTTAGCTGCCAATGAAAATTAATTTGCGCCATATATAGAGTGTTGTATCACGCCCCTTCCGCCACCGCCTGGGAGGGCAGCGGGATATGGCGGCAAAACCGCTTCGACATGCCACTTCACGGCTTTATTTTCCCATCTGATCGAACAAAATCCGCGAAGTGCAAGAATTTATTGACAAATTTTACCTACAATCGCATGGTTAACGGGATTGAGGAGTCGTCTGGCGCTCGTGTTGAGCGAAGGGTGGGACGCGTCTTGAAAACATTGATACAGCTCCTGTGTCGCGTGCTGTCAAACTAAAACTAGGTAACTATATCAACACGATGCGACATATCAGAACAATTTTGATGGCGCGCGCGGCTATCGTTTGCGCGGCATTTATTGTGGCTTCGACGCTCGGCGCCGTTTCACATTTTGATGGCACAAATGGCGGCATGCCGGCTTTCGCGGCGGTGACGCAACAGGGCGATTCGGCAAATTCCACGCAGAGCGCGACCCTTAACCAGAGCGTTCAAAAGGGCGATACCCTGATCAGAATGCTCAAATCCGCCGGCGTGAGGCCAAAAAACGCGGCGGCGGCGGCGCGCGCGCTGACAAAACTGTTTGATCCGAGAAAACTCCGCGTCGGCCAGCGCATGATGCTGCGTTTTGGCTCCAATGACGGCGAAAGTCCGCAATTGTCGGTTTTTTCCATCGAATTGGGCAAAAACAAATATGTCGAGGTAACGCGCGGCGCGGATGGAAAATTTCGCGCCCGGCGCAGCAGCCAGCCCTGGTCGCCCGGCAATACCGCTGGTGGACAAGAAAATAACGGCTTAATCACACTCAAAGCACGCTCCGGCGACACCATCGGCAATATGATGCGGGCCTTGAATATCCATAAGCGCGATATCGACCGCGCCGTCAAAGCGCTGAGAACGCGTTACGACCCGAGAAATCTGCGCGTCGGGCAAAAAATATCGATTCTGCCGGGCACTCCCGATGCAAAACAGCGCCTGGCGTTGTTGGGTGTCGTGGTTCATTTGGAAAAGGGCGTGGTCGAGGTCAGGCGCGGCGCCAATCACAGCTATTCCGCGCGCCGCTTATCGGCAATGACGCTCGGCGACGAAAACAATGCCGTCGCCGCCGTGCTCGACACCACCCCGCAAGCGCTCGCCGGAGAACGGCAAAAGCTCCGCATCCCCAAGGGCGCGACGCTGATGAAAATGCTGACCGCACGCGGTGTTTCGCGCACCCAGGCCGACCGCGCGATCCGTGCCTTGAAAACGAATTTCGACCCGCGGCGCCTGCGTGCCGGCAAGCATATATATGTGATCGTCACTGAGGGCGATGGCGGCAAACCGCAGCTCCAGGGATTGTCGATCGCGATCAGCGCCAAACGACACGTCACGGTGATGCGCGGCGAGGCTGGTAAATTCACCAGCGGCTTGGCCCGCGAGCCGATCAACAGCCTCGCCACTATCGCGCCGGCGGCAAAAACACCGGCGACCACGCCGGCGACCAGCGTGCCAGAGAAAAAGCTCGTTCAGCTTCCTGAAGTCATGGAAATAGCGTCCGAGAAACCCGTGCAAAAAGCGCCTGAGGCTGCTGTTTCCACGCCGGCAAGCGCCAGCAATGCCGACCCCTACGTCAACGCGGTTACGATTCGTGTAGAACGCGGCGATACATTGATGGCGATCCTGCGCAGCGAAGGCATTGATCGCAACGAAGCCGATCGCGCCATACGCTCGTTGCGCAAACTGTTTAACCCGCGCCGCCTGCGGGAAAACCAGCAGATTATCGTGGCGACAACCGCCGACGGCACTGGAGCGACATTGCTCGAGGGCTTTAGCATCAAGATTCGCGATAGCCGCCATATCGAAGTCCGGCGCGGCACTGCCAAGAAATTTTCCGTGGCCAAAGTTTCCGCGCCCAATTTTGTCGAGCGTGCCATGGCCGCGAATTCCAATGAGGCGGGCGACACCGGTCCGGTTCGTGAACAGGTCAGATTGACGCCGCAACCCGGACAGGGGCAAGCCATGAAGGGCGCTATGATTGCGGCGGCGGCGCCTGCCGAACAAAATCTGGTTGCCCGCGCCGACACTGCATGGCCGACGGAGACAGCTGCCGCGGACCAAGCTGACAATGCCCTAAGGTTTCCCACACCGCTGGAAAAAAAGGCGGCCGAGGACGGCCTCTTCCGCAAGGCCGTGATGATCGGCAAAGGCGATACCTTGTTCGTCGCTCTGACCAAGGCCGGCAGCGCCGCCGACGATGCCGAAGCGGCAATCGCCGCCTTCCGCAAGGTGCACAATCCGCGCAGCCTGCAAATCGGCCAGACTCTGACCCTCGCCTTCGAGCCCCTGGTTGCCGAGGAAAAAGCCAGCGCCTTCCGCCTCGCCGAAATCGCCCTCGATGTGGCGCCGGACCGCGATATTCTGGTGGCGCGCCAATCCGATGACAGCTTTCACGCCAGCGAAGTGGCGCGCGATCTGGTGCGCCGCTTGGAGAAAGCCGAGGGCCACATCCAAACCAGCCTTTACGATGCCGCGACCCAGGCCGGGCTGCCCATCAACATTTTGATGGAGATGGTGCAGATCTTCAGTTTCGATGTCGATTTCCAGCGCGAAATTCAAAAGGACGACCGTTTTGAGGTGCTTTATGAAAACCTCCTCAACGACCAGGGCGAAACCGTTGCCCTTGGGCCGGTGCTGTTCGCCTCCTTGACATTAAGTGGGAATGAAATCGGCCTCTATCGCTATGAGCCGAGCGACGGCCCGGTGGATTATTTCAACATCAAAGGCCAAAGCGCGCGCAAGGCGCTGATGCGCACACCGATCAACGGCGCCCGCTTGTCGTCAGGCTATGGCATGCGGCGCCACCCGGTGCTCGGTTACAACAAGATGCATCGCGGCCTCGATTTCTCCGCGCCGCGCGGCACGCCGATCGTCGCCGCCGGCGACGGCGTGATCGAAGTCGCCGGACGCAACGGTTCGTATGGCAAATATATCCGCATCCGCCACAACGGCACCTACAAGACCGCCTATGCCCACATGAAGGGCTTTGCCCGCGGCATGCGCGCCGGCAAACGGGTGCGCCAGGGCCAGACCATCGGCTATGTCGGCACCACCGGCCGCTCTACCGGCCCGCACCTGCATTATGAGGTGATCCGCAGCGGCAAGCGCATGAACCCGCGCAAACTCAAACTGCCGACCGGGCAGAAGCTGAAGGGTGCGGAATTGGCTCTGTTCGAGGGCCAGGTACGCAAGGTGCGCGTGCTGATCGCTGAGGTCCCGAGCGTGCAGAAAGTCGCCAGCAGATAGCCGGAATAGCGCGCGCTGCGCGCTTGGCTCTCCCCTCATTCCCAACCCTTTCTCCCCGCTGGGAATAAAGGGCTTGAACCTTAGGCGGCGCTTAATACCTCTCCCGATTCGCTTGAGGCGATGCTGAGCCCGCCTTCTCCGGGTGCGACGCGGATGGTCTGGCCATCCAGCACCTTGCCTTCGAGAATGAGGTTGGCCAACGGATCCTGCAAATTACGCTGGATAACCCGCTTCAGCGGCCGCGCGCCATAGACCGGGTCATAGGCCGTCTCCGCCAGCCAGGCGCGGGCGGCGGGAAGCAGGTCGAGCGTCAGCTTGCGCTCGGCCAGGCGCGCCGTCAGCTGCGCCAACTGGATATCGACAATGGCGTCCATATTCTCGCGGCTCAAGCGGTGGAAGAGGATAATCTCGTCCAGCCGGTTGAGAAATTCGGGGCGGAACGCGGTGCGCACGATGTCCATTATCGGCTCGCGCACGGCGCTCGAATCCTCGCCATCGGCCTGCGCCGCGAGCAAATCGCCGCCAAGATTGGAGGTCATGATGATAACCGTGTTGCGGAAATCCACGGTACGGCCCTGGCCATCGGTCAGGCGGCCATCGTCCAATACCTGCAACAGGATATTGAACACGTCGGCATGCGCCTTTTCCATCTCATCGAACAACAACACCTGATAAGGCCGGCGGCGCACGGTTTCGGTCAGCACGCCGCCTTCCTCATAGCCGACATATCCAGGCGGTGCGCCGACCAGACGCGCGACCGCGTGCTTTTCCATATATTCCGACATGTCGACACGGACGAGCGCGCTTTCATCGTCAAACATGAACTCGGCCAACGCCTTGGCAAGCTCGGTTTTGCCGACACCCGTGGGGCCGAGGAACATGAACGAGCCAATTGGCCGGTCGCCATCCTGGAGACCCGCCCGGGCGCGCCTGACGGCGTTGCTGATAGCGACAACCGCTTCGTCCTGACCGACCAGCCGGCGGCGCAGACCATCCTCCATGTGGAGCAGCTTCTCGCGCTCGCCCTCGAGCATTTTCTCGACAGGAATGCCACTCCAGCGCGCGACCACGGAGGCGATATGGGCTTCGCCCACGGCCTCGTCGAGCATGCGCGCCGCCTCGCCCGCCTCAAGCTCCGCGAGCTCGCGCTCAAACTCGGGAATGACGCCATAGGAAAGCTCGCCGGCGCGCGCCAGATCGCCATTGCGCTGGGCGATATCGAGCTCGCCGCGCGCCGCGTCGAGCTGTTCCTTGATCTTCTGGCCGCCGGCAAGGCGATCCTTGTCGGCCTGCCAGATGGCGGCGAGATCGCTTGAGCGGCCTTCCAATTCAGACAGTTCGCCCTGCAATTTTTCCAGCCGATCGGCGGAAGCTTCGTCTTCCTCTTTCTTCAGCGCCTCACGCTCGATCTTGAGCTGGATGATGCGCCGGTCCAACTCATCAAGCTCTTCCGGCTTGCTGTCGATTTCCATGCGCAGTCGGCTCGCCGCCTCGTCCATCAGGTCAATCGCCTTATCGGGCAAAAAGCGGTCGGTAATATAGCGGTTGGAGAGGGTCGCCGCCGATACCAGGGCGCTGTCGGCGATGCGCACGCCATGGTGCACCTCGTATTTTTCCTTCAGCCCGCGCAGGATCGAGATCGTATCCTCAACCGTCGGCTCGGCCACGAAGACCGGCTGAAAACGCCGCGCCAGGGCGGCATCCTTTTCCACATGTTTGCGGTATTCATCGAGCGTCGTGGCGCCAACGCAGTGCAATTCGCCGCGCGCCAGGGCGGGCTTGAGCAGGTTCGAGGCATCCATCGAGCCTTCCGCCGCGCCGGCGCCGACGATGGTATGCATTTCATCAATAAAGAGGATGATTTCACCGTCCGAGGCGGTCACCTCGGCGAGCACCGCCTTCAGCCGCTCCTCGAATTCGCCGCGGAATTTCGCGCCGGCAATGAGAGCGCCGAGATCGAGCGACAACAGACGCTTTTCCCGGAGCGATTCGGGGATATCGCCATTGACGATTCTGAGCGCCAGGCCCTCGACGATCGCGGTCTTGCCGACGCCGGGCTCGCCGATCAGAACCGGATTATTCTTCGTCCGGCGCGACAAGACCTGGACCGTGCGGCGGATTTCCTCATCGCGGCCGATCACCGGGTCGAGTTTGCCCTCGCGCGCCGCGTCAGTCAGGTCGCGCGCATATTTCTTCAAGGCATCGAAGGAATCCTCGGCACTGGCGCTCTCGGCCGTGCGCCCCTTGCGCAAATCGTTAACCGCCGAATTCAGCGCCTGCGCCGTCAGCCCGGCATCGGCCAACACTTTCGCCGCCGGCGTTCCCGCCGCAAGGCACAGCGCCAATAATAGTCTCTCCACGGTGACAAAGCTGTCGCCCGCCTTTTCGGCGATTTCCGTGGCGCTCTCAAACAGGCGCGCCGTTTCGGGCGCAAGATAAACCTGCCCGGCGCCGGAGCCTTCGACCTTGGGTAATTTGCCCAGTTCGCGCTCGATGCCACCGAGCGCATCCTCGGGGCGCCCGCCGGCGACACGAATAAGATTGGCCGCCAAACCCTCTTTGTCTTCCAGCAAGACCTTCAGAAGATGTTCGGGGGAAAAGCGTTGATGCCCACTGCGTAGCGCCAACCCTTGTGCGGATTGTACGAAACCGCGTGAGCGTTCCGTGAATTTCTCAAAATCCATTTTGCCCTACTCCGCTTGGCCGCCCGCTTCGTGAGCCGGTATCTTACCGCACTCGAACCATATGAAACCTGGGCGCCTGTTCAGACACAACCATGTGGTCTCTATATGGGAGCTGAAAACGCTCTCACAAGGGTTCGCGCGCGCATAACAACGCCCAGGGAAGCGCCGGAATATTAGGATTTTGTTAATCGCCCGGGCGGCGCCCGGAAAAAACAGGCTTGGCGCCTCAAGCGGGCGTGCGGTCCATTTCGCTCGACTCGGCGGCGGCTTCTTCGGCAGCGCCGCCCTCCACCGCTTCAGTGACAGGCGCGGCAGGAGCGCTAGGCACGACAGGCACAGCTTCCTGATTGCCCTCGGCCTGTTGCTGACCTTCCTCAGCCGCGCCGCTTTCCGCCGTCTCTGAGGCTTGCTGCGGGCGGGGTTGTTGGCCCTGTTGCTGGCCCTGCTGTTGGCCTTGTTGCTGGTGCTGGCGGTTTTGCTGACGGCCTGAATTGCGCCCGCCGCGCTGGTCGTTCCCGGCGTTTTGGTCGGCGCCGCCATTGGCCGCCATCACACGGTAATAATGTTCCGCGTGCTGAAAATAGTTTTCCGCCGCCACGCGGTCGCCGAAAGTCAGTGCATCGCGCCCGAGGGCCTGGTATTTCTCGATCACCTGATAGGCGGTGCCACGGATTTTTCCTTGCGGGCCGCTACTTTCAAAGTTGGAGTTGCGTCCGCCACCGCCACCTGGGCGGCGTCCATTTCCACGATGGCCGCGCGGTCGTTTCGTCGATTGGCCTTGCTTCATATTATGATCTCATCCATCGGGCTCGAACAATCAGTTCGCCCGCAGCGCCACCTTTATGTGGCGATTTTCCTCAACCATTGGGACAAGGTACCAGCCTGCACGGCTGATTTTGGCTGGGCAACGAGGCTTGCTTTCGCATCCGCGTTGACCACGGCCACTTAGACCCTAGCCAGGATTACTCAGTTTTCAACCCTTATTTTTCGAAATGTCATGTTAACCCATTGTCCGTTAACCAATTGTTTCCGGGCAAACACTTAGTCCATAGCCAATTCGAATATCCCGCAGCGCTCAATTCCGGCCAAATCCTTGCGCCGTTCGCACTCTAAGAGGCCGGCACCACACAATATTCCGGCGGCACGCGCGCCCTGCCCAGCGCCAAGCTCGAGAAAAATCCGCCCGTTCGGGGCGATCAAACGGGCTAATTCCGGCGCCATGGCGCGATAGGCATCCTCGCCCTCCGCACCGGCAAAAAGCGCCTCCGCCGGCTCAAACTTGGAAACCTCCGGCATCATTGAGGCACGCGCACCATCGGCGACGTAAGGCGGATTCGCGACAATGATATCGAATGGCGGCAAAAGCGCCTGGCCCCAGGAGCCGGCCAAAAACCGCGCCCGCGCCGACACGCCGTGGCGTTCGGCATTGCGCCCGGCAACGCGCAACGCGGCAATGCTCCGATCGACACCGAAACCCTCGGCCATGGGCAATTCGCGCAACAGCGAGATCAGCAAACACCCGCTGCCGACACCGAGGTCCAGAATGCGGAGACCGGCATCGCCCTGCGCGCGGGCGAATTCAAGCGCGGCCGCGACCAGCGTTTCGCTATCGGGGCGCGGAATCAAGGTATCGCGCGTGACTTCGAACGGGAGCCCCCAAAATTCCCGCTCACCGGTGAGATAGGCGATTGGCTCATGTTCGGCCCGGCGCCGCGCCAGGGACGTCAAGGCATCGACAAGCGGGCGCTGCAGAATTTCACGGTGCTGAACCAACAGCGCCTCACGCGTGAGACCGGTCACATGGCCGAGAAGAATGCGCGCCTCGTGGCGCGGTTGCTCGATGCCGCTGGCGGCGAGCAGGCTGCTCGCCGCCTTAAGCGCATCTTCGACACTGAGCGCGCGGCCGGTCAACTGGCCTGCGCCAGGCGGCGCGTTTGCTCGTCATTGAGAAGCGCATCGACGATTTCGTCCAACGCCTCGCCGCTCAATATTTTGTCGAGCTTGTGCAGCGTCAGATTAATGCGGTGATCGGTCACCCGCCCTTGCGGGTAGTTATAGGTGCGGATGCGCTCCGAACGGTCACCCGAGCCGACTTGGCCGCGCCGCGCCTCGGCGCGCTCCGCATCGCGCTGCTGACGCTCATGATCATAGAGCCGGGCGCGCAGCACCTTCAGCGCCTTGGCGCGGTTCTTGTGCTGTGATTTTTCATCCTGCTGGGTGACCACCAGACCGGTCGGCAAATGGGTAATTCTAACCGCGCTATCGGTCGTGTTGACGCTCTGGCCGCCCGGGCCGGATGCGCGGTAAACGTCAATGCGAATATCCTTGTCGTGGATCACCAGATCGACTTCCTCGGCCTCCGGCAAAACGGCCACGGTGGCGGCCGAGGTGTGAATGCGCCCGCTCGCCTCGGTTTCGGGCACGCGCTGCACCCGGTGCACGCCGGATTCATATTTCAGCCGGGCAAAGACGCCGCGCCCGCCGATTTCAATCACCGCTTCCTTGACCCCGCCAAGGCCGGTCTCCGACATCGACATGACCGTGGCCTGCCATTTTTTGTCTTCCGCATAGCGCTGATACATGCGCATCAGATTGGCGGCGAACAGCGCCGCCTCCTCGCCGCCGGTGCCGGCGCGGATTTCCAGGATGGCGCTTTTCTCGTCGGCTTCGTCCTTCGGCAACAGCAGGATTTTCAACTGATCGCCCAATGCCGGCACGCTGTCCCTGAGAACACTGAATTCCTCTTCGGCCAATTGCCGCATTTCGCTGTCGGTTTCCGGGTCGGCAATCATGCCGGCCAAATCGGCCGCTTCCGCCTCGGCATCACGCAGCGCTTCAATCGCGCCGACAACCGGCTTGAGCTCGGCATATTCGCGCGACAGGCGGACCAATTCATCGCTCGACATTTCGTGCTGGCCGGACAACAGGTCCGACAATTCGCTCTGGCGGGCGAGGATGGAATCGAGACGTTCGTCGAATTTCATCAGCAAAAACGCTTGAGATGGTCAAGCAGGCCGTCGCGCGCAACTTCCTGCTGATCGCCGCTGCCCAGGTCGCGCAGCGTGACATTGCCCCGGGCGGCTTCATCGCCGCCGAGCAGCACGGCACAGACGGCACCCGCCCGATTGGCCCGCTTGAGCCGTTTTGACATGTTGCCGCGGAACGCCAGATCGGCGCACAACCCGGCCGCGCGTAGCTCTTGCGTCAACGTAAATGCCGCGGCTTCCATATCGGCGCCAACCGGCACCACGGCGATCATATTGGCCTTGTTATCGACCTCGCCAACCAGCATCGCCAGGCGCTCGATACCGGCCGCCCAGCCGACGCCGGGTGTCGCCGGGCCGCCCATGGTCTCGACCAGGCCGTCATAGCGCCCGCCGGCCAGCACCGCGCCCTGAGCGCCGAGTGCCTCGGTGGTGAACTCAAAGGCGCTGTGGCAGTAATAATCGAGGCCGCGCACGAGATGCGGATTGAGTTCGTAGGCGATACCCAGGGCATCGAGACCGGCGCAGACATTTAGAAAAAATTCGCGCGATGACGGGTTGAGATATTCATCCAATTTCGGCGCCCCGGCGATAACCTCGCGATCGCCCTCGTTTTTTGAATCGAGAATGCGCAACGGGTTTCTCTCCAGCCTGTCGCGGCTTTCGGCTGAGAGATCGTTGAGATGGTCGCCGAGATATTTGACCAGACTGGCGCGGTAATCGGCGCGGCTTTCGCTATCGCCCAATGTATTGAGCTCAAGTTTGACCTGATCGGCAATGCCAAGCGTCTTCAGGATATGTGCGCCGAGCGCGATGATCTCGACATCGCCGAGCGCTTCCGGAACGCCGAGCAACTCGGCGCCGATCTGATGGAACTGGCGAAGGCGCCCCTTTTGCGGCCGCTCATAGCGAAACATCGGCCCGCCATAAAAATATTTCAATGGCAGGTTCTGGCTGAGGCCGCCGCTGATCAAGGCGCGCGCCACACCGGCGGTATTTTCCGGTCTGAGCGTAATCCACTCGCCGCCCTTGTCCTGAAAGGTATACATCTCCTTGGTGACGATATCCGAGACGTCGCCGAGCGTTCGTTTGAACACTTCGGTAAACTCGAAAATCGGCGTCGACATTTCCTCATAGCCATAGAGGGCAGCGGTGGAGCGGGCCAGGTCCATAACATGGCGATGGGCTCTGCTATCGCCCGGCAGAAGGTCGCGTGTGCCACGCACCGGTTGTAACTTCGACACTTGAAACTCCGTTCAGACAATAGCGAAATGTGTTGCACGCCGGCCAATCATCCGGCGCGTCGCTATATCTGTATATTTTGCAGGAGCGCCTTCGCCAACCGGAAAATTGGCTGAAGCGCTAGTGGTTTTCTTCCGTGCCGGCGACCAGGGTTTCCGGGTCCAAGGGAACGTTGCGCCGCACCACGCCGACCGGACCCAAAGCTTCGACAATGGCGCCATCGACGCGCAGCTCCAGGGCGCCGGCATTGCCCGTCACCATGATCAAGCCGGTGCGGTCCGGCACCTGATAGATATCCCCTGTGCGTAAAATCCGGGTCAGCAGCAATTCATTGTTGGGGCCCTGAATTTGCACCCAGCTGTCGGCCTTCGCCGTGATGGCAATCCTGAAGTCGGTATTTTCGACGCCATAAATATTTGGCTCATAGGCTGGCTCCGCCGGCGTTTCCGGCGATGCTGAAGCGACCTCGAATTCATCTGAAGTGGCGGCGCCACCCAAATCCTGAGCCTGGGCATTGCTAACGATCGGCATTGTGTCGCCCGATGTGTCGCCCGATGTGTCGCCCGAAGCGGTGGATGCGGATTCCGGCGCCGCACTGGCTTCGCTCGAATTGTTTTCGCCGGCACTATCCCACAATGACGTATTTTCCTGCGGCGTGCTTTCGGATAAAGACGTTGCGCTTTCCGAAGGTGTTTCCGCGGCAGCGACATTGTTTGCCACCGCCTCAACTTCTTGCGCATTTTCTCTGGCTTCCTGCCACAGTGAATCCGTTCCGGAAATTGACCCGGAGCCGGTGCTTGTGCTGGCTGCTGTGTCTTCCGCCATGACGGCCACGTTTTCTTCCACCGCCGGCGCCACATTTACGCTTTCAGTATCGGCAAATGCGGCATTTTCTTGGGCGGGAGCAGCGGTCTCCTCGCCTGAGGCCGCCGGTTCAGCCGCCACGCTTGCCGGCTCGGAAATGCTTGTGTCCTCGGCAACGCTCTGTTCCGAGGCAACCGAGACCATGACATTGTCATCGTCCGACAGGCCCGTCGCTTCTGTAAAAGTGTTTGATACGTCCGAAACGAGGTTGGTGGCGATCTGTCCTTCCGTCGAGTAAACGTGCCAGCCGCCATAGGCCAGCCCGGCGAGCACCAACACCACCAGGATCAGCCAAGGTTTCGGCTTGCCGCCCTCTTTCGGCGGCATGGGAAAGGTCAAATCGCGCTGCGCAATTGCGGATGCCGTCTCGGTCTTCAGACGGGATATCATTTCATCGGGATCGAGGCCGAGAAATTCGCTGTAGCTGCGCAAAAATCCGACGGCGTAAGTCATGCCCGGCAAATCATCGAAGCGCCCTTCCTCAAGCGCTTCAAGATAGATCAGACGAATACGCAGTGTCGTGGCGACGTCTTTCAGTTCGTAGCCGGCAAGCATGCGGGCGCGCGCCAATTCACCACACAGGCTCGGTATTTCACCGACCTCGGAGTCGCCAACTTCACGCAGGGGCCGAACTTCGCCCAATTCCGGTTCGAGAGACTCAGCCTCTCTTCGCTCTACCATCTCGCCGCCTCTTTATTTCAACCAACATTGGTAACGGGCAACATATCGGGCAATCCCAAATTTACGACGCGCAACAAAGCCGGTTTCCGACACATGCCAGGACCCGCCTCGTCTCCGATTGCCACTTGCGGTCTATTTTACGCTTTACCAATGCTCATCTTGAAACAGCAGAGCGCTTGCTAGAGCCTTGTCTTTGCGGCAATTCATCATGTTAACACCCCCCCGTGCGGGGTGCAATTAATAATATGTCCCCGGATTGTTCCCGGCTCAAAGGCTCGCCCCGGCAGGATTATCCCGACCCTGTGGATAAATGCTCCCGCCCGCGAGCAAGAGCACTTGCCGCCTGATCCATCAATTCCTCAACGATCTCGGCAACCGGTTGCTCGCGAGCGACCATGCCGACGCTCTGCCCGGCCATCATTGAGCCATTTTCGATATCGCCGTCGATCACCGCGCGGCGCAGCGACCCGGCCCAAAACCGTTCGATCACCAACTGGGCTTCTTTCTGGTCAAGCTCGCCGCTGCGGAAGCGCTGGATGGCGTCCTGCTGGGCGGCGAAAAATTGCTCGGTCGCCTTGTTGGTCAATGCCCTGACCGGAATGACCGGAAACTCCGGATCAAGCTGCACCGAGAGCTGGGCGTCACGCGCCTTGGCGTGGAGAAAAGCTTTTTTGAATTTCTCGTGCGCGATCGATTCCGTGGCGCAGACGAAGCGTGTGCCGATCTGGCAGCCGGCGGCTCCCATTTGCAAATAGAGCGCGATGGCGTCACCCCGGCCAATGCCGCCGCCGACAAATACCGGCACATCGCGGAGATGCGGCAGGATCTCCTGACACAGCACACTAGTCGCCACCGGGCCGGTATGCCCGCCCGCCTCCATGCCCTCAATGATAAATGCGTCGACGCCCTGGCGGCTGAGTTTTTTCGCCACCATCAATGTCGGCGCGAAGGCAATGACTTTAATCCCCGCGGCGCCCAGGCGCTCGGTCGCCGAACGCGGCGGCAATCCGCCGGCCAGCACAACATGGCCAACGCCCTCATCGATGCAAACCTGCAACAATTCGTCGAGTTCGGGATGCATGATAATGACATTGACGCCGAACGGCTTGCCGGTGAGGGCGAAAGTGCCCTTGATCTCGTCGCGCAATTCGTCCGGGCTCAGCGAGCCGGTGGCGATAACGCCGAAGGCGCCACTGTTCGAGGTCGCGGCAACGAGGTGGCGCTCCGACAGCCACGACATCGCGCCGCCGACAATGGCGTGACGCACGCCCAGAAATTCGCGTCCGCGCGCCGAGAGCGCATCGAGCTCGGCATGAGAGCTGCTATTGTTCATCCAGCCGATAGGCGGCATGGAGCGCGCGCACCGCGCGTTCGGTATGCTCTTCTGCGATCAAAACGCTGATCTTGATTTCCGAGGTCGATATCACCTGAATATTGATTTCCTCTTTGGCCAGGGCGGAGAACATCGTCTGCGCCACGCCGGCATGGCTCTGCATACCGACGCCGATGACCGAGACCTTGGCGACATCGACATCGCTCAACACATTTTCGAAATTGAGCGTGCCCTGCTTTTTTCTGAGCGTCTCGATGGCGCGTTCGGCATCGGCGCGGGCAATGGTAAAAGTGATATTGGCGTTGCCGTCATGCGAGACATTTTGCACGATCATGTCGATATTGATCCCGGCCTCGGAAAGCGGCGCCAGAATATCGGCCGCGACGCCGGGCTTGTCGGGCACCCGCACCACGGTGATTTTGGCATCATCGCGGCTATAGGCAATGCCCGTAACCATTTTCAGCTCTACATCATCTTCTAAAGGCATGCCCCATACATCCGTAATAATTGTTCCCTCAACCAGGGTTCCGGGTAAATCGGCGAAACTCGACAATACCTGGATCGGCAAGCGGTGCCTGAGTGCCATACGCACCGAGCGCGGGTCCAGCACCTTCGCCCCGAGGGAGGCCAGTTCGAGCATCTCCTCGCAGGTGATCTTGTCAAGTTTGCGTGCATTGTTGACGATCCAGGGGTCGGCGGTAAAAACCCCGGTCACGTCGGAATAGAGATCGCAACGCGCCGCGCCCAACGCCGCCGCCAGCGCCACAGCCAGCGTATCAGAGCCGCCGCGCCCGACGGTCGTCACCCGGCCGTCCGGCGAAAGTCCCTGAAAACCAGCCACCACCGGAACGCCACCCGCATCCATCAGTTTCCTGATATCGCCGGTTTCGATTTCGAGAATGCGCGCGCGCGCATGGCCGGCGCTGGTCCGCACCGGCAATTGCCAGCCGAGCCACGAGCGCGCATCTACGCCCAGGCGCTGCAGCGCCAGCGCCACCAGGCCGCTGGTGACTTGCTCGCCGCTTGAAACCACGACGTCATATTCAGCCGCATCGCCATCCGGCGCCATATCGCGCGTCCAGCCGACAAGCTGATCGGTCACGCCGGCCATGGCCGAAACGACGACGGCAACCTGGTTGCCGGCATCAAGCTCCGCCTTGACCCTTCGCGCGACACGGCGGATAGGTCCTAAATGGGATACTGAGGTCCCACCAAATTTCTGTACAATCAAAGCCATTATTTTTTCACACTGTCGCCCGGCAATCGGTGCGGGCGGGCTTCCTTCGAACAACAATTGATCGAAGGGCGGCTATACATACTGTGTTAGATTCGTGCAGGCAAGCACGCGGAGAAATTATGCAGCAACAAGAAACAGCGGCGGAAACGCGCACCAGCATCGATGAAGCTGAAATCGCGCGCTTTGCCGCGCTGGCGGAAAAATGGTGGCAGCCCGACGGGCCATTCCAGGCGCTGCACGCCCTGAATGTTCCGCGCCTGACATTTATCCGCGATCACCTCTGCCGCCTGCATCAACGCGACATGCGCGACATAAAACCACTCAAAGGCTTGCGCCTCCTCGATATCGGCTGCGGCGGCGGCCTGATCGCCGAGCCCCTGGCCCGCCTCGGCGCCGAAGTGACGGCGATCGATGCCGGCGAAGACGCTATCGAAGCGGCCCGGCTGCATGCGGAAAAATCGGGGCTTAACATCGCTTATCGCCAAATCAGCGCCGAAAGTCTGGTGAAGGAAAAAGAGCGCTTCGATTGCGTGCTGACGCTCGAAGTGGTCGAGCATGTCGCCGATCTGCCGAGCTTCCTCGAAGCCTCGGCCGCGTTGATCCGCCCCGGCGGCACGTTTTTCGCCGCCACGCTCAACCGCACCGCGGCTTCATATTTGTTGGGTATTGTCGCGGCGGAACGGATATTGCGCTGGCTGCCGCCCGGCATGCACCAATGGTCGAAATTCGTCCGTCCGTCGGAATTGATCGCGCCGCTCCGACGCCATGGCGTGGCCATTCAGGAGATAAGCGGCATCAGCTACGACCCGTTGTCGCGCGGCTGGTCGCTCAGCAAAAAACTCGACGTAAATTATATTGCCTTCGGCATCAAAAATTAAGCGACGGGTATTCCCGGATTTTCAGGAATCGTGGCGCGGCAGCCAGGGCATCTGGCTGATCTCGATACCCTCTTCCGCCAGTTCCGCCGCATCTTCCTTGCTGGCATCGCCATAGATGTTGCGCTTCTCGACTTCACCATGGTGAATCTTGCGCGCTTCCTCGGGAAAGTTCTCGCCAACATTATCGAAATTCTTTTCGACCACGTCGCGCATCTTACGCAGCGTCTTCATCGCCTCGCCCATCTGCTCCGGGGTCGGCGCTTCGGGCGGTACGGGTAGCGCCGGTGGTGCAGCGGTGGCAGGAACGGGCGCGGACGTGCTGGTGCTGGCACCGGTGTTGGCGCGGCCCCGGCCCCTGCCGGTGCCGGCCGGAATGTTCGGCGCCATCGGCGCTTTTTCGATTTTTTGATCGCCGCATACGGGGCACTGCACTTCGCCGTCCGCAACCTGGCTTTCGAAACTGCCTGAATCGGCAAACCACGCCTCGAACACGTGCTCCTGCGGGCATTTCAAATCAAAGACAATCATCGCAATTGGTCCAACGCTGTCCTAAGCTTCGTTCGATTCACACTGAACACCTTATATCGTTACGAATTCAAGCGTCTACAAGAAGATGAGCACCTCTCCCGGCAAACACCGGCGCGGCCCGCCCTCAGCCTGGGTTGAGCGCTTCGCCGAGCGCGTCAAAGCGGGCGGAAATGTGCTCGATTTGGCCTGCGGCAGCGGGCGTCACAGCCGCTATATGCTCGAACGCGGGCATCCTGTCACCGCCTGCGATATCGACATTTCCGATCTCGCCGATCTCACTGAAATGCCGGGGCTGGAGATTGTCCAAGCCGACCTCGAAAACGCCCCCTGGCCGTTCGCCAATCGACAGTTTTCGGCCATCATCGTCACCAACTATCTTCATCGCCCGTTGTTTCCAGATATTCTCACCGCGCTGGCGCCGGAAGGAATCCTGATTTACGAGACATTCGCGGCCGGAAACGAGGTCTTCGGCAAGCCACGCAACCCCGATCATTTGTTGCAACGCGGCGAATTGCTGAGCGGCATCCTCGGCGGATTGACCATCATCGCCTATGAAGATCTGGAAATCAGCGAGCCTTATCCGGCTGCGGTGCAACGCGTTTGCGCCTATAATTAACGCGAGTATGGGGGGAAATAAATGAAAGCTCGCATCCGATGCAAATTTCCCAGGATGCCGACATCGTGAGTAAGGATCGCGGCGCGCCACAGCTCTATGATGGCCTTACCCGCTGGCTATTGGAGCAGGGGCTGCAAGAACTTGACCTGTCCGAATTGGTGCGCGGTATGGGCCAACGCCTTGTCGCCAGCGGAAACCCCATTCACAGAATTGCCATTGGTGGGATGATCCTGCATCCCGTCTTCGGTGCACTTGACGTGACGTGGGATGCGCAATCCGACACCGTTCGCAATGAAAAAATCCCGCGTAGCGGATTTTTATCAGCGGAGTTCCAAAACTCACCCTTTTTCTATTCAACCGTCAACAAACTCCCGTTCGAACGGTATCACCTGGAAGAATACGACGGCCTGCCACGGACGTTCCCGATATTGGAAAAATTCAGGGCGCAGGGAGTAACCGATTACCTTGTTGCCTTCCATCCCTTTGGGCTCGATGGCAAGGCCTTATGGGCCGATCTGCCGGCTGTAACGCGCAGCGTGGTGATTTCCTTCTCGACCCGGCGGATCGGCGGCTTCGATCCGCACGAAATCGAATATCTGCGCGCCTTGACCCTGCCGCTCTCCTTCTATTTGAAGGCGGAGTTGGTCCGCGAACTTTCGCGCACGGTCCTCGATACCTATCTCGGAACCTATTCGGGCAGCCGAGTCCTGGACGGCCTTATCGAGCGCGGCGACGGCAATCTGATCGATTGTGTGTTGTGGTATTGCGATCTGCGCGATTCGACGGCGCTGGCGGACAAAATGCCGGTCGAGGAATTTCTCGGCATGATGAATGACTATTTCGAGTGCACGGCGGGCGCCGTTCTCGATCATGGCGGCGAAGTACTGAAATTCATCGGCGACGCGGTTATCGCCATTTTCCCCTACGAAGAGGATTCACGCCCGCTTGCCAACATGGTGCGCGCCGCCGTCGCCACTGCACGCGAAGCCATATCCCGGGTTGAGCGGCACAATCAAAATCTCAAAGGCACGCAGCGGCCGGCCATCCGATTTGGTATCTCGCTCCATATTGGAAGCCTGATGTACGGCAATATCGGCATTGACCGCCGCCTTGATTTCAGCGTGATCGGACCCGCCGCGAATGAAGTGGTTCGCTTGGGAGACCTGTGCAAAAATCTGAAAACGCCAGTCGTTTTATCTTCCAGGTTCGAAGAGTCCTATCCGGAGGAACTGGTCGCGCTCGGCAACCACCCCGCGGCCGGCGTCGAGGGCGGGCTCACGGCATTTACGCTGCCGGAATTTACGCCGGAGCAGGCGCTGTAAACGCCCGGTCATGCCGCAGCGCCGGAATCGAAGCGCGCGCTTTTGCCACTTCGGCCAAATCGATCTCTGCCGTAATAAGACCGACCCCCTCGCCGGCATCGGCAAGCACCGTGCCATAGGGGTCGATAATCAGCGAATGGCCGTAGGTCGTGCGCCCGCCCGAATGGCTGCCCCACATGCAGGGCGACATGACAAACGCCGCGCTCTCAATCGCCCGCGCCCGGTTCAAGACATGCCAGACAATCTCGCCGGTGACTTTTGTGAAGGCGGCGGGAATGGAAATGATCTCGGCGCCGCCATGCGCCAGGGCGCGGTACAATTGCGGAAAGCGTAAATCATAGCAAACCGTCATACCGAGCCCGCCCCACGGCGTCTCGGCAACCACCGCCTTGTCGCCGGGGCGAAAAGCCTCCGATTCCCGGTAGATCTCGCCATTCGGCAGATCGACATCATACATATGAATTTTATCGTAGCGCGCCGCAATCTCGCCCTGGTCGTTGAGAAGCGTTGAGCAATTCGCCACCCGGCCATCGGGCGCCACCGCGCCGACCGAGCCGGCGACGATCCAGGCGCCGGTATCGCGCGCAATCTCGCCAAATGCCATCACCGCCGGATGATTCTCGATGGCCGTGGCCTGGCCCTGAATCTGTTCCGTGCGGTGATCCATCAGCGCGACATTTTCCGGCAGGGCAATCAGCTTGGCGCCCTGGCCCACGGCGTCGCGCACCAGCTCAGAGGCGACGCGCAAATTCTCGGCCATATCCTGCCCGCTGCTCGGCTGGATACAGGCGACCTTGAGTTTGCGGTCGCTCATGCCAGGCCCAACATGCGGTCGAGCTCCCCTGCCCGTTCGAAGGCGGCCAACTCGTCCGAACCGCCGATCGGCTCGCCGTCGATGAAAATCTGCGGTACCGTATAGCCGCCCGAGCGCGCTTCCATCTCGCGTCGGAGATCGGGTTTCCCCATCACGCCGATATCGGTGAAGGGCACGCCCTTTTTTTCCAACAATCTTTTGGCCCGCACACAATAGGGGCAGAAGGGGGTGGTATAGACGGTAATTTCGGGCACGCCGGCTCCTCGGCTAAAAATTTCGTGAACACATCATGTAGAACGATCCAGGGTGCGCGCAAGGGTCAAAACATCGACCGAGCGCGCACCGCCTGCATGAAGCGCGCGCACGCAGGCCTCGACCGTGGCGCCGGTGGTGATGACGTCGTCGACCAGGAGGACGGATTTACCCGTCACCATATCCGCGTAGCGCTTTCGCAGGCGAAACGCGCCCTGCACATTCTTGCGCCGCTCGTTGGCGCTGAGGCGCGCCTGGGATTTCGTCGCCCGCGCGCGCACCATCAAATCCGGCATCCAGGTCGCGGCGCAATCGCGGCTCAGCATGGCACCGAGAAGGGCCGATTGATTGAAGCGCCGGGCGATCAGGCGCCAGCGATAGAGCGGCACCGGCGCAATCAGATCGGCATCCGCCAGCATCTCGCCGCCGGCGCGCGCCATCCATTCGCCGAGCACCGGCGCGATCCAGGTGCGGTCCGCCATTTTCAGGGCCAGAACGAGATCGCGCCCGACACTCTTATAGAGCACTGCGGCGCGGGCGCGGCGATAGGCCGGCGGTGCGCGCAAACAGGCGGCGCAATGCGCGCCCGGTTCGCTCTCGATCTCGAACGGCGTGCCGCAACAGGCACAAAGCGGAGCCGAAATAAAGCCGACCTCGCTCCAGCAATCGGCGCAGAGCCGCCCCGGCACATCTACCGCCGCATCGCAGGCACCGCAGTGGGCCGGCAAAACCACATTCGTCGTGCCGCGAAAGACCGCGCGCGCGGCGCGGCGCAATGCCAAAGTACCCGTCATCCGCCTATCAAGCGCCCGGTGTCGAAGCGGGTCAAGACCGGTAACGCTTTGCCCAGCGCTTTCATGCATGCGATACAAGAAATCATGGCAACGACCACACCAAACGGCCCGCCAGCGGAATTGGGACCATTCGACCGCGTTCAACTGCGCCGGCGGCGCGACCGGGCAGCGGCGAACTTTAATTCTCATTCCTTTTTACTCGACGAAGTAGCGCTACGCCTCACCGAGCGGCTTGACGATATCAAGCGCCATTTTCCGCTCGCAGTGGATCTCGGTTGCCACGATGGGCGTCTCGCCAATAATTTATCGGGCCGGAGCGGCATTGAGCGATTGATCCAATGCGATATTTCCTGCGCCATGGTGAGAGCGGTCAAGGGGCCGTACCGCGTGGTGGCGGATGAAGAGTGGCTGCCGTTTGCCGGCGAGCGGCTTGATCTGGTTGTCTCGGCACTGAGCCTGCATTGGGTCAATGATTTGCCCGGTACGCTCATTCAAATCCGCCGCGCGCTCCGTCCCGACGGGCTATTCCTTGCCGCCATGCTGGGCGGCGACAGTTTGACCGAGTTGCGCCAAGCGCTGGTGCGGGGCGAAAGCGACTTGCAAGGCGGCATCAGCCCGCGCATTGCCCCTTTGGCCGAAATCCGCGATCTCGGCGCTCTCTTACAGCGCGCCGGATTTGCCCTGCCGGTTGTCGACAGCGATACCATCAGCGTGACTTACCCGGACGCGCTGGCGCTGATGCGCGACTTAAGGGGCATGGGCGAGAGCAATATGTTGCGCGCGCGCCAGCGTCATTTCACCCGGCGCTCGACGATGCTTGCCGCAGCGGAACACTACCGCGAGATGTTCGGCGATGAAGCGGGGCGCATCCCCGCCACATTCCAAATCCTCTACCTCGCCGGCTGGAGCCCGCATGCCAGCCAGCAACAGGCGCTCAAGCCCGGGTCGGGGGAACTGAATTTGGCCGAGGCGCTAAACGGCGAAAACTAACAAGCGGAAATATTGAACGCTTTTAATGTCGTGTGCCAAGCGTAATATATGTGGTGCGCGCGCAGGGTGAGCTGAATCGCGCGCCCTTGGGGGAGGACTTCTTAGATGCTTCGTATAGCCTTGGTGGCGCTTGCACTCATATTCGCGGTGGGCTTCCATCCGCTCCCGGCAATGGCGGCAAATACCCAGTTTGATGGCGTCTGGTCGCTGGAATTTGACGATGGCTGCAAAGGCACCGGCCGCTTTCCTGGCGGGCGCTATGAAGCGGTAATCGAGAATGGTGCGATAACAGGACAGTTCCGCAATGGCGGAGCCGAGGAAATCCTTTTGGCGGAGATAAGTCGCAATGGTAAAATTTACGATGGTCGGCTGGGCTACCGGAAATTCAGGGGCCGTATCGATGGGTCGTCGGGAAACGGCATGCTCTCGTTTCGGCAAAATTGCCTTGCGGAATGGACTCTGACGCTACTGGAGCCCGCGCAAGCGGCGCCGGCGCAACAGAAATCATCCGCGGCCGCCACCCCTGTCGCAGATGACACACCGCCTTTGATCAACGCACCCGGGAGCGTGCAGACGGATGGGCCGGTGGTCGAACTGGCCGGGCGTGTCGACGACAGCTCCTCCATCATTGAATTCACCGTTAACGGCGCCGCTGCTCAATTGCAGGCGGATGGCAGCTTTGCCCTCAGGCGCGGGGTGATCCAGGGTGAGAGCGAATTGATCATCGCCGCGCTTGACGAGTGGGGCAACCGGGCCGAGCGCCGCGTTCAGGTAACGCGGAGCAGCGGCGAGGAAAGCGTTTTGCGTGGAACGGAACCCACTGCGGCCAGCGCCGCTGACGCCAGCGCGCCCCTGATTGCCTTGCCGCCGGCGCTAGAGACCAGCACAGCCTTGATCGAAATCACCGGCGGCATCGTCGATGCCTCTACGGTTGTCGATGTACGTGTCGGCGGCCGCTCGGTGGCGCTCAGCTCAGACGGCACCTTCTCGATCCGCCGCGGCGTGCCGGTGGGTGATAGCGAATTGGTGGTTACCGCCCTCGACGAATGGGGTAATGAAGCATCGAAACGTGTGCGCGTGACGCGCCGCGAACCAGCCGAGGCGCCGGTAGCCGAAGCCGAGGCCCCGGTGGAAGCGCAGCAAGCAGCAGCGCCCGCTCAGGAGGATCGCGATACACTGGCGCCACGCATGGAATTGCCGCAGGAACTGGTGACCGAAGCGCCGGAAATCGATATTTCCGGCAGCGTCTCGGACGCTTCCACCGTCACTGATCTGCTGATCAATGAACGCCCGGTCAATATGCGCGCCGATGGCAGCTTCCACACCAAGCAATCTCTCAAGATCGGCGTCAACAAATTCGCCTTTACCGCCATCGACGAATGGGGCAACCGGGCGGAAAAAACCATTCAAATCTTACGCAAACAGCTCGACCTGGACCTCGGCGATTATCATGCCCTGGTAATCGGTAACAATGATTATGGCGACATGCCGAAACTGAAGACCGCCGTGGCCGATGCCGAAGCGGTTTCCCAGGTGCTGGAGGACCGTTACGGCTTCAGCGTCACCAAGCTGATCAACGCCACCCGCTTCGACATGATCGGCGCCATGGGCGACCTCCGCGCCAAGCTTTCCTACGATACCAATCTGCTGGTCTATTACGCCGGGCACGGCATCGTCGACCCGGTCACCGAGCGCGGCTATTGGCTGCCGGTCGATGCCCATCAAAACAATTCGGCCAACTGGGTCTCGAATGACGACATCACCGATATGCTTAAAGCTATTCCGGCGCGCCACATTTTGGTGATCGCCGATTCCTGTTATTCGGGCACCTTGGTGCGCGCCGCACCGATCAATCTCGACACCTGGGAAGACCGGCGCGACTGGCTGAAACGCATTGTCGAGAAACGCTCGCGCACGGCGCTCGCCTCGGGCGGGTTGGAGCCGGTGGCGGACGCGGGCTCAGGCGGCCATTCGGTATTTGCCGCCGCACTCTTAAGCGTGCTGCGCGATAATTCGGAAATTGTCGAAGCGCAGGCACTGTTTGCGCCGGTAAGAAAATCCGTGGTGCTGAATGCCGATCAGACGCCTGTTTATTCGGATATCCGCTTGGCCGGCCATGACGGTGGGGATTTCATTTTTGCGCCCAAATAGGCTTCCATCGGGATCGGTGGAAATGCACCGGCCGAAGCGCTAATCGGCGAGAACTAAGAAGTAGGAATTTGGCTGGGATAGCGAAATATGATGGCCACGGCCACAGCCATGATGAGGGCAACGGCCAACGGCAATACCCAGCCATCGGCGACCACGAAAATAAGGAACAGCAGGCTCGCCGACATACAGGTCAGCGCCAATAGTTTGGCTTTTGCCGGAATGACGCGGTGGCGGCGCCATGCCTGCAATGTCGGGCCGAAAAGGCGGTGATTGAAAAGCCAGTTCTCAAAACGCGATGAGCCGCGCGAAAAGGCCCAAAGCGCGATCAGGAAAAATACGGTGGAAGGCAGAACCGGTAGGACAAAGCCAACCGCGCCGGTGGCAACGGCAAGCCAGCCGATGGCGAGATAACCCCAGCGCACCGAAGACCGGCGCTGGGCGCTGTCCTCTAGAATATCCTCTCGAACGACCATCCATGGAGGATGGCGAAATCCCATTAACACGTGGTTAAGACAAGTGCCGCGCGCCGGCATATCATCAAATGTGCCGACGTCCCGAGCAATCGGCGCTCATATGACGCATTGTCGCGTCCCATTCTGGAAGCCGCGCCTCAATCAGACGATTTGTAATTCTGCCTTAGGGCACCCGGGATTTATCAGTCGCGGAATGTTAATGATGTAAACCCATAAAAATTATAATAGATTGCTGAGCTTCCGGTTTTACATGTCTGCTACTTTGAAATGAATTACGCCACCGCGGCAGCCGGTATATTGCTGCTTGTAATTCTCGCGGTCGATTTGCTCATACCGCTCGGCGTGGCCGCCGGCGTCCCCTATATCGCGGTCGTTTTGACAGCGTGGTGGATGGCGGACCGGCGCACCGTTTTCGTTCTTGCCTCGATTTCAACCCTGTTTGTCATCATCGGCTATTTCTTTTCCCAGGACGCCGGCATCCCATGGATGGTCGTGGCGAACCGTGCGATGGCGATTTTTGCCATCTGGACAACGGCCACCCTTCTGCTGATAGCGAAACGGTCGCATGAGAAGCAGGAAGAGCGGGTCCAAAAGCGCACGCGCGAACTGCGCGAAAGCGAAGAGTGGCTCATCGAATCGCAGGAAATCGCTCATTTGGGCGCTTGGGATATTCGTTACGATACCGGAGACTATTATTGGTCGGACGAGGTCTATCGAATTTTCGGCGTCGACAAAAAAACTTTCCAACCCTCGGTCAAATCGTTTCACGACTGTATACACCCGGATGATATCGAAGCGGTCCAGGAATTATGGCAGCGGAAAAACAAGCTCGGCCAACGCTACGATTTCGAACACAGAATTGTTCTACCGAGCGGCGAGATACGCCAGGTGCACGAGCGCTCCAGGCCCTATCACGACGCGGCAGGCAATCTTTATCGCGAGCGCGGCACGGTGCAGGATATTACCGAGCGCAAGCATGTCGAAGAGCAACTTCTTCAGGCGCAAAAGATGGAAGTCGTCGGCCAACTCACCGGCGGCGTTGCACATGATTTCAACAATCTTCTCACCGTCATCGTCGGCAGTTTGGAATTCGTCCGCGACGATGAAAATCAAACGAGCACAAGCCGCAAAATGATCGAGCTCGGCATCAAGGCGGCGGAGCGTGGCGCAGCCTTGACCCACAGGCTGCTCGCCTTTTCGCGCAAGCAAACCCTGATGCCGACGGCGATTAACCTGAATATACTGATATCGGGCATGACGGACCTGCTGCGCCGCACCATGGGCGAGAAGATTGAAATACGCACCAAAGGCGCCGCGGATTTGTGGGCCTGTCAGGCCGACCAATCGCAATTGGAAAATGCCTTCCTGAATCTGACCATCAATGCGCGCGACGCCATGCCGGAGGGCGGCAGGTTGACCATTGAGACGGCCAATTTGACTTTAGGCGAAGAAGTTTCCGCCGATCAGGCCGATATCGAACCGGGCGATTATGTCATGCTCGGCGTGTCGGACAGCGGAACCGGTATCCCGCCGGAAGCACTCAAACATGTTTTTGAGCCCTTCTTCACCAGCAAGGAGGTCGGCAAGGGGTCAGGGCTCGGCCTCAGCATGGTCTATGGCTTCGCCAAGCAATCGGGCGGCAATGCGACGATTTACAGTGAGGCGGGTAAAGGCACGACGGTCAAAATCTATCTGCCACGGAGTACCGCCAAGGACAATGCGAGCGACAGCAGCGATGACGCCGGAAACATTCCCACGGCGCAAGGAGAGCGAATTCTGGTTGTCGAGGACAATCCGGATGTCCGCATTCTGGCCGTCGCCCTGCTCTCCGATCTCGGCTATGAGATTATCGAGGCCGGCAGCGCACAAGCGGGCCTGGATGCCATGACGCACGCAGCTGGGATTGACCTGTTGCTCACCGACGTCGTCCTGCCGGGCGCATTGAACGGCCCTGAGCTCGCCGCCGAAGCCCGGCGCCGCAACCCGGCGATAAAAGTTATTTTCATGACCGGCTATGCGGAGGATGCGTTCAGCAATCGCGATGATTCGGACTCGCAAATGAATTTGATTCAAAAGCCGTTCGGTAAAGCCGACCTCGCCAATGTCATTCGGCGCGTATTTGACAGTTGAATGAATACGGCTTGCAAGTCGACGGTCGGGCACAACACCCCATCAATTGCCAATGCACAATCCAATCAGACCAGAATCATAGAGAACACAGGATGGATCATGACGCGGATTATCCGGCGGGATATATCGCCGGAATTCTGAGAGAGGTAAAGACCATCGCCATGGTCGGCGCCAGCTCGGACAGGGCTAAGTTCAGCCTTGCTGTGCTGCGTGCCCTGAACGACGCCGGCTATGACATGATTCCGGTAAACCCCAACCACCCCGGCAGCGAAATCGGCGGCCTCAAATGTTACAAATCGCTCGCCTCGATCGGGCGCCCGGTCGACATGGTGGAGATCTTCCGAGCCTCCGAGCACGCTTACGGCGTCACCGAGGCGGCAATCGAAATCGGCGCCAAGGTCATCTGGATGCAAGTCGGTGTGCGCAATGATGCGGCGGCGCGACTGGCCGAGGCGGCCGGCCTCAAGGTGGTGATGAACCGCTGCCCCAAGATCGAGCTGATCCGGCCATCCTTCGAGATCCGCCGCAGTGGGGCTGACTAAAACTCAGAGCAAATCCCGGAGCGTCGCCACCAGAGGCGCATCGGCCGGCGGCATCGGGTAGTCACGAAGGCGCGCCGGCTTCACCCATTTCAATCTCTGGCCTTCGCGCGGCTGCGGCATGCCTTTCCATATGCGGCAGACGTAAAGCGGCATCAGGAGATGAAAATCCTCGTAGGCGTGTGAGGCGAAGCTAATCGGCGCGAGGCAGCTTTCTTCGATATCAACACCCAGCTCCTCATCGAGCTCGCGTATCAGCGCCGCCTCCGGCGTTTCGCCGTCCCTGAGCTTGCCGCCCGGAAATTCCCACAAGCCTTCGAGATGCTTGCCCTTTGGCCGCTCGGCAATCAGCACCCGGCCATCGACATCGATCAAGGCCACCGCCGCAACCAGGAGGATGGGCTTTTCAACAGCCTGTTCAGGAGCGGTAGTCGGCATTGATGTCGATATATTTATGGGTCAAATCGCAGCTCCAGACAGTCGCGGCGCCGGAACCAACCGCAAGGTCGATGGCAATATCTATCTCCTTGCCTTTCATATGCCGGGCAGCGGTTTTTTCTGAATAGCCCGGCGCCTGCTTGCCACCGCGCGCAATCGTTTGGCCGCCAATTGCGATTACCATTTTCTCCGGCTTAAGTTGCTCGCCGGAGCGGCCGACCGCCATCACCAGGCGCCCCCAATTGGGATCTTCGCCGGCAATCGCCGTTTTTATCAAAGGCGAATTCGCCACCACCAGGCCCACACGCCGCGCCGCCGCTTCGGAGCGCGCACCCCGGATTGAAACCGTCACAAACTTGGATGCGCCCTCGCCGTCGCGCGCTATTTGCTGCGCCAGATCGGTCATCACGTCTTGCAAAGCGGCGCGGAATTCGTCGAGGCGCTTGTCGCTCGCCTTTGTAACGGCGCGGTGACGCGCAGCGCCGGTGGCGAACAACAGACAGGTATCGCTGGTCGAAGTATCGCCATCGACGGTGATCGAATTGAACGAGCGCGCGGTGACCGGGCGCAACAGTGAATTCAGCACGCGCACCGGCAGGCGCGCATCGGTGAAGATAAAGGCCAGCATGGTCGCCATATTGGGCGCGATCATGCCGGAGCCCTTGGCGATGCCGGCAATCGTCACGCGCTCGCCATCGATCGTCACGCGCCGCGCCGCACCTTTGGCAAAGGTATCGGTGGTCATGATGGCGCGCGCGCCGTCTTGCCAGGATTTCGCGCCGATCTTGCCGTGGAGGGCGGGCAGCGCCTGGGTGATGCGCGCCTCGTTCAGGGCCTCGCCGATCACGCCGGTCGAGGCGATATATATTTCAGTGGCCGGCGCGGCGAGAATTTTCGCCGCCGACTTGGCCGTGCGGCGCACCGCCACATCGCCGGCCTTGCCGGTAAATACATTGGCGTTGCCGGCATTGACCACCAACCCGCGCGCGCGGCCCCTGGGCAATATCGCACGGCACCATTTGACCGGCGCGCCGGGCGTTTGCGATTGGGTGAAAACGCCGGCGACGCGCGTGCCTTCGGCGAATTCCGCGAGCAACAGATCGTCACGCCCCTGGTAGCGTTCACCGCAGGCCGTGGCGCCGAGGCGCACGCCGGCAACCTCGGGCATGGCCGGAAATTTTTTCGGCGCCAAGGGTGATATGCCGCTCATTGCCATTGCCTCACATCACGGCGCCACCGTGACGCCGGCGAAGAAATCCTCGTCGATATTGAACAATTCAATATCGGCCGTCTCGCGCACCTCCTTGGCCGCCTCCGATACCAGACGGTCGGTAATTTCAGCGCGCAACCGGGTTTCCATCTCGGCAAAACTCGGTGGCTGCTGGGTGCGGCGCTCGGCAACGCGAATGACATGCCAGCCGAACTGGGTCTGCACAGGATCGGAGATTTCACCGTCTTCAAGGCCGAAGGCAACATCGCCGAATTCCGGCACCACCTGCTCGCGCCGGATAAAGCCCAGCTCGCCGCCCTTGGGCGCCGACGGGCCGACCGAATATTCCCTTGCCGCCTCGGCAAATTCCGCGCCGTCTTCGAGCGCCTCAACCACGCTTTCCGCTTCTTCCTCGGTCGCAACGAGAATGTGGCTGATCTTGAGTTCTTCCGTCGCCGGAAAGTTTTCCAGAAATTTCTCGTAGCTCTCGTTGAGAAAATCCTCGGTCATGTAGCTTTCGACAATTGTGGTGGCGTAATAATCATAGGTCAGGCGCATGGTATAAAACTCGCGCCGCGCCAGGATTCGCGGATCGTCCGCCAGGCCCGATTCTGCGCCTTTTTTGGCCAACAACTTAATATCGATCAATTGCTCGCGAATTAGCGGAAACAATTGCTCGGCCGGCATTTGGCGAAATTGCGCCGGCAGAAATTCGAGCGCCAGCAATAATTCGGTGCGGGTGATGAGCTCGCCATTGACGGTCGCGGCGATGGGATCATCCTCGGCCGCCCGCGCATCCGCCAAACCGGCCATTAACAGCGCCGCAACGCCCGCAATCAGCGCCGAACGACGCGCCCAATAAGAGAAATTACCGATTAAAAACATGTGCTAACCCTTTGCCGCCGGACGCCGCACAAGTACGGCGCATTCGAGAGGGGCTTAAAGCATATCGCCTGATTTCATACAACCTTGCCGGCCCGCCTTTGCCCAGCCGTTGACACTCTCCCGCCGCACGCTTATCTCTCAACAGCGCACACATCGCGGTCGCGCATATATCTTAGGCTATTTTTGAGGTCGTCCCATGATGCGGGGATTGACGCGCCGAATATTCGGCACGGCAAATGAGCGTGTAGTTAAGGCCTACGCCAAGCAGGTCGAGGCGGTAAACAAGCTTGAATCCAAGTTTGAGGCGCTGAGCGACGCGGATTTGCGCGCCCACACCGCCGATTATCGCGCCCGCCTCGATAAGGGCGCCGAGCTCGATTCCCTGCTGCCCGAAGCCTTCGCCAGCGTGCGCGAAGCGGCCAAACGCACCCTCGGGCAGCGCCATTACGATGTGCAATTGATCGGCGGCATGGTCCTGCATGAAGGCCATATCTCGGAAATGGCGACCGGCGAAGGCAAGACCCTGGTTTCGACCCTGCCGGTTTACTTGAACGCGCTCCAGGGCAAGGGCGTGCACATTATTACAGTCAACGATTACCTGGCCAAGCGCGACGCCGCCTGGATGGGCGCGATCTATGAATTTCTCGGCATGTCGGTTGGCTGTATCACGCACGGCCTGCCCGACGAGGAACGGCGCGAACAATATTATTCCGACGTCACCTATGGCACCAACAACGAGTTCGGCTTCGACTATCTGCGCGACAATATGAAACACACCTTGGAGAGCATGGTGCAGCGCGAATTCTGCTTCGCCATTGTCGATGAGGTCGACAGCATCCTGATCGATGAATCGCGCACGCCGCTGATCATTTCCGGCCCGGCCGAAGATCATTCGGAAATGTATATGCAGGCCGATGCGCTGATCCCCAGCCTCGGCGAAGACGATTACGAGATCGACGAGAAGGCGCGCACCACGACCCTCACCGATACCGGCACCGAACATGCCGAGCGGCTGCTTGAAGAGCAGGATCTCTTAAAGAGCGAGAATCTCTACGACATCGAGAATATTTCCATCGTCCATCACATTAATCAGGCGCTGCGCGCGCATCAGATGTTCGAGCGCGACAAGGACTATATCGTCAAGGACGGCCAGGTCATCATCATCGACGAGTTCACCGGCCGCATGATGCCGGGCCGGCGCTTTTCCGATGGCCTCCATCAGGCGCTCGAAGCCAAGGAATCGGTGCCGATCCAGAACGAGAACCAGACCCTGGCCTCGATCACTTTCCAGAATTATTTCCGCATGTATCCCAAGCTCGCCGGCATGACCGGCACGGCGGCGACCGAAGCGGCGGAATTCGCCGATATCTACAAACTCGACGTGACCCAGATCCCGACCAACAAGCCGGCAGTGCGGGCCGACAATGACGACGAGGTCTACCGCACGGCGGAGGAAAAATGGGCGGCGATTATCGCCCGCATCGAAGAGGGCAAGAAAACCGGCCAGCCGATCCTGGTCGGCACCACCAGCATCGAGAAGTCCGAGGTGCTGGACAAGCTTCTCAGCGAGAAAAATATCGAACACAATGTGCTGAACGCGCGCTATCACGAGCAGGAGGCGCGCATTATCGCCCAGGCCGGCAGCTTCGGCGCGGTGACGATTGCCACCAACATGGCCGGGCGCGGCACCGATATCCAGCTCGGCGGCAATGCCGACTTCCGCATCCAGGACGAGCTGGCCGAGATCGAGGACGAAGCGGAACACGAAGCCGCGAGTGAGCGCATCCGCACTGAAGTGGCGGGCGAGCGCGAAAAAATCCTCGCCGCCGGCGGGCTCTTGATTATCGGCAGCGAGCGCCACGAGGCGCGCCGTATCGACAACCAGTTGCGCGGCCGCTCGGGGCGCCAGGGCGATCCCGGCGCGTCGGTGTTCTTTCTTTCCCTGCAAGACGATCTGATGCGCATTTTCGGCTCGGAGAAGATGGATTCCATGCTCTCCAAGCTCGGCCTCAAGGACGGCGAGGCGATCATCCATCCGTGGATCAACAAGGCGCTCGAAAAGGCACAGCAGAAGGTCGAGGGGCGCAACTACGAGATTCGCAAGAACCTCCTCAAATTCGACGATGTGATGAACGATCAGCGCAAGGTGATCTACGAGCAGCGTAAGGATCTGATGCGCGTCGAGGATGTTTCCGAGACCGTCGCCGACATGCGCCACGAAGTGATCGAGGATATCGTCGACGACAATATCCCGGAAAAGGCCTATGCCGAAGAATGGGACGCGGAGGGCCTACAGGAGGATTGCCAGCGCCTGCTCGCCCTCGATTTGCCGATCCCCGAATGGGCCGCCGAGGAAGGCATTGCCGACGAGGAGATTATCGAGCGCATCAGCGAGGCGTCGGACCGCCAGGCGGCGGCCAAGGTGGCCAATTATGGCGCCGATATCTGGCGCATGGCGGAGAAAAGCCTCTTGCTGCAAATCCTCGACCAGACCTGGAAAGACCATCTCCTGACCCTCGACCATTTGCGCCAGGGCATCGGTCTCAGGGCTTATGCGCAGCGCGACCCGCTCAACGAATATAAGCAGGAAGCGTTCAGCATGTTCGAGACCATGCTGTCGGGCCTGCGCGAGCAAGTCACCCAGCTCCTGACCCATATCGAGCTGCGCCTCAACGAGGAAGACAAGGAAGCCCTGAAGCCGCGCGAGCAGAAAACCGTCGAGACGCGCGAGGACCCGGCCTTCGCCGGCATGGCCCCGCCCAAGCCGGCGACACCCGAAGAAGACGCCGCCGCCGTCGAAGCCCTGCCCGACACCCTGGCCGATGAGGAAGCCCAACCCAAGCTCGGCACCCACCGCCACGCCGAATTCAACGAAGACGATCCCGCCACCTGGAACCAAACCGGCCGCAACGCACCCTGCCCGTGCGGCTCAGGCAAAAAATACAAGCAGTGCCACGGTAAATTGGCGTAAGTGCCGGGGCCGATTGGCCCGAATCTTAACAACAACGAATTATCGTTATTTCAGAACGGCTTACAGCACAAGTACGCCGATTTTCTTGGTGAATGCGCAATTATTTGCGAATTTACGCTCTCATATTTTCATAGATAGGCAGTGCTATGAGAGACGAAGAATTCAAGATCTACGACCCGTTCCGGCGCCAGCGCAAGAAGCGCACCGGAGTGGCCAGCGACTTCACCAAGATGTACCAGGACCATGTCGACAAGCCGATGGTCGCCAGGATCGTCGAGGCGGGGCGGCGCACCGACCGCAGGAACGGCGAGTGGGATGAAGAGCGTATCGAGCGGCGGGCCGAATATATGGACGCCCAGATACGCTCCGACGCGGCCAATGCGACGCGCGGCGACACCCCCTTCGCGCCGCGCGATTTCGCCGCCAAATACGGCATTGATCTCGCCGAGCTCGGCCGGAACGAGAACAAGCGCCCGGCCCTCTGGTGGGCTCCGCTCGGCTCGGAAGAACGGCAATATCAGGAATCCAACAACGCCCTCGGTAAGAAAGACTATGAGGATCTGATGGCGATCCCGGAGCGGCGCGCCGTTCCGCGCAACATCGACAACGGCTTCGGCCAGCCCGAGGCCGACATCGTGGCCGGCGACCTTGGCCCCGGTGCTGGCGGCGGCCTGTTTCCCAAAGAGCCGGAGAAAGAATTGTCCGAGGACGAGTTAGTGCGCTTCCAACCGATGCCGATTAGGGGACCGGGTGGAGATGATAAAGTGCGCCCCTTACCGCGGGTGATCAGCGATCCTCGCCAAGGCGGCACGAAAGATTCGCCAGAGGGTGAATTTGACACCGACCCATTCCCGGAGCGCATAACCTTTCCCGTTCAGCCGCGGGACGGCTCCGGCAACAATCCGGTTTCGCGCGATCCGGTGTTTGAGCCGCCCTACGACGATCGGACATTCCCCTTTCCACAGCCTGTCACGAACTCCGGCACCGACGCCGCAGCGCCGTCGCCCGAAATTCCCCCTGGCTTCGGCCAGACATTCGATCCCGAAACACAACAAATGATCGACGAGCTTTTTGACGCCATAGCCAACGGCCAAATCACCAGCGAAGCGGCGAAAGCGCTGATCGCGCCCGACGGGATGAGTAAGTTTTCGGTACAGAACACGGACGCCTTTGCCAGCGCCGAGGAAGCATCGTTTACGGGCGAGGGCGCAAACCAATTCGCCGTGCAAAACATGGATCCACGCGCCGGCGCCAATGCCCTGCGCCCGGACCCGGCGGAACCGGACAGCCCATTGCAGCCAGATGAGGAAGGCGAAGAAGAAAAATCACGCGGCGACCTCTACAAAACGCTCGCTGGCCCGAGGGGCTACCATGTCAGTCCATACGGTACGGATTACAACAAAGAGCCAGACTATGACCTTGAGGGGTGGGACGGCACCGAATGGCAGGACGATCTTCCGTTTTTCGAGGATAACAAATATCACAAGCTCAGCTCCCGCTACGGCTGGCGCTATAAGAATAAAAACAAGCCCAAAGACTTTCATAGTGGCATCGATGTCACTGCAGATGCCCACACTACAGTCAAAAACGTCACCAAAGGAGTGATCGCCCATATCTATAGGGGAAGGAACGGACTATATGGCGTGGTGATCAAAGGAGATGATGGCTATTTTTATACCTACTATCACATGAACGCGGGCATCGACTTAGCGGTGAACCAAAAAGTTGATGTCGGTACGCCGCTCGGTACGATCGAGGATCAAGGGCGAAAGTCGCATCTGCATCACTCGAAACATGATCCGGAAAGCGGGGATTGGAGGGATATCGGTGATGAAAATTCCCTCAACCCATTGGGATAACGGACGTTGGATTCAAGGAGCGTAATCGATGAAAATCATGCCTGTTCATCTGTTTCCATACTTGATATTCGCGGGCCTTGCCTTGGTAAGCGAAATGGGCTCACAAGCTGCTCAGGCGTCCGAGCGGGTCATTGCTGAAAACGTTCCTGAATGCCTGCATGTCGGAGATGAGATTGAGGCGCTCGCATTAATCGATGCCGGCAAAGCGGGAAATGAATATGGTCTCGCGGTAAGTTCGGAAACGCGAAATGTGAACGTAACCTCTGAACTGGAAAAAGGACACGGCGCGCCGACGGCGGTGATGTTTCGGGGCGAGAAATTCGGCGAAGATATCGTCACGCTGAGCGTGCCGGACCGGCCTGATATTACGCCTTTTACGGCAACCATTCGCGTCCTGCCGTCTTTTGATCCGCCGCAAGGCCTCACCACACACCCAACGGAGAATTTTTCACACATAGATCCGGATGCGGATCACGATCCGAGCAGAGCCTTGCGCGAGATTATTTTCCGATGGCGGCACAAGGACGGTGTAAAAGTTTATGGAATTCACAGTTTCAATTCCCAGAAGCGTGAAACACATGTGTTCATCGCTCCCGATGGCAAAAATAGCGCCTTGGAAAAGGCTGGGCCTGGGCAATCTCATTTCTGGAGCATGCAGGCGAAGATCGATACCTGTGCCGGCGTTGAGGTATGGACGCCTTCCAGCCCCTTGATCCCGTTCGATAGCTAGTGTGTGCGCCCTGCCTGCATTTATCTCCCTGAACTTTGTATAGGCTGAGTCGATGAAATATCTGGCCGTTTTTCTTGTTCTTTTCTTGTTGCTTGCCGCCGTCTCCTTCGCCAACCAAACAGGCCGGACCGAGGCGCGGGAGTTGGGCCGGATCAGCGCTGAAGGCATCCCGGAGTGCCTCCATGTTGGAGAAACGGTTGAAGCCCGCGTGTGGCCGCAGCCGGTAGCGAAAGGCGATGCCTTCGATATCACTGTGCACACGGACATCGGCAAAGTGAGCGCCAAGCCCGCACGAGCGGACAACAGCGCGGCGCCGGCAACCATCGCAATACATGGTGAGAAAGTTGGCCGCGAGCGCGTGATCATACGCGCATCCGACCTTCCCTATACTGCACCGCTCACAGCTTTCATTAGAATTTTACCCACAATCGAGCCGCCGCGTGGGCTGACCACGGAAGTTACGGAAAAAATCCTACGAATCGGGCGCTATGCGGAAAGGTGGATGAAATACGATCAAGAGTGGGCCATCGCGCGCGAGGTCATTCTGGGTTGGCGGCAAAAGGACGGCGTGGATACATACATAATCAGCCTATTCACATCCGAGCAAACGCCCTTTGGTCACCCATTTCATGTTTCTGCTAGCGACAACAGCTACGTCTTAAGAGTTCCTCCCGGGGCAAGTTACTATTGGCGCATACGGGCGATATTCGAAAATTGCGAAGGTGACACAATTTTGACGCCGGACAGCCCCTTTGTACCGTTTGACGCCTAACAAGAGGCGCATCCGAGTGGCACATCATTCCGCAACATCACGTTTTACAATTCTAGCCGCTCTGCTCGTTACCCCTGCCCGACACCCTGGCTGATGAGGAAGCCCAGCCCAAGCTCGGCACCCACCGCCACGCCGAATTCAACGAAGACGACCCGGCCACCTGGATCCAAACCGGCCGAAACGCCCACTGCCCGTGCGGCTCAGGCAAAAAAATACAAGCAGTGCCACGGTAAACTAGTGTAAAAAACGGGGCTTTCTAGCTAAGCCCCGCCTTACCCATCTCAAGAAACTTCTCGCGCCGCTTGGCGCGAAGCTCGTTGCCGTTCAGGCTCGCGAGTTCGCCGAGCGAAGCCTCCAGCGCGTCACCCAGCGCCGCGATCGCGGCTTCGGGTGAGCGGTGGGCGCCGCCGATCGGTTCTTCGATGATTTCGTCGACGACTTTTAATTTATGCAAATCCTGGGCGGTCATTTTGAGGGCGTCGGCGGCGTCTTGGGCGTGGGCTGAATCGCGCCACAGGATAGCGGCGCAGCCTTCCGGCGAAATGACCGAATAGGTCGCGTGTTCGAGCATCAGGATTTTATTGGCCACCGCCAAGGCAATGGCACCGCCGGAGCCGCCCTCGCCGATGATCGTGGTGATGATCGGGGTGCGGAGATCGAGGCAGGTTTCGATGCTGCGCGCGATCGCTTCGGCCTGGCCACGCTCTTCGGCGCCGACGCCGGGATAGGCGCCCGGCGTGTCCACCAGGGTGACGACCGGCAGCGAGAAGCGCTCGGCCATGCGCATCAGGCGCATCGCCTTACGGTAGCCCTCCGGGTTGGCCATGCCGAAATTGTGACGCAGGCGCCCTTCCGTATCGGCGCCTTTTTCATGGCCGATGATCATTAAGGACTGGCCACGGAAGCGGCCGAGGCCGCCGACGATGGCGCGGTCTTCGGAATAATTGCGGTCACCGGCGAGCGGCGTGAAATCCTCTATCAGCGCGCTGATATAGTCGGAAAAATGCGGCCTCAATTGATGGCGCGCAACGAGCGACTTCTGCCACGGCGAGAGGCGGCTATAGGTCTGGCGCAACACCCTATCGACCCGGCCCTGCAGGCGCGAGACCTCTTCCAGGATATTGACGCCGCTGCCGTCGCTCAAGTGACGCAGTTCGTGAATCTTGCCTTCGATCTCGGCAATCGGTTTTTCGAAATCCAGATAAGAACTCATTATATCGCTAATTTCGCCTTCGGTTCCGTCTTGTGTATCGTCGCGATTCGCCATGAATCTACGCCAATTTGTGACACTGCGCCATTTTAATGCCGGTCGGCGGCAAGAGGATGGTGATCGCGCACCACCGCTTTCAGCCGCTCGTCCAGTATATGGGTATAGATCTGCGTGGTTGAAATATCCGCATGTCCTAACATTTTTTGCACCGCACGCAAATCCGCGCCGTTTGCCAGCAGGTGGCTGGCGAAGGCATGGCGCAGAACATGGGGCGAAACCTTGTCCGGCGGGATATTGGCCTCAATCGCCAGTTTTTTCAGTATTTGCGCGAATCGATGGCGGGTAAGGTGCCCGTCGCGCGACGGAAACAGCCATTTCGAGCGCGCATTCTTGCCCATATGCAGCTCGCGCAGCGGCAGATATTCAGCCAGCGCCGCTTCCGCCGGTTCGCCGACCGGCACGATACGCTCCTTGCCGCCCTTGCCGCGCACCAGCAGGCATTTGCGCCCCTCGACGACATTTTCGAGTGGGATGCCGACAAGTTCGGAGACTCTGAGACCGGTGGCATAGAGGAGCTCCGCCAGCGCCACCAGGCGCAAGGCATCGGCGCGCCGGCGCGGGCTCTCGCCCGCATCCGCCACCCGCGCGCGGGCGGCGGCCAGGAGCATGGCGACCTGGTCCTCGCTCAAGACCTTGGGCAATGGCCGGTCGAGGCGCGGCCCTTCGATCGCGGCGCAAGGATCGTCGGGGCGCAGATCCTCGGACTGGAGAAAGCGGTAAAACTGCCTGAGTGCGGAAAGCCGGCGCGCCGCCGTGCGCGGCGCCATGCCGCGCGCGGCCAGTTCGCTCAAATGGGCGCGGATATCGGCGCTCTCGGCATCGGTCAGATCGGCGCCGCGCGCTATTTGCGCGTTTTGAAACTGTTCGATATCGCGCCTGTAGCTCGATAGCGTATGGGCCGCAGCACCGCGCTCGGAAAGCAGCATTTCGAAAAACATTTCGAGCGCGCGCGCATCCGCCGTGCCGCCACCCCGCTCCGCGCCAGGCGCGGGCGTCATTACAAGCCGCCTGCCAGCGCGGCTTCGACGGCAACCGCCTGGGCGTCCTTGTCGAGGCCGACGGCACGCAGCGCCGCCACGGCTTCTCCCAACGTATTCAAACCGGCATTCTCCGGCCCGCCGGCGCCGAGCCCAAGCAGTGCCAGTAACACCGTTTCGCCGAGTCGCCCATCCGCCGCCGCACCGCGCAAGGCATATTGCAGCGCCGGCGAGGCGACAGCGCTCGGTTCGCTGAGCGGCCCGGCCAACAGGACATCCCATTGTTCGGCGGCGATATCGCGGCCAAGTGCGGCGAGCAGTGTGAGCAGCAGACCGCCCCTGCGATAGGCGCCGGGGTCCGTCGCGCCGCCTTGTGCCTGCCACCACACATCGAGCATGCCCGGATCGACCTCGCCTTCGTCTCCGGTCAAGGCGACGAGCGGCCACAGCGCAATCGCCGCGTCCTGTGCCTCTGGATTATTGCTGCGTTGCGCCAGCGCCACATCGAACCAGCGCCGCGCTTCTTCCCAGCGCCCGGAGGCAAAATAGGCGCGCCCGGCACGGCCGGCGAACCAAGCAAAATCGGGCCGTGCCTCAAGCGCCTGCATGGCCGGCAGCAGAACCCGCGCCATGGTCGGAAAGCGCGCCTCGTCCTGGGCGCGCTGCAGCGCCACGCCGATCACTTCGGCGCGCGCCGTCGGCACGGTCTCGGCGATCACCGCCTGATAGAGTATGGCGCGCGCCAACGGCCCTTCCATGGTCGCGCTCTGGCTGATCGGATTGGCGCGCTCTTCCGGGGTAAACTGCACCTGCGCATAGAGCGCGCCAACACTGGCGGCCGGCAGGGCGCCGACCGCCTCGGCCTGTTCGGCCGCCACCAGACGCAATTCGATATCGCTGTCGGCGGCGCCGGCAATGAGGCGCAACAGCGCCGGATTGGCGGCATCGAGCGCGTTCCGGGGCGCCTGAATTCCCATGTTGCGCAACATCGCCACCAGCATCGGCGAAGGGTTCGGCAGCGAATTCAGCGCCGGCTCTTCATAGCCGTTCATGCCGTTGATCAAGGTGACGAATGCGGCGTCCGGCGCGTAGCCACTCTCGCGCAGCAAATCGAGGCCCAAACTGGCGGCCTCGAATTCCTCGTTCTTGCTCTGGCAAAAAATCAGGGCGCGCTGCCAGTATGCATCCATCGAGAGATCGATGCGTGCCCGCGCCTGCTCGCAGGCGCCGTCGAAATCGAGTTTGAGGAACATGCGGTCGCTATCGTAGCGCGCGATGATTTCCTCGAAATCGCCGCTCGGTGCGGCGCGCAGCAGCGCGATGGCGACGCCGAATTCGCCCATATCGGCGAGGATATCGGCGCGCAAACGCAGCAATGCGCCCGTTTCCGCCGTCTCGTCGCGCGGCGCGGCGCCGGGCGAAAGCAGCAATTTCAGCGCAGCGGTGCGCATCGCCGGCGAGCGCGCCTCAATCGGCAGGCGCGGCATCAACAGGGTCAGTAAATCGCGCCGCGTGCCGTGCCACAGCGCGTTCGGAAATCCACCCGATTGCTCGGCCAGCAGGCCAATATCATCGGCGTTGATATTGGCCAGCGCGCCAACTTCCACTCCGGCATTTTCGGCCCCGGCGGCGCTCTCGGCCTGGCCCGGTTCTTCCGGCGGCGCCAGGGTTTCGACCGCCGATAACGGCGTGACCTCGTTCAGACTCGGCATCGAATCGCTCGCGGAATCCGGTACCGGAGTCTCGTCCGGCGGGCTGATCTCCTCAAGCGGCACCAGACGAATCGGCGCATCCAAATCGGTCGACTGGGCGAATGACGGGGTCTGGGCGGCAACGATAAAAAAGGCCGTTAGCACAGCCCAAAATACTGGGGCCAAACTCCTGTAGTGCCGCTTATTTTTCGAATCGGGCATCGGGCAGCACCTTTTCAATCGCTCCGGACGGCGGCGGAATGTCCCAGGTAAGCAGGAATGCAAGCCCGCCGCCGATGGCCAATACCAGCAATACCAATATGATTTTTGTCGTAAATCCCATATAGCTCGCCGTTTACTCCACCGATTTTCGCCGGAGCACCCCAAACGCTCCGGTTTGTGCTACAGCTGATTTATGGCTATTTTGAGACAGCCTGGATGTTTGTGTCTATTTTATGACAGTTTAAAGGCCGCTCCGTACCGCATCAATGATACTAAATTGACGCGGCGATGCATGGAGGATGTTTCATACACGATTTAGGGCTGGCGCGGAAATGAACGCTGCTATCGGCGACCTCCCGCTAGAGCGGTCTATCGTTCTGGTTGGGTTGATGGGCTCTGGCAAGAGCGCTATTGGCCGGCGCTTGGCTGCGCGCATCGGCATGGATTTTGTCGATGCGGACAGCGAAATCGAGGAGGCCGCCGGCCTCTCGATCAACGATATTTTCGAAGTGCATGGCGAAGACGCCTTCCGCGACGGCGAGCGGCGCGTTATTGCCCGGCTGTTATCGAAGCCGGCACATATATTGGCCACCGGAGGTGGCGCCTTTATGGACCCCGAGACGCGCAAGATCGTCAAGGAGCGGGGCATTTCGGTCTGGATGCGGGCCGAATTCGACGTTCTGCTGCGCCGTGTCTCGCGCCGCGACAACCGGCCGCTTCTCAAGGGCAACGACAAGGAAGAGGTCTTGCGCCGCCTCATCGAAGAGCGTTATCCCGTCTATGGCGAAGCCGATATCACCGTGCAAAGCCAGGACGGGCCGCATGAGGAAACCGTGAGCGAAGTGATCGAAGCGATTAAACAGTTTCTGCAAAACGAACCGCGTGCCGGCAACCGCGCCACTTCGCCGAGCGCGGCCCATTAGAGAAGAAGCATTCTTGTGAGCGCTAACGAATTGGAGCCCGACAGTAGGGTGCAATCTTCCGACACGGTTCATGTCGCGCTCGGTGCGCGCAGCTATGACATCATCGTCGGCGCCGGCCTGTTGTCCGAGGCCGGCAAACATCTTGCGCCGCTTCTCGCTGTTCCACGCACAATTCTCATTTCGGATGACAATGTCGCACCGCTCTATCTTGAGCAGGTGGCCGGGTCGCTCGGCCGGCACGATATCGCCTGCGATAGGATCGTGCTGCCGGCCGGCGAAGCGAGCAAAAGTTTTGCCCAGCTCGAGGATTTACTCGAACGGATTCTGGCGGCAAAGGTCGAGCGCGGCACGGTGCTGCTGGCGCTTGGCGGCGGCGTGATTGGCGATCTGGTCGGCTTTGCCGCCAGCGCGGTTTTGCGCGGCATTGATTTTATTCAACTGCCGACCTCGCTGTTGGCGCAAATCGATAGCTCGGTCGGCGGCAAAACGGGCATCAACAGCCGCCACGGCAAAAACCTGATCGGCAGCTTTCACCAGCCCCGCCTTGTGCTGGCCGACAGTGCCGCCCTCGACAGCCTGCCGCCGCGCGAACTGGCCGCGGGCTACGGCGAAATGGTCAAATACGGCCTGATCGATGACGCCGAATTCTTCACTTGGCTCGAAGCCAACGGGCAACAAATCCTGGATGGCAACAGCGATGCGCGCCGTCATGCCATCGCCGTCTGCTGCCGCGCCAAGGCGCGCATCGTCGCCGAGGACGAGCATGAGAGCGGCCGCCGGGCGCTCTTAAATCTCGGCCATACCTTCGCCCATGCGTTCGAAGCCGAAAGCGGCTATGGCGGCGAATTGTTGCACGGCGAGGCGGTCAGCATCGGCATGGTCCTGGCCTTCCGTCTCTCCGTCCGGCTTGGCCATTGCGACCCTGGCGATGCGGTCCGCGTCGCGGCGCATTTGAAAGCGCTTGGCCTGCCGACGGAGGCCGCCGGCTTGCCGCCCGCGGCGCGGCGGCGCGATGCGCTGATCGAGCATATGAGCCGCGACAAGAAAATGAAGGACGGCCGCCTCAATCTGATTTTGGCGCGCGGCATCGGACGCGCCTTCGTCACCGCCGATGTCCCGCCCGGCGATATCAGCTCCCTGTTGGATGAATTCCTCGGCACGGAAGCAACATGAGCACCGGTCAAATCATCACGGTCGTGGCCATCGGCCTCCTGATCCTGCTCTCCGGCTTTTTTTCCGGCTCGGAAACAGCGGTGACGGCGGCCTCGCGCGCCCGCCTGCATCATCTCGAAAAGCAGGGCAACCGGCGCGCCCGCATGATCGGCGAACTGATGCGCCAGCGCGAGCGCTTTATCGGCGCGATTTTGCTCGGCAACAATGCGGTCAATATTCTCGCCACGGCGCTGGCGACCAGCCTGCTGATTTCCGTTGCCGGAGACGCCGGTGTTTTCCTCGCCACCATCGGCCTGACGCTGATTATCCTGATTTTCGCCGAAGTGCTGCCCAAGACCTACGCCATCCGCAATGCCGACCGCTTCGCCCTGGCCGTGGCGCCACTGCTCCTTGCGCTGGTTTGGCTGTTGCTGCCGGCCGTAATGGCGGTGCGCGGTATCGTTTATGTGGCGCTGATGCCGTTCGGCGCGCACAGGACCAACGGCAACAGCGAAGAAGAGGGCGAGGAGGAACTGCGCGGCGCGATCAGCCTGCAGGCCGAGGAAGGCGTGGTGGTCAAGCATGAGCACGACATGCTGCACGGCATTCTCGACCTCGACGATGTGGCCGTCGGCGAAATCATGACGCACCGCAACAATATGGCGATGATCGATATTGACGACGGGGTGCGCAGCATTCTCGACCAGATGATCGAAAGCCCCTATACGCGCATTCCGCTGTGGCGCGAAGAGCCCGACAATATTGTCGGCATCGTGCACAGCAAGGATCTGTTGCGCGCCATTCAGGGCCACCGCGACAACCTCGACAATCTCGACATTGAGCAGGTTTTGTCGCCGCCCTGGTTCGTGCCCGAGACCACGAGCCTCAGGGAACAGCTCAATGCGTTCCGCGACCGCCGCGCCCACTTCGCCCTGGTCGTTGATGAATATGGCTCTCTCATGGGCTTGGTGACATTGGAGGATATTCTCGAGGAGATCGTCGGCGATATTGTCGATGAGCATGACATCGCGCTCAGGAACACCCTGGCGCGCGCCGACGGCTCAGTGCTGATTGCCGGCGAGACCACCATCCGCGACCTCAACCGCCGCTTCGGCTGGAATTTCCCGGATGAGGAAGCGGCGACGATTGCCGGCCTGGCGCTGCAATTGGCGCAGCAGATTCCGCAGGTCGGCGAGCGCTTCGAGTTGGATGGGTTTATTCTCGATGTCCGCGGGCGGCAGAAAAACCGCATTACATCGGTACGCGTGATCCCGCCGCCAGACACCGAAAAAACGCCCGAAGAAGAAACATAAGCGCCTCACCCGAGAATGCTGTTAGAGCTTTTCAACACCATTTTCCCGGTCGTCGCCTGCGCCGGGTTGGGCTATCTCTGGGGGCGCTTCGACCAGCCCTACGATACGCGCATCGTCACCCGCCTGGTCGGCCATATCGGCGCGCCCTGCCTGATCTTCTCGACCATGGTCGGCATCGAGGGCATGTCCGGCCAGATCGCCGAGATGGCGCTCAGCGCCGTGGTTGCGCTCGCTGCCTTTGCCGCATTTTCCGCCATTGTCCTATTCTTCGCCAAACTGCCGCACCGTACTTTTCTCGCCCCCATCACGTTCCCGAACGCCGGCAATATCGGCCTGCCGCTTTGCCTCTTTGCCTTCGGCGAGGAGGGTTTGGCGCTCGGCATTGGGTTTTTCGCCGTCTCCGCCTCGGCCCAACTGATCTTCGGTCAATGGCTGTTCTCCGGCTTTCCGACGCCGATCCCACTGTTGAAGGCACCGATCCCCTACGCCGTGGCCATCGGCGCCATCTTCCTCGCCACCGATACCCCGGTGCCGGAATTCATCTACAACACCACAGACCTTATCGGCGGCTTCGCCATTCCGCTGATGACCTTCACCCTCGGATTTTCCCTCTCCAAACTGAGGGTGGTGCGCTTCAGCCGCACGCTGGCGCTCTCATTGCTGCGCCTTGGCATGGGCGCTGCCGGCGGCTTCGGTTTCGCCGAGCTGTTCGGCTATGAAGGCATGCAGCGCGGCGTGCTGATCATCCAATGCAGCATGCCGATCGCCGTCTTTAATTATCTGTTTGCGTCTTACTATGAGCGCGACCCGGAAGAAGTGGCGAGCCTGGTGGTGCTGTCCTCCGCCCTCGCCTTCCTGCTGATGCCGCTCTTAATCTATGCTGTTCTCTAACCACCATCGCACCCAAACCATGAGGCCGCCATGCCGTTAAGCGCCCCCGCCGCGCGCGAAACCATTCACACAAGACAAATCGAATGCCAGGGATTCCGCCGCGAGGACGGTCTGTGGGATATCGAAGCCAATCTCACCGACGTCAAATCCTACCCTGTCGAAAACAATTGGCGCGGCACGGTGGCACCCGGCGATCCGATCCATGACCTCTGGGTGCGCCTCACGCTCGACGATGATCTACTCATCACCGCTATTGAGACCGCCTCCGACGTGACACCCTACAAACTGTGCCCGAACGTCGCCGACAATTTCCAGGCCCTGGTTGGCGTGCGTATCGCACCGGGCTGGAACCGCCAGGTCAAATCCCGCGTCGGCGGCGTGCACGGCTGCACTCATATTATCGAACTGATGAGCGTCCTCGCCACGGTCGCCTTCCAAACCATTTTCTCGCTCCGGGAAAAGGAGATCATGGCCGGCGACCTGAAACCGCCGATGCTCGACAGCTGCCTCGCCTGGGACTCGTCCGGCCCGGTGGTGAAAGCGCAATATCCCGCCTGGTATAAGGGCGATTAAGCCTCCCCCGGCGCCAGGCACGTCAGCGCCAGGGCATGGATATCGGTCTTAAGGTCGTCAGCCAGCAGCCTGTAAACCAGGCGTTGGCGCTCCAAGCGGGTTTTGCCCTTGAATTCGGCGCTGACGATCATGACATGGAAATGGCTTTCGCCTTCCGGGCGGGCGCCGGCGTGGCCCTCGTGACGGGCCGATTCGTCGGTGATTTCGAGTTTGTCAGGCTTCAGCGCCTCGGTTAGTTTACGCTCGATTGATTGTGCGACACGCATTCTTTACCTCTTTTCGTCATGATTCAGGCCGTAACCGGCTTGGCTTTACTCCCTAAAGGGCAATCGGCATACTTATTCGATGAAGGTATTCGAAGGCAATCACCGCACGCGGCCGCCCAAGCAAGAGGCGCCGGCGGAGCATATGTGCGAATTCCCGGGTTGCGACGAAGACGGACCGCACAAGGCGCCGCGCGCGCCCGATGATTTGCGTACCTACCGCTGGTTCTGTCTCGATCATGTACGCGAATATAACCGCGCCTGGAATTTCTTCGAAGGCTGGACGCGGCGCGATATCGAGCATTTTCAACGCGCTGACGTCACCGGCCACCGCCCGACATGGCCGGTTTACGGCAAAAAGCCGCTGCATGAGGAAATGGACGATCTGGAGAGCGTTTTCCACAATTTTTCGCATGAATGGTTCGGCGAGGGAAAACGCCAAAATAATGGCGAAAAGAACGGCAAGGATAAAAAGCGCAATTCGGCCGCCATGGATATCAAACGCGCCTGCAATACGCTCGATCTCAAGCCCGGATTTAACCGCGCCGAGCTGCGCAGCCGCTATATGAAACTGGCGAAAACCCACCATCCGGACCTCAATGGCGGCAGTAAAGAATCGGAAGAGTTGTTGAAATCAATTAATCAGGCATATACCTATCTTTTAAGTCAGGTCTCCTGATATTAGGAACGCGCCGCCGTCGCGGCTCAAGCCCCCTCGAAAGGGACAATAAATGGCCTCTCAAGAGCAGATGGGCGGTACGCCCAATTTAAGCGATCGCTTCCCCGACATCACGGTTTCGGTGCGCCAGACCTTCGGCATCGACAGCGACATGGAAGTGCCGGCATTTTCCGAGCCGGAAGAACATGTGCCGGAAATCGATAGCGCCTACCGCTTCAACCACGACACCACGCTGGCCATTCTCGCCGGCTTCGCGCACAACCGGCGCGTTATGGTCCAGGGCTATCACGGCACCGGTAAATCGACCCATATCGAGCAGGTTGCCGCGCGCCTCAACTGGCCGTGCATCCGGGTCAATCTCGACAGCCATATCAGCCGCATCGATCTCGTCGGCAAGGACGCGATCGTCATCAAGGACGGCAAGCAGATCACCGAATTCCGCGAAGGCATTCTGCCCTGGGCGCTGCAAAATCCGGTCGCCATCTGTTTCGATGAATATGACGCCGGGCGGCCCGATGTGATGTTCGTCATCCAGCGTATCCTCGAGGTCGACGGCAAGATGACGCTCCTCGATCAAAACAAGGTGATCCATCCACATGCCGGATTTCGTATCTTCTCGACCACCAACACGGTCGGCCTCGGCGACACCACCGGCCTCTATCACGGCACCCAGCAGATCAACCAGGGCCAGATGGACCGTTGGAATCTGGTCACAACACTTAATTATCTGCCGCATGACGAGGAGGTGGAAATCGTCCTCGCCCAGGTGCCGGATTACGCCAATGAGGATGACCGCAAGATCGTCTCATCGATGGTCGAAGTGGCGGATCTCACCCGCTCGGGCTTCATGTCGGGCGATATCTCGACCGTGATGTCGCCCCGCACCGTGATCCATTGGGCCGAGAACGCGAAAATCTTCGCCGATGTCGGCTACGCCTTCCGCACCACCTTCGTCAACAAATGCGACGAGATGGAGCGCCCGGCGGTAGCCGAATTCTACCAGCGCTGCTTCGGCAAGGAGCTGCCCGAATCAGCGGTGCCAGTGCCAACAGAAAGCTAGCGGACGGCAATTGAGCGAGAAATGAGCGAACAGGAAGAAAACCCGGCAGAGCGCTTTCAACGCGCCGTCGGTTGCGCCATGCGGGCGATTGCCGGCAAGGCCGGCGAGGAGCTTGCCGTTTCGTTCGATTCGGATACGCCGAATCTGAGCGGCGATCAGGCCCACCTGCCCTTCCCGGCGCGCGACCTCAATGCGCTCGACGTCGACATGGTGCGCGGCTCGGCCGATGCCATGGCGCTCCGCCTGCGCTATCACGACCCGGCGGCGCACCGCCGGGGGCAGCCGCGTGGCAAACACGCGCGCGCGATTTTCGAATCCGTCGAACAAGCGCGCATCGAATCGCTCGGCGCGCGCCGTTTTGCCGGTGTCGCCGCCAATCTCTCCTCAGCGCTCGAACAACGCTGCCGCCTCAAGGGGTACGACCATATCTCGAACCCTGAGGAAGCCTCCATTGCCGATGCCGTCGGCGCGCTGGTGCGCGAGCGGCTGCATGATTTGCCGCTGCCCTCGGCGGCCAAGCATTTGGCCGATCAGTGGCGCCCGTGGTTCGAGGAAAAGGCCGGCAAAAGCGCATTTGAGCTGGCCAAGGCGGCGGAAGACCAGGAAGCCTTCGGCAAACTCATCCGAGAAATGATCCGCGACCTCGATATCGAGGACGAGGACATGGATGAAGGCGACGAATCGGAAGCGGATTCCTCGCCCGACACCACGGAAGATTCCGATTCCGACGAGAGCGGTGCTGCCCAGGGCGGCGAACAGATGGACGGCGACAGCAGTGCCGACGCCGAAGCCGAGCTTGGCGAAGACGCCGAAGCGAGCGACGCTTCGGACAGCGATGCCGATGCCATGGCCGGCGACGGCGACGATGAATCGGATGAAGGCGGCCGGCGGCGCATGCTGCCGGGCGACGGCCCCGACGAAGAGCGCGGGCCGGCCTATAACAGTTACACCTTCGAATTCGACGAAGTGGTCAATGCCGCCGAACTCTGCGACGCCGAGGAATTGGGCCGCCTCCGCCAGCAGCTCGATCAGCAGCTCTCGGCCCTGCAAAGCATTATCGGCCGCCTCGCCAACCGCCTGCAGCGCCGCCTCTTGGCGCGCCAGGTGCGCGCCTGGGAGTTCGATCTGGAAGAGGGCTTGCTCGATGCCGGGCGCCTGTCGCGCGTCATTACCCAGCCGCTTCATCCGCTCTCCTACAAGAAAGAGAAGGAAACGAAGTTCCGCGATACGGTGGTGACGCTGCTGATCGATAATTCCGGCTCGATGCGCGGCCGGCCGATCCTGGTCGCCGCCATGAGCGCCGATATCCTCGCCCGCACGCTCGAGCGCTGCGGCGTCAAGGTCGAGATTTTGGGCTTCACCACACGCGCTTGGAAAGGCGGCCAGGCGCGCGAACGTTGGCTCGCCCAAGGCCGCCCGCGCAATCCCGGCCGGCTCAACGATCTCCGCCATATTGTCTACAAAAACGCCGACGAGCCGTGGCGCCGCGCGCGCCGCAGCCTCGGCCTGATGCTGCGCGAGGGTTTGCTGAAGGAAAATATCGACGGCGAGGCCCTGCTCTGGGCACATGACCGCCTGCTGGCGCGGGTTGAGGAACGCCGCGTCATCATGGTGATCTCGGATGGCGCGCCGGTCGATGACAGCACTCTTTCGGTCAATCCGCGCAACTATCTCGAACGCCACCTGCGCGCCGTGATCCAATGGATCGAGGCCAACTCACCGGTCCAACTGCTCGCCATCGGCATCGGCCATGACGTCACGCGCTATTACGAGCACGCAGTAACGATCACCGACGCCGAACAATTGGGCGGCACGATGACGGAAAAACTCGCCGAACTGTTCGAAGAGGATACGCAGGGCCAAGCCGCTGCTACCGGACGCGGCGGACGACGTTTGGCGAGTTAAGCGGCGCGCTGGTGGGTAGTGGGGCGGTTTGAAAATGCCGGTTCTTGATTTGACGTGGCAATCCAACGCTAGAAATGACATTTTAAAGTTATGGCAAACGGACAAGCAGTATTAGTATTTACAGAATACTTAGCTGGCGGCCCAGATGCGTGGGATTTGTACTATGTGGCGGAGCCCGATCCCGCGAAAGCGGAGGCCATTATTCAGCAAGCGATATCTGCATCGCCAGACCAGAAGATATTGGCCAAGCACAGCATCCCAGAGGAAGTAGTTAAAATTCTGGGCCTGAATGATGCGCGTTGGTGTCATTGGCAAAGTTCGTCTTGACGATCTCGCGTAATAGACGGCCACTACAAGAAAAGAAATTGAAATTGTCCCACTACCCGCTGGTGCCATGGTTTCCAGTTGGCGCTTCAAAATGCTATGATGCAGGCAAACGGGGCGCACGAAGCCATACTAGATGTTGTGCTTGTGCATAATTTACAAAACAATACCAATTTGGGTCTATAGTCTTGCTACTATTGACTAGTTAAAAGCCGTACAGCCGGCGGCAATTTTCCCACATGATTTTCTTTTTCGATTCGAGGCCGAGCCCGGGCAGGGCGAGGAATTCCTTGATGCCGTTGGGGTAGCCGCCATCGGCGTGGGGGTAGTCGATCGACATGACGATGTTGGCGTCGCCGAAGCGGTCGACCACCTGGGCCACCAGCGCCTCATCGGAATCGGTGGCGATAAAACATTGGCGTAGGAACAGCTCGGACGGCAGGGCCGAGAGCTGGGTTGCCTCGCCGCCGCCATACTTCTGCCACTGACCGTCGAGGCGGTCGAGCCACCAGGGCAGCCAGCCGCAATTGCCTTCCAGGAAACCAACCCGCATGTCTGGGAAGCGGTCGCACACGCCGCCGACCAGCATCGCGCCCATCGCCGCCATCAGCTCGAAGGGGAAAGCCGAGGCGTGGTTGAGGGTGCGGAAATTGGGGTGGCCGCGGAACCGGTTGGAAGCGTAATCCTCCGAGGCGCCGCCGCTGGTTCCGTGAAAAATGAGCGGCACACCCAGGCGGGTGATCTCCTGCCATAGCACTTCGCATTCGGCTCCGTGCACATAGCGCCCGCCAACCGACATCGGCAGCAGCACCACCGCGACATGGCCCTTGTCCTCGACCGCGCGCCGCGCTTCCGCCGCGGCGAGTTCGGGGTCGTGCAGCGAGACGATCGCCGCGGCGCGGAGGCGCGGTGCGTGTTGAGCGCAATAATCGGCCAGCCAATCGTTGAAGGCGGCGCAATAGGCTGTCGCCACGTCGCCGGCCAAGCTGTCGATGGAGAGAAACATCGAGGCGAAGGTGCGGAACATGACGGCTTCGTCGATGCCCTCGACATCCATCGCCGCCAGGGTCGAGGCGGCGTCATACTGCTTGTCGCGGATCGGCGCGTAGATGTCTTCGCTCGGCGCATCGAGCGCTTTTTGCGGGCCGACAACGGCTTGGTCGCGCGCCCAGGGCGGGATCATCTGGCCGCCGGCATCCCAGTGGGGGAAATTGGTCGGCCCCCAGCCAAGATATTTCGGCATATGGGCATGGAACTTTGGATCGAGATATTTCTCGAACAGCTCACCGTTTTCGATCACGTGCAAATCGCAATCGATGATTCTCAGCCCATCCTTCACGGCACTCTCCCAGCAGACAGCTCCCCGCAGGGGTTATGACAGATGTTGGCGCAGGAAATCCAGGCTGCGTTGCCAGGCGAGCGCCGCATCGCCTTCGTCATAGCGCGCGCTGGTCGGGTTGGCGAAAGCATGATCGGCCTCGTACCAATGGCTGGTATAGGCCCTGCCCGCCTTCGCCATCTCGGCCTCGAAGCCGGATACCATATCGTGGTTGATCCAGCGGTCGCGCTCGGCGAAGTGGCCGAGCACGGGGCCGCTCAGCGCCTTCAGATCGCCGGCCGACTTCTTGACGCTGCCATAATAGACAATCGTCGCATCGACCGGCTCGGCCAGCGATGCGTTCAAGGACCAGCCGCCGCCGAAACACCAGCCGATGGTGGCGCTCTTGCCCGAGGCCAGTTCGTGGCCCTTCAGCCAGCGCAGCCACGAGCCGACCGTATCGGTCACCGCCGCGCCATCGACGCCGCCCATAATCTTACGCGCCTCGTCCGGCTTGTCGGTCACTTGTCCGTTGTAGAGGTCGACGGCAAGGGCGAGATAGCCCTGCTTGGCCAAATCCGCCGCCACCGATTTGATCTGGTCATTGAGGCCCCACCATTCATGCACCAGCAGGATTGCCGGCGCCGGCGTTTGCGCCGGCACGGCCAGCGCCGCGCTCACGGAAAGCCCGCCATCGGTGGTGAGCGTCACATTCTCCAATGTTTGCGCCGCCGCCCAGGCCAGACGGGGATCGGCCAATACGGCTGCCAGCGGCAGGCCGGCCATGCCGAGAACAACATTTCTACGCGCTATTTGCATCTTCCCCCTCCATATATGCGATGATCCTCCACCGCCATTCTAACCATGCCGAGCGCCCCGCCCTATTCAATAGCCCGTGATGAAGCTGCTTCTCCTTGTTCCCATTGTTGCGACCCTGCTGTTCTGTACAGCCGCAAATGTGCGCGCCGATGAGATAGATATCTCCACCTCGCGCGTACCGCTTAATTACGAAAGCCCTGGGCAACAGCGGGTCGGCAGTCTCGAATATCGCGGCGGCTTGTCTTTAAGCTCGAATGATCCGCGCTTCGGCGGCCTGTCGTCGCTGCTGGTCAGCGCCGATGGCAAACAGATGCTGGCCGCCTCGGACCGGGGGTCCTGGTTTTCCGCCGAACTGCTTTATGGCGATGCCGGCGATCTCAGTGGCATTGCCTCGGCCCATCTGGCGCCAATCACCGGACCGGACGGAAAGGCGCTCTCGGGCCGCTACCGCGACGCCGAAGCGCTGGCGCGCGCCGCCGACGGCGCCATCCTTGTCGCATTTGAGCAGCATCACCGCATCCTACGCTTCGAGCCGCCCGGCCGGTTGGACGCGCATTGGCTGGCCGGCGAAATCCCCGAATTGCTGAGCGCACCGGCGGAATTGGCCGAATTCAACAGCAATGCGGCCATGGAAGGTTTGGCCATGCTCGAGAGTGACGGGTTGTTGATCCTGAGCGAAGGCCTCGACAATGACCGCGCCGGCAAACCCGCCTGGCTGCTGCGCCGGGGCCAGGCCGATATACGCTTCGAATATAAGCGCGCGGCGCGTTTCCGCCCGACAGGCGCCACGCGCCTGCCCGACGGCGATATTCTCACGCTGGAGCGGCGCTACACCCTGATCGGCGGTGTCGCGGCATTGTTGCGCATTGTCCCCGAGTCAAGCATCCGACCCGGCGCCCTCGTGAGCGGCACCGAACTGGCCCGCCTTGCGCCACCGCTCACGGTAGACAATATGGAAGGCGTCGCCGTCCGCCGCGATACGGCCGGGCGGACATTCATTTACCTGATCTCCGACGATAATTTCTCGCTGGTGCAGCGCACGTTGCTGCTGATGTTCGAGCTCAAGCCTGAAGCGAATTAACTGGTCTCGAACAGGCGGTCGCCGGCGTCGCCGAGGCCCGGCACGATATAGGCCTTCTCGTTGAGCTTTTCATCAAGTGCAGCGGCCCACACCTCGACCGTCGGATGGGTCTCGTTGAAGGCGCGCATGCCCTCGGGCGCCGCGACCATGGCCATAAAGCGGATTTTGCTGTCCGGCACGCCATATTTGTTGAGCACATCGACGGCATAGCTGGCCGAATATCCGGTCGCCAGCATGGGATCGACGAGGATAAACAGGCGGTCCTTTTCGTCTGGCAGGCGGACATAATATTCCACCGGGCGCTTGGTCTCCGGGTCGCGAAAGAGCCCGATATGGCCGATCGGTGCGGTTGGGATGAGCTGCGACAGGCCCTCGGCCATGCCGAGGCCGGCGCGCAGCACCGGCACGATGGCCGGTTTGATGCTGGCCAGAATGGGCGCCTCCATGCGGGTAATCGGGGTCGAGATCATCTTGCTCGACATATCAAGCTGGCGGGTGATTTCGTAACCGATCAGGAGCGCCATCTCGCGCAACAGGGCGCGGAAAACATTGGTCGATGTTGTCTCATCGCGCAGATGGCTGAGTTTGTGCAGCACCAGCGGATGATCAACCACATGGAGATTGGCAAATTCCTCGGCGGCGCTCATACCCTCGTTCCTCTCAGGCCTGCTTCGACATGGGGAGGACTATAGGTCGCACGCGGCCATGCGCCAATTGCTATTGGCGCGAACGCGCAAATTATCGGTGAAATGGAAGCGTCTACGCGTTTGCGGCGCGGGCGCGGGCGACCTTGCGCTTGACCCGTTGCGCTTCGAGCGAGAGGCGCGAATTGGGTGTGTTCAAGAGATAGGAATCGAGACCGCCATGGCGCTCGACAGTGCGCATGGCCGAGGTCGAGACGCGAAAGCGCACGCTTTTTCCGAGCGCATCGCTCAGCATCGCCTTGGACTGCAAATTGGGCAGAAACCGCCGCCTGGTCTTGTTGTGTGCATGCGAGACATTGTTGCCCGTCTGCACGCTTTTGCCGGTTAGTTCGCAAACCCGCGACATATGTCTGCTCCGAGTGAATTGGCTAGCCTGAGAAGAGGCGCCTGTTTAAGCCCGATTGCGCCCGGCGTCAAGCCCAACGCGGTAGTTTTTGGCTTAATTCTTCCCGTTTTCCCGGCGGAAGGCGGCTAAAATCCCGGCTGCCGCCGCCGCCGGGGTCGTGCTGCCCGCCGCGACCTCTGCTTCCAGGCGCTGGCTCAGGCCGGCAACGCCGGGCTCGGCCCTGAGGGCGCCCATCATGCGCTCCTCAACCTCGCGCCACATCCAGGAAACCGCCTGGCTCTTGCGTTTATGGGCCAACTCGCCCGAATCCACCAAGGCCTGGTTATGGCCTTCAATGGCACGCCAAATTTCCTCCAGGCCGCTCTCTTCCACCGCCGAACAGGACAGAACCTTCGGCCTCGGTGCCTTGTCCTGGGCGCGAATCAAGTCCATTGCCGCGCGGTAATCCGATTGCGTATGACGCGCCAGGTCGCGCAATTCGCCATCTGCCTTGGTGACGATGATGATATCGGCCAGCTCCATGACACCGCGTTTGATGCCTTGCAAATCGTCGCCGCCGCCGGGCTGGACCAGGAGGGCGAAAAGATCGGCGAGGCCGGCCACCGCCGCCTCCGACTGGCCGACGCCGACGGTCTCGACCAGTACCACATCAAAGCCGGCCGCCTCGCAGGCGAGCATCGCCTCGCGCGTGCGCCGCGCCACGCCGCCCAGCGCACCCGCCGCCGGAGACGGCCGGATGAAAACGCTCGGCGCGCGCGCCAGGCGCTCCATGCGGGTCTTGTCACCGAGGATCGAGCCGCCGCTAAGCGTGCTCGACGGATCGACCGCGAGCACCGCAAGGCGCTTGCCGATCGCCGTCAGATAAAGACCAAAGGCTTCGATAAAGGTCGATTTGCCGACCCCGGGCGAGCCGGAAATGCCAATCCGAACCGCGCCCCCGCTATGCGGCAGCAGCTTTTCGAGCAACGCCTGGGCTTCGGCCTGGTGATCCTCGCGCGCTGATTCGATCAGGGTGATGGCGCGCGCCAGCGCACGCCGGTCTCCCGACAAAATCTTTTGAACGCTCTCAAGCCTGGATGCTTCACTCGCCATGCCACGATACTCGAATTTTTCCTTGCGCCCGAAAGTGGCGCGGGCGACAAACTTTCCATGAGCTTGAGCGAAAAACAAATCCTAAGCCGCCTGCGCCAAATGGGCCGGCCCGAAGCGCTCGACAAAATGGCGCACTTCGGTATCGACACCGAGAATACGCTCGCCGTGGCGCTGCCGGATCTCCGCGCCCTGGCCAAGCAAATCGGCAAGGATCATGCCCTTGCCCTCGCTCTGTGGCGCAGCGGCATTCACGATGCGCGAATATTGGCCTCGATCATTGCGCGGCCGGCGGAAACGGACCGCGAATTGGCGGAAAGCTGGGCGGCCGATTTCCGCTCGTGGGATTTATGCGATCAATGCTGCTCAAACCTGCTGCGCAAGACCGATTTCGCCCGTGACTTAGTGACGCAGTGGCGGGGACGCGAGGAAGAATTCGTCAAGCGCGCCGCCTTCACCATGATCGCCGTGCTGGCGGTGCATGACAAAAAGGCCGATGACGAAATATTCATTGAGTGGCTCGGCTTCATTGAGGAAGGCGCTTCGGACCCAAGAAATTTCGTTAAAAAGGCGGTAAACTGGGCGCTTCGGCAGATCGGCAAGCGCAACCGCGCGCTTAACCAACAGGCTATTGCGTGCGCAGAGCGCATCCGCGCCCAGGATTCGAAGCCGGCGCGCTGGATCGCTGCGGACGCGCTCAGGGAATTAACCAGTGAAAAGGTACAAACCCGTATTAAATGAAAGGGTTAATGGCGATTTTTTAAGAGGAAATCTAACCGCAAACGAGCTATATCAATGTCTATGAATATTAGCGTTTCAGAAAATGGCCCGCTGATCGACCCGTTCGAGCGCCATGTCAGCTATTTGCGCGTCTCCGTTACCGACCGCTGCGATTTCCGCTGCGTCTATTGCATGTCGGAACATATGACGTTTCTGCCCAAGGCCGATCTTCTCAGCCTCGAGGAACTGGATCGCCTGTGCAGCGCCTTTATCACGCTCGGCGTCAGGAAACTGCGCCTCAGCGGCGGTGAGCCGCTGGTCAGGCGCGGCATCATGACCCTGATCAAAAGCCTCGGCCGCCATCTCAAGACCGGCGCCCTGGACGAACTGACGCTGACCACCAATGGCAGCCAGTTGTCACGCTATGCCACGGAGCTGGTCGATTACGGTGTGCGGCGCATCAATGTCTCGCTCGACACATTGGATGAAGCGAATTTCGTCGCTGTCACGCGCTGGGGCAAATATGACAAAGTGATGGCCGGCATCGAAGCGGCGCGCGCCGCCGGTCTGCGGGTCAAGATCAACACCGTGGCGCTGAATGGCGTCAATGACGGCGAGATCGAAAATATCGTCCGCTGGTGCGGCGAAAAGGACATGGATCTCACATTCATCGAAACCATGCCGATGGGCGAAATCGATGGCGACCGCAGCGCACAATATTTGCCTCTCACCGAGGTTCGTGCGCGCCTGGCGAAAATCTGGACGCTCGAAGAGAATGATCACAATAGCGGCGGCCCGGCGCGCTATGTCACGTTGCGCGAAACCGGCCAGCGCGTCGGCTTCATCACCCCGCTCAGCCATAATTTTTGTGAATCCTGCAATCGGGTGCGCCTGACCTGCACCGGCACCCTATTCATGTGCCTCGGCCAGGAAGATGCCGCCGACCTGCGTGCCCCTTTACGCGCAAGCGCCGATGACGCGGCTGTTGTTGCGGCGATTCGCGAAGCCATCCAGCGCAAACCCAAGGGTCACGATTTTCTGATTGACCGCACCAGCACGGGCACGGCCGTGCCGCGCCATATGAGCGTCACCGGCGGTTGAGCCTTCCTGCCCCGGAACTTCCCGGTATATTCCAATCCGCCAGCTTAAATCGAGCATGGCCGTTGCCGACGCCTCGAATATAATAATGCGTGGCGCTTAAGCGGGCGCCGCCCGGCCGGGAGGAAGAGTTAGCATGAATATCGAACGTTTCGCTGTCGTCGCCTCGCGTTCACCGGACGCGCAGCAGGCGTTGGCGGAAATCACCTCGCGTTACGAACTGTGCGACCCCGAAAGCGCGGACGTGATTGTCGCCCTCGGCGGCGATGGCTTCATGCTCGAAACCCAACATCGCTATCTCAATCACGGCAAACCGATCTATGGCATGAACAGGGGAACGGTTGGCTTCCTGATGAACGAGTTCAGGGCCGAGGGGATCATGGAGCGCCTCGCCGTGGCGCACCGCTCGGAACTGCACCCGTTGCGCATGACGGCTGAGAATAATTATGGCGGGCGCCAGGAAGCGCTCGCCATCAATGAGGTTTCGCTGCTGCGCCAAACCCGCCAGGCGGCGAAAATCCGCGTCAGCGTCGATGGCATCATCCGCGTGCCGGAATTGGTCTGCGACGGCGTGCTGGTCGCCACACCGGCCGGCAGCACCGCCTATAACCTCTCGGCGCATGGCCCGATTATTCCCTTGGGTTCAAACATCCTTGCGCTCACGCCGATTAGTGCTTTCCGGCCGCGGCGCTGGCGCGGTGCATTGTTGCCGCACAACGCCAAAGTCTCCCTGGAAATTGTCGAACAGCAAAAACGCCCGGTCAGCGCGGTCGCCGATTACACCGAAGTGCGCGATGTTGCCGCGGTGACCGTCGAGATGGATCAGAGCGTCGTCATCAACCTGCTTTTCGATCCGGAGCACAATCTCGAAGAACGGATCCTCAACGAGCAATTCACGCCCTAACAACCGAAGAGCCAAACCGATCCAAGTTCCAGATATCGCGCGCCATGAAAATGGAAATACCGGCATCCCCTACGCCTGGTCGTTACAAGGCAAGGCGCCGGGTCCGACGGTTCTGATCAGCGCCCTTATTCACGGCAACGAAATCTGCGGCGCGGTGGCGCTCGACCATTTACTGACATCTTCATTCATGCCCGCGCGCGGCCGCCTGATATTGGCCTTCGCCAATGTCGATGCCTATGCACGCTTTGATTCCGCGCGCCCCTATTTGTCGCGCTTCATTGATGAGGATATGAACCGGCTGTGGTCGGCGGATATCCTGGAGGGCCGGCGGAAAAGCGCCGAACTTAGCCGTGCCCGAGCGCTCCGCCCTGTGGCGGAAAAAGCGGATTATCTTCTCGATCTCCATTCGACCTCGCTGCCGGCGCCCGCCATGCTGCTCTCGGGCGCCCACAAAAAGGGCCAGGCTTTTGCCCGCAAGATGGGCTATCCCTCCTATGTGGTGGCGGATGGCGGCCATAGCGCCGGCGTCCGGCTGCGCGACTTTGGCAATTTCGGCGAGCCGGAGTGCAGCGAATGCGCCATGCTGGTTGAATGCGGCCAGCATTTCGACAGCGACAGCCCGACTGTGGCGCTGAAAACGGTCATGGCCTTTTTGCTGGCGTGCGGCATGATCGATGATGTGCCCGAGGATATTCCGCTTCTGCCGCGCCTCGGCCGGCAACAATTTATTGAGGTTAGCGAGACCGTTACGATTCGCTCCGACCGCTTTACCTTCAGCGGCGAATTCCAGTGTTTTGAAATTATCCCCAAGGCGGGGACTCAGATCGCCAAGGACGGCACCCATAAGGTTCTCACTCCCTATGATGATTGCGTTCTTGTCATGCCGGCCCGGCAACCGGTTCGGGGCCATACGGCGGTCCGCCTCGGCCGTTTCGTCGCGGAATGACATTTGCCGCCCGGCTTGCGCTGGCGCTGGCGCTAGGCGCGGCCGGTGGTGCGGTATTTTACGCCCTTGAATTGCCGCTCCCCTGGATGTTGGGCGCCATGTCGTTTGTCACCATTGCTGCTCTTTCCGGCGCGCCCGTGGCCTCGGCGCCGCGATTTCGCAACGCCATGGTTGCCGTCCTCGGCGTGTTGCTGGGCTCGCAATTCAACGCCGAAATATTTGCCCGCATTGCCGATTGGTATGTCGGCCTGGCTGGCGTGGCGGCGTCGAGCGGGTTGATGATCGTGCTGTGCACAATTTATTACCGCAAGATCGGCGGCTACGACCGCACCTCGGCCTATTTTTCCTCGATCCCCGGCGGCCTCAGCGAAATGATGGTGCTCGGCGAGGCGATGGGCGGCGACGCCAGGCGAATTTCTCTTTCGCACGGCGTGCGCATCCTTACCGCCGTTTTTCTTATTGCGTTCTATTTTCGCCTGTTCGAGGGCTACCAGCCGGTTGCATTGGTCGGCGCCGAGGTTGCGGCGCTCGGCTGGCTCGATGGCCTGGTCCTGCTCGCCTGCGCCGCGGTGGGCTGGCCGGGCGCGCGCCTGTTGCGGATTCCAGCGGCGCAACTGGTCGGCCCGCTGGCGCTAAGCGCAGCGGCCCATCTGAGCGGCATCATCGGCGCCATGCCGCCTGGCGAAATTGTCGCCGCGGCTCAGGTCGCTCTCGGCGCCGCGATCGGCGCGCGCTTTGTCGGCGCCGGGTTTCGCGAAATTTGGCGCATCATCCTCATATCGGTTGGCGCGGCGATGATCATGGTCGCGATTGCGGCGGTCTTTGCTCTCATATTGGGGGAAATTTCCGGCTCTCCGAAGACAGCGCTGTTCCTCGCCCTGGCACCCGGCGGGTTGGCCGAGATGAGCATCATCGCGCTCTCCTTCGGCACCGCCGCCGCATTCGTCTCCACCCACCATATTGTGCGGATCATTATTCTGGTAGTTGTCGCGCCGGCGATTTTCCGTCTGCTGCCGAAAGACCGGCAGGCGCCCTAAAGCCCGCTGAACGACAGACCGCGATAGATAACGTCGGTCACATTGTTGCCGACTTTCTCCAAATCGGCATCGCTCTGCACCATATCCGAAAGCTGGCCGTCGACGATCAGCGTCGCCAAGCCATGGAACGTCGCCCAGGCGGCGACAAACAGGCGCTCCGGACTGGCGTCCGCGCCTTCCAGTCCGGCGCGCTGACATTTGGCAATCGCGTCGGCAATAATTTGCGACGTATTGTCGGCGGCGGCTTTGAGGCTGGGATGGCTGCTCTTATCCGAAACGTCGGGGCCGAACATGACACGAAAATGTGAGGGGTTGTCGGCGGCAAAGCGGACATAGGCTGAGCCGATGGCACGAAATTCAGCCAGGGCCATGCCCTCCGCGCCCTCACTCGCCGTCCGCATTTTGCTCTCAAGCGTACGGAATCCCTCTACGGCGACGGCAGCGAGAAGGCCTTCCTTACCGGCAAAGTGGCGATAGGGCGCGGCAGGCGATACGCCGGCCAAACGCGCAACCGCGCGCAGCGATACGCCGCCCGGACCCTCCTTCTCGACCATCGCAAGCGCCAAATCGAGCAGCGCCCGGCGCAAATTGCCGTGATGGTAGGCGCCCTTTTTCCGGGCTCTCTTCTTTGTCGCCGTCGAACTCTGATTTTCTTTTGATGCCGCCATTGTATCTACAGTTTTAGTTCCCATGTTCGAATTCAAAGCGAATACGCTTTTCGTCGAATTCACGCAAATTTAACCCAATCCGCAAACCCAATGTTAACCCTCGCACGCTACTCTGCGGCTTCAAACTTAGCACGATTAACATTGTCGCCGATATGAAAGAGCAAGGTATGCCAGCACATCGTCGTCTCCTAGCGGTTTTTCTGCTCACAGTGATGGCCGTATTTACAATCGCCGCCGGCGCCCTTCCGGCAGGTGCGGAGACGCTTGTGGTTACCGTGCGCGATATCCGCAGCAGCGATGGCGAAATCCGCATCGCCGTTTACAATTCGGCCGACAGTTTCCTGGTCGACGGACAGGTAACGGCATCGCGCACGCTTTCCGCGCGGGAAGGCGACGTTGAGGTCGTGTTTGCCGGCCTGCAACCCGGCACTTACGCCGCCGCGGCCTTTCATGACGAGAATGGCAGTGGCGATTTCGACACCAATTTCATCGGCATTCCGCGCGAAGGATATGGTTTTTCGAACGGTGCCGAGGCAGGCCTCGGCCCGCCGGATTTCGAGGATGCGTCGGTGCAGCTCAACAATATCGCTTCGGAAACAGATTTATCGCTGAGTTATTAATATTGCGGCGCGAATCTGTTGCTGGGAAAACATCAAACTCTGTTTCACGGCGAATTAAAATATTAGACAAATCTATATAACTTCCCTGTTCTTCGTTACACGCAAAAAAACCGGGCCTAAACTGAGTTCATTTCATTTATTGTCTTGACTTAGCGGGGTAAAATTACAATTTTGTTTGCGTACTTCAGTAATGTTGCAGGGCACACGCGTAATGGTAGAAAATACCGGGCCGGTTTCTCTTGTTGCCCTCACCAGTTCTATTGTCGCCGCTTACGTTTCAAACAATAAAGTTTCGGTATCGGAACTGCCTGACCTTATCCGAAGCGTACATGAAAGCTTTCACCAAGCGGATCAAAGCAATACAAGTAATACTGCCGATGGCAATATTCGCCCGGCGACGACAATAAAAAAGTCGATTACCCCAGATTATCTAATTTGCATGGAAGATGGCATCAAATTAAAAATGTTGAAGCGCCATCTGCGCACCCATTACGGCCTGACACCGCAGCAATACCGTGAAAAATGGGGCCTGCCTGCGGATTACCCCATGGTAGCACCGAATTATGCCGCCAAGCGGAGCCTTCTCGCCAAGGAAATTGGTTTGGGTGCAAAACGCGGCAGCGCCGGACGCAAAAAAGACCAAGCCAAGAAATAGCCCGGCTCGGCGCTGCCTTTAGTTCTTAGCGGAGAATTTCTAACAACTGGTGCGATAGCGGCCCGTGCCGCCATTCCTGGCCGCGATCCTTAAAAAATGCCGCCAATGCCTGTTGCGTCGCCTCGCCGGCGATGCCATCGATCGGCCCGGGATCATAGCCGAGCGCTTTTAGGCGGCTCTGAATGGTCATCACATCGGCTTCGGATAAAGTCATGTAGGGGGTGTCATCCTGTTCACCGCCGGTCGATGCTTGGGTTTCCTGTTTTGCCTGCCAATTATTTGCTCGCGCCGCCACTTGGGCGCTCTCTTCTTCGCTCAATAAAGCCCCGACCTGCAGCACCGCCTCAGCGGCACGGGCGCTAATTGCCGCATCCTCCGCCTGCAACGCGACGAGCAACCAAAACATCGCCGCCGCGGAATCTTTTGCCACACCGCGGCCATTTTGGTGGGCCGCGGCAAGATTGAGCTGCGCCGCGGCAAAGCCCTGCTGTGCCGCCCGTTCATACCAGGCGGCGGCGCGCGCGCTATCGAACATGCCGCTTTCGGCGCTGTCATGCAGGAGCGCCAGATTGAATTGCGCCAGCGCATCGCCGGCTTCGGCGAGCGGGCGCCACTGATCGGCCGCACCGGCGAAATCGCCGGCGGCATAGGCCTTGGCCCCTTCAGTTAGATTGTCCGCCGATGCCGGAAGCATGGCACCCATCAGCCCGGCACTGGCGACAAAAGCCACAAATGCCGCCGCTTTGACACGGCACATCAAAAATCGTGGAAACACGGCGCCCCTTTCAGCCTTTTCTTTGGACGCTAAGGTAGAATTAATCCGATGGTGAGAAAAGCTGGCCTCGGCAGCAACAGGGTGGGAAGATCGTTGAAAAGCCCCAAAGGCATACACAGCTTGGTATTCAGAGTTATACACCGATTGCCGGACAGCTTGCTGATTGCCTGTCTGATCGGCGCCGCATGGGCTCCGTTTGCCCTTGCCGAGTCGCCCGATAGAAGCACGTTGTTGCTTGAAAGCGTCAACCAGGTGCGGAACGCGCGCGGTGCCTTGGCGCTCAAAACAAATGCCAAGCTTGATATTGCGGCGTTGGCCCAAGCCGAATATTTGTCTCGAGCGGGACAACTCAGCCATCTTGGGCCCAACGCAGAGAGCCTTGGCGCCCGCCTGCGGGCGGTTGGCTATGATTATGCCGAAACGGCGGAAAATTTGGCTGCCGGCCCAACCCAGGCGGCACGCGTCACGGTGCTGTGGCAGAACAGTCCGGGGCACAATCAAAACATGCTGCACCCGGGATATAGCGAAGCCGGCATCGGCATCGCCCGGGCGGCGGATGGCGATTATTGGGTGCTCATTCTGGCCCGCCCACGCGGAAAATGACGCGGCTTGGCGGAGCCGCTATTTGCTGGTCATCACCCAGACGCCGTCCCATTCGCCTTTGGGCGGGTTTTTCTTCAAATGGGCGCAGCGCTCAATGTAGGTTTCTGAGAGCTTGTCGGTTGGGTTGAGCGCGAGCGCATCTTTGAACGCCTTTGTCGCCGCATCCCATTTGGCGGTGCGGTAGAGATCAAGGCCGCCCCTGAACTGATTGAGCGCTTCCATCATGTTGGGGAAGCTTTCCTCGGTGTGATAATCGAGAATTTCGATCACGCCGACGGGCTCTGTTTTGCCTTTTACCACCACCTTGTCGACCTCGCGGCTGCGGTAGGTGCCGCGCAGCTTGGCCATGGTGAATTCGCTGATCAGAATATGGGCGTTATATTGCTTGCACGCGCTTTCGAGCCGCGCCGACAGGTTCACGCCGTCGCCGATCACCGTATAGTCCATGCGTTTGGGCGAGCCGATATTACCCGAGACGACATGGCCGGTGTTGACGCCGATGCCCATATCAACCGGCAGCATATCTTTCGCCGCCCGGTCAGCATTGAATGCATTCAACTCCGCCATCATGGCGCAGGCGCAGCGCAATGCGCGATCCTCATCATCCTCATGGCCAAAGGGCGTGCCGAAGATCGCCATGATGGCATCACCGATGAACTTATCCAGCATGCCGCCCTCGGCCTGGATGCAATCGACCATAACGGTGAAATATTCGTTCAAGAGCTGCACCGTGCCTTGCGCGCCAAGTTCCTCGGTCAAGGTGGTGAAGCCGCGGATATCGGAGAACAGCACCGTCGCTTCCTTGCTTTGGCCGCCAAGCATTTCCTCGCCGCCACCGACCAGCTGATCGGCAAGCGAGGGATCCATGTAGCGCGCCATGGTGCTTTTCACGCGCTTCTCCGAGCTGATGTCTTCCATCATGATCATGCTGCCGAGCTTGTTTTTCTTACCGTCCAACAGCGGCAGCACCGTCACATTGATCGACATGTCCTCATCGTCGAAATGCATCTCGGAATCCATCACGATTTCACTTTCGCTGGTCTCCGTGACGCGGGCGATTTTCTCCAATATCCAGGCATTCTTGTCGGTGAAGAATTCCTCGGCCTGCTTTTTGATAATATCTTCTTGAGCGACACGCATGATGCGCAGGCCCGCAGCGTTGCAGGTGACGATCTTGCCGTCTTCGTCGAGTGTCACCACGGCGTTGGACATGCTTTCCAGCATGCTCTCGTTATAATTTTTGATGTTCTGCACATCGTCGAACAGTTGCGCATTTTCGAGGCCGATGGCGATCTGCGCGGTAAAGGCGTTGAGACGCGATTCATCATCCTCATCAAACGTGGCGCCGCGCTTGTTGAGCACCTGGGTCACGCCGATGATTTTGGAATTTTTGTTGACCACCGGCACACACAGGATGGAGCGGGTGAAAAATCCGGTCTGCTTGTCGAACGACGGATTGAAGCGCAAATCGGCGTAGGCATAGGGGATGTTGACCGATTTACCGGAGGTGAACACCGCGCCGGCGATGCCGACACTGTTGGGGAAGCGGATTTTCGTCGCACCCAGCCCCTCGCCGACTTCGGTATAGAGCTCGTTGGTTTTCTCGTCATTGAGGAACAGGGTGGAGCGTTCCGAATCGAGCAAGCGGGTAACGGTCGCCATGATTTTTTGCAACAACGGCCCGAGTTGCAGTTCGGACGAGAGCTCCGAGACGATGCCGAGAAACTCGAGCTCTTTCTCGCGCGAGGCTTCCATTTCCTCGACATAAAGCGTGCTTTGCAGCGCCACCGCCGCCTGGGTGGTCATGGCCTGCAAGAGCTCAAGGTCGGAATCGTTGAAACGGCCCTTCTTCTTGTTGAGCATTTGCGCAACGCCAATGCTTTCGCCGTTTACCGTGCGTACCGGGGCGCAAAGGATGCTGCGCGTCTTGAAGCCCGTCTGCTCGTCGATGGCGCGGTTGAACAATTCGTTCTTATAGGCGTCATGGATGATCATGCCTTCACCGCTGGTGTAGACATGGCCGGCGATACCGGTGGTGTTCATGATGCGGATTTCGCGCCTGACATCGCCTTGCGCGACGCGCGAATAAAGCTCACCGCTTTGATTGTCATTGAGAAACAGCGTGCCACGCTCAACGCCGAGCACGGAATTGGTCATATCGACCAGCGTTTGTAGCTGTTCATCCAGGGATTGGTGCGCGGCCAACTTGTTGGAGACGCTGAGCAGCAATTCCGCCTGGCTGACTTTTTCTTCGCGCTCGCTCATGGCGGGCGCGCCGCCATTGGTTTTTGCTTTGCCGCGCGCCGCCGCCTTGCCGTTACTCTTTTTCTTGCTGCCGTTCGCCTTCTTGCTGCCGTTGGTCTTAGCCGTCACTTTGCCGGCGCGCGCCACGCTACGTCCGCTCGAGCGTTTTGCGGCAGATTTCCCGCTTTGCTTTTCACGCGCCATTTTCGCTCTCCAGCCGTTCGCGCAGCACCGCTATGGTATCATGCAATTGGGCAATTTCCGACTGCGAGTCGCGCTCAATTTTCTGTAATTTGGCATAATATTGCGCTGATTCCCGTTCCAACCGGTCGCGCAATGCATGCGCGGCGGATTGAAGCTGCGCGATTTCATCCTGCGATGAGGCATTTACCTTCTGTACTTTCTCATCGCCATCGATGCGTGCCTTGTCGAACTCATCGCGCACGGCGTTGATCGTCTCGCGCAATTGCGCGCTCTCATTTTGCGCGGTGGAGCGGACGCGCTGCACGCTTTCGTCGCTATCGATGCGCATTTTCTCCAACTCGTCACGTAACGCGTTCGCGGTCGACTGCAACTGACGGACTTCGTCACTGGCCTCGGAGCGGACACGCTGAACGGCTTCGTCCTTCTCGATGCGCAGCCGCTCCAAACTGTCGCGCAACGCGCTCGCGGTTTCACGCACCTGCGCATTCTCGGCGTTGGCTGCGGCGAGTGCCTTCTGCACCGCCTCCTGGCTGTCGATGCGTTCGCGCTCCAGATTGTCGCGCAGGGCATTGGCGGTGGCCTTCAACTGCGCCAATTCATCCGTCATCCCCGCCACCGCTTTTTGCACGGCTTCGCTTTTCTCGAGCTGCATGCGCTCGAGCTGATCGCGCAGCGCGCCGATGGTTTTCTGCAAATGCCGGTTATCGATCTCAAGCTCATGCTCGAGACTCGGTGCTGAAGTCTCCGGATCCAAATTCATGCTCATGCCGCGTATCCGCGCACCATAGCGCAATTCGATTGAATATTAAAAAAGCCAAAATAGCACATTGATTTTAATCAATTATTTCGATTGAACCATCTTTCCCCTATCGCCCTCGTGACAGGCGCCGGCAAACCGGTCACTATTCAAGACTATGAGAATACCGTTCGAATTGAAAGCCTGAGGAGAGCGCTGTGACATCCACGGCAGGCACATATGTCAGTACGGTTTGCCCGCATGATTGCCCGAGCACCTGCGCGCTTGAGGTCGAGCGGCTCGACGCCGCCACGATCGGCAAAGTGCGCGGCGCGCGCGACAATGACTACACCGCCGGCGTGATTTGCGCCAAGGTCGCGCGCTATCAAGAGCGCATGCATCATCCGGGCCGCGTGGCGCATCCCCTAAGACGCAGCGGCGAAAAGGCGAGCGGTGAGTTTCAGCAAATTTCCTGGGACGACGCCCTCGATGAAGTGGCGGAAGCCTTCCTCCAAGCCGAGCAGAGCTATGGCAGCGAAGCAGTTTGGCCCTATTTCTACGCCGGCACCATGGGCCTGGTGCAACGCTTCGGCATCAACCGCCTGCGCCATGTGAAGCGCTATTCGGGCCAATTGGAGACGATCTGCTCGTCGACGGCAAAGGCCGGCTATTCGGCCGGCGTCGGCGCCTGCATGGGCAGCGATCCACGCGAAATGGCTGAATCGGATTTGATCCTCTGTTGGGGCGTCAATCCAGCCTCAACCCAAGTCAATGTGATGACCCATATCAGCCGCGCGCGAAAAAAACGCGGCGCCAAGCTGGTGGTGATCGACCCCTATCAAACGCGAACGGCCAAGGTGGCCGATCTCCACCTCGCGCTCAGGCCCGGCAGCGACGGCGCGCTGGCCTGCGCGGTGATGCACATTCTCTTCCGCGAGGGCTTCGCCGACCGAGATTATCTTTCCAAGTTCACCGATTTTCCGCCCGAGTTGGAGCAACATTTATCGTCGCGCGGGCCGGATTGGGCGGCGCCGATCACCGGCCTCACGGTCGAGGAAATCACAGAATTCGCCCGCCTCTATGGCCGCAGCGAGCGCAGCTTTCTGCGCCTCGGCTATGGCTTCACCCGAACGCGTAACGGCGCCGCCAACATGCATGCGGCGACCTGCCTACCGGCGGTGACGGGCGCGTGGCGGCATAAGGGCGGCGGCGCATTTTTCAGCAATGGCGATCTCTACGGTTTTGACAAAACCCTGCTGCTGGGGCTGGACGTGCTTGACCCCGATATCCGCGTTCTCGATATGTCGCGCATCGGCCCGGTCTTGACCGGCGACAAGGCCGATCTCGGCGACGGCCCGCCGGTCATGGCGACGATCATGCAAAACACCAACCCGGCGGTGGTCGCGCCGGAATCGGCCAAGGTCAATGCCGGCCTCCGGCGCGAGGATTTCTTTCTTGCCGTGCATGAACAATTCATGACCGATACGGCCAAGCTCGCCGATATCGTCCTGCCCGCCACCACCTTCCTCGAGCATGACGATTTCTATTTCGCCGGCGGCCATAGCCATGTCCAGGTCGGCGCGAAAATCATCGAGCCGTTCGCCGAGGCGCGCGACAATCATTTCGTCATTTGCGAACTGGCGAAACGCTTGGGCGCCGAACACCGGGGTTTCGACATGAGCGTGCGGCAGATCATTGACGAAATTTTCCAGGGCGCCGGCTGGCCGAGCGCCGACGAAGTCAAGGAGATGCGCTGGTACGATTGCGCGCCGAGCTTCGACGACGCGCATTTTCTCAGCGGCTTCAAGACCGGCGACAAAAAATTTCATTTCAAGGTCGACTGGCCGTCGATTGGCACCACCGGCGCGGACCTGCCATCCCTGCCCGACTATTGCGAGGCGATTGACGCGAGCGACGACGCACACCCGTTCCGCCTGGTCACCGCGCCGGCGCATAATTATCTCAATTCAAGCTTCACCGAGACCGAAACCTCGATCAAATGCGAGGACAAACCGTCGATACTTCTAGCGCCGATTGATGCCGAGAAGATGGGCGTCCATGAAGGCGCGCGCCTCAGGGTCGGCAACCAGCTCGGCGAGATCACGCTGCCGGCCCGCATAGCCGAGAATGGCCAAAAAACCGGCGTTGTCGTGATCGAATCAATTTGGCCGAACGGCGCCTTTGAGAACGGCCTTGGCGTCAACACCCTGACCTCCGCCGATGCCGCCGGACCGGTCGGTGGCGCGGTGTTCCACGATACATCCGTCTGGGTGAAACCGGCCTAATTGCAGGATGGGTGAAAGCCGGGCGTGTAGCCGGCAGCGAATATTTTCACCAGCGCCGGCGGCGTCAACAGGGATAGCGCCGCGCCGTCATCGCTGGTGGCGCGATAGCCTTGAAAGCTCCAGCGAAACAGACGCCCGCCCTTGACCAGATATGCCGCCTCGCCGCGCGCCAGCATGGCGCCATCCGGCATGTCACGCGCCCGGGCCGTTTGCCGCCGCGCCCCGGTGCGCTCCCCGTGCAGCACCACATCCATCGCGTCCGCTTTCACATCTGACGGTAAATCGGCGCGCTGCCACGCCGCCTGAAAGGCTCTGTAGTCGGCGCGCCGGCATTCGGCGCATGGGCGGTGGCCGGCGGCAAACGCGGTTGCTTCATCGAGAAAGAACAGCTCGGTGTAGCGCCCAGGCGTCATCACGTCGCGGTGGCGTTCCTTGAAGCTGAGCAGACAGCAGATCCAACGGCGCGACGCCCAGCGCCGCCGGTTCAACTCCCTCTCAGCATTGTGTATGCAGCCGCCGCGATTGCCCATCATCGTACCGCGATCCGCGACGGCGACAATCTCGCCGAACGGTGTGACGCGGTTTTGCAGCGGGTGCGGCATGCCAGCCCCCTAAATAACGCTATCGAGCCCTTCGATCAGCCGCGTTACTTCGGCCTCGGTGTTGTAATGCACCATCGAGGCGCGCACGACGCCGCCCGCCTCGGCCAGGCCGAGGTCACGGATGCAGCGCGCGGCATAAAAATCGCCGCTGCTGATCGCAACTTTATAAGGCAGCAGTGCCGCCGGGATTTCTTCAGCGTGCCGCCCGGCAACGGTAAACGAGAAAGTCGGCGCGCGCAGATCTTGCGCCGCCGTCTGCCGGCCGATCAGGCGCACGCCTTCCTTGCCAAGCAGAAATTCGACAAACGGCGCGGCAATACGCTCCTCATGATCCGCCATCAGGCCATAGACCTGCTTGATACGGTCATGCAGGGCGAGATTGCTGTCGGGAAAATGATGGCGGTGGAGAATATCGAAATAATCGGTGATGCCGGACAGCGCCGCCGTCAATTCATGGTTGGGGCCGCTCGGATTGAGTTTGAGCGGCACCTCGTCAGCCAGGAAGTAGTGATTGTTGTTGTGCGCGCGGGCGAGATGCTCGCGCTTGCCGTAGAGCAGCGAAAGATGCGGACCGTACAGCTTGTAGAGCGAGCAGAGATAGAAATCGACGTCCCACGCCTTGACATCGAGCGCCCGGTGCGGCGCAAAGGCAACGCCATCGGCGCAGGCCAGGGCACCGGCGGCATGCACCCGGCGCGTTATCTCGGCCACGTCATTGATGCCGCCGGCGATATTGGAGAGATGGCTGAAACAGACCAGCCGCGTCTTGTCGTTCAGCAACTTGTCCAGCGCCTCGAGCTCAAGCTCGGCCGTCTCGGGATTAATGCGTCACTCGCGGATCACCAGGCCGAATTCCTCAAGCCGCCGCCAGCCGCCATTATTTGCTTCGTGATCGAGGTTGGTGCAGATGATTTCGTCGCCCGGCGCAAACCAGCAGCGGATCGCCTCGGACAGCATGTAAACATTCATGCCGGTGCTCACGCCAACCATCACTTCATCCGGCGCGGCGCCCATCATCTCGGCCATGAGTTGCTGACTTTCCTCGATCTTGCGCGCGCCCTCGGCCGAGGCATCATAGGCGGCAGCCGGCTGAACGAAATTCTCAGCCATATAGGATTGAAGTCGCGACAACACGCTGCTAGCGGCAAGCGTACCGCCGGCATTTTCGAAAAATGCCCATTCATCCTTTAGAGCGGGAAAATGCGAGCGCGCGAATTCGACATCGAGTTGCACGCCCGTATTCGCCATAGCTGTCTTAGCCGCCAAGTGCGGCGACGAGATCGGCGGTCGAGGCACGTTCGGCGATATTTTCGAGGGCATAGTTGAGGCCGGCATTCTGCCATTCGTCATTGATCGTCGAGGTGCCGTCGGTCACCACCACGACCCGATAACCGGCATCCGCACCGTGGCGCGCCGAATGTTCGACCGAGAAATTCGTCCACGCACCGGACACGATGATCGTGTCCGCGCCGAGGCCCTTGAGAATGCTTTCCAGTTGGGTGTCGTGAAAGCCGTTCATGCGTATTTTCTCGACCAGAAAATCGCCTTCCTGCTGCTCCAGGCCGTCAACCGGCGCCGCGCCCCAGGTGCCGCGCACCACGGCATTGGCTTCCTTGACACCCTGAAACAAGGGCGCATTCAATTTGAGCCCCGGCGCGCCGGCATCAACAACATAATGCACATGAATGATCGCCATCCCGGCGCGCCTGCCGGCAGCAGCGAGATCGATCACATTGGCGACGACATTCTGACTTTTGGCGTGGGCCGGCGAGCCAGAATCGGCAAACGCACCGCCTTCGGTGATGACGTCGTTCTGCAAATCCTGAATCAGGAGCGCCGTGGTTTTTGCATTGATTTCAATTGCCATGTCGACGTTTCCTTAATTCATGTAGCTCAGGCGATTGCCCGAGACTTTCATTTGAACGCGGTAGACCGAGGTTGAGCAGCAGCAATAGAGGATGTCCCAATTTGGGCCGCCCCAGTTGAGATTGGCCGAATGCTCGGGCATTTCGATGATGCCGAGATGCGTGCCAGCAGTATCGAACACCCAGAAGCCTTGCGGGCCGGTGACGATAATATTGCCGCGCTCATCGCACTTCATGCCATCGACCACACCGCTCTCCAATTCGCCGTCGCCGATATTTTCGGCGAAGATGCGGCCGTTCGAGAGCGAGCCATCGCCATTCACGTCATAAACGCGGATATGCGCGCGCGGCGTGTCGTTGATATAGAGCAGGCTTTCGTCGGGCGAGAAGCAGAGGCCGTTGGGCTGACCGTAATCATTCGCCACGCAGGTTAATTCGCCGCTCGGCGAGATACGGTAGACGCCCTGAAAATCCAGCTCGCATTCGCGTTCCTCGCCAAACACCGGCATGCGGCCATAGGTCGGGTCGGAGAAATAAACCGCACCATCGGAGCTCACCACCACATCGTTGGGGCTGTTGATTTCCTTGCCCTCAAAATGGGAGGCCAGCACCTGACGCTCGCCATTCGCCATTTCCCGCGCCAGGTAGGAGGTCGAGTGCTCGCATATGTAAAGATTGAGGTCGCCGTCATAGGTCATGCCATTGCACTTGTTGGCCGGCGTGCCGGAGGCTTCGCGCACCACGGTGGCGCCATCCGCTTCGCTCCAACGGCGGCGCACATCGCTCGGCATGTCGCTGAAATAGAGGCAATTCTCTTTCGGGTTCCACAGCGGCCCCTCGGTGAACTGAAAACCGGTGGCAATCTGCTCGACTGCGGCATCCTCGGCGATCAATTCAAACAGCTTGTCTGATTTCGCGATAACAGCCATCTCCCGTATCCTTTTTGCTTGTTTCCACCGCGCCATGATAACCCCTAGCGGCCTGCCGTGAAGCCTCTTTTGACGCTTGGCGATCATGATTGCACCGCTGGCGGGCCGGCGCGTTACCAGCTAGTCTGAAAAGCGATAATTCAGGATTGGAAAGGCACGGCCATGAAACTTTCACTTATCCAAATGAACAGCTCGCCCGAGCGCGACGAGAATGTCGAACGCGCCGCACGCTATGTCGATGAGGTGGTGGCCAAGGAGAAGCCGGATCTGGTGGTGATTCCGGAATTCTTCAATCACGTTTATGTCTTTCAATACCGCGATTACAAATATATCGATTGCGCCGAGCGTGAGGACGGCGTGGCGATCACCCGCATGCGCGAGAAGGCCAAGCAGCACGGCATTCACATCATCGCCACCATCTTCGAGGAGCATTCGGCCGGCAATTATTACGATTCCGCCATGGTGATTAACCCCGACGGCGAAATCATCGGCAAATACCGCAAGGTTCAGCCCGCCGCCGTGGCCAGCCTGGAGAAAATTTACTTCCGCTACGGCTCGTATTTTCCGGTCTTCAAAATCGGCGAGTGGCGCGTCGGCATCAATATTTGTTACGACACCTTTTTCCCCGAATCAGCCCGTTGCGCCGCGCTCAATGGCGCGGAGCTGATCGTTATCCCGTTTGCCACGCCGAAAAAGCAATGCTGGCGCGAGATGATGATGACCCGCGCCTTCGAGAATGGCGCCTATATTGCGCCGTGCAACAAGGTCGGCCTCGAAGGCGATTGGGTGTTTGGCGGGCGCAGCATGATCGTCTCGCCCACATCCGAAGTACTGGTCGAGGCCGGCGAGGAGGGCGACGAAACCATTACCGCCTCGCTCGAGCGCGACCTGGTATTTGAATCTCGCCGCAACTTCCCCATGTTCCGCGACCGCCGTCCCGATCTGTATTCGCCGATATGCAGCGTGACGGAGGATATTCCGCGGGTGACATAGAATGATGCGCAGCTCCTTCCGTCTCCTCATTGCGGGTATGGCCGCCACCCTGCTCATCGCCGGTGCGGCACGGGCCGAGACAAGAGAAGCGACACCGGCGGAAAATATGCTAAGCGAAATACTCGACTATATCGGCGATAAGCTTGACAAAGCCGAGGCTGGCGCGCGTCTGCAGATGGGCGCCGCAACGAGCGCTTCTGCCGTTGGCGAAAGCGTTAAAATGAAATTTCCCACGCCGCGCATTGTGTCCACTGACGGCAGTTGGCTGTTGACGGAGGATATTGCTGCCCGCGTTACACCAATCGGCGGCGAGGCATTCGAGTTCTCAGTCGACTTGCCGCACAGCCTTTCGCTCTCGGATGGCACCGGCCAGCCAGAGGAGAAAATTGAGTGGCGCGGCGGCGCGCTCAGCGGCGTCTGGCGCGCCGACCTGGAAACCTTTCCGGTCTTTCACGGCAACATCCACGACGTTGTTCTAACCGACCGGAGCCAAACGCCGGAACATCAAGACGGCACCATCGAAACCATGACCATCGATCAGGACCTGGCCGAATTGACCCCCGGCCTGTGGAGCGGCCCTTCGGCATTCAAGCTGACGAATTTGGAAATTCACCCGGCCGGGGATACGGAAACCCTTTCCATCGAACAGCTTTTGCTCACCAGTGAGGCACGCGACTTTGATTTGCCGGCCTGGCAGGCGCTGACAAAATTGGTGGATGCGAATCATATTATTGACGCCGAGGGAGAATTTTCCGCCGACGACCGGCAGATACGCCAAGCGGCGGAGATATTTTCCGCCATGCACGCCGGCGCGGAAAAAGCGGCATTCACGCTCACCGGCCTGCACTTCGGCACGCAATTGAAAGATCAGTTCAGTCTTAAGGAGATGACCCTGGATATGGGTTTTGACAATGACGCCCGGCCGGGAGAATATAGTTTTGCGCTTACACTGAGCGGCCTCAAGCAGGCTGAAATTGACGTCCCGCCGGAGTTTTACCCGTATTTCGTGGCGCTGAAACTCCACGCTGAGCGCCTTCCCTTACGCCAAATCCTGACCATTCCGCTGCGCGAGCCCGCGCCGGTGGCTGATGGCGAGGCCGGCCAATATGGCGATGCCGTGCAACAATTCCTGTTGCCGTTGATCTACGCAAACCGCACAGCTGTTGAATTTGATGACATCACGGTGCGCTCCGCCGCCACCACGCTCACGGCGCGTGGCAGACTTACCGCCGAGGAAAACTCCGCCCTTGGCGTGGTCGGCAGTGCCAAAATCGCGGTCACCGGCCTCGATAGGCTGATTGCCGAGGCGGCCCGGCAGGCCGAAAGCGGGGAAGATGCGCCCGAGCTGCTGGCCATGCTGACACTGGCCAAGGGGTTGGGGCGGCCGGAAATAAATGACGAAGGCGAATTGGCCTATATGTTTGATATCTTACTGTCGCCGAACGGGGAGATAACGATCAACGAAATCCCGCTCGATTTACTTCAGGATAGCGGCCTGACTTCACTGCCAATACCGAGAAAACAACTTGTTCATGCAAGCATTCACAAGAAACTCTGAATCTCGCCGCAACCGGAATCCAACACCCGCCGAATATTTTTCTCTGGATCACTTAGTTTTTACTCCACTTGAATTCACCTGTGTGTAGTCTTCGCTCCCTGCCGGGTTTCGGCGGCAGAATCAGGGAGGAGCAAAGTTGCCAATCAATAGGCGCGCCGGCAGAACTTCATGTTAATTCGTTTCTTAGTTATTTCCCTGGCGATTCTTCTCACGCCGCTTGCCGCAATTGCCGGCGCCGAGTACACGGTCTCGCAAAATGGGAAGAAATTCCGCCCGGCGGAGATCGGCATCAATGTCGGCGACAGCATCACCTTCGTGAACGACGACAAGACGCGCCACAATGTTTATTCGAAATCAGCCGGCTTGGAATTCAAGATCAAAAAGCAAAAGCCGGGCGACAGAAACACCATCACTTTCGGCCGTGCCGGCCGCGCCGAGGTTCGTTGCGCCATTCACCCGAAGATGAAACTGGTCATCACGGTTAGCGAATAAGCGAAAGGGCAGGCGATCGCACCCGCCCGCCCGCTCACACGCCTCTAATATTGCACGCGGTTGGTCAGCGCGCCGTCAACCACCAGATTGGTGCCGGTAATGAAGGTGGCAACCGGGCTGGCAAGAAATACGCTGGCGTTCGCCACTTCTTCCGCCGTTGCCATGCGGCCGGTCTTGTTGAGGCCGAGCGCCGTGCTAAAGAGATCCGGCAGATTATTTTCGATCATCTCCCAAACGCCGCCTTCGAAATAGGTGTTGCCGGGCGAGATGGAATTGACGCGGATATTTTTGCCGGCATTTTCGCAGGCGAGAGTCTTGGCATAATGAATCAGCGCCGCCTTGAACGCGCCGTAGGGGCCAGCGGCGAAATCGATCTCGACGCCTGAGACGCTGGAGATAATGACGATCGAGCCGGCGTCGGATTTTTCCAGAATCGGCAAGGCGGCCTCGCAGGTATTGACGGTGTGGAGCATGTCGACTTCGAATTGCGCGCGCCAGGAATCCTCATTGCGCTCAATCGCCAGCGCACTCACGTTTGGCACCACGATATCGAGACCGCCGAGCGCCTGGGCACAATCCGCCACCCATTTCCTGACCGCATCGCCCTCGCGCACATCGATGGCACTGCCGCAGGCTTCAACCCCTTTGGCCTTGAGCGCCGCAACCGCCGCATCGACTTCTTCGCCGTTGCGCGCGCAGATGCCAACATTGCAGCCTTCATCGGCCAATAGGTTGGCGATGGCGCGGCCAATGCCCTTGCTGCCACCGGTGACAATTGCCTTGCGGCCTTTCAATCCTAAATCCATGCCCTTTTCCTCCCTGATTTTTAATTTTCGCCAAGCGGCGCATCGTACAAGACTTCCACGTTTGTGCCGGATAATATGCCTGAAGAAAACATTCTGGTGGAGGAAATAAAAAATGGAATTTGGATTTAACGTGCCCAATAGCGGCGTGCTCGCCAATCCCGGCGATATCGCAACCATCGCCCAGCGCGGCGAGGATCTGGGCTTCGGCATTCTCGCGATCCCCGATCATATCGTCTTCCCGCGCAGCATTTCCTCGCGCTACCCCTATTCCGCCGATGGCGCCTTTACCTTCGCGCAGAATTTCGAGGGCGATTTTCTCGAGCCGCTCGCCCTGATGGCGCATCTCGCGGCGATCACCAATAAAGCGCGCATCCTCACCTCGGTCATGGTGGTGCCCTACCGCGACCCGATCCTCACTGCCAAGCTGGTCTCTACCATGGATGTCTTGTCGGAGGGGCGCATCGTTCTCGGCTGCGGCGCCGGTTGGATGGAAGAGGAATTCATCGCCGTCAACGCGCCGCCCTTCAAGGAGCGCGGCAAGGTGACGGACGAATATATTGCCGCCTTCCGCGAGTTGTGGAGCGCCGAAAATCCGAACTTCAAAGGCAAATACACCGAATTCTCGGATATCTTTTTCGCCCCCAAGCCGGTGCAGGATCCGCATCCGCCGATCTGGATCGGCGGCGAAAGCATGCCGGCCATCCGCCGCACGGCGCGGCTCGGCGATTGCTGGTATCCGATCGGCTGCAACCCGCATCACCCGCTCGACACCGTCGCGAAATTCTCCGCCGGGCTCGACAGCCTGAAGGCGGAAGCCGAGAAAATCGACCGCGACCCGGCGAGTATCGACCTTGCCTTCTGGGCGGTGTGGTATGGCGGCAATACGCCAACCATGCTGGAGAGCGGCGAGCGCATGTTGTTGACCGGCAGTGCCGAGGATATCGCCGGCGACATCAAAGCCCTGGAAGAACTTGGCGTGCGCCATGTGCTGTTCAACTTCCTCGGCGCCAGCCTCGAAGAATCGCTCGCCAACATGGAGGGCTTTGCCGCCGACGTCATGCCCTTGGTGCGCTAAAGCCGGGGAACATATGACGCTTTCGCCAAGCGGGCCGCTGAAATTCGGCTTTCAGAACGTACAGCCGCCCGCCGATGAAAGCGGGGTGTCTCGTATTGCCGATTTCGAGACCACCCAGCGCCTCGTCTTCGCGCTCGAGCGCAACGGTTTCGACGCCATGTGGGCCGGCGATCACGTGGCTTTTGTTCAGCCCATCCTCGACCCGCTGATCCAGCTCTCTCAGGCTTCGGCCATAAGCCAGCGCCTGCTGCTCGGCACGGCGGTATATCTCCTACCGCTGCGCCGGCCGGCATCGGTCGCCAAGCAGGTTGTCTCGCTAGACCACTTGTCGTCGGGGCGGGTTATTTTCGGTGTCGGCGTCGGCGGCGAGTTTCCCGGCGAATTTGCCTTGAGTGGCGTTCCGGTGAATGAGCGGGGGCCACGCCTGAGCGAAGGCATCGAGGTCCTGCGCAAACTGTGGAGTGGCGAGCCGGCCGCCCATGCAGGAAAATTCTACCCCTTTCCCGAAACGCAAATGCTGCCCGCACCGCATCAGCCGGGCGGCCCGCCGATATGGTGCGGCGGGCGCAAGAAAGCGGCGCTGCGCCGTGCCGGGCGGCTGGCGGATGGCTGGCTCTCCTATGTCGTCACACCGGATCAATACCGCGCGGGGCTCGAAATCATCGCCCGCGCCGGCGAAGACGCAGGGCGTGACCTCTCCGGCTTCGCCACCGGGCATCTCCTGTTCGTCCGCCTGGCCAAGGATTATGACAGCGCGCTCAAATACGCCACGGAGAAACTGAGCAAGCGCTATGCGATGGATTTCAGCAAGCCGGCGAAGCGCTATTGCGCGCTCGGCACGGCGCAACAAGTGGCGGCATCAATCCGCGGTTTTTATCAGGCTGGGGTGCGCCATCTGGTAATCGACTTCATCGCCGAACGCGACGATCAAATCGAGCAGATCGACCATTTCGGCGAAGCGGTCATGCCGCTGCTCACTGATTTGACTTAATCTGCGCCGGAAACGACCGGCAAGCGGACGAATACGGTGGTGCCTTTGCCGGGCTCGCTTTCCATTTGCAGGCTGCCGCCATGCCCCTCGGCCAATAATTTGGCCAGCGGCAAGCCAAGCCCGGTGCCCTCGAAACGGCGCTCGAGACTGCTGTCGACCTGGGTGAAGGGCTGCATCGCCTGCTCTATTTCCGCCGCCGTCATGCCGATACCATCGTCGCCAATCGAAACGACAACTTCGTCCGTTTCCACCTCGGCAAGGACTCTGACATGCCCGCCCTGTGGCGTGAATTTGACGGCGTTGGAGAGGAGGTTGACGAATATTTGCAACAGGCGCTGTTCGCTCGCCTGCAACCCGGGCAAAGCGCTCATATCGGCAACTTCAATTTTCGCGCCGCTCGATTCGCCGCTGCCACGAACGATGGCGACGGCCTGATCGATTACCTTGTCGAGTTCCACCGCCGTCATGTCGAACTCGAGCTTGCCGGCCTCGACCTTTGAAAGGTCGAGAATGTCGTTGATGATCGACAACAGGTGGCGGCCGGAGCCGTGAATATGGGTCGCGTATTCGTTATATTTTTCGTGCCCCAATTCACCGAAAACCTTCTCCATCATGGTTTCGGAAAAGCCGATAATGGCATTGAGCGGCGTGCGTAACTCGTGACTCACATTGGCAAGAAATTCCGATTTTGACCGGCTCGCCATTTCGGCGTCGCGCGCAACGGCGGAAAGCTGGCGCCGTTCGTCTTGAATTTGCCCGGCCATGCTGTTGAACACCGTGCCCAGTTCGCGGTACTCGCGCGGCGTGACATCGGAAAATTGCCCGACCCGCGCATCGAATTTGCCCGACTCAATTTTCTGCGCGGCACCGACGACCGCCGATACCGGGCGGGTTAAAAAGCCGGACAGGAGCCAACCGAGGAGCGAGGCGATGAGGATTCCGCCAACGATAATGGCGATCTGGGCGCCACGGGCCGAGGCGGCCTTTTCCTGCAATTCCTCCAGCGGCTGCGGCACCATCACGCCCCAGCCGACGCCCGGAACGGTGGTAAACCCGGTGATCATGTCTTTCTTGACGGCGGGCGAATAGAACTGGGTAACACCGCTATCCCCTTCGATCATGTGTTTGACCGGCTTCACGGCGGAAATATTTTTCATTGTTTCACTCCATTTCGGATTGGGATGAGCAATGATATTTCCGCTGCGGTCGACGATGGCGGCGTGTCCGCGTTTGCCGAAGGTAATCTGCTGCTGCAATTTGGCGATATAGCGAATGCCCATAGCGCCCACGGCAATGTTTCCGCCACTAAGGGATTCGACGAGAAAAATAGTTGGCCGCCCTTCCGCGTCGCCCATAACGTCGCTAAACCTGAGGCCACCCTCGGCGATCAATTCCTTCAGCGGTGAAATGCCGCCCAACGGCAGGATCGCCTCATCCTCCTCGGCCGGATAGAGAGATTTCCTGAGGACGCCATTTGAATCGATTATCGCGAAGTGACGAAAATCGAGCTTTTCGGCCAGGGTTGCGGCGCCCTGTGGCCAGCGCTCTTGTTCGGCCGACTTGACTAAAAAGGCGAAAAGCGCTGCGGCGTCATGGGTGTATAGCTCAAGAGCATTGGTGATATTTCTCGCGAGCAATAAATGTTTTTCCTCGACCGAGGAAAGCTCGCGCGAATAAGTAGTTCTCTCAACCCAAATGCCGAGAAATAATACTGGAACAATCGCGATCAATGTAAATGTCGCTGCCAAAATATAACGCAGGCGAAATCTCAAACGTATCTCCAGATCTTCATGCCACCGCAATCTGTATTTTTGGGTTTCTCACATGAAAACATTAAACTAACGTTATTTACTCATATATTCGCCACCAATACAGTGACCATTGATACAAATACCTCACCAGCAGTTGAACTTTCTATCACCCCCGGTGATTGTCGAGGAAATCCAACAGGCTAGAGAAATACTCCTCAGGTTGCTCCCACATCGGAAGATGAGATGAATTTTTAAACACCTTAATGCGCGAATCAGGCAAAGCATCATGAATTTTTTGCGAGCAGGCCGGTGTCAGCTCGTCATGCATGCCGCAGACCACCAGGGCCGGCTGGGAAATGCGCGGCAGGTCCGGCACCCGGTTCCAGTCCTTGATGCTGCCGGTATAGCAGAACTCATTGGGGCCCTGGATGGCGTTGTAGGGCGCCATGTTCCAATCGGAGAGCGAGCGGTTGACGGCGTCGGGCCAAGTATCGAGGCGGCATACGTGACGGTAATTCAGCACGGTTATCGCGCCCTGATACTCCGGGTGATCGAGAGTCCCTTCCGCTTCGTGGCGCTGCATCATGGCCTCGGTCTCCGGCCCAAGCGCCTGGCGCAGACGCTTCAGCTCGCTCACCAGATGGGGGATATCGGCGGCACCGTCCGCCAATGTGATGGTTTTGAAGTTATCCGGATAGGTCAGCGCATATTCGATGCCGAACCAGGTGCCCCAGGATTGGCCATAGAGATGCACCTTGCCCAAATCCAACGCCTTGCGGATGGTCTCGGCCTCCTCGACATAGCGCTCGATCGTCCACAGTGACGCGTCCTCGGGCCGGTCCGAACTGCCGCAACCCAACTGATCGAATGCCACCACCCGGTAGCCCTTATCGGCCAGCCAGGAATGGGCATCACGCACATAATCGCACGGCAGGCCGGGGCCGCCATTGAGGCAAAATAGGACTTCCTCACCCTGGCCGAAGCTATAGGCAACGACATTGTAGCCGTCGACTTCCACATTGAAGGTCTCGTCAGGCTTGCGTTCGTCCATCATGATGGCGTTCCTTTTCTTATCAAAACGATTCTAAAGCCGAGCATAGCAGCAAGACGAAAGGGCGCGGATATGATTCTCACCAGCAAAACGGCGGCGGAAAAGCGCGCCGCGTTCCGCCACGCCCTGTCAAAAGGTGAATTGCTGCGCTTTCCCGGCGCTTTCGCCCCCCTGGTTGCCATGCTTGTCGAACAAAGCGGCTTTGACGGCGTTTATGTTTCAGGCGCCGGCATCTCGGCCGAGGCGGGTCTGCCCGATATTGGCCTGACCAACCAGGAAGAAGTGGTCGGGCGGGCGCACAATATCGCCAAGGCAAGCGATTTGCCGACAATTGTCGATATCGATACCGGCTTCGGTGAACCGATGAACGCGGCGCGCACCATCATCCGCCTCGAGGAAATGGGCCTATCCGGCTGCCATATGGAAGATCAGATCAATCCCAAGCGTTGCGGGCATCTCGATAATAAGGCACTGGTCGAAACGCCGGAGATGTGCCGCAAGCTGCGCGCCGCAGCCGAGGCCAAGCGCGATGCCAATTTCATCCTGATCGCGCGCACCGATGCACGCGCGCCGGAAGGCCTGGAAAGCGCGATTGAGCGGGCCAAGGCCTATGCCGATTCAGGCGCCGATATGATTTTCCCGGAAGCGCTCGAAACGGAGGCCGAATTCGAAGCCTTCCGCAGCGCCATAGACCTGCCGCTGCTGGCCAACATGACCGAATTCGGCAAATCGCCGCTGCTCAATGCCGGCCAGTTGGAAGCGCTTGGCTTCAACCTCGTCATCTATCCAATGACCGCCATGCGCCTCGCCCTGAAAGCGATCGATGACGGGCTCGCCATCCTCAAGAAGGACGGCACCCAAACCGCCCTGGTCGACCATATGTGGACGCGCAGCCATCTCTATGAGGCGCTCGGCTACGCCGAATACAATCAATTCGACCAAGACATATATAATTTCGAACTTGATCGCTAAACTACGCCCCGCAACTGAGCAACGAGATAGATTTATGCCCCTTGACCTTTCCGGACAGGCGCTGGCGCGCTTCAAGGTTCTCGATCTGACGCGCTTTCGCGCCGGGCCCACTGCGGCGCGCCAAATGGCGGATTGGGGCGCCGATGTGATCAAGGTCGAGCTGCCCCCCGATCCGGGCGAAAACACCGCCGCCGACCCGGTCAAGGCGCGGCATGGGCCGGATTTCCAAAATTTACACCGCAACAAGCGCAGCTTGACGCTCAATCTGAAGGCGCCGGACGGCCTCGCCATCTTCAAGCGCCTCGCCGATCAGGCCGATGTGGTGATCGAGAATTACCGTCCCGACGTTAAACACCGGCTCGGCATCGATTACGAGACACTGAGCGCCAGCAACCCGCGCCTCGTCTATGCCAGCATCTCGGGTTTCGGCCAGGACGGCCCCTATGAAAAGCGCCCCGGCTTCGACCAGATCGCGCAGGGCATGGGCGGGCTGATGTCGATCACCGGCCAGCCCGGCGAGGGGCCGATGCGTGTCGGCATTCCGATTGCCGATCTCAGCGCCGGGCTCTATTGCGCGCTCGGCATCTTGGTCGCCCTGCTCGAGCGCGAATCTTCCGGCAAGGGCCAGTGGGTGCAGTCCTCGCTGCTGGCGGCACAGATTTCGATGCTCGATTTTCAGGCGGCGCGCTGGCTGGTCGATCATGAAGTGCCGCCCCAGGCCGGCAACAACCACCCGACCACCATTCCGACCGGCGTCTACCCGACTTCCGACGGCCATATCAATATCGCCACGGCCGGCGGCGAGATATACGAGCGCCTCTGCCGTGCACTTGGCGACGAAGAATTGATCACGCATCCCGATTACGCCACCGGCCAGGCGCGCTCGGAAAACCGTGATGCTTTGAACGCGCGCATCGATGCGCTCACGCGACAGAAGACCAGCGCCGAATGGGTCGATATTCTCAACAAGGCGGGCGTGCCGTGCGGCCCGATTTACGATATCGATGAAATGTTCGACGACCCGCAGGTCAAACATCTCGGCATGGCGGCGCCGGTCGCGCATCCCGGCCTCGGCCCGATTGAGATCGTCAAGCAGGCCGCCTCGCTCAGCCGCACGCCGTTCCGCATCCACGCCGCGACGCCGGAACTGGGCCAGCACACAGACGAAATATTGGATGAACTCGGCATGGATACGGATGACATCACCAGCCTCAAGGAGCGTGGCATTGTCTAGCCCCGAGCAAATACCCTTCGGCGAAAAAATGATCGCCGAGAAAGACGGCGCCGTCGGCTGGATGATCTTCAACAAGCCGGAACGCCACAACGCCCTCTCGCTCGATATGTGGCAGGCCATTCCGCAAATTCTCGACCTGTTCGAGGAAGACCCGGAGATTCGCGTCATCGTGCTCAAGGGCGCGGGCGAGAAGGCGTTCATATCGGGCGCCGATATCAGCGAATTCGATAAACTGCGCTCAAGCGCCGAGGCGGTGGAAAACTATGACCAAGTTTCGCATGAAGCGAGCCTGCGCCTCAGCCATGCAAAAAAACCGACCATCGCCATGATCCGCGGTTATTGCATCGGCGGCGGGCTCGGCGTGGCGTTGTCGTGCGACATGCGCATCGCCAGCGACGGTTCGCGCTTCGCCATACCGGCGGCCAAGCTCGGCCTCGGTTACCGTGTGACTGGCTTGCAGCCGCTTGTCGCCCTGATCGGCCCTTCCTTCGCCAAGGAAATCATCATCACCGCACGCCAGTTCGACAGCGCCGAGGCGGTCGCCATGGGCCTGATCAACCGCGCTGTCGCGCCCGCCGAGCTGGAGAGCTATATCGCCGGCTATTGCGAACGCATTGCACGCAACGCACCGATGACAATGCTCGCCGCCAAGCGCGTCGTCGATGAAATTGTCAAGGCGCCGAGCGAACTCGACAGTAAAATGTGCGAGCGCCTGGTCGAGGAATGTTTTGCCAGCGAAGACTATGTCGAAGGCCGCAAAGCCTTCATGGAAAAACGCAAGCCCGAATTCAAAGGGCGCTAGGAGATAATAATATGATCGTCGAGCAAATCTGGACCGGTAACGCCTACCGAAATTTCAACTATATCATCGCCTGCCCGGAGACCGGCGAGGCCCTGGCCATCGACCCGCTCGATCATCAGAAATGCCTGGCCAAGGCGAAAGACAAGGGCTGGCAGATTACCCAGGTGCTGAACACGCACGAGCATCCCGACCATATTGGCGGCAACCAGCAGGTCATCGCCGCGACCGGCGCCAAGCTGCTCGCCCATGCCAACGCCAAGGACAGCATTCCCGGCATGGACCAGGGCCTGGGCGCCGGCGACGTGATCAAGATCGGCAAGTCGGTCGAGCTCGAATCGCTCGATACGCCGGGCCACACCATGAGCCATGTCTGCCTGTTGGCGCGCGGCGATATAGCGGCGCTTTTTTGCGGCGATACCCTGTTCAATGCCGGCGCCGGCAACTGCCACAATGGCGGGCATCCGGAAGAACTCTACCAGACCTTCACCGGCCAATTATCGAAACTGGCGGACGAGACGCTGATTTATCCCGGCCATGAATATATCTCGACCAATTTGGAATTCACCCTCGACCGCGAGCCGGACAATGCGGCGGCCAAAAAGCTGCTCGCCGACGTCGCCGATCAAGACCCGGACGCGCCGCTGGTCTCGACCCTGGCGCTGGAAAAGGAAATCAACGCCTTCTTCCGCCTGCACAACCCGTCGATCATGGCGCGCCTGCGCGAAGCCTTCCCCGACCTGCCGGCGGAGATCGACGCCAAGACGGTGTTTTTGAAACTGCGCGAGCTGCGCAATAGCTGGTGAGCTAAAAAACCGCCTGCGAAGAAAAGGTGGCGAAATCGATGTTGGCGCCACAAATAATAACGCCGACACGCTTGCCCCGCAGGCGCTGGCGCAACGGACCGACCAGCGCTGCCGTCGCGGCAGCGCCGGCGGGCTCGACCGCGAGCTTCATTTCCTGGAACAGCAGGCCCATGGCGCGGCGTAGCGCCTCGTCATCGACGCGCACGATGTCGTCGACATTGGCGCGACAGAGGGCGAAGGAATAGGGCAAGGCGTAGGGCGCGCCGAGACTGTCGGCGATGGTGCGCACCTTCTCGATGGTTTGCGGCGAGCCAGCCTGGAAGCTGCGCGTCATGGTGTCCGCGCCGTAGGGCTCAACGCCATAGACCTGGCAATCAGGTTGCACCAGCTTGAACGCGCTGGCCATACCGGCGCAGAGGCCGCCGCCGCCGATGGGGACGATCAGCGCATCCAGCTGCGGCGCCTGGCGGGCAAATTCCAGCCCCAGCGTCGCCGTGCCGAGCGCCGTCAACTCGCCCTCGAAGGGATGGACAAAGGTGCGTCCCTCCTCTTTTTCGATCTGCTCGACCAGCTCAAACGCCTGATGGACGTCGTCGGCAAACACGACCTCTCCGCCATAGGCCTGGCAGGCGGCAACGCGATACGGGTTGGCGTTTTTCAACATTACCACTCGGGCGCTGGCACCGGCTTTTTGCGCGGCAAAGGCGGTCGCGATGGCATGGTTCCCGGCGCTCACGGCGGTCACGCCACTGGCCAATTGATCCGCCGACAGACTGAGCAAATTGATCAATGCGCCGCGCGCCTTGAAGGTGCCGGTATGCTGAAACAATTCGAGCTTGAGGACGACTTCCGTATCATCGCCGACGGCCTCGCGCATGGCGGGGCCGCGCCACTTGTGCACCGGCGTGACCACCACCTTGTCGGCGATATGCTTGTGCGCGGCTTCGATCGCCGCCAGCTTCAATGCCTCGACCATCAGCTCTGCGCCGCCAGGAATTTTTGCGCGGCAGCGGTAAAGGCGTCCGGTTGCTCCAGATTGGAGAGATGCGAGGCCGGGCTGAGCTCGACATATTCGGAACCGGATATCGCGGCCTGCATATCGCGCATGCCGGCCGCCGGGGTGGCCATATCCTCCGCTCCGGCGATGAACAGCACCGGCTTGTCGATGCCGGAGAGACGCGCCATGTAATCCAGGCTCTGCACCGCACGGGCGCAACCGGCATAGCCGACCGGCGGCGTGGTGCGCACCATCTCGCGCACGTCATCAAGAAAAGCCGGCGTTGTGGCGCGCAATTCCTCGGTGAACCAGCGCTCGACGGTGGGCTTGACCAGCGGCTCCATGCCCTGGTCAAGCGCGATGGCGATGCGCTCATCGAAGATCGCCTGGAAATCCGGCGTCACATCGGCGCGCGAATTACAGATCGCGAGGCTCTTCACACGCTCCGGATGGTTGAGACCAAGCCCCATTGCCGTCATGCCGCCCATCGAGAGGCCGAGGAAATGACATTGCCCAATGCCGAGCGCCGTCATCAATGCGGCGGCATCATCGGCGAGGAGGTCGAAATCATAGTCGCCCGCCGTTGCCTCGCTCGCGCCATGGCCGCGCTGATCGTAGCGCAGCACGCGATAATCCTCGGCCCAAACCGCAACCTGGCCGTCCCACATGGAAAGGTTGGTGGCGAGCGAATTGCTCAGCATCAGCCACGGCGCGCCCTCGGGGCCATCCAAGCGATAATTGAGGGAAACCCCGTTTGCTTCTATTTTCATTGCCCCTCCATCAAGGCGTGTGCGGCACCAGGAAATTGGACCAGGTCTGGACATAGCTGTGCGAGCTGAGCTCGACGATATTGCCCCATGGGTCTTCGCAATAACATACCTTGTAGGGTTTGTCGGGCCACAATTTCCACACCTTGGAACGCTGCTTGCCGCCATTTGAATCAATCTTCTTGGCCATTGCCTCGATTTCCGGATCGGTCATACAGATGTGAAAAATGCCGGCCTTCCAATATTCGAAATTATCGTCCTTGCGCACGCTTTTCGGTTTGTCGAACTGGAACAATTCGATACCGACGCCGTCACCGGTGATGAGGTGGGCGAGCTGCATGCGCTCGAATCCTTCGCCGAAAATATCTGCGATGATCTCGGCGAAATAACTGCCGTCATCGACGGATTCAACCGGATCCATGATGACCGTGCAGCCGAACATATCCTGATACCATTTCACCGCCGCATCGATATCGGTGACCGTGATACCAACGTGATTCATCGTGTGTGGATAGACCATGGGGTTCTCTCCTTGTTGTCTTTGTTGGGTCATGACCCGCCGCCCTTAAAGTCGGGCGCACGTTTCTGCAAAAAAGCATCGACCGCTTCGAGATGGTCTTCGCCCGATGCCAAAACACCATAATTCAAGGCGCCGTAATCGAGACTGGTTGCGAGATCGGAATTCTGCCCGGCGCGGACGGCACGCTTGATCGCCCGGATCGATTGCACCGGCCCATCGGCCAGGCGGCGCGCCATGGCGTGCGCATGGGGCATTAAATCATCGTCCGGCAGTGCTTTGTTAATAAGGCCGATACGTTCAGCCTCTTCGCTATCGATGAAATCTCCGGTCCACAGCATTTCAAGCGCGCGCGCGCGACCGACGATGCGCGGCAGCACAAAGGCGCCGCCGGCACCCGGCATCAGCGCCATCTTCACATAGGTTTCGGCAAAGCGCGCCGAGCTCGCGGCATAGCGCAGGTCACACATCAGAGCGAGATCGAGCCCGGCGCCGGTTGCGGCGCCATTGATGGCGACGATCACCGGCTTGTCCATGCGGTCGAGGGTGAGCGGGATGCGGTGAACATGGCCGACCAATTCGTCCTTGCGCTCCTGCGGCGTGCGCGCCTGACCCTGCTTCATCAACTCATCGATATCGCCACCGCTGCAAAACGCCTTGCCGGCGCCGGTGATCAGCACCGTGTGGATATCGCCGCGCGCGCGGCATTCCTCCAGGCAGCCGACCCATTCATCGATCATCGCCAGGGTAAAGGCATTGCGCCGTTCGGGCCGGTTCAATGTGATGGTGGCAACCTTCTCCGCCACCTCGAATAAAATATCGCCGCTCATAAATCCTCTGTCCCTTTCGTAACAATCAACGCATCCAACGCCATCACCCCTTCGCCTTGCTGATAAACCACCAGCGGGTTGAGATCGAGCTCGGCAATACTGTCCCGGTTATGTTGAGCGAAGAGGCTGAGCGCCGCAAGCAGCCTGGCCAAGGCGCCAATATCCGCCGGCTCAGCCCGCGTGCTGCCATTGAGCCGCGCGGCGCCGCGCAAGGAGCGGATCAGCCCCTCGGCGCGAAGCTCGCCGAACGGCGCCGGCGCCCATGCCACATCACGCTCGACCTCAACCTCGCTGCCGCCGAAACCGACCATAACCAGCGGACCGAAGGCATCATCGCGGGCAATGCCGGCGATCATTTCGATGCCCTTGGGCGCCATCCGCTGCACCAGCACGCCATCGAGCGTGATGTCGCCCGGCAGGGTGGTAACCTGCTCATAGGCGCGCGGCACTGCCCACGCGCCCTCGACGCCAAGCACCACGCCGCCCGCCGCGGCCTTGTGCGGCAATTGCGGCGATTGCGCCTTCAATGCCACCGGCCCGACCAAACTCTCGGCGGCGGCAATGGCCTCCTCGGCGCTGTGTACCAGGCGCGCCTCCGGCATGGCGATGTCGAGCGCCGCAAGGTGAGGTGCGGCGGACCATTCCGTTAGAACGGCCGGCCCTGCGGGCAATGACGGTATCTCCATTACCTGCGGCGGCTGGTCGGCGGCATGCAATTCGAGAAAACCGCTGTAATCGGCAAGCGATTTCAGCGCCCGGGCACAGCCCTGCAACGAGGTGTAACATTGCACGCCGGCATCGGCGAGATGCGCCAAGGCGGCCTCGCTCGGGATGGTGTAGGAATAATACAGCAGCGGCTTTTCCTGGCGCGCCTGAATGCGCGCAAGCTCGCCCTTCTCGGCTGCCACCATGGTTGCCTCGGCCATGGAGGCGACCACAGCGACGGCATCGGTCTCGGGCAAATCATACAGGAGCTCAATCGCGCCGATATTGCCGCCCTGCTCCATCGCCTGGGCGGTGATATCGACCGGGTTGCTGACGCCGCCATAATCGGGAATGAAGCGGCGCAGCGCGTCCTGCACATCCTTGCCCAGTTCGGGCACTTCAAAGCCGTGCTTCTCGCAGACATCGGCCAGCCAGACGCCGACCCCACCGCTGATCGTCACAATACCGACATCGCGCCCTTTTGGCAGCGGGCATGAGGTAAAGGCGGCGGCGATATCGAGAAGTTCGTCCTGATCGTCGGCGCGGATGATGCCGGCATGGCGGAACACCGCGTCATAGGCATATTCGGCACCGGTCATGCTACCGGTATGGGAGAGCGCGCCGCGCTTCGCCGCTTCGGAACGGCCGAGCTTGGCGATGATCAGCGGCTTGCCGAGCGCCGCCGCCTTGTCCGCCACGTCGAGCAGGCGGGAGGCATGGCGTATCTGTTCGGCGAGAATGATGAAGGCGCCGACTTCACTGTCGCCGAGCAAATAGTCGACAAAATCGAGCACGCCGAGATCGGCCTCGTTGCCGGTGCTGACCACATGGCTGAAGGCAATGCCGCGCCGCATGCCGCGGTTATAGATGGCGAAGCCGAGGCCGCCGCTTTGCGATATCACGGCAACGCTCTTGCCCGGCCCGTGCGGCGCGCGCGGCGCACCCGCCACTTTGGCGCCGGGGCTGAAGGTCGCGTTTAAATGTGCGTCCCTGTTGAGAAGACCAACCGAATTCGGCCCGCACACCGCGATGCCGCGCGCCGTTGCGATATCGCCGATACGCTCCTGCAAGGCCACCGCCGCGGCGCCACTTTCGGCGAAACCCGAGCTTAGAATAACGGCGCCCTTGACGCCGGTATCGGCGCATTCCTCAAGCACGCCGGCGACGCGTTCTGCGGGAATGGCGATCATGGCGAGATCGACCGGCGCACCGATGGCGCCGATAGAGGGGTAGGCTTTCAGTCCCTGAATTTCCTCATGCCCCGGATTGACCGGATAAATCGGCCCGTCGAAGCCGCCGGCGAGGGGTGCCGCGACAATACGGCCCCTGATTTTCTCGGCGTCCGGCGAGGCGCCGATAATGGCCATGCTGCGCGGCGCCAGAATATGTTGCAATCTATCCACTGGTGCCAACGATCCCGGGCCAGAGCGCATCGCCGCCCTCGGCCGCAATGGCTTCGCCGAGCCGGGCGTTCCAGTAAACCTCATTGCCGGATTCCTCGCGCCACGCCCAGAGCGTTTTTGTGTGCCGATGCAATTGGTGTTCAGCCGTGAAGCCGATGGCGCCGTGCACCTGGTGGGCGATAGCGGCGGCCTCGCCGGCGGCTTCGCTGGCGCAGGCCTTGGCCGCGGCGATGGCGAAGAAATCCGGCGCATCCGCCGCCGCCTCAACGGCGGCGCAGGCCGCCGCCGTGTGACCGGCGAGTGCCGCCAAGTGATGCTGCACCGCCTGGAATTTGGCGATCGGGCGGCCGAACTGCTGGCGCTCGCCGGCATATTGCACTGTCATGGCAAGAATCTTCTCCAACCCGCCGGCGATCTGCGCGGCGCGCAGCAATGCCGCCTGCTGTTCAACCACCGGCGGAGGGAGAGCGCTTTTCCTTTCCAATCCAGTCGTATCGCCGAACACAACATCGTCACGCGCCTCGCCGGCAATATTGCGGCCCGGCGATATTTCGCACTGCTTTGCTTCAACCAGCGCCAAGTGATCGCCCGTGACAATGACGATATGCCCGGCGTTGCGTGCCCAGGGAACACGCTTCGCAGTGCCGGACAATCGATCGCCCGCCGCGAATGTCAGCACACCATCCGGAACGGACAACCCGCTGCTCTCCAACAGGGACGCGGCCAAAATCGTTTCCGCCAGGGGAATTGGCGCGGCATGGCGTGCGGCAATGCGGGCGATGAGCACGCCGAGCCCCGGCATTTCAGCTCGCTCGAAACCCGCCTCCATAACGGTCCGCCACAATTCCGCCGGCCACTCGCCCGCGTCAACACGTTCAAACAATTCCGGCGTGACATGGTCGGCGAACAGGCGTTCGGCGGAAGCGCTTAAGATTTCAAGCTCATCGCTCATCTGAGACCCAACCCGCGCGCGATGATCGAGCGCATGATTTCCGTCGTGCCGCCGCGCAGGGTGAAGGATGGCAGGCGCAGGATCGCCTCGGCCATGGTGGCGGAAAAATCATTTCGGTTGCCGCCCGACAGGCTGGCAGGCTGCACGGGCAGGATCATGCGCGCCGTCTCGACCACCTCGCGTTCGAAGCGGTTGCCGAGGTCCTTGACGATTGCCGCTTCGACATCGGGTGATTCGCCCGCCTCGAGCATGGCGGCGACGGAAAGCGACATGCGGCGCAATGTCCAAAGACGGCTGGCGAGGTGGCCCAACCCTTCCGCCTGACGCGCGTCCGGCGATGGCCCAACTTCATCGACGAGAGCGCGGAAAACGTGAAAATTGCTGAGGAAGCGCTCAGGCCCGCTGCGCTCATAAGCGAGCTCGCTCGTCACCTGGCGCCAGCCATCGCCCTCACTGCCGATCAGCCGGTCGCCGGGAATCTCGACATCGTCAAACACCACTTCATTGAACTCATGCCCGCCTAGCATGTTGATGATCGGGTTGATCGCGACGCCGTCATGTTTGAGGTCGATGAGAAACTGGCTGAGGCCGCCATGGCGGTCCGGGCCGGCCTCGCCGGTGCGGCAGAGCGTGATCATAAAGTGATTATGGTGTGCGTTGCTGGTCCACACCTTGGCGCCGTTCAAGCGCCAACCCTGGGAAGTGCGCTCGGCGCGGGTGCGCACCGATGCCAGGTCCGAGCCGGAATCAGGCTCGCTCATGCCGATCGAGAAAAAACATTCGCCGGCGGTAATACGCGGCAGCACAGCCTCGCGCTGCGCCTCGCTGCCGAAGCGCAGCAGCAGCGGGCCGCTTTGCCGGTCGGCGATCCAATGGGCAAAGACCGGCGCGCCCGCCGCAAGCAATTCCTCGGTGACGACATAGCGCTCCAACATGGAGCGCTCCTGGCCGCCATATTTCCTCGACCAGGTCATGCCGACCCAGCCCTTTGTCGCTATTTTTCGGGTGAATTCCGGCGAGAAGCCGGCGCCGAAATCGCTATTGCGCGGCCACGCCTCAGTGCTGAAGGATTCGGCCAGGAAAGCGCGCACCTCGGCGCGCAGGGCCGCCACCTCGGGCGATAGGCGCGGCGGCGGAAAACGGAGATTATCGGCGTTCGGGTGCGGCACGGTTATTCCCTAAAATACCGCCCTAGAATGTGCGGGAATAGCCCGCGCCGCAACCGTATTAAGTGCCGAAGCGGCCTTTTAACGCAGTCATTTTGCCCTGCCAGTCGGCGTTCTCCAATATGCCCCGGTCGACAATGCCGCGCGGCTCCTGGCCTATCATCGTGGCGAACACCGCGTCGATATCGGCCTGGCCGATGCCGGCAAAACATTCCGCCGTCCAGCACAGGCCATGCGGGCTGAGGATGACATTCTCGAGCTGGAGAATGGGATCGTCCGCTTCGGGCGGCTCCGGATCGAAAACATCGATGCCGGCGCCGGCGATCCTGTCATCCTGCAACGCCTTGGTCAGCGCCTTTTGATCGACCGTCGGGCCGCGCGATGTGTTGATCAGGAACGCGGTCGGCTTCATCATGGCGATGCATTCCGCGCTGACGATTTGGTGGGTTTCGTCGTTGAGCGGGCAATTGACCGTGAGAACATCGGCTTCTTTGCACAGCGTTTCCAAATCGACCAACTGAACACCCAGTTCCTTGGCAACGGCTTCATCGGCATAGGGGTCATGCGCCATGAATTTCATGTCGTAAGGCATGGCGAGGCGGAACATCTCGGCGCCGATATTGCCAATGCCAACCGAGCCCAGCACTTTGCCGACGAGACCAACGCCCATATGGTTGATTTTCTGGGCGAAGCCTTCGGGGCCCTGGCGGGTGAGCTTGTCCTTGATCAGCATCTTGCCGGTCACGCCGAGCATCAGGGCGATGATCGACACCGCCACCGGGCGGCGCACGCCATCGGGCGTGATGGTGACAGCGATACCGTTTTTCAGGCAGGCGTCGATATCGACCGTATCGTAGCCAACACCGAAACGCGCCACATGGGCGAGCCTGCCATCCGCCGGGATGCTCTCGCGGTCGAACCGTTGAGCCAGGAGAATGAGCGCGTCATGGCCGGCCAATTCCTTGGCCGAAACCGGGCCGTCCCGGCTCTCGAGATAGTTCCACTCGACATTGGCCTTATTATCGAGCGGGCTCATGTCGAACATCGGAAAGGCGGGCGAGCCGTCCGGCTTGATAAAATCGCTGCTGACAGCGACACGAAATGTTTCCGCCATGGCTAGCGCCCTTTCCGTTTGCGGCCGCCCTTGCAGGTGGCGCGCAGTTCAGCGGCACCCGCCTGCATGGTGGTTTGCAGCATCCAGACATCGCTTGAGTGGCAGATGAAATCGAAGCCCTGCTTGAACAGCGCGCCGCCGACCGAAGCTTCCGGCACCAGGCGACCGAGCGATTTATCATGCTTTTTGCAGGCCTTGACGATCTTGTCGATGGCCGCTTCGAAGTCCGGATGGTCAAATTGGCCGGCGATGCCCATATCGGCGCTCAAATCAAAATGACCGATCCACATCAAATCGACATCTTTCATTGATGCGATGGCATCGGCGTTTTCCACCCCTTCGAGGGTTTCAATCAGAGCGCAAAAGGCGGTATTGCGGTTGGCGTCACGCAGCTTTTTCATCACCGGCCCGCCGGCGAAGCGATCATGCATGATTTGCAAGGCGACGCCGCGCTTCCCCTTGGGCGGATATTTCATATAGTCGAGAAGCTCTTTCACCTCCTCGGGCGAACCCACCATCGGGAACATCAGCGCGCCCGCGCCCATATCGAGCACCCGTGCCGCATGGTGATATTCCTTCGACGGCGGACGGACGATGACCGGCATGTCCGCCGCCTGCATGTAGCGCAGAATCTGTTTGACGTCGCTGATACTGAACCCGCTATGCTCCATATCGACGAGCACATATTCGCAGCCGGCCGCCTTGAGAATCTACCCGATTCCCGGCGTGTTGAATTCGACCATGAAGGTTCCGACCTTCAAGCGGCTGTGTTTGGTCATGTTCCGCAATGTTGAATCGACCATTTTTTTCCCTTTTGAGTTAGCGTGAATTTGTTCCCTTAACCGTCATTGCTGACGCGAAAACGCGTTAGCTTGCGATCCGTCACCAGACCGCTTACCCGGTCGCTGAAATCCTTGAAATGGCGGCTCTCCAAATGCGCCTGGAAAGCGCCTTCATCGTCATACACCTCGTAGAGCGCGATGCGGTTTTCTTCCTTGTTGGGCACCAGGACGTCAAAACATTGGCAGCCCGGCTCTTCGCGTTTCGAGGCCTCGCTGTTTTTCAAAACTTCCTGATGAAAGATGTCAAAGCCGCCTTCCAGTAGCTCAAACTCCACAATAATGGCGAAACGGCTCATTGATTTGCCAGCTCGATGCGCAGCACCGCATAAGGCCCAAGCTCAAGCGCGGCGGTATCGCCCGCGGGGCCGCTATCGGCGGCAAAATCGGCGGGCCGGGTGACCGCGGTGACAAAATTTTCCTCATCGAGACGGCCGATATGCGCCTCGCCGGCCGGCAGGCCGCTCACCGACACGCGCTCAGGCTCCGGCGTCAAATTGGCCAGCCACAATAGCTGGCCCGATGTTGTTTTGTAGGAAAGCCCCAGGACCTTATCCGGCGCGGAGCTCTCGACATTGATCACCTCGGCGCCCGTCGCGCCCGACATGGCGGCAACAATATGGCAGAGCGGGAACACCCAGCCCTCTTCTTCAGCCTTGGCCTCATCATACCAGGGCTGCGCATGATCCATTTTACGGTAGGCAAGCCCGAGCTCGCCGACCGCCGTTCCGAGGCTCACGGCGTCCACCCCGCCGGCGGCCATGCGTGCCACATAGCCGAGAGTAAAGGCCGCGCCGGACAAAGCGCGGTGACGCGGATCCTGCTGGTTGAACGCCATGCGCACGTTATTCTTATTGTCGTGCGTGCTCGGGCCGTAAGGGTTGTAGCGCATACCGATGGCGCTCGGCCCAACGCGATAGGGCTTGCCTCCGGCCATGGCGCGCACCGAGCCAATGATGGAGGGCAGCGACTGCAAGGTCTCCATCACCGAGCGGTCATCGACTTCGTGGACCACGGCGGAAGTTAAGTGCGAGATAAAATCAAACAGATCGGGCGTCGGGTGATTGCGGTTCATTTCGGTAAAGTTCGTCAGCACGCCGCCGCCTAGCGCCACACCGGGGAAGGCCTTGCGTGCCGCGGCGTAGGTTTCCTCAAAACTCGGGACGCCCATCGCTTCCAGGGTTTCGAGGGTAAAATCCATCAGCCGCGACTGGGCGACGATCACCGAATCCGGCCTGACGCCCGCTGCCGCGATGGCCGCGGCGGCATCTTTCATTTCCAAATCCAGCGCGCGCTCGCACGGCGCCACGATCTCAACCATCAGTTCCGCGTTCAAAGCCTCGGCCAATTCCTGACAGGCGGCCAAATCCTCCTTGGCCTGGCTTTCGCTGTATTCGCAGATCAATAATTGCGGACCGACAGCGCGCAGCAGGTCGAGCGCCGCCACACTCGCGCGCCCGAGATGCGCCGGCACACCGATGCCGATGCGCGGCATTTCCGTGCCGCTCGCACCGCCAAGCGAAATATCGACGCCTTCCGAGGCGCCGGCGGAGGAGGCGCCGGGCGCCCCTTCGAATGTCACCGCGACCGACTGAACAATCTCGCTACCGCCTTCAATGGTGTAGGGAAAGGGCAGCGACAGCGGGCGGTAATAGGTTTTGTAGGATGCGTCCGTCCAATTGCGCTGATCCTCGCACTCCCAGGCATGCTCGCCTTCCATGCGGCAGGTTGCTCGCAGGCCCGGCGTCACTTCATGGCTGATGGCGCGAATATCGAAAAACGGCTGCAGCGGCATGACATGCTCGGGGAAGACCGTCTCGTCGCTTGAGCCGTCGACATGCAAAATCGTGCACGCCTCGCCGGCCACGCCCTCGACCGGGTGCAGAATGACGAAGCCGGTTCTGCCGGTATTGAAATCCTCGGCAACGCGTGCCACCACCGAGAAGGTCAAGCCGCCTGTGTCCGAGCCTTCGATTTTCGCATGGAAGGAAATGGAACCGACGGCCTCGTTGACTTCACCGTCATAGGAGACGCTGAAGGTGTCGCCCTGCTCTTCAATCTGGAGATTGGATATCTCCGGGTGAAAGGTTTCCCAGCCGGGGCCGCGCACGACAAAGGCAATGCCGCGAATTGCCTCATGCCCATCGATACTGACGTAGCGCACTTTACCCGCTTCATATTCAACAGATAAGGCACCCGCACGGAGGGTCCGGGTTTCGGGCCTCGGCTCCTCGGTGCCAAATAATTTGATTGCTCTGCTCGGCGACGCAACCGTCATGGCATTCCCCCAATCGATATTTTTAATTTTTTTGGCTGCCGACCAAGTCAGTATAACAGTGGTCTACCTGTTATACCATACGGTGTGACGGCGAATTTGAACCCTACGCCGCGTCATATGTCAGTTGCTGGCGTGGAAACTCTTTTTGTTGGCGATTACGCGCTCCGGCGGAAAACACAACCTCACCGTCATGCCCTCGTCTACGGCGCTTTCGATTTCCACGCTGCCATCATGCAGCCCGATAAATTTGGAAACGAGATAGAGGCCGAGCCCGCTGCCTTCATATTTGCGGTCGAGCGAGCCATCCGCCTGTTGAAATGGTTCCAGCGCCTTGGGAATATCCTCTTCCGCCATGCCGACGCCGTTGTCGTTGGTCTCAATGAGATAACGGCCAGCTTCATCGACATAGGCGCGGACATGGATTTCACCTCCCGCCTCGGAAAATTTCACCGCGTTCGAAATAATATTGATCATCATTTGCTTGAGCAGCCGTTCGTCGACACGCAATTGCGGTAGACCGGCCGGTATTTCCGCCGTCAAACGCACCGACTTTTCGGTCGCCAAGCCACGCAGAAGCTTCAGGCAGGGCTCAAGCACCTCCGGAAGCCGGATGACACTATCTTCGATATTAAATTTTCCCGCCTCTACTCTGGATACATTGAGAATATCGTTGATCAGCGTCAACAGGCCGGCACCACTCTGGTGAATATCGTTGGCGTATTCGAGATATTGTCGGCTGCCGATCGGCCCGAATATCTGGTTTCTGAGAATATCGGAAAAGCCGATGATGGCGTTCAGCGGCGTGCGCAATTCATGGCTCATGATGGCGAGAAATTCGGCCTTGGAGCGGCCCGCCGATATGGCTTCATCCAGGGCTTTTTCTTGTGCCCGTTCGAGCCGTTTACGCGGCTCTATGTTGCGGAATGTATATATTCTGATCTTGCGCGACCGTTTACGGCGCTCGGAGGTATTCACCCCGATTCCCAGGGAAGATTCATTTACGACCACTTCGAGCGACGTGGCAATGCCATCCTTGTCGACGAAAATTCTTTCCACCGGGTGCTGGCCGGAAGGCATGTCTTCATTGTTGCCGGCTTCCTCGCCTGAGGTAATTTGCAGCGAATTTACCCACGGAACGATTTGCTCGAATGGCTGGCGAAGCACTTGCTCACGTTCGCAAGCGAATAAATTTGCCGCCGCCTGATTGAAAAACTGAACCCGGCCCTCGGCGTCGGTAATAACGATGCCATGAAAATTATTGTCCAACACGGCGTCCATCATTTCGCGCCGGTGCTGAAAAGCCATGTCCTGAACAAAAAACCGATAGGCTTGCTGGTCGATGCCGCGCGCGATCGCGGAAAGGTAAGCGGCAACGAGGCAGAGCATCCAGAAGCCGGCATCAATGAGCGTCGGAGACCAAGCCTGAACGCCAAGAGCGGTAAAATAAACAAGCCCAAGCGCTGCCGCCAGGATACCCGCGCCACGCCGCCACGACGTTGCCGAGAATAGCGCAAAAAAGGCGGTTGCCAGGATAAGCCCGATGGCCGCCACGGCGGCGGTCGGCAATGGCTGCAACATGCGACCCTGGATCAGGGATTCATAGGCCAACGCATGAACAATCGTCCCTGGCACAGTGCCATAAGAGGGAACGGTGAAGCGGGCGCCCAATTCGGCTGCGCTGGCGCCAATCAGCACTGTCTTTCCAGCCAACAGGGCCGGGTCAATATTTTCCAGATAGATATCGGCATAGGAATAGACAGGTATGGTGCCAGCCCGGATGCCGTAATCGACCTGGAAAATATCGCCTTCCGCTTCGGATATATTCGCCAACAATGCCGCCATGCTGGTGACGGAAAAATCGTTCCAGCTTTCCTTGGTGTTATGGCGCCGAATAACGCCATCGGAATCGGCAAGAACGTTGACGGAACCGGGAAGCGCATTTTCCCGTAGGGCGGGAATCGGGCCGACCAGGCTAATGTTGTCCTCTCCCCCGGCGCGTGATGAAACTTGACGGAATACGGGCAAGATCACCTTGTTTGGCGTGTTGGCCAGCGCGCGCGCCAATTGACCGTCTTCTTCAGCCGAGGAGCGGGCGCTAAAATCAATATTGAGAGCGATGGAAAGAGCGCCCGCCTCGGTCAATTGCTCGACCAGCGCGGCATGGTAAGAACGCGGCCAGGGCCAGGCGTTCAATGCCGCCAGGCTACGCGAATCAATTTCAATCAACACCAAGTTCTGGCTGGCATCCGAGCGCGCCAATTTAAACCGTGATGAGGTTAAAAGATTATCGAATCCGGTCAAACCGCCCAACACATAGGCGACGAGCAGTGCGGCGAACAGGCAGGCGAACAGCAGCCGCCTGCGCAGCAAGGCCGCAAGCGCTCCGGGCAATCTCACTGCCCGCCCTCCTTCATCAACCCGCGCTTCGCCAGCATAGGACATAAACAAGCGGAATAGGGCCCACATAACCTACCCTCCGCCATTACCGCCGCCGTTGCCACCGCCATTACCGCCGCCGTTGCCACCGCCATTGCCACCGCCATTGCCACCGCCGGAGCCGCCGGAACCTCCGGAATTACCGTTTCCGTTGCCGTTTCCGTTTCCATCGCCACCGCTATTTCCACTGCCGTCTGAAGCGGCGGTGGCGGTCGCCAAGCCCTGAGCAGAATTCGTTTCTCCGGTTTCACTGGCATTGCGTCCATCAGCGTTCGAGGCACCATCACCATCGCCATCGCCATCGCCATCTCCGGCCTGGCCGGTTACCGAAACGCTTACATCGGCGGCATTGGCGGAGGCGCTCGCGGTTTGCCCGGCAGAAACGGAAACGCTGGTCCCGCCGGGCGAGACTGATACAGAAACCTGGCCCTCGCTTACGCTGACGCTGGCCACGCTGTTGGAAACGCTGACGCCGAATGCCGTACCCTTGACCACGGCGGCGAGATAAGGCGTTTCTACGCTAAAATGTTCATCACGCCGCTTGTCCACTTGGAAAAATGCATCACCGGAATGCTGCAAAATACGGGTCCGCTTGCCACTCTCCTCAAGTGGCAACAGCTCAACTGTGCTGCTGGCTTTTACGGTCACGAGATTGTTCTGCCGCGATAATAAAATCCACGCGCCCGGCGCTGTTTCAATCTGCGTGTGCTCTGGCAAATAGGTCCCCGGAACGATGGCACTGGCGTGTTCGCCGTTTCCGCCATGCTGCAAAACCTTGCCTGAAACGGCTATCGCGGCCCAGTGGCCGCTTTGCAAGGGCGCAAAAATATCATCCTTTGAAGTGTAATCCCGATCCGCTTCAAGCAGGTCTATCTCATCCGGTGCCAGACTGGTATTGAGGAGATAGGGCTCCGCATCATCAATGACGTCGGACTGCAGCAGCATAAGCGAGCCATTATCTTCGCTCGCAATTTCCGCCTCGCCGGAAATTCCTTCCGCGGCAAAAGCAAAAAAAGCCAAGCCGAAGAGCAGAACGACCAAGCGAACGGGTAAAGACGTGGCTGCCACAATCATTAACTGTTTTTCTTATTTGGGGATACTTATAATAGCTTATTTAACACTCCACATGCAGCAAAACTTGCGCTGATTATTTACCTAATCATTTTAAGGTAATTAACAATGTTCACATGAGCTCAAACCGTCGTGATCGAGGCATGAAAAATTGGCTCATCCGGAATGCGGCGGCGGGCGCATGTGCGGGCTGAGACGCCATTCGGCGTATTTCAAGGCGCGCACGATCAATAGCGTCAGCGCGAGATACATTATCGCCGCCATGATAAACAGCTCATAGGGGGCAAAGGTGCGGGCCACGATGACCCGCGCCACGCCGGTCAGATCCAACAGGGTTATGGTGCTGGCGAGCGCGCTGCCTTTGAGCATCAAAATGATTTCGTTGCCATAGGCCGGCAATGCCAGGCGGAAGGCGCGCGGCACGATCACGCGGCGCAGCATCAACAGGCGCGGCATGCCGAGCGCCCGTGCTGCCTCGACCTCGCCATGCGGCACCGCCTGAATGGCGCCGCGCAAGATCTCAGCCGTGTAGGCCGATGTGTTGAGCGTGAGGGTAAAAATGGCGCACCAATAGGCTTCCTTGAAAAATGGCCAGAAAATACTTTCACGCACGCTCTCGGACTGGCCGAGGCCGTAATAGACGATAAAAATCTGCACCAACAAAGGTGTGCCGCGAAAGACAAAGATAAAGCCGTAAACCGGCATCCACAGAAACGGGTTCTTCGATACCCGCGCCAACGCCAACGGAATGGCGAGACAGATGCCGAGCGCCAGCGCCAGAGCAACCAGTTTCACCGTCATCCACACGCCCTCAAGGAGCTGCGGAATGCTGTCGATCATGAGTTGGAAATCCATGGCGCTAGCTCTGTCTGACGCCGCGCCGCGCACGGCGCTCTGAATATTGCAGCACCACCATGGAGACGATGGTGAAGAGGAGATAGATGATCGCGGCGGCGGCAAAAAAAGTGAACGGCTCGCGCGTTGCACCGGCGGCAACGCGTGAGCTGTACATCAGCTCGTTCAGGTTCACGACTGAGATCAGCGACGTGTCCTTGAGCAGCACCAGCCATAAATTACCGAGACCGGGAAGGGCGAAGCGCCACACCTGCGGCAGCATGACCCGGCGAAACATTTGAAAGCGCCCCATGCCCATCGCGTAGGCAGCCTCGATCTGGCCCTTGGGCACGGAAAGAATGGCGCCACGAAACACTTCGGTTGCATAGGCGCCGAACACGAAGGCGAGCGTGAACGTACCGGCGACAAAGGGCTTGATCTCGACATAAGAATCGCTGCCGAGCCCGCGCCATATATCCTGGACCAGCATCGTGCCGCCATAAAAGACGATGAGAAGAAGCAGCAATTCCGGGATGCCGCGGACAATGGCGGTATAGCCGGTCGCCACGCCGCGCGCGATGGTCGAATTCGAAAGCTTTGCGGTGGCACCAATCAGGCCAAATATCAGACCCAGGGCGACGGAGGCAAAAGCAACCCGGACGGTCAGCCAAGCCCCGTCCACAAGCAACGGCCCATAGCCGTGCAGATCAATCACGCGCCGCGCGCCCCTCCCATAAAAAGAAAGCGCCCCCGCGCCATAACGGCCCGAGGACGCTTTCTCTCACTTCCCAGACGTTTTTTTAGCCGCCATAGACATCGAACTCGAAATATTTGTCGTTGATGGCTTTGTAGGTACCGTTGGCGCGAATGGCGGCAATGGCCTTGTTCAATATTGCTTGCAGGTCGGTATCGCCCTTGCGGATGGCAATGCCGGCGCCGTCACCGAACCATTTCGGGTCGGAATAGCCGGGGCCGACGAATTCCGCATCCTTGCCGGCATCGGTTTTCAGGAAACCGTCATCCAAGGCAACGCTGTCGGCCAGAAGAAGGTCGACACGGCCCGCGGTGAAATCGAGATAGGCTTCGTCCTGCGTGCCATAGCCCTTGATCTCGATGATGTCGCCATAATTATCCTTGAGGAAATTCTCATGGATGGTGGCGCGCTGCACACCGACCGACTTGCCCTTCAGGCTGGCTTCGTTGATTTCAATGCCGGAGCCCTTTTTGCGTACGAACTTTGCCGGCGTGGAATAATACTTGTCGCTGAAGGAAACCTTCTTCTTGCGCTCCTCGGTGATCGACATCGACGCGATGATGGCATCATACTTATTGGCCAGAAGCGCCGGAATGATGCCGTCCCAATCCTGCGGCACCAACTCACACTCAGCATTCATCTCGGCGCAAATCGCCAGCGCGATATCGATATCAAAGCCTTTCAGCGTGCCGTCAGGCTCCATCCAACTGAAAGGCGGATAAGCGCCTTCAACGCCGACGCGCAACTTGTTCCAGTCCTTGGCTTCGGAAAGGCTTGCTGAGAATGCCACAACCGCGGCGACACAGAGCGCCGTAACCAAATTACGTATATTCATTTTTATCTCCCAAATATGTTCCCAGCCTAAAGGTTCCGACTTAAAAGCGCCCGGGTCAAGGATTCAAAGGTTAATAATCGCCGGCCGCGAGAAATTGCCGGCAACGCTCGGAGTTGGGCGCATCGAATAATTGCTCGGGCGGTCCCTCTTCTTCAACCAGACCGTCATGCAAGAAAATTACCTTTGAGGAAACTTCGCGCGCGAAGGCCATTTCATGGGTGACGATCATCATCGTCCGGCCTTCCTCGGCGATATCGCGGATGACCTTCAGCACCTCACCGACCAGTTCCGGATCGAGCGCGGATGTCGGTTCGTCGAACAGCATCAATTGCGGCTCCATGGCAAGCGCTCGGGCAATCGCCGCGCGCTGCTGCTGGCCGCCCGAAAGATGCGCCGGATAATGATCACGCTTGTCGATCAAACCGACGCGCTGAAGCAGGGATTCCGCTCTCTCATGCGCCTCGGCTTTGGGCAGTTTCAGCACATGGATCGGCGCCTCGACCAAATTCTGCATGACCGTCATATGGGTCCATAAATTGAAACTTTGAAACACCATGCCGACGGTCGAGCGGATGCGGTCGACCTGGCGCTGGCTTTCCGGCACCATGCCGCGCCGCCCCGCCTGTTTCATGCGGATCAGTTCACCGCCGACCCAGATGCGGCCTGAATTCGGCGTCTCGAGCAAATTAATACAGCGCAGCATGGTGCTTTTGCCGGAACCACTGGCGCCAATGATTGAAACAACGTCGCCTTCCTCGGCGGTGGCGGAAACGCCTTTCAGCACTTCGAGTTTGCCGAAGCTCTTGTGCAAATCCTCCACCGAAAGTGCAGTGCCGCCATTGGGTGGGGGCGTATTTCTATGTTCCGTCATGTCGCGACCCTGCATATCGAATCCGTTTGGAACCCGGTAATGACCCTGCGCCAGCCTAACAGTCTATCATCGAGCGCCGGGTCACCCGTGTCCACATGCAGAAGACTATCGCGTAATGAGGCTATTTTCTCCATCGTTGCGGCAACCGTGATATTTTCGAGGCCGACGCGCGTAATCACCTCGGCACTGATCTGCTGATTGCCGCGCCCGAAAAAATGGCCCTGGCCGCCGATCGGCGTGACGATGATCGACGCTTCGCCATCCAGATATTTGAGAATGTCATGCTCACCGGCATCGCCAGCCAGCCGCTCGCCGTCGCGCACCAAATCGACGCCGAGCAAAGTTTTTTCGATGCCGAGTTCATCGGCAACGGCGCGCATCGTCGTGCCGGGGCCGAGAATATAGAGCCGCCCCGGCACCATCGCCGCCACAATGCGCGCGGCAATGCCGGCCAAAGCGGTGCGGTCGCTGCTGACGCCGCCAGCCTTGGTGCCCTGCACCAGATCGGGCAAATAGGGCACGCTGAGATAACCATAGAGCTGGGCCGAAACCGCGCCCTCGCGGAACGCCGCTTCGTCGATATCCATCACTTCAAGCTCGCGCAAGGATATGCCGCCGCGCACATAGCGCACGACCATGCGTGCCGCGGCTTGCGGATTGGTGGCATAGACGGCGGAATGGATTTTCACTCCGGCGGGAATACCGACGACCGGAATTTTGCCGCCGATGGCGCGCACCATGTCGCGCGCCGTGCCATCGCCGCCGGCAAATAGGATCAGGTCGACCGGTAGCCCGGCCATCTCCTCTGCCGCCTGGATGGTATCCGCCGCGATGGTATCGGTTTCCTTCGCCGTGCCCAGCACTTCCGGCGCGAAGCCGGCGTCACGCGCTTCGCGCTCTCCCATATCGCCCCCCGCCGCAACGAGGGTGAGCGGCATATCGGCCGCGCCTATTGCGCCGAGTGCTTCGGCCGCGCGCGCGGGCGCCTTGGCAACGGCGCCGAGTTCACGCGCCCGCGCGACGATCTCAGCCGTATCGCTGCCCTTGAGGCCGACCGCACCGCCCATCCCGGCGATGGGATTGACGATCAGGCCGAGGCGGAACGCCGCCATAGGGTTGCGTTAGTAACCGCCGTGGTGACGCTCGATCTTGCGCCGGTTGTCGGACGTCCAGTGGCCCTTCTTGCGCTGATAGGCCTTATAGGTGAAAGCCCAGCAATCCGGATCCTCCGGCACATCGCCGTCGATGCGCGTCGTCGCCGCATTGTAGGGACCGCCTTGCGCCTTGTCCGGCTCACTATAGGCCTCGTCGGAAATTTCCTTGAGCGCGGCCAGCATCTGATCCATTTCCGCGATTGTCAGCGATTCGCCCGGCTCCATGGTGAACGGTTCCGGCACCAGCATCGGCACATGGCTCGGCATGCAATGCTGTACGCCGTAATCGACCATGCGGTCGATGACATCATGGCTGGTGACGCCGGTTTCAGCGAACATCTGCTCGTAGCTGTATCGCACCTGCTCGAGCTTGGGATAATTGTTGGCCGGCCACGGAATGGTGACGCCCTTCACCTCGCGCATTTTGCTCAGCATATAATTATTGTTGAGCACCGCTGTCTCGGCGACGGCGCGCAATCCCTCCGCCCCCAGACTCATGACCCAGGAATAGGCCTTGAGCACAGCATGGACATTGCCGATGAAGGCGCGGATCTTGTCGATGCCCTCACCCTGGTCATAGTCGAGGCGATAACCGCCGCCCTCCGCCTCGGCGACAAGCGGGCGCGGCAGAAATTTACGCAGGAAGTCCTTCACCCCGACAGCGGCGCAGCCCATGCCGAGCGAGCCATGCGGCGCCGAGAAAGTCTTGTGCAAATTGAACTGGCACATATCGAAGCCGGTATCTCCGGCCCGCACCTTGCCCAAGAGCGGATTGCCGTTGGCCTGATCATAGGCACAGAGCCCGCCCGCCTCATGCACCAGATCGACGAACTGGCGGATATGCGGATTGTATTGGCCGGTATCCTCGGGGTTGGTCAGCATCAGCCCGGCGGTGCGGTCTGATATCGCCGCCTTCAGCGCATCGACCTCGGCAAACCCCATCTCGCCCGGCATCAGTGTGATCACTTTGAAACCCGCCACCGCCGGCGTCGCGGCATCGGCGGGGTGGGAGAATGAGGTGGTGATGATCTCGTTGCGCTGTTCCAACTCGCCGCGCGATTCGTGATAGGCGCGGATCAGGCAGGCGTTGGTATAGATGCCCTGGGCGCCGCTCGCCGGCTGGAAGGTGAATTCATCCATGCCGGAGATCGCGCACATGATGCGGTTGAAGCGGTACATCAGCTCCAACAGGCCCTGCAGCTTGCCGATATCCTGCAGCGGATGCAGATCGGCCAGTTTGGCACCGCGCGCAATATGCTCATGCGCCTTCGGGCTGTATTTCATCGTGCAGGTGCCCATCATGTCGGTGGTCACGTCGAAGCCCATGCTCATTTGCGAGAGGCGCATGAAATGCCGGAGCACGCGATGCTGCGGCACTTCGGGTAAGTCGGGCGGTGCGGCGCGGCGCACGCTTGCCGGCAATTCTCCCGCCACATCGCCGACCGCGGCTGCGATATCGGCGTCAACCGCCGGCGGCACGACGCCGCGCTGGCCTTTCTCGCTCAGCTCCATGATTAAATCTTCGTTCCAGCGCGCAGCCTGGAAATCGCTCTTGGCGCCACTCATGACAACACCTCCCGCAGTGTATCGACCAATCTGTCGATTTCCTTTTTGCCGTGTATTTCTGTGACGCAATAAAGCGCCGATTGGCCCAATAGCGGAAATTCGCTGCTGAGATCCTTGCCGCCGAAAATGTCGCGCTCAAGCAAAGCGGCGTTGATCTCGGCCACGCTCTTGCCGCTGCCGCCAAAATCGACCGCGAATTCCTTGAAGAACGCGCCGTCGAGATGCGTCACCTTGACGCCGTCGATCTCATCGATGCGCATCGCCGCGTAGCGCGCGCGCTGCATGATGCCGCGCCCGAGCTCGTCCATGCCTTGCGGCCCCATCAGCGAGAGATAAACCGCCGCACCGATGCCCCACAGCCATTGCGTGGTGCCGGCATAATCCTCCGAATCATGGCGCTTGTCATAGGAGGTGCGCTGCATGGTCGACCAGGCGAAACCGATATCGCCCTCCTCCGCACCCGGCGCGATAGACATTAAGATCATCGGGAATTCGCTGACGAAGCGCTCTTCATCGCGGCTGGCAATGAAGCCGGCGCAACCGCCGCCGCCATACATATGGATACCGAGCGGCTGGATATCGCCGCACACGATATCGGCGCCATAATCGGCCGGCGCCGCCATCACGCCGAGGCTGAGCGGATCGACACCGACCACCAGCATGGCGCCGGCGGCATGCACGATTTCGGCGATCTCCTCGCCACGGCTTTCGATCAGGCCAAGATAGGACGGGTTCTCGAAATAAACCGCGCCAACCTCGGCTGAGAGTTTGGCCTTGAGATCGTCCAAATTGATCAGCCCGGTCGCCGGATCGATGCCGATCGATGTCAGGTCGGCGACCGGCTTGGTGAAGCCACGGATTTGCGACAACCGGTCGGCACTGATTCCACCGGATAGAAGCACACCGCGCCGGCCGGTTATGCGGCACGCCATGGTGACGGCACTGTTGACCGCGGCACCCATGTCATAAGCCGGCGAGCCGACCACTTCCATGCCGACCAGTTCGCCGATCAGGCTCTGGAATTCGAAAATCGCCTGGTTCTTGCCATGGTCGGAATAGGTACCGCCGCCATATGCGGTGAGAAACTCGCCGCGCCCAGTAATCTCGTCACACAGTGCCGGAACATAATGCTGCCAACAACCGGCGCCGCAAAAGTTAAGATGATCGCGGCACGATTCATTCTGCCCGATTATGCCTTCGACATGCTTGCGCAAATCATGCTCGGACGGCAGCGGCTCGGGCAGATCCAACAGGCCCTTGACCTGAAGCTCTTGCGGCACGGAGGCGTAAAGATCGTCGGCATTTTCCACGCCGATTGCCTTGAGCAGGTAGCGCCGCGCCTCGGGCGCCGCATTTGGCACATAAGGGTGTGTGAACCCCTTATCGTCCGTCATATCATCTCTCCCGGTATTTTTGATCAGCCGTTTGACATCAGGATAAGCATAAGGGACAGGCTCACAAGAGAGATTGCCGTCGTCACGACAATCGCCGCCGAAGCATCGCCCAGCCGGAGCCCGTAATGGCCGGCAATGACAAAGGCATTGGCGCCGACCGGCATGCCGGCCATCAATACCGCAACCGTTGCCCAGAGCGGCTCAAGCTGGAAAACGTAAAGCGTCAACAACCAGACGATAAGCGGAAACAGGGCCAGTTTCGCCGCGCCGATGAGGCTGGCGGAGACGAGTAATTTCGCCATCGGGCGGGCGGAGAGAAAGAGGCCGATGGCAACCAGCGCCGAAGGCCCCGCCGCCTGGCCGAGCAGAGCAAATATCCGCTCGATCGATATCGGCATGACCGCGCCGGTGGCCGACAGCACCAGCCCGATCACCACCGCCCAGAGCAGCGGATTTGAGACAAGCGCTCTTGCGGTGCTGCCGAGCACGCCGCCGGTCGCACGCGCGCGGCTGAACTCCAATATCAGCACAGCGCCGGTCATGATCACCACCGAGTTGACCAAGACGCTAAGGCTGGCCGGAACGATTGCCGCCTCGCCGAAAGCGGCGGCGGCGAGCGGGATGCCGAGATAGCCGTTATTGCCGTAACTCGCGATAACGCCCCGCATGGCGCCATCCGCCAGGCCATCGCCAAACAGCACCCGCCCGGCAAGGCCTACCGCCAGCCAGGTGGCCACAATGCCGATGGTAAAGGCGGCGATGAAATTCCAATTGATAATCTCGCCCGCCGGCGCCGAGGCGAGGCTGCCGATCAGCAGCGCCGGCATGGCCAGGTAATAGACGAATTTATTGAGCGCCTCGAAAATCGCCGGTCCGAGGATATTGAAACGCGCCGCGCCATAGCCGATGGCGATCAGGGAAAACGCCGGAATAATCGCTGTTAACAGCGTATCCATTGAAACTCAGGAAGCGAAACTGTCGATCACCACGCCAGGTTTTGCGGCGGCGACATAGTTGGCGCCGTCAAATACATGCTCGCCATTCACCCAAACACCATGTACGCCAACCGGATCGCGCATCAGACGGCTTTCGCCGCCCGGCAGATCAAACGCCCGGCGTAGCGGGCCGCGCGCCACGCTGGCGGCATCGAACAGCAGCAAATCGGCATGCGCGCCCGGCGCGATCCGCCCGCGATCCGGAATTTTATAGAGATCGGCGGGCAGGCTGGTGAGGCGGCGGATGGCATCGGGCAAATCAAACGAGCCGCGCTCGCGCACCCAATGGCCGAGCAGATGCAGGCCGTAACCGGCATCGCAGAGATAGCGCAAATGCGCGCCACCATCGGAAAGGCTGATCAGGCTGCCGGGCTGGCGCATCAAATCCTCAACTTGATCCTCGTCGGAATTCATCAGCCCCGCCGTATAAACCGTCTCCAACCCCTCCTCGGCCGCGAGATCGAAAAAGGCATCGATCGGATCCTTGCCCTGGCGCTCGGCCAGCCTGTTGATGCTCATGCCTTCCCATTCGCGATTTTCCGACCGCGCCGTCATCGCAACCTCGACCTTCGACCAGTCGCCATAAAAAAGTTTACCCTTCTGCGGCACTTCGAGATCATGGCGGAAACGCTTGCGGAATTCGGCATCGCGAATTTGCCGCTCGAAACTCTCATTGTCGGCATCGATCAACGGCCGCCAGGCATCAAGGCTTTGCAACGGGAAGGCGGCCGTGAGGGCAAAATCCATGCTCAGGCTCTGGCACGATACCTGCGCCCAGAGCTGGTTTCCCCGCGTTTGCGCCGCGGCAGAATCGCCCACCATTTTATGTGCGCGCTCGGGGAAGGCTTCATTATAGAGCGCGGCGGTTTGAAACACCGGGCAGCCATTGTCAGCGGCAATCGATTCCATCACTTCGGAAGTCATCGATGGCCCGACCGTGAGCTGAAAGACGCCCCGGCCCTTTTCGCCCAAGACGCCCACCAGGCTGCGCAACTCGCTCTCTTCAGCGAGACGCGAGGGCATCGGCACGCCGCCATCGCCGTGATGATTGATCGATGTCGAGGTCGAAAACCCTATCGCACCGGCATCCATGCCGCCGACCACGAGATCGCGCATCAATGCGACCTCATCATCATTCGCGGCACGCTCTGACGCCGCCTCGCCCATCACCATGGTGCGCACCGCCGAATGGCCGATAAAGGCAGCGACATTGGGCGTCACGCCGTTGCGCCGGAGCAGGCCGAGATACTCATCGAAGCTCTCGAACTCCCAATTGGTGCCGCTTCTGAGCGCGGTGAGCGACATGCCTTCGACTTCCGCCAGATTGCGCGCGATCAGGTCGCGGCACTCCGGCGGACAGGGCGCGATGGAAAAGCCACAATTGCCGACCACCACCGTGGTGACGCCAAGCGCCGGCGAGGGCGTGGCATCGCTGTCCCAGGTCAGTTGCGCGTCGTAATGGGTGTGGACATCGATAATACCGGGGGCCAGCACCAGCCCTCCCGCCTCAACGGTTTGCTTGGCCGCAGCGTCGATACGCCCGACTTCCGCGATACGGCCATCGGCGACGCCGACATCAGCCGTCTTCAACGGATTGCCCAGGCCATCGGCGACCTCGGCGCCCTTAATAACAAGATCGTGCATGAATTTTATTCCCTTGCGCACCCCTGAAATGCCGCTTCATGCTACCCGGCAGCACCCGCCAGGCAAGCCTAATCGCTGCCGGGGCGCGGCCACAAAATGGGGAACCAGTCCTCGCGCATACGCTCGCCGGTTTCGAGGCCGATGCCCGGATAGGGCGGCGAGGTACGCCCCGGGCGGGCGACGAAACGCGCATCCTCGCCGAGCCAGCGTGGCGCAAAGCCGCGCCGCCGGCCCTCGCCCGGATTGGCCGGCGCGCCATGCACGGTACGGAAATGAAACAGGATCGCATCGCCCGGCGCCAGCGCCCACGAGCGGATGTCATATTTCTCGCGCTCATTGTCGATGTCGGGAATGGTCTCGAAGCCGCCGCCGTCATAATCATAGTCGGTGTCGTTGGCGAAACGGCGTGGATAGTAGAGCTTTTGCCAGAGATGCGAGCCGGCGAGAAATTCCGGGCAGACATCCTTCGGCACCGGATCGAGCGGAATCCAAAAGCTCACCGTTTGGCCGCCATCGACGCAATAATAGGGCGCGTCCTGATGCCACGGCGTGCGCTTCACCGTGCCCGGCTCCTTGACCAGCACATGCTCGTGAA
>CAYSDJ010000006.1:0-90462 GCA_964429775.1 uncultured Rhizobiaceae bacterium
CGCCCGGCGCGCGTGCTGATGCAGGATTTCACCGGCGTGCCGGCGGTGGTCGATCTCGCCGCCATGCGCGCCGCCATGGCCGCATTAGGCGGCGATCCGAACAAGATCAACCCGCTCTCGCCGGTCGATCTGGTGATCGATCATTCGGTCATGGTCGACCGTTTCGCCAATTCGACCGCACTCAAGGACAACACCCAGATCGAGATGGAGCGCAATGGCGAGCGCTATGCCTTCCTGCGCTGGGGCCAGCAGGCGTTTTCCAATTTCCGCGTCGTGCCGCCCGGCACCGGCATTTGCCACCAGGTCAATCTCGAGCATCTGGCGCAAGTGGTGTGGACGGCGGAAGCGGACGGCGCCACCATCGCTTATCCCGATACGCTGGTCGGCACCGACAGCCATACCACCATGGTGAATGGCCTGGCCGTGCTCGGCTGGGGCGTCGGCGGCATCGAGGCCGAGGCGGCGATGCTCGGCCAGCCGGTATCCATGCTGGTGCCCGAAGTGATCGGCTTTCGCCTGACCGGCAGTCTAGCCGAGGGCGTGACGGCAACCGATCTGGTGCTGACCGTGGTGCAGATGCTGCGCGAAAAAGGCGTGGTCGGAAAATTCGTTGAGTTTTTTGGCCCCGGCCTGGACGAGCTGTCGCTCGCCGACCAAGCGACGATTGCCAATATGGCGCCCGAATATGGCGCCACCTGCGGCTTTTTTCCAATCGATGCCGAGGCCATTGATTATCTTCGCCTGAGCGCGCGCGATGAAGATCGTATCGCATTGGTCGAGGCCTATGCCAAGGCGCAGGGCATGTGGCGCGACGCCGATACGCCGGATCCGGTATTCACCGATACGCTCGAACTTGAGATCGGCAGCGTCAAGCCGAGCATCTCCGGGCCGAAACGCCCGCAGGACAAGATTTTCCTCTCCGATGGCGCGCCGGCCTTCGCCAAGGCGCTGGTCGATACGCTGGGTGTGGCAAAAGAGAACAGCGCCACATCCGTGCCCGTGGCCGACATGGATCATGAACTCAGTCACGGCGATGTGGTGATCGCCGCGATAACGAGTTGCACCAACACTTCCAACCCGAGCGTCATGCTCGGCGCCGGGCTACTGGCGCGCAATGCGGTGAAGCGCGGCCTCACGGTAAAGCCCTGGGTCAAAACATCGCTCGCGCCGGGCTCCAAGGTGGTGAGCGAATATCTCGCCAAGGCCGGCCTGCAGGGCGATCTCGATGCACTCGGCTTTAATACGGTCGGCTATGGCTGCACCACCTGCATCGGCAATTCCGGTCCGCTGGCCGATGAGATTGTCAGCGCCATCAATGACGGCGATCTGGTGGTCACCTCGGTGCTTTCCGGCAACCGCAATTTCGAAGGCCGCATCAGCCCGCATATCCGCGCCAATTATCTCGCCTCGCCGCCGCTGGTTGTCGCCTACGCCATCGCCGGCAGCATGAATGTCGATATCACCAGCGAGGCGCTGGGTGAGGATAGTGACGGCAATCCGGTCTATCTCAAGGATATCTGGCCAAGCAACGATGACGTGCGCGCCGCCGTTGCCGCATCGGTGACGCCGGAAATGTTCCGCCAGCAATATGCCGATGCCTTCTCAGGTTCCACCGAGTGGCAGGCCATCGATGCGCCCAAAGGGCTCACCTATCAGTGGCAGGACGGCAGCACCTATGTGAAGAATCCGCCCTATTTCGACGGCATGGAAGCCGAGCCGGCGGCGCTCAGCGACGTCAAGGGCGCGCGCATTCTGGCGCTCCTCGGTGACAGCGTCACCACCGACCACATCTCGCCGGCCGGGGCGATCAAATATGATTCGCCCGGCGGCGCCTATCTCACCGAACGCCAGGTCGGTCAGGCGGATTTCAATTCCTATGGCTCCAGGCGCGGCAATCACGAAGTGATGATGCGCGGCACCTTCGCCAATGTGCGCATCCGCAACGAAGTGGCGCCCGGCACCGAGGGCGGCGTCACGCGCCATATGCCGGATGGCCGCGAGACCTCGATGTTCGAGGCGGCGGAACAATATGGCGGCGAGGACACGCCGCTGGTGGTCATCGCCGGCAAGGAATACGGCACCGGCTCATCGCGCGACTGGGCCGCCAAGGGCACGCGCCTGTTGGGCGTAAAAGCCGTCATCGCCGAGAGCTTCGAGCGCATTCACCGCTCCAACCTGGTCGGCATGGGCGTGCTGCCGCTGCTCTTCCCCGAGGGCGTCACGCGCCAGACACTTGGCCTTGACGGCTCCGAGCTGATCGACCTCGAAGGCGTCGCCGGCGGCGTTACGCCGGGCATGAATATCACCTGCCGCATCACCCGCGCCGACGGCTCGTCGGAAAGCCTCGATCTGCTGTGCCGCATCGACACGGCGGAAGAGGCTGAATATTTCCGCCATGGCGGGATCCTGCATTATGTCCTGCGCGGGCTCGCCGGGCTGACCTGAGCGCCGGCAAACATGGCGGCGGCGACCAGGTAGATGGCGATGGCGCAGCCGACCACAGCGGTAAAGCCCAGATTGATCGCCAGCAGGGTGGCGAGCACGGCGCTCACCACCGAGGCGCAGCCATTGATGCCCCACGCCCAGGGAATCAGCTCCGGTGCCTCGCGCGCAAGCCGCGCCAGACCGAGCGGAAACGGCATGCCCATAAGAAAGGCGAGCGGCGCGATGAAGAGAATGGCGATGGCGATGCGCGCACCTTCCGGAAGCGCCAGAAGCGCGTTCAACAGCATCGGCAGTACGCCGATATAAAGCCCGGCGAGAACGGCGATGGCGGCGATTATCAGTGGCACACCGCCGAGCCGCGCGAAGCGTTCGGCATAGCCGCTGCCGAGCCCGGCGAAAACCAGAAAAGCGGCGAGCACCACGGCGATGGCGTAAAGCGGATGGCCGAGGAAGAGAACGAAACGCTGGATGAAGGCCATCTCGATGAACATGAAGCCGAGGCCGAGGGCGAGAAAATAAATCGCGAGCCGCCAGCGCCCCCAGGGCAGGGAGGCGCCGGCGCGGCGCCTCCGTCCGGCCCAGAGCGGCAGCACGATGAGAATGAAGCTCGCCAGCGCCGCCTGGACGAGCGTGGCGGCGAGGATCAGATAACCCCATTCGACCAGTGCCAGGCCGCCGCCGGCGCCGAGCGTCAACAGCTCCGGCAGCGCCGCCCATTTGAAGCCATGGAAGAAATAGGGCCGGTCATCGCTTGCCGGCGCGAGGGCGAATTTGTAATCCGCCAGGAAGTCCGCGCGCGCGGCGCCGAGGAGCGCCCGCGCGCCAAGATAAAAATCGGGCTTTTCGAGCCGGTTGAAGCGGTTGGCCTCCGCCGCCGCCATGCCGGGCGCCCAAGCAAGGTCGAAGCCGTGCTTGCCTGTGAAAGCGCGGATGGCGGCGAGATCGGGCGCTGTCAGCGCTTCGTTCTTGACGATCAGGGTGCTCGTCTTCCAGCCGCGAATGAGGGCGATATGGCGCGCCGCATGCTTGATCCCGCGCCGGCCCAGCGCATCCGCCGCCGTGGCGACCAGCTTGAGCGCGTCGCGCGGCGGCAGCTTGATCCAGCGGGTAACGGCGAGCAATCCGCCGGGCGCGAGGTGATCGAGATAGGCTTCGAATGCCTCGACCGTATAGAGCGTGCTTTCGTTGAGGGCAAAAACACCGGCGGCGGCGGCGCTGAACGAATCGATGAGAGCGAGTTGAATCAGGTCGTAGTGCGCTCGGCTGCGTGCGACGAACGTGCGCGCCTCGGCAATGTGGAGGTCGACATCCGGGCGGCGATACAGACCGCCCGAGAAGCCGGCGAATTCGTGCTGCATCAGTTCCGTCGTGCGGCGGTCAAGCTCGACTGCCGCCACCCGCCGGGCATCATGGCGGAGCGCGCGCAACACCTCGGAGCCGCCACCGGCGCCGAGAACGAGGACATGCGGGCGCGCCAGCAGGTGATAGGGCAGCGCCGCGGTCTGGGCGTCGAGATAGGCGAGCTTGCCGAGATCGCCGTCGAAGCGCGTGATGGCGCTCAATGAATCGCCGTCGGTAAAGAGCGCCAGTTGCTCGGGCGGTTCGCTTGTGGCGAGCAGGCTGAGGCCGGGGGCATGGCGGAGCGGTATGGTCGGGCTCTCGACAACGGCGAGCCAGCCCAACGGGCCGTGGCGCTCGGCGATAATTTTCGCATCGGGCGCCGTGAGGGCGATGCTGAGGCCCTTATAGGGCGAGAGAACGGGCGCCGACCAGATGCCCGGTGCGGCCAAAGGCAGGGCGAGTGCTGCGGCCAGCGCCAGCCCGGCAAACAATCGCGCACGCGCACGGCGCACTGCCGGCAGCACGGCAATTGCCGCGGCGGCAACACCGGCCAGCGCCAGAATTTTCAGCGTGAGCGCCGGCGGTCCGAGGAAAAAGAGCAGCAGCACGAGAGGCGCGCCCAGTCCCGCACCCATGAGGTCGAAACGGTAGAGCAGGCCGGCCCGCGCGCTGAAGCGCGTGAAAGCCAGGCATATGGCGCTTGCGGCAAAAAAGAACGGCGCCGCGAGCACGAGATAAAGGACGATCAGCCAAGCCAGCTGCCAGCCGCCCCAGGCGATTTCGAGGGCATTGAACGGGACGCGCTGGGCGAGCGCAAAACAGCCATAGGCAGAGATGCCAAACGCCGCCGCGCCGGTGCCGAAGGCGGCATGGAAATGCCGCGCCAGCCAATCGCGTGCCAGGGCGACAAAGGTTCCCGCCGCGCCGAAGCCGAGCAGCGCCAGGCTGATCACCATATAGGCGAAATGGTGCCACTGGATGATCGAAAACAGGCGCGTCAGCAGGATCTCGTAACCGATGACGGCCGCCGAGAGCAGCGCCACGGCGAGAAAGACGGGCCAGCTCAATGGTCGCCGGTCACGGGCACGAACGCCACCGGCAGTATCTGGCGGGCAATGATTTCGCCCGTGGCGGTTTTTTCGATCAGCATGAGCTGCTGAATCAGGAAAGCGCCGCCGACCGGGATCACCATGCGTCCGCCCGGCTTGAGCTGGGCGATCAGGGGCGGCGGCACGTGCGAGGCGGCGGCGGTCACAACGATGGCGTCGAACGGCGCGTGCTCCGGCCAGCCGTAATAGCCGTCGCCGTGGCGCACGGTGACATTGTTATAACCGAGGCGCTTCAGGCGCCCGGCCGCCTGCTGGGCGAGCTCGGGAACAATCTCGACCGTATAAATCCCGGCCACCAGCCCGGACAGCACCGCCGCCTGATACCCCGAACCGGTGCCGAGCTCAAACACCACATCGCCGGCCTCGATATCGAGCAGATCGGTCATCAGGGCGACGATATAGGGCTGCGAAATGGTCTGGCCGTAGCCGATTGCGAGCGGCCGGTTGGCATAGGCATCGCCGGCATCTTCGGCCAGAACAAAACGGTGGCGCGGCACCGTGCCGAGCTCGGCCATCACGCGCGCGCGGAAGCCGCGCCGCCCGGTATAGCCCGCCGTCTGGGCGGCGTGTTGTTCGATTTCCTGCACCATTGCCGCCCGACGCTCGCCATAAAGCGCCTCATCCGCCGCCTGCACCGGACGGCCGGGCAGGGCGGCCGCCACCAGGAACGCCGCCGCCGGCAGAAAAAGGCTCAAGACGAGAAACGCGTGCATGGCGCGGGCCGATATCTTGAACGCAAACCGCTGGCGCCGCGCCGCACTCGATCTCGCGTGGGAGTATTCAGATTGCGGCATCACAAATTCCCCGGCCCGCCTCAATCTGGCTGATCGTAGGTGAGCCTGAACCGCTGTCAATGGCGGCGCAAATGTAGACGGCAATTGGCGTTCGAGGCCGGCGCGGTCTCCAGGCCGCCGGATTTGTTCAAGGCCGCCTTCAATCCATCGTTAGCGAAAGTGAAGCGCCGCTTTGACCTAGATCAAACCATGGCAGCCCGGCGAAGGGAAACAATGCCGGGTCTGGGAAATAAACATGGGGCGATATCGTGGTCAGATTGGCAAAACTACCCGGCGCCGAGCTCGAGGAGATGGCTGTGGCCGGGGTGCAGATCCTGGAATGTTACCGGGTGCTGCGAAAAACCAACTCGAATGTGGTTGCCGAGGTGATCCGGGGTGGTGGTACTTTTTATGAGTATGACCACTATCCGAAGGGCGACGTGTACGACAACGAGACCCATTCGCAATATTTCTACCACGCCCACCGGCCCAAGGAGCACGGCCATTTTCACACCTTCCTGAGAAAGGACGGCATGCCGCGCAATTGCAAACCGGTGAAACAGTCCAAGGCGCCGTTCATGGACAAGCGCGACGATACCATCAGCCACATTATCGGTATCTCGATGAACCGCTCCGGCTATCCCACCCGCCTCTTTACCACCAACCGCTGGATCACCGCCGACAACTGGTATGCCGCCGACGACGTGATCAAGATGCTCGACCGTTTTCATATGGATCTGGCGTGGCCGTCCTGGCCGGTGAATATCTGGCTCACCGCCATGCTGCGCCTGTTCCGCCCGCAAATCATCGAATTGGTGCATGAGCGCGATGCCACCGTACGGCGCTGGCAGGAGAGCCGCCCCGGTGTGGATGTGTTCGAGGATCGCGATTTCGATATCGCATCGGTGCGGCGCATTTCCGTCGAGGCGCAGATCGAGCGGGTCAATAACGCATTACACCGTGTTGCTGCGTGACCGTGATGGCGATCAGATACACAAGAAAAGAAGTTGTCGGCCGTCTCCACAAGGAGATCGATGCGGGGCAACCGCTGTTCATGCCCAACACCGGCATGGGGCTCTCGGCCAAGATTCAGGAGAAGGGCGGCGCCGACCTTATCTGCATTTCGTGCACCAGCCGATGGCGTTTGAAAGGGCAGGGTTCGCTGGCTGGTTTTCTGCCGTATAGCGACTGCAACGAGCTTATCTTCGAGGTCGCCAGGGAAGTCCTACCGGTGGTCAAGGAAACGCCGGTGCTCACGCTTTCCGGCCCGCATAACCAACTGCTCGAGCATGGCGCGCACCTACGCAAATTGTCTGATATGGGCGTTTCCGGCATCAACCCCATGCCGTGCCGGATATTCGGCGCGGAATTCGCGGCACAGATGGAACAGATCGGCATGGGGTTCACGCGCGAGCTCGAATTTATCGAAGCCGCGCGCGAAAGGGACATGTTCTCCTTTGCCTTCGCCTTCAATGCTGAAGAAGCCGAGCTGTTGACCCGGGCGGGTGCCGATGCGATCAGCTCCCATTTGGGCGCGACCAAGGGCGGTGAGATCGGCGCGGCGACGCAAATGACGTTGGAACACGCCGCCAGCCTCAGTCAGGAAATGTTCGATGCCGCCCGGTTGGTCAACAAAGACGTCATTCTGTTTGCCCATGGCGGCCCGCTGGAGACACCCGAAGACGCCCGCTATGTCATGCAGCATAGCGACGCACACGGCTTCATGGGTGGCTCCGCCGCCGAACGGATGCCTATCGAAAAAGCCATTCTCGGCGCCACCCGGGACTTCAAGGGCGCTTTGTAAGCACAAGGATGAAGCACGATGGCCAACGGCAAAAAGGCCAACATCGTTTGCCTCGGCATTCTCGATACCAAGGGTGATGAAACCAAATTTCTCGCCGCCGAGATCGCCCGGCAGGGCGCTGACACCAGGGTGATGGACATCAGCCTTGGCGCCGAGGCGCGGTGGGCCGATATTCCCCTGGGTGACGTTCTCGCCGCCGACCAAACCGCCATGGACGACGTCTTCAAGGCGTCGCGCGCCGAGGCCATCGATATGGTCGGCCGGGCTGGGGCCAAAAAGATTCTCGAACTCTATAGCAAAGGTCAGGTCGACGGCGTCATTGCCTGGGCCGGTTCAGTCGGAACCTCGGTGGCGACGCGCATCATGCGCGCCCTGCCGATCGGCTTCCCAAAGATCATGATGTGCACCCTCGCCGCCGGCGATGTCAGCAGCTGGCTCGGCAACAAGGATATTTACATCGTCAATCCGATATCCGAGATCGGCATCAACCGGGTCACCCATCGGATCGTCAATAACGCGGCGGCGGCGATCGTGGCGATGGCGGCGGCGCAATCCCATCAACCAAAACAGCAGCGTCCCCTGGTCGCGTTGACGGCCTACGGCACGACCACGCCGACGGTGATGAAATGCGCCAAATTCATGGAACAGCGCGGCTGGGATACCATCGTTATCCATCAGGTCGGCACCGGCGCCACCATGGAGGATTTGATCCGCTCCGGCCAAATTACAGCGGTCTACGACATTACCACCGGCGAGCTCAGCAACAGCATGTTCGGCAGTATTTATGCCATCGGCAAGGATTGGGAGGGTGAGCGCCTAACCGCGGCGAGCGATATGGCAATCCCGCAAATCGTCTGTCCGGGCGGTCTGGCGCAATGCGCCTGGGGTCCGCTCAAAACCATGCCGCAGGCGATAGCGGACGAATACAAGGCGGGTGAGCGCATCTCCTACCGCAATTCGGGCGCGCCTTACTGCCACAATGAAGCGGTGACGGTGATTACCCCGACGCTTGAGGAAACCAAGACCCTGGCCCTCGAAGTCATTGGCAAACTAAACCGCGCCAAAGGCCCGACCATGCTCGTTCTGCCGATGCGCGGCTGGAGCGCCTACGACCAGTCCGAGGAACTGGCCAGTGTTGAACGCGGCTGGGCCAAGGAGAATGGCGCCGGTCCGGTATGGTGGCCCGACCCCGACAATCCGCGATGGTCGAAGCGCGCGACCGCCATGTGGTCGGTCTTTAGCGGCAATATCGACCGCGCCAATGCAAACCTCGATTTGGTCAAATGCGACCTGCATCTGTTGGATGATGCCTTCGTCGATTTTATCAATAAATGCATGGCCGACATGCTGGACAAAAATTGGCGCAAGGGGTTGTACCGCGAGACGCCCGGTATTCTTGCAGATTAGGTTTTAACTTGGCAGAGTGTCCTATGTTAGGCTCGCCGGGAAATAAAGAACCACAGCCTGAAATCAAAGAAGGGAGCACAGCAATGATCGATTTTAAGCAGAACAGCGAACAAACGGGAATCGAGCCCTGGCCGTCACTGGCGGATTCCGGCGCGACAATTCTGGACGGCGATCCGCAGCAATCGGGCCGTCTCGATTTCGGCACCTTCGACGGGCCGTTGATGTCGGGCGTTTGGGAATGCACGCCGGGCAAGTTTGAAATCAGCTATCCGTGGGGCGAGCTTGCGACCCTCTTGAAGGGCTCGATCACCGTGACCGATTCCGATGGCCGCGCAGTAACCTACGCGCCGGGCGACAGCTTCTTCGTCGCACAAGGCCAGCGCGTAACCTGGGAAATTCACGAGCCGGTGCGCAAATGCTTCTTTATTCACGTTGCCAAGGCGGAAACGGCCGCCGCTGAATAGGCCGGCCTGAACCCGGCGTGCCACTGACGCGCCGGGACCCCGGAACGTGGAATGATGGCGGGCGCGGGCGCGGCGGCATATGACGTAATCGTCGTCGGCGCGCGCTGCGCCGGCGCGCCGGTGGCCATGCTGTTGGCGGCCGAGGGCCGCCGCGTGCTGTTGTTGGAACGCGACGCCGTGCCGTCCAACATGGCCCATTCCACCCATCTGATCCATCCCATGGGCGTCGCCTATTTGCGCGATTGGGGCCTGCTGGAGGCGATAGAGGCACGCGCCGGCAGCTTCACCGATTGGACCGTCGATCTGCACGGCGCGCTGTTGCACGGGCCGCCGCCGCCGTGGGATGGCATGGCCCACTCCACCGCACCGAGGCGCGATATTCTCGATGGCGAACTGGCCGGCGCGGCTCAGCGCGCCGGCGCCGAATTGCGCCAGCGCTGCCGGGTTGGCGAACTGCTGTTTGCCGGCGGGCGTGTTGTCGGTGTGCGTGGCAAAGATCAGGCGGGGCGCGAATTCAGCGCCCATGCGGATTTGGTGATTGGCGCCGACGGCCCGGCATCGATGGTCGCCAAATGCGCCACCGCCGCCGAGCATCATGTCGAGGCGCCATTGCAAAGCAATATCTGGAGCTATTGGCGGGACGTGCCGGTCGATCATCTGCACATCACCATCCGCGAGGGCGCGGGCGCCTTCGCCTTCCCGTCGAGCGACGGCAGCGCCTTGATTTCCGCCAATTTGCTGATCGCCGATTTTCTCAAGGCGCGGCGCAACAAGGAGGCGGCTTTCCATGCCATGCTGAGGCGTGTCGCGCCCGAACTCGCCGCCGCGCTGGCCGAGGGCGAACAGACCGACCGCTTTTATTCGGGCTGCACGCGCAGCTTCGTGCGCCGCGCCTGGGGGCCGGGCTGGGCGCTCACCGGCGATGCCGGCATGAAGAAGGACCCGGTCACCGCCCAGGGCATCGCCAGCGCCTTTGCCAGCGCCGATATGCTGGCCAAGGCGGTCGATCGCGGCCTCGGTGATGCGCAAAAGCTCGACGCCGAACTGGCCGAGTTCGAGCGCGCGCGGGACGAATGGCTGCTGCCCTATTACGATTTTACGCTCAGGCTCGCCGCCTTCGCCAAGCCGGACCCGGAGCAGGCCGCGTTCAATCAGGCACTGAGCCGGGACGCCGAGGGGCAGTCGCAATTGTTCGGCGCGGTTTCGCTGAGCTATTCGCCGGACAAACTGATGGCGCCCGGCAATGTGCGCAGCATCATGGCGCGCGCGGCAGGTCTTTAGCTTCGCCGTATTACGGCATATCTTGTGAACCGGAGGAACGCGACTGCGATGTCAAATTTACCTATATCGCTGTTTCGATTGACCATGGCTTTTCTTCTGGTTTTGCTTGTGGTCACACCGGCCGGTGCCGAGAGTAGGCAACTCACTTTTAATTTTCCTCATGGAAAGAATGCATTCCATGACGCTGCGGCGGAAATTATTCGAAAGGCTTACGCCGTTCTCGATGTCGCGGTCATCTACAAGACATTTCCGGCTGAGCGAGCGCTTCAACTGTCCAACAAGGGCCGCTCAGATGGCGAATTGGTGCGGATCAAAGGTATCGAGAGCCTATATCCAAATCTAATCCGCATCCCTGTCAGTCACGTTACGGCGGAACAAATGGCCTTTGGGAGGGATACGACTCTGAAGATCGACGGGTGGTCCAGCCTGAAGCCGTACCGCCTTGTGTTTCATCGAGGCTACAAGGTTGCCGAGCAGAACACCGTCGGGATGGACCGTCATCTGACAGGCAGTGATGTGAACGCATTCAAGATGGTCGATAACGGGCGCATGGACATCGCCATTGCCAACCGATTTACCGGCGAAAAGATTATCGCCGATCATGGCTTGGAGAACATCGCAATGCTTTTGCCGCCTGTACAGCGGGACCCGCTCTACCATTATGTTCATTCAAAACACAGCGATCTGGTGGACGATATCACGCGCGTCCTGAAATCGATGGAGCAGCGCGGAGAGTTTGCCAGAATATTACGGCAGTTCGGCGTGGTCTCCCTCGGCGAATAGCCGGGATTCAGTAGAGAATGAAATGAAACTCTGGAACTATGCGGTCAAGGTAGAGGATTTGGACGCGGCGAGCGATTTCTATGTCGCCACGCTCAACGCCGAGCCGCGCATTAAGGGCCATGTGCTCGGCTGCGATTACCGCCTGCTCCGGCTTGGCGATACCCGCCTCATCCTCTTCACCCACGCGCCTTACGAAGACTTAATCGAAGAAGACGTGCCGCTCGGTTTTCTCCATGCCGTGTTCGAAGTCGAGGATCTCGACGCGCATGTCGCCGCACTCAGGCGCGAAGGCGCCACTTTCATCATGCAGCCGCAGGAAATCGAAGCCGAGTTCGGCCGCCGCCGCATCGCTTTCTTCATAGCACCGGGCGGCGTACGCACCGAGATCATGCAGATTATCGAGGATACGGGGCTGGCTTGATAGGTTGGAATGGCGCGCGCCTTCTCAATCATCAGTATACGTACATATTGCCTAATACATGAAACATACCTAACATCACATTATGTGTTATCGGGCCAGAGTAAGTACGCGATGAGTTGGGCTCGCTGGATAGCTTGTCTCTTGTTGGCAGGGTTCCTCTGGCCAGCCAGTTCGTTTGGGCAGTCTGCCGAACTTGTCAAAGTGCAAAAACAATTTGATGCACAATATGCAAAGGGCCAATACCGCGCGGCTCTTTCCACCGCCGAATTGTTACTCGAACTGGGAGAGATGGAGTTAGGCGAAAATCACCCTTTCATGGCGACCCTGCTCGAAAAAACCGCTTCAGCCAATGAGGCCAACATGCGCTACGATGAGGCGCAGCGGCTGTATGATCGCGCGCAAGCGATTCGGAACAGGGCGCTGGAGTCTGATGATACGATTGCCGAAGACAACAAACTTGCCCGGCAGCCGGCTTACAGCCATGCGGACATTCCCGGGAAGCTAATCCTGTTTGATGAAGACGAGGAGGAGAGGCTGGTCGTTATCGTTCCAAGCGAATGGAATTTGGCGAAGGAGCGCGAGATTGATTCGGATGACTATATCGATTCCCGTGGTGTACTGAATTGGGTTGAGTATGCGCGCCGCCCCTTAAAGCGATGTTAATCTCTCTGGTTAAGAAAAATTAACGATGATTTCTTTAAATATCGCTGATTGCCGGTGCCGAATCTTCAATCTCTTTAATTCGATTAATGCCGCTGCGCATATGGGTGGAGATGAATTCGGAGCGTTTGATGGGCGAATCGTTTTTCCACCCGACTTCGCGCTCCCAGGCATCCATTTTGAGCGACAGGCCGCACAGCACGCCACCCACGGTGGTGTGGTGGCTCTCAATCATCTTGCGCACCCGGCGGAACGATTCGCCGTTCAGGTTTTCCCACATATTCTTTGAGTTCCGGTCGAAGCTTTCGAAGCGTCCGGTGAGGGACGCCGTGACGTCGTTCAAGCGCTCGCGCAGGAAACCGCAGACATTCATCAGGATGGGGTCGCGCCGCATGTGGAAATTGCCTTCCAACTCATCCATGATTTCGATGAAGCGGCCGATCTTGGGAATCAGGTCGTCGAGGCAATTCTTGTAATAGGCGAGCGACAGGAAGATATCGGCATATTCCTCGAGAAATTCCGGCACATCCATAATGTCGATTTCAAGCTTCTTCGCCAACATGCGCAGATTGCGGATCGCCGAATCCTTGTCGGGATTGGAAAACATGCCGATGAGCTGATCGAAATTTTCGATATTGGCATCCGAATCGCCGTAAACCTCGGCCAGCAGCGGCGAGGTGAAGACGCGCATATATTCGGTCAATTCCACCTGTTTGGCTTCGGACAGTTTCAGCGCGTCGACTTCCTCGAGCTCAATTCCGGCGCGGCGCAGTTCGATGCGCAGCGAATAGACGTCATAGCTGTTGAGCCGGGCTAAATGCTCAATAAGCCGTTGGTCCTCGAAATCCTCAGCGCTTTCCCAGTGGAAATGGATTTTCAACGTCTCCGGCCCGATTTGCCCGCTGCCGGCTTTTTCATCCTTGTAGATTTCGACGACGGATTGGAAATGCAGATTCTTGATCAGGCGAGCCTGCTTCAGGCCGGTGGTGGAAAGCGGCAAAATCGAGAGCGGTAGGATATGGAGCGAATCCATGTCCAAATCTGTAGTGGATTCCGGTGTTTCAATCTGTTGTGCCGCCGCACTGCTCATTCCGGCCTACGCCTTTCGTTAAGAAGAATCTCAATTTGTTTCGTTCAGCCCGTTTCGACGCTCGAGTCGTTTTTTGGCTGCGGTTAGAATGCTGCACCTCAACATCTTGAAATTTTAATGTTTTTTCTGATCAAATCGGATGCAAGCCTTGCTGACCGGGGATTAGTATCGCTCAAGCCTATTAACAACGGATTGAAATCCGCCGCGAATTTTGCAGAAAGTCGGAATAATTCTCACTTTTAAAACCCAACCGAATTGGGGCTATTCATTGGCGATGGAGCGTGAATTTTGAGCGCCGCCCCGCCAGGCCGGGATTCGGCGGCGTTACCGCGCCATGGTTTTGTTCTGTTGGTCCTGTTGACGCTCTTTTGGGGCATCAATTGGCCGGTCATCAAAATCGCGCTCGAGGATTTGCCGGTGCTCACTTTCCGTGCCGTCTGTTTGGCCGGCGGCGCCGTGGTGATTCTTTTGTTGAGCCGCAGCCTCGGCCATTCGCTCCGTGTGCCGCGCCGCCACTGGCCGATGCTTGGCCTGTGCGCGCTCTTCAACATCACCGGCTGGCAGCTCCTGACCGGCTATGGCGTCGATTTTACCAGTTCCGGCCGGGCCGCCATTATCGGCTACACCATGCCGCTCTGGGCGGCGCCGCTCGGCTTTCTGGTGCTCGGCGAGAGCGTCACCTGGCGCCGCATGGTCGCGCTCACCCTCGGCACCGCCGGGCTCGTCATTCTGATCGTGAGCGATATCGAAAAACTCGATCAGGCACCGCTCGGCGCGCTTTTCATGCTCGCCGGCGCGATCTCCTGGGCGTGTGGCACGATCGCGCAAAAGCGTGTCGATTGGGGCGTTCCCACCACCGTCCTGGTGGGCTGGCAATATGTTATCGGCGGCGTGCCGGTCTATATCGCCGCCGCCGCCTTTGTCGATTATGACGCCGTTTCCTTTCCCACCCTGTGGCCGCTCTTGAGCGTTATTTACAATATCCTCATTGCCTTCGTTTTCTGCTACTACGCCTATTATGAGGTGGTGCGAATCTTTCCCGTCGGCATTGCCACCGTGGGGACGCTGGCGACACCCATCGTCGGTCTCTTCAGCGGCGCGTTGCTGCTCGGCGAAAAACTGGCGTGGCCGGAATATAGCGCCCTCGCCCTGGTTGTCGCCGGGCTCGGCCTGCCGATCCTGTGGCGCCCATCCAGGAGCCGCCTCGGATGACTAAAGCGGCGCCCGATGGCGGCCTCTCGTGCTGGGTGCTGAGCGAAGGCATGGCCGGCACGGAAAACCAGTGCCTCGCCCTGGCCGCCGCCCTCGGCGTAACGCCCGAAATCAAACGCACCGTGACGGCGCCGCCATGGCAGTGGCTGAAAGGCGCCGCGACGGTGCTGCCACCCGCCATGATCGCTCGCGGCCCGGATGCCGTGGCGCCGCCCTGGCCCGATCTGGTGATCGCCAGCGGGCGCAAATGCGTGGCGCTCGCGCTCGCCATCCGGCGCGCCAGCCGGGGCGGGAGCTTCGTCATATTCGTGCAGAACCCACGCTGGGGCCGGGCCGCTTTCGATCTCATCGTGGCGCCGCGCCATGACGGCCTTGTCGGCGATAATGTGTTCCCGACGCGCGGCGCCCTCAGCCGTGTCAACGACACCGACCTGAGCGCGGCGGCGGTGCAATTCGCGCCCGCTTTCGCGGGTTTGCCGCGCCCGCTTGTCGCCTGCCTGATCGGCGGCACCTCGCGTCGCCACCGCCTGACGCCGGCCAGAGCACGAGCGATCGGCGAATCGCTGGCCAAGCTCTCGGCCGAGAATGACGCCGCTCTGCTGGTCACCGCTTCGCGGCGCACACCGGCGGAAAGCTTCGCCGCGTTCGAAGCAGGGCTGTCTGAAACGCCATGCTATGTTTGGCGCGGAGATGGCGAGAATCCGTATATGGGATTTCTCGCCTGCGCCGAAGCAATCCTTGTCACCGCCGATTCGGTGAGCATGGTTTCCGACGCCTGCGCCACCGGCAAACCGGTCTACATCCTGTCGGTCGAAGGCCGCCAGCCGGCGCAATTCGAGAAATTCTTCGCTCAATTGATGGCTGAAGACGCAATCCGGCCATTTAGTGGAATCCTGGAATCATGGCGTTATGAACCGCTCCAGGACGCCATGCTCGCAGCGGCGGAAATCAAGCGTCGATTGGCAGCGCGCAAATGAAGCGTGTAATGTGGCGCAACAATCAAGCCGTACGTACCAGAGGAATACATGTCCGAAACGCATCACAGTAAAGTACTCATCATCGGCTCGGGGCCGGCCGGTTACACGGCGGCGATCTATGCCGCGCGCGCCAGTTTGGAGCCGATTGTCGTCCAGGGGCTCGAGCCCGGCGGGCAGCTGACGATCACCACCGATGTCGAGAACTATCCCGGATTCGCCGATGTGGTGCAGGGGCCGTGGCTGATGGAGCAGATGAAAGCCCAGGCCGAACATGTCGGCGCCCGCCTGATCCATGATCTGATCGTGAGCGTCGATTTTTCCAAAGCGCCCTATAGCTGCGTCGGCGATTCGGGCGATCTTTACAGCGCCGACAGTGTGATTATCAGCACCGGCGCCCAGGCGCGCTGGCTCGGTTTGCCGAGCGAGGAGAAATTCATGGGCTTCGGCGTCTCGGCCTGCGCCACCTGCGACGGCTTCTTCTTCCGCGGCAAGGAAGTGGTGGTGGTCGGCGGCGGCAACACCGCTGTTGAGGAGGCGCTCTATCTCACCAATCACGCCAGCAAGGTGACTCTGGTGCACCGGCGCGACAGCTTGCGGGCGGAAAAAATCCTGCAGCGGCGCATCCTCGAACACGACAAGGTCGAAATCCTGTGGGACCATACGGTGGAGGAAATCAGCGGCGGCGACGCGCCGCCCAATGTCACCGGCGTGCAGGTGAAAAATGTGAAAACCGGTGAAACGCGACTGCTGGCGACGGATGGCGTCTTCGTCGCCATCGGCCACACACCGAACACGGAAATGTTCAAAGGCCAGGTCGAGATGGATGGTGAGGGCTATATCACCACCCGGCCCGACAGCACCGCAACCAATATCCCCGGCGTGTTCGCCGCCGGCGACGTGCAGGACAAGACCTACCGCCAGGCGGTTACCGCCGCCGGGACAGGCTGCATGGCGGCGCTCGAAGCGGAGAAATTTATTGCCGAGACGCTGAACCAGAGCGCGGCCGCGGCGGAGTAACAGGCGCCTATGGATTGGGACAAGCTGAGAGTATTTCACGCCGTGGCCGAAGCGGGCAGTTTCACCCGCGCCGGTGAGGTATTGCATCTCAGCCAATCAGCCGTTAGCCGCCAGGTCGCGGCCTTGGAGGAGAGCCTCTCGGTCGTGCTCTTTCACCGCCATTCGCGCGGCTTGATCTTAACCGAGCAGGGTGAAACCCTGTTCAACACGACGCGCGATGTCTACGCCAAGCTGGCGATGACCGAGGCCAATCTCAGCAGCGGGCGCGACCACCCGGAAGGGCCGCTCACCATTTCCACCACCAACGCCTTCGGCACGATCTGGCTGACGCCGCGCTTGAAAGCCTTTCACCAGGCCTATCCCGGCATCGAGTTGCGGCTCAAAACATCGGACGAATCGCTCGATCTCGCCATGCGCGAGGCCGATGTCGCGGTGCGCATGGGGACGCCAACCCAGCCCGATCTCATTCAGCGCCATCTGATGACGGTACATTCCCACATCTACGCGGCGCCGGAATATCTCGCCGAACAGGGGCCGATTGAAAGCGCCGACGATCTCCTCGAACAAAGCATCATCATCTATGGTGAAGGCCCGCTCAGCGCCATTGCCAGCCCCAATTGGCTGCTCAACCGCAGCGGCGAAGCCGAGGCGCGCCACCGCGTGGTGCTCGAATCGAACAATATCTATTGCATTCTGCAGGCGGTCGAAAGCGGGCTCGGCATCTCGGCCCTGCCCGATTACGTCGCCCGCGACCGGCCGACCATCCAACAAATTCTGCCGGATTTGCAGGGGCCATCGTTCGATGCCTATCTCGTCTATGCCGAAGAATTGCGCCATACCAAGCGCATAGGCGTATTCCGCGACTTCCTCCTAAGCCAAGTCGCGGCCTGGAACTATTAGATAGATCAAGTTTTGCTATGCGTTTTTTGCATAGCAGAGCTGTGATAACAGGCCTACCGCTCAAAGTCATCCGGACATATATACTGCATTGCAACATGCTGATGCGTTATTTACCTCCCTACGCAGCGCATGATGCACCGTTCGGCCCCAGCCTCATACTGCTCGGGCGAACGGGCTCCGGGGCAATGCCCTGGAGTTGACGGACGATCCCATCGTTCGTTTTTACGTCTCCCAGACGTGAAGCCTCCCTGTTTGACTGGCCGGGCCCTTTAGGGTCCGGCCTCTTTTTTTGTCCCGATCGCTTAAACGCTGGCGATGAGCGCAGGCAGTTCATCCATATTCAAAAAAATTTTCGCGCCGGCAAGGGAGAGCCTGTGATCACATAGCTTTTCCGGCTGTGCGTCAGGCGCATACCCAAACACTGGCATGCCCGCCGCGCCGGCGGCATTGACGCCATGCACGCTGTCTTCGATGACGATGCAATTCTCCGGCTCGAAATTCATCTCGCGCGCGGCATGAAGAAAAAGACCCGGATGCGGCTTGGCCTGCCCGGCCTCGCGCGCGGTGAAGAGACCGTCGCCGAAAAACGGCAGCAAGCCGACAGCGCCGAGGCTGGTTCGGATCGACTCGGGCTCGCCATTCGAGGCAACGCAAACGCCGCCGACCCGCTCGAGCGCCTGAATTTTTTTGATCGCGTCGTGCACGCCTTTGATGGGATCAAGCTCGAGGCGCATGCCGGCGTGCAGGTCATCATGAAACCTGTCGGCAAATTCGGCGCCAACCGGGCGGCCCAATCGCTCGCTCAAAATTTCGAGCACCATCTCGATCGAGCAGCCGATGAACACATCATTCGCTTCTTCGTCATCCATCTCCAGGCCGAGACCGCGCACCGCCTCGGCCAAAATACGACAGGCCAGCGGCTCGCTATCGACCAGCACGCCATCGCAATCGAAAATGATCAGGGTATCGCTCACGGGACTAATCTAACTTTTTTCACCGGCGGTGCCATGGGTTCTCTTCTTTATTTTGTTCCCTCAAGCGCCGGGCGCGCGCATCCGCGCGCTTGGCTACCTCGATAGCTCGGGCGGGCGGTCGCCCTTGCCGGAATGCTGGTCGCATTCCGGTTGGAGGTGCCGCTTGGTCGGGTGGCGGAACAGTGCGGCGCTCTACATATAGAGCGGTTCTTTTTCCAAGCCCTTATAGAGTTCAGCGACATATTCGCCGTAACCGTTGAAGAGCTGGGTTGGCACGCGCTCGACGCCGTCGGGGCCGAAGAATTTTTCCGTCGCCTGCGACCATCGCGGATGCGCCACCTCCGGGTTCACATTGGCCCAGAAACCATATTCCTTGCCCTGGATCTCCTCCCAGAACGACACCGGGCGCTCCTCCGTGAAAGTCAGCCGCGCCAATCCCTTGACCTGTTTGAAGCCATATTTCCACGGCGCAGCGAGGCGCAGCGGCGCGCCGTTCTGGCGCGGGATCGGCTTGCCGTAATAGCCCGTCGCGATAAAGGCGAGCTCATTCACCGCCTCGGCCATGGTCAGGCCATCGGTGTAAGGCCAGGGATACCAGAACTGCTTTTGCCCGCGCGCTATTTCCGGCTTTTCGAAGGTCTGCATAACGAGATATTTGGCCGCGCCCAAGGGCCGCGCCAAATCGACCAGCGCTTTCAACGGAAAGCCCGAATAGGGCACCGCGATCGACCAAGCCTCGACGCAGCGATGGCGGTAGAGCCGTTCCTCGAGCGGCATGCGGGCGAGGAGATCGTCCATATCGAGCGTCATCTCCTGCTCGATGAGGCCATCCACTTTGATTGTCCACGGCCGGATCATCAGCTCCTGGGCAAGCTGGTAGATCTCCTTCTGCGAGCCGAACTCATAATAATTATTGTAGTGCGTCGCGAACTTCTCCGGCGTGAGGCGCCGGTCGAGCTTGAATGTCTCATTCTGGGCGACGGGATAGAGACCGGCGCTGGGGTCGACCTCGTCCGATTCCTTGTGCCCGGCCAACGCCATGCCGGGCAGCGCACCGGCGGCTATTGTGCCGGCCGCAATCATGCCGCCAATCGCACCCGCCCCCTTCAACAGCGTACGGCGATTGAGAAACACCGATTCCGGCGTCGCCTGGCTCTCGGCAATTTCCCAGCCCCTGTTGCGCTTGATCAGCATCGCTCACTCCCCGTTTTTTTCCTGTCGCTGGACAAGGAGATAGAGCGCGCCACCGCCTTCGGCAAATCACGCCTGTGTGATGGTCGGGTGACATGCCTTAACCATTGGTCCAGGAAGCCGGTGCAGTATGATCGCGACATGATCTCAGCTCTTTTAAACCGCAACTATCGCCATCTGTTCGCGGCCCAGGTGATTTCCCTGATGGGAACAGGTCTTGCGACCGTGGCGCTCGGCTTGCTGGCGTATGATTTGGCCGGCGCGGACGCCGGCGCTGTGCTGGGAACGGCGTTGGCCATCAAGATGGCCGCCTATGTCGGTGTGGCGCCGATTGTCGGCGCCTTTGCCGACCGGCTGCCACGGCGCGCCTTCCTCGTATGCATGGATGCGATCCGCGCCGCAATCGTCGTGGCTCTGCCTTTCGTCGACCAGGTCTGGCACGTTTACGTGCTGATATTCCTGCTGCAAGCGGCCTCGGCCTCCTTCATCCCGGCCTACCAAGCCGTCATTCCCGATATACTGCCGGACGAGAAGGACTATACCCGCGCACTTTCCCTGTTGCGCCTCGCCTATGATCTCGAAAGTCTGCTCAGCCCGTTGCTGGCGGCGGCGCTGCTGAGCGTCATGGGCTTCCACTGGCTGTTCGCCGGAACGGCTATCGGTTTTATCCTCTCGGCCCTGCTGATCGTCTCCGCCATGATCCCGCCAGCGGTCCGGCTGGAACGGCGGAGCGACATCATTCGTCATATCCTGCGCGGCAGCCGCATCTTTCTCGCCACGCCACGCCTGCGCGGATTGCTGGCGCTCAATCTGGCGGCGGCGGCGGCGGGCGCCATGGTGATCGTCAACAGCGTCATCTATGTGCGCGGCCTGCTCGACCGGCCCGAAGCCGATCTCGCCATTGCGCTGGCCGCCTTCGGCGGCGGCTCGATGCTGGCCGCGCTTTCCCTGCCGCGCCTGTTGGAGAAGTTGCCCGACCGCGCGGTGATGCTGCCTGGCGCCGGATTACTCGGCGCCGCGCTCCTGTTCATCGCCCTTGCCGGCCAGGGGAGTAGCGCCTCGTGGCCGATGCTGCTTACCGTCTGGTTCGTTCTCGGCCTCGGCTACGCTGCGGCGCTGACACCGGCGGGCCGGCTGTTGCGCAAATCCGCCCACCCGGAGGATCGCCCGGCGCTATTCGCCGCCTATTTCTCTCTCTCACATCTGTGCTGGCTCGTGACCTATCCGCTCGCCGGCTGGCTCGGCGCCGGCGTCGGATTGTCGGCGGCGTTTCTCGCCCTGGGCGCGCTGGCCGCGCTCGGCACCGCTGCGGCCCTCATTCTGTGGCCGCGGCGCGATCCCGATTGGATCGAACATGCGCATGACGACCTGCCGCCCGGCCACCCGCATCTGAGCGAGACGGGCTCAGGCGACAACGGCGCCAGACACAGCCATCCCTTCGTGATCGACGATTATCACCGCCACTGGCCGGAGCAGGGCTAGCTCAACGCTGCCGCCGCGCGCTGGATGCGCTGGCAAGCCTCCGTCAGCGCCTCGGTCGAGGTGGCGTAGGAGATGCGGAAGAACGGGTCGAGGCCGAAGGCGGTGCCGTGCACTACCGCGACGCCCTCGACACCGAGCAGATAGCCGGCGAAATCCTCCGAGTTTTCGATCACCTTGCCGTCCGGCGTTTTCTTGCCGATCAGCCCGGCGCAGCTCGGATAGACGTAGAACGCCCCTTCCGGACTGTGACAGGTGATGCCGGTTGCCTGATTGAGCATGCCGACCACCAGGTCGCGGCGCTCGCGGAATACCTCATTGCGCTCGGGAATCGAATCCTGCGGCCCATCGAGCGCCTCGATCGCGGCGATCTGGCTGATCGAGGTCGGGTTTGAGGTCGATTGCGACTGCATCTTGGCCATCGCCTTGATCAGCGCCGCATCGCCGCCGGCGAAGCCGATGCGCCAGCCGGTCATGGCATAGCCCTTGGAGACGCCGTTCATGGTCAGCGTGCGCTCATACAGTTCCGGCGCAACCTCGGCAAAAGTCGAAAACTCGAAATCGTCATAGACGAGATGCTCGTAAATATCGTCGGAAAGAACATGCACATGGGGATGGCGCATCAGCACCTCGGCCAGGGCAGCGATCTCGTCCCGGCGATAGGCGCTGCCAGTCGGGTTGCTCGGCGAGTTGAAGATGAACCATTTGGTCTTGGGCGTAATCGCCGCTTCGAGCTCCGCCGGCTGCAGCTTGAAGCCGTTCGCCTCACTGGCCGGCGCAATGACCGGCGTGCCTTCGGCAAGGAGAACCATGTCCGGGTATGAAACCCAATAAGGCGCCGGGATGACCACCTCGTCGCCAACATTGAGCGTCGCCATCAGGGCGTTGAACAGCACATGTTTGCCGCCGGCGCCGACGGTGATCTGCACGGGCGCGTAATCGAGGCCATTGTCGCGTTTGAACTTGCGCGCAATCGCCGCCTTCAGTTCGGGCATGCCATCGACCTTGGTGTATTTTGTGGCACCTTCGCGGATGGCCTGGATGCCGGCCTCTTTGATATTCTCCGGCGTATCGAAATCCGGCTCGCCGGCGCCAAGGCCGATGACATCGCGGCCCTCGGCTTTCAACTCGGCGGCTTTGGCGGTGATCGCCATGGTCGGAGACGGCTTGATGCGGGCAAGTCTGTCGGCAAGAAAGGACATTTTCGTAACGTTCCAAATAAGTTTCTGTGGCGGGAGGCGGCTAACCTAGTTGATTAGCCTGCGAAAGGAAATCGCCGAAGCGGGCCAATCAGTCTGATTCTGCCAACAATTCGGCAAAAATCTCGGCCAGGCGCTCAAGCGATATGCCGCCGACATGTTTTTCGCCATTGATAAAGAAAGTCGGCGTGCCGCCAACGTCGAGATTTTCAACGGCGTGTTTATAGGTGGCCAATATTTCGGCCTCAAGCGCGCCGTCTTCGATACATTTCTTAAACGACGCCCGTTCCACCCCGTTGGCTTCGCCGATCTCGGCAAGCGGCAACAGCGACGAGCCCTCGCCGCTCCACTGGCGGATCGAATGAAAGAGCGCCTCCTGCACCGCCAAAAATTCTTCAGGCTCGGCGCAGTGCGTGAGAATTGCTGCTTCAAGCGCCGCCCATGACAAGGGGAAATCGCGCATGACAAAGCGCACTTTGCCGGTATCGACATAATCGGCCTTTAGCCCGGGAAGTATCTGCGCGTGGAAAGCGGCGCAGTGCGGGCAATTGAGCGAATAATATTCGACCATGGTGATCGGCGCGTCTGCAGCCCCCAGCACCACATCGCCAGGCCGCGCCTCCAGGGCCCCGGCCGCCGCCGGACGGATGATGGCGGCCAGCAGCAGCATGGCCAACGGCACGGCCAAGAAGAAGCGACGGGGGACTAGATAGGGCATTTGTGGCGTTCCATTCTTTAATTATGGGGAAGGGTAAATTAATTATTGGCCGAAGCGTAGCGCTGGCGCGCTTTGCTTGCCCCTTCTCCCAAGCCCTCTTCCCCTCGGGGAAGAGGATTTTGTTCCGTGCTGGTCATGTTGCCGCTGCCGCGCTTGATCTCTTCCAACATATTATTAAGTCCACGCGCCAACACCTCGAACGGCAAATAACCCTCCAGCCTCTGATCGTTGATGAAGAAAGTCGGCGTCGCATTGACGCCGAGCACATCGCGGGCATATTTCTGGCTCTCAAATATCTGACGCTCCCACACCCGCCCATCGAGGCAGGCCTGATACTGCTCTGGCGAGACGCCAACACCTGCGCCGACCTCGGCGACCGCATTCAGCGTCGATTCCGCCTTGCTCCACGCGCCGACATCCTCGAGCAGCGCATCAATGACGGCAAAAAACCGCTCCGGCGGCGCACAATGGGTCAGGATCGCCGCCTGCAAAGCGGCAAACGACAGCGGATAGTCGCGAAATATATAGCGTACCTTGCCGGTCTCGATGAACTGCGCCTTCAGTTGCGGAAACACATCGCGGTGAAAATTGGCGCAGTGCGGACAATCGAGCGAGTAATACTCCACCATGGTAATCGGCGCATCACCCGAACCCAGCGCCCGGTCACCGGGGCGCGGCGGCAGGCTTTTGGCGATGGCGGTTTGGCTGATCAGGGCGGCAAAGAGCAGGAGGGTGGCGGATACTGTCAGAGCCAACCGCGCGGCGGCGTGGCGCATGGAGTTGCGGGTAGAAACGGGCATGATGTTTGAGTTCCGAATTCCAGGTATCCGAAGACGGCAGCCTAGTATTTTCGGCGCGATATTTTCAAGCGGGCATGCCCTCTGCCCGCTTTAAATACCTCGCCAACTGCTCGCGAACACCGCCCGGCCAGCCTGCGATGCGCTCGGCAAAAACATCGAAATCCTTGGCGAACAGCGCCCGCGAGGCGTCTTCGAAGCCGGGTAGGTCGCCGGCGATGTCCCACATGAAGCGGTGCGCGGCTTCGATGGTTTGGCGCTGTTCGTCGCTGCCGCCGCCCGCCTTTCGCGCCGCCTCGACCAGCCGCCTGAGCGCCGCCGAGGCGCCGCCGGGCTGATCGCCGAGCCACTCCCAATGGCGCGGCAATAGCGTCACTTCGCGCGCCACGACGCCGAGCTTGGGCCGCCCGCGTCCGCGCGGTTTGTCCGGTTCTTTTTCGCCCGGCGGTTCCGTTTGCTTTGCGCCGCTTGAATCCCAGGCTCCTGGTTCTTACCTATCGGATATTGAGCGAATCTCCTTTTGGCGCCGCACGTGAAGATTTGGAGCGTCTAATCGATGAACAAACCCCCTACTTTAAATCACGAATCGAGGAGCTGCCTCCACAGGCTCGCCGGATATTCCACCATCTCGCCGAGGCGTGGCGCCCAATGCTTACAAGGGAGATTGCGGAAGTTGCACGCCTAACTTCTTCGCACGTCAGTGCTCAATTCAAACAGCTATCCACTTTAGGGTTCGTGAGGGAGGTGCGGCTTCCCAGAGAGAAAAGGGTTGCCTAGCCAAAATATCGATCCATACCGAGGCCTCATAGTCTATTTCCCTTTCAGAGCGCATTGCTTCCAAAGTTGATATATAAAATTTACGCATGCCAGCAGCGCCGTAGAGGTTGCGGAGGAACGCAACCAGTCGTTCCAATCGTTGCCGGCCATTACGTGAGAATCGCAATAGATAGTAGATGTTGTAGAAGCGCTCGCTAATCTCATAGCGAAAGTAAACGCAGCGATGATCCTCATCATGAAGGGTTTGGCTCTACAGGGCCTTGAGCGCCAAGAAGATGCCATTGCTATATTTGATCAGGCTTTTGAACTCACACACTCCGATGATACGAACGAGTTGAAAGAAAATGCTGTAACGGTCCTCTACTTGAAAAGTATGGCATTGCGGCAGCTTGGGCGCCTAGAAGAAGCCATTGTCGCAATTGATCAAGTTCTTGATTTCGTACACTCCGATAGTCCGTTGGAGCTACGAGACACGGCGGTTCTGGGCCTCAACATGAAGGGTTTGATGTTAGATCAACTCGAACGTTATGAGGATGCTATTGGTGCCCTCGACCAAGTTCTTGAATTCATTGACTCCGGTGACCCAATAGAGCTGCGAGAGAAAGCAGTGATGTGCCTCAACATGAAGGGTTTGGAGCTAGTACAGCTTGAGCGCCATGAAGACGCCATTACCACATTCGATCAAGTTCATGATTTCACACATTCGGATGATCCCATGGAGTTGGATGAAAAGGCGATGATGTTCATCAATGTTAAGGCGTTTGCGTTACAGCAAATTGGACGCCTTGAGGATGCAGAAGCTGCATTCAGGAGCGCTGCCGAGATTCGACCGAATGGCTCCGAGTCATGGAACAGCCTCGCTTGGAATCTCCTTCTTCAAAACGACGACGCTCGCCTGCCTGAAGCCGAGGAACATGCTCGCCATGCCGTAGAATTGGATTCTTCAAGTAGTAGCTCTCTTCACACCCTCTCCGATGTCCTCGCTCGACGAAACAAATGGGCGGAATCCATAGATTGCCTTGACCGAGCCGTTCGTGAAGGCGGCAAAGATTGGTGTGAAACGGTTTCGGCAGATCTTACGCGCTCGTTTATCGTGGCGGCCACGGCCGGCCATGCTCAGGAGGTCAAGGATATCATGAAAGAAGCCGACCTAAACGAACGTATGGAACCATTGTGGCATGCTATACGGGTGGAACTTGGGGAGAAACTTGAGCCATTGCCCGCTGAAATCTTGGATGCAATCAAGGAGGTTCGGCGGCGAATTGCTGAGCCACAACTAAGATTGAACAACGAGTAACTTAACGCAGTCGTGCTCTGCTCCGTCTCCCATGATTTTAACTACGCGGCTAGGTCACGGATTCGCCCGGTTGTGCTATGCTCCACCTCATGTAATTCAGTGCCACTCACCCCACATGTTGTGCTTGAGCCCGGATCACAAAACAATACCAATTTGGGTCGAAAGTAATAGTTTCCATCCGCCAACCGCCAGCCACCAAAGGACCAGAACAATCGCCACCAACCCGACACCGCATCCTACCGGCGACCCGACCGGCCACCTGATCGGGCCGAGCAAGCGCTCCGGCCTGGCTGGGTCCGATCCGGAGCGGCGCGATAGCGGGCAGCCGTTTGAGCTGGTGTCCGATTATCAGCCGGCCGGCGATCAGCCGCAGGCGATTGAGGAGATTTTGGCTGGCCTCGGCGAAGGTGAGCGCGATCAGGTGCTGCTCGGCGTCACCGGCTCGGGCAAGACCTACACCATGGCTCAGGTGGTGCGCACGCTGGCGCGCCCGACCCTGGTGTTGGCGCCCAACAAGACGCTCGCGGCGCAGCTTTACGGCGAGATGAAGGGCTTCTTCCCGGGCAATGCGGTCGAGTATTTCGTCTCCTATTACGACTATTACCAGCCCGAGGCCTATGTCGCGCGCACCGACACCTATATCGAGAAAGACGCCTCGATCAACGAGCAGATCGACCGCATGCGCCATGCCGCGACGCGCGCCCTTCTGGAACGGCAAGACGTGGTGATCGTCGCCTCGGTGTCGTGCATCTATGGCATCGGCTCGCCCGAGACTTATTCGGCAATGACGCTTTATCTCGACAGTAAGGGCCGCATCGAGCAGCGCGAGCTGCTGAAAAAACTCGTTGAGCTGCAATACCGTCGCAACAACCAGACCCTGGAGCGCGGCGATTTCCGTGTGCGTGGCGATGTCATTGAAATTTTCCCGGCCCACTCGGAAGACCGCGCCTGGCGCATCTCGATGTTCGGCGAGGATGTCGAGGAGATCGTCGAATTCGATCCCCTGACCGGCCACAAGACGGCCAAGCTCGACCATATCCGCGTCTATCCCAACAGCCATTATGTGACGCCGCGCCCGACCATCAATCAGGCGGTGAAATCGATTCGCGTCGAGCTTGCCGAGCGGCTTGAGGAGTTCCGCCAGACCGGCCAATTGCTCGCCGCCGAGCGGCTCGAGCAACGCACATTGTTTGATTTGGAGATGATGGAAGCGACGGGGAGCTGCGCCGGGATTGAGAATTATTCGCGCTATCTCACCGGACGCGGCGCCGGCGAGCCGCCGCCGACGCTGTTCGAATATCTGCCCGAAAACGCGCTCCTGATGGTCGATGAAAGCCATGTGACGGTGCCGCAGCTAAACGGCATGTACCGGGGCGATTTCAAACGCAAATCGACGCTCGCCGAATTCGGCTTCCGCCTGCCGTCCTGCATCGACAACAGGCCGCTCAAATTCGAGGAGTGGGAAACCATGCGGCCGCAGACGGTGTTCGTCTCGGCGACGCCGGGGCCGTGGGAGATGGAGCGCACAGCCGGCGTCTTCGTCGAGCAGGTCATTCGCCCGACGGGCTTGATTGATCCGGTGTGTATTGTCCGCCCGGTCGAGGATCAGGTCGACGATTTGATGGCCGAGATCCGCGACTGCGTGAAAAAAAGCATGCGCGTGCTGGTGACGACGCTGACCAAGCGCATGGCCGAGGATCTGACCGAATATCTGCACGAGGCCGATATCCGCGTGCGCTATCTTCATTCCGACGTCGATACGCTGGAGCGTATCGAGATCATCCGCGATCTTCGCCTCGGTGCTTTCGACGTGCTGGTCGGCATCAATCTGTTGCGCGAAGGGCTTGATATTCCCGAATGCGGCCTGGTGGCGATTCTGGACGCCGACAAGGAGGGCTTCCTGCGCTCGCGCACGTCGCTCATTCAGACCATCGGCCGCGCCGCGCGCAATGTCGATGGCCGCGTCATTCTCTATGCCGACACGATGACAAACTCCCTAACCCAGGCGCTGGAAGAAACCGAACGCCGGCGCAAGAAGCAGCAGGAATATAATCTCGCCAACGGCATCACGCCGGAAAGCGTGAAGAAGAATATCGGCGATATTCTCGAAGGCATTTGCGAGCAGGATTACGCCACCGTCGATACCGGTGATGAGGAAACCCGCCACCTGATCGGCGCCAATCTCGATGCGCATCTGAAAGACCTGGAAAAGCGCATGAAAGACGCGGCGGGCGAGCTTGAATTCGAGGAGGCGGCGCGCCTGCGCGACGAAATCCACCGCCTGCAGGAAAGCGATCTCGGCCTCGCCACCAAACGCAGCGCCTCGGCATCAAACGCGCGCCGCCCCGGGCGCAGCCATGGCGGTGCGCCCGGCACGCGGGCGACCGGAAAAAAAGGCAAATTCACGCGTAAACCGAAGCGGCGGAAATATAGATAAGGCCGGACCCGGCCTAGTAACATGCCGCGATAATCTCGGTGTTTTCGAAGGCTTCCCAGGCCACCACCTTGCCGCGCTTGACGGTAAAGACCCAGGCGAAGGTGACGTTCCAGCGCTTGCCTTTCGGTTTCGAGCGCGCGATTTCCTGGCCGGTGACAGTTATGCGCGCGCCTTCGCCGATAAATTCCTTGAATTCCTGCTTGCCGAAATCGACCGCGCCTTCGATGCGTTTGAGATAGGTTTTCTGCCGCGCCACGCCCTTCCAGCGCCCGGCCCAGGGCAGTTTCTTCGAGCCCGGCAAAATCCAGACGCAATCCTTCGATTGCAGCGCCAGCAGTGTTTCCATGTCGCCCGCCTGGAGTGCCTTCAGCCATTTGCGCAAAGTTCGTTTATTATCTGTTAAAGACATCTGCCTACCCTTTAATTCTTGCCGCCGCCGGGCACGCTAGGCAGCGGCCGGGGTGTGGTCAAGGGCGCTCATCTTTGTGCTGCGGCGAAGAAACAAAATGGGGCACAATGCACGGTAATAAGAAATTCAGTTGAGAAAGCTCCCGAACCCTTGAGCGACTTAACCAATCCTGGCGATAAGCCAGAAGCACCTTCTCCCCGCTTCCTGGACGCGTTGCGCCACCACGCCCTGTTCGCGCCGACCATCTCGTTTCTGGTTTTGGTGCTCGGCACGTTGCGCGACCTGGTGCCGATCATCGCCGTTATCGCGGTTTTTCAACTGGCGATATTGCAGCAGCCCTTTCCCAATCTCGGCGAGATATTGATCGGCCTGGTGTTCGTCATGTTCGGCCTGGCGCTGTTCATCAAGGGGCTGGAGATGGGCCTCTTTCCGCTCAGCGAAAGCCTGGCTCAGGACTTCGCCCGCAAGGGCAGCCTGTTTTGGCTGCTGTTCTTCTCGTTTGCCCTCGGTTTCGGCACCACGGTGGCCGAGCCGGCACTGATCGCGGTTGCCGCCGAGGCCGGGCGGACGGCGGCCGAGGGCGGCGTTATCGAAGCCACGCCGGAGGCGGCAAACGATTTTGCCATTGGTCTTCGTTATACCGTGGCGGTATCGGTCGGCGCCGGCATTACCCTTGGCGTCTTTCGTATCCTCAAGGGCTGGCCGGTGCATTGGCTGATTATTTCCGGCTATGTCATCACCGTGGTGCTGTCCTTTTTCGCCCCCGACGAGATTATCGGCATCGCCTATGATTCGGGCGGGGTAACGACCTCGACCATCACCGTGCCGCTCGTGACAGCGCTCGGCGTCGGCCTCTCGTCGATGATCCGCGGGCGCAATCCGCTGATTGACGGCTTCGGCCTGATTGCCTTCGCCAGCCTGACGCCGATCCTGTTCGTGCTGGTTTACGGCATGTTGATGTAGGGGGGCGGCGATGGAATTTCTGAGCGATATCGGCACCGTCATCGTCGAGACCCTGCGCGATCTGGCGCCGCTCGTCGGCCTCATTCTGTTTTTCCAGATCATCGTCATCCGCAAGCGCCTGGCCAATTTCAAACGCGTCGCCATCGGCTTCGTCTATGTCGTTGTCGGCCTTTCGCTCTTTCTCATCGGCCTGCAATCGGCGCTGTTTCCACTCGGCGAGACCATGGCGCAGCAGCTCACCGATCCGGAATTTCTCGGCCTCGTCGAAGGCGTCGCCGGCGCCTGGTACGATTATATGTGGGTCTATGTCTTCGCCGCCGCCATTGGCTTCGGCACCACCATCGCCGAGCCCGCCCTGATCGCGGTAGCGGACAAAGCCGGTGCGGTTTCTGGCGGCACCATCAACCCGTGGGGTCTGCGTCTTGCCGTGGCGCTCGGCGTCTCGATCGGGGTTACGCTCGGCACCTTCCGTATCGTCACCGGCGTGCCGCTTTATTGGTTCATCATGGCCGGTTACGCCATCGTTATATTGCAGACCTTCTTTGCTTCGCGCTCGATCATTCCACTTGCCTATGATTCGGGCGGCGTTACCACCTCGACCGTCACCGTACCGCTGGTCGCAGCCCTCGGCCTCGGCCTGGCCGCCAATGTGCCGGGGCGCAGCCCCCTGATCGACGGCTTTGGCCTGATCGCCCTGGCCAGCGTCTTCCCGATTATTGCCGTGCTCGGCTATGCACAGCTCACCGCCCGCTTCACGCGAAAGTCTGAGGCCGGCGATTCGATCGAAAGGAAATAACATGAAATTCAAACTCGTCGTGGCGCTTGTCGACGATAGCGAGACCGACGCCGTGCTCGAAGCCGGCCGCCGGGCCGGCGCGACCGGCGCCACCATTGTCACCTCTTGCCGGGGCGAGGGGCTGCAGCCGGAAAAAACCTTTCTGGGCTTGAGCCTGACCGGCCAACGCGACATTCTTCTGTTTGTCGTTGAAGAGCATATGAGCCGGATTATTCTGGAGGAGATCGCCACCGTCGGCGCCTTCGAGGAAAGATCCGGCAGCGGCATCGCGATCCAGATCGATATCGAGGACGCCGTCGGCCTCTCGCACCAAATAGAGGAAATCCAGCACGAGATCGAGGATCAGCTATGAGTGAAAGAAAGCATATTCAGGTGCACGAAGTCATGACGCCGATGCCGGTGCCGATCGATGGCCTGGCGACCGTGCGCGAGGCGCTCAACCGCATGCGCGAGGCCAAGGTGCGCTCGCTTGTCGTCGAACGACGGCGCCCCGGCGACGAGTTCGGCATCGTCGTGGTCTCGGATATCGCCAACAAGGTGCTGGCGCGCAACCGTTCGCTCGACCGCACCAATGTCTACGAGATCATGTCGAAACCGGTGCTGACGGTCGATTCGGCCATGGAAATCAAATACGCCATTCGCTTGCTCTCCAAGTTCGGCCTGTCGCGCAGCCTGGTGGTCGACCACAATGAGCCGGTCGGCTTCGTGACGCTGCGGGACATGGTGTTCCGCTACACCGATATTATCGATTCGCCAACCGGCGATTCGCTGACCTGATCAGCCATGCCGTCTTCTTTTCCCGAGCCGCGCACCGCCCTCGTTACCGGCGCCGCGCAGCGTATCGGCCGGGCGATTGCGCTCGGGCTCGGCGCCGATGGCTGGTCGGTCGCGGTGCATCACCGTGATTCGGAATCGGATGCCGCGGAGACGGTCGCGATGATCGAAGCGGCCGGCGGGCGTGCCGTGGCGCTCGCCGCCGAGCTTGGCGACGAGGCCGAGGCAGCGGCCCTGACCGGCCGCGCGGCGGACGCCCTGGGGCCGCTCGGCTGCCTGGTCAACAACGCCTCGCTGTTCGAATATGACAATGTGGAAAACGCCACACAGGAATCCTGGACGGCGCATATGGCGGTTAATCTCCGCGCGCCGTTTGTCCTCAGCCAGGCCTTTGCTGCCGCCCTACCGAACGGCACCGAAGGTGCCATCGTCAATATCCTCGACCAGCGCGTATGGAATCTAACGCCGCATTTCGTCACCTATACGCTGAGCAAAGCGGGCCTCTGGACCTTGACGCAAACCCTGGCACTGGCGCTCGCGCCCGATATCCGGGTCAATGCCATCGGGCCGGGGCCGGTACTGCCGAGCGCGCGGCAAAGCGAGGCGCAATTCCGCGCCCAATGCGAAAATACGCCGCTCGGCCATGGCGCCGAGCCGCAAGAAGTTGCGGCTGCGTTGCGCTTTATCCTTGCAGCGCCGGCGCTGACAGGGCAAATGTTGGCCCTCGACGGCGGCCAGCATCTCGGCTGGAGCATGCCGCCCGGCAAAGAGGTGGAGGAATAGAGCCGCCGTGAACGAACCCACACCGATTAGACCACCCGCCCCGGCGAACGCCGAGCCGTCCTACCGGCGCGTCTTTGTGCGCGATCTGGTGCTGCCATGCGCTATCGGTGTCCATGCGCACGAGCAGGACGCGCCGCAGCGCGTGCGCATCAATGTCGATCTGATGGTGCGCGAGGAAGATCATGCCCTTCAGGACCGGATCGAGAATGTGGTCAGTTATGAGCATATCGTGAACGGCGCCCGCGCGCTCACCAGTGACGGCCACATCAATCTGGTCGAAACATTGGCCGAGCGTATCGCCGCTTTATGCCTGGCCGATGCACGGGTTTCCAGTGTGCGGGTGCGCGTTGAAAAACTGGATATCTATGAGCAAGCGGACAGCGTGGGCGTCGAAATTGAACGCCTGCAAAGCGAGAGTTAAACCCGCCAACCAATCCTGGCGTGCGGTTCAAGAGATTCCGCCGCGGTAATTTGTACACATCCGGATTTTTCTCCCACCTCACTATTTCGTGATGTTACGGGAGCGCCGCCTAACTTGGCGGACCGAAAATTCCAAAATTTAATTATTATTAATCAATGCTATAGGGTGGTTTTTACGATTGGCCATCCGCGCCGTGGTGGCAAGGCAATTTAGCCTGTTCACAATTGTCCGGTCTTATTTTGAGCGCTTGCCAACAGGTTTATCCACAAGCTCACCGATGGGCGCGCAGAACATTCGTGCCGTTTTGACCGGCGCCGGCCTATTCGGCGGTGGACGGAATCTTGACGCATATCATGGATTTCTTTTGCCGCCGGCATAGCATTGTTGCAGTGATTGTCAGGAGCCTGTGAGGGAGTTCGTGTCATGGCATATAAGACAATTCTGCTTCATCTTGACGGCGGTGCGCGTGACGAGAAAGCGCTCGATATTGCCCTCAAGGTGGCCACTGCCGAACAGGCGCATCTGGTTGCCCTGCGTGTCATCCATCCGTTTTACCCGGCACTTGGCGCGTTCGGCGATGCCGCATCCGGCGTTATCGCCGATATGCAACGCGATTATCTCGATGAGGCCGAGGCGGCGGCGGGCTCTTTGCGCAAGATCGCTGAGCAACGGGCGGGACAGGCGGACATTCCCTTGGAGTGGCGCCAGGAAGAAGGCCAAGCGGACGAAATCGTACCGCTGCAGGCGCGCTATGCCGATTTGACGATTACCAGTCAGATCGACCCGGACAGTGTCGATGCGCCGCGCAAGCGTGGCCTGCCGGTCCAACTGGTGATGGAATCGGGCCGCCCGATGCTGGTAATTCCCTATGCCGGGATATTCGATACGATGGGCAAGCGTATCCTCGTCGCCTGGAACGGCGGGCGCGAAGCAACGCGCGCGATCAATGATGCCATGCCTTTCCTGAAGCGGGCAGAACTCGTCTCGGTGCTCAGCATTAATCCACGCCAGGCGGATCACATTGCCGGGTTCGATATTTCGAACCTGATTTCCCGCCACGGCGTCAAGGCGGAAGCGGTACGAACCGTTTCCGGCGACGTATCGGTCGGCGATCTTCTTTTGTCGGAAGCGGCCGACCTGAGTGCCGATATGATCGTGATGGGCGCCTATGGTCATTCCCGCATTCGCGAGTTCATACTGGGCGGCGCATCTCAGCAAATTCTCGAATCAATGACCGTTCCGGTGCTCATGTCGCATTGATTCGCATCTCGCCGGCGCGGCGCACACATGATCATGGCCAATCATGCCATACATTTTGTGCGCTTAGCGCCCTGTTCGGCCCTAAATAAAGGCTTGATTGTGAAAACTGTTCACATCGGCCTAGCGAAGCAGGCTAAGCCGACTGGCATAGATGGAGAAATTTCCCAAAAAACGCGGTAAACCAATTATTAATGATAAATGTGTTAGTTATCAAAGCGTTATAATAACTGCACAAAAAAGAGGCAAACCGCATTAAGACATTGGATTGGCTCAATGTCGCACCGCCCTCAGGCATTGGCACACAGGGTTATCCACATATTTGGTGGATAGCAGCCAAATGACTTTGCCGCCATCGCCAAGTTTGTGCGCCAACTGCTTGAATCGATAGTGTTTGCGCGTCTGCGTCGGGATATTCTTTATTTTGAGTAATGTTAAGATTTAGCGGCAAAGCGGCCGTTGCGGCACGCCGTGGATTGGAAAATGACGGATAACGGCACCACATTCGAGGCGGAAAAAGGCAACAAAGTTTCGCCAAAGAAGTCTGCCCTTGCGACAAGTCTTGCCGCCGGGCTTGAGACGTTGCGCAAAGCTGTCGCGATCATGCCCGGCAGCCCAGGCGTCTACCGCATGCTCAATGCGGCGGGCGATCCCCTCTATGTCGGCAAGGCAAAAAATCTTAAAAAGCGGGTAACCAGCTACACCAATGTCGGCGCGCTGTCGCACCGCTTGCAGCGCATGGTCGCCGGCACCGCCAGCGTCGAAATTGTCACGACAAAAAGCGAAGTCGAGGCGTTGCTGCTTGAAAGCAACCTGATCAAGCGCCTCAAGCCCTATTACAATATTATTCTGAGAGACGATAAATCCTTCCCCTATATTCTCATCACCGGCGACCACGCCTATCCACGCATCACCAAATACAGGGGCGCGAAGAGTGCCGAAGGGGAATATTTCGGCCCGTTTGCCTCGGCCGGCGCGGTCAATCAAACGGTCAACGCCCTGCACCGCGCCTTTCCGTTGCGCTCCTGTTCCGATTCTATCTTCGCCAGCCGCACCCGGCCTTGCCTGCAACATCAGATCAAACGCTGCGTCGCGCCCTGCGTCGGGCGCGTCAGCGCCGGGGATTACGCCACGCTGGTCGACGAGGCGCGCGACTTTCTCTCCGGCCGCAGCCGCGATATCCATGCCCGCCTGACCGAGCGCATGACGGCGGCGAGCGAAGCGCTTGAATTCGAGACCGCCGCCGCCTACCGCGACCGCATTCGCGCCCTGGCCCATATCCAGGCGCGCCAGGGCATCAATCTGCATGGCCTTGACGATGCCGACGTGATTGCGGTGCACCAGAATGGCGGACAATCCTGCGTCCAGATTTTCTTTTTCCGCAGCGGCCAGAATTACGGCAACCGGGCCTATTATCCGCGCCATCAAAAGGATGCCGCCGCCGCCGACGTGCTGTTTGCCTTTATCGGCCAGTTTTACAGCAACCGGGCGGCGCCGCCGCTGTTGCTCGTCAATCAGGAACTTGAGGAGATGGATTTGGTGGAAGAGGCGCTATCGCTGAAGTCGGAGCGCCGCGTCCGCATCCACCGCCCGAGCCGGGGCGACAAGGCGCGCATGATCATCGATGCCGAGCGCAATGCGCGCGAGGCCTTGGCCCGGCGTTTCTCCGAAAGCGCGGCGCAGAGAAAGCTGCTGGAGGGCCTGGCCGAGAAGCTCGAGCTGGAGGCCGTGCCCGAGCGCATCGAAGTCTATGACAACAGCCACATATCCGGCACCAATGCGGTCGGTGCCATGATTGCCGCCGGGCCCGAAGGCTTTAACAAAAAGAGCTACCGCAAATTCAACATCAAAAGCGATGCCCTGCCCGCGGCCGAAGGCGGCATCACCGCCGGCGATGATTTCGGCATGATGCGCGAGGTTCTCTCACGCCGCTTTTCGCGCCTCCTGAAAGAAGACCCGGAGCGCGATCAGGGCGCCTGGCCGGATCTGATCCTGATCGATGGCGGCGCCGGGCAGCTCAGCGCCGTCAGTGAAATTTTCGCCGAGTTGGGTGTGAGTGATGTCGCCTTGGCTGCGGTCGCCAAGGGGCCCGATAGGAATGCCGGGCTGGAGCGCATTTTTCTCCCCGACCGGGCACCGATCTCGTTGCAGCGGCGCGATCCGGTGCTTTATTTCATTCAGCGCCTGCGCGACGAAGCGCACCGCTTTGCCATCGGCACGCACCGCGCCAAGCGGGCGCAAAAAACCTCGCGCTCGCAGCTTGATGGCATCCCGGGCGTCGGTCCGGGGCGCAAAAAGGCGCTGTTGCACCATTTCGGTTCGTCGCGCGGCGTCTCGCAAGCCGGGCTCGCCGACCTCGAACAGGTGCGCGGCATTTCGAAGGCGCTGGCGCAGACCATCTATGATCATTTCCACGCCAATGCCTGAGCTGGTAGGGTTCTGAAGCGATCATGATGACCTTGCCAAACATTTTGACGATCGGCCGCGTCGCCCTGATACCACCATTTGTCGGCCTGTTTTATGTGCCCGGTGACGGTGGTGCCTGGGCGGTCTTTGCCTTGTTCGCTCTCGCCGCCGTGACCGATTATTTTGACGGCTGGCTGGCGCGCCGGCTCGATCAGACCAGCGAGTTCGGCCGCATCCTCGACCCCATCGCCGACAAGCTGATCGTCGCCGCGGCGCTGGTCATGTTGGCGGTGCAATATGATGCGCCGGTGATCCCGGTGGTTGCGATCCTGTGCCGTGAACTCTTGATTTCAGGCTTGCGCGAAGGTTTGGCCGGACGCCTCAGCCTGCCGGTTAGCCGTCTCGGAAAATGGAAAACCGCAAGCCAAATGGTGGCCATCGCCCTGTTGCTTATCGCGCCCGCATTGGCATCGCTCGGCGCGCCGCTCGGCCAGGCCGGAGAGGCCCTGTTGTGGCTCGCGGCGGCTCTGAGCTGGCTCAGCGCCGGTCTTTACGTGCGCGCCATCGCACGATCTTCCATGTGCGCGCCGTCGCACGACAATGGGCAACATCCTAAATGAACAAGGATATGCGTATTTTCGGCATCGCCGGGTGGAGCGGCAGCGGCAAGACGACCCTGTTGCGCCGCTTGTTGCCCGAACTCTGCGCACGAAATTTAACTGTCGCGACGATGAAATATACCCATCACGGTTTCGACCTTTTCGCACCTGGCCATGACGCCTCCGAATGGCGCGAAGCAGGCGCGCATGAAGTGCTCTATGCGACCGACCAGCGCTGGGCGTTGCTGCATGAACTGCGCGATCAACCGGAGCCGCCGCTCGAAGAGCTTTACTTGCAGTTTGGTCATATCGATTTGCTTCTGATCGAAGGCTTTAAGCGCCACGCCCATGCCAAATTGGAAGTCCACCGCGCCGAAGCCGCGCTGCCCTTGCTGGCAAGCGAGGATGATTGGGTGGTCGCGGTCGCCAGCGACAGCGGCAAACCCGAAGACATGCCGGAGCGGCGTGATATTGTATTGCTGGATTTAAATAACATTCCCGCCATCGCTGATTTCGTTATGGCCTACAGCGAACTCGGCGGGAGAAAATTACAACCCGGCGGAGAGAACCGGGACAAAGCGGAGCAAGCGCATGGCCCAACTGAGTGACGATTGTTTTGCCTTCGGCGGCGAGCTGATGACCACGGCCGATGCGTTGGCGCGTCTCGGCGATACGGCGCGTGCCGTCGCCGAGCCGGAAGAGCGCGCGTTGGCCGAGGCGCATGGCCGTATCCTGGCGCGCGATGTCCTCTCCGAACATGATGTGCCGCCGCACGACAATGCCGCTGTCGATGGCTGGGCGGTCTATTTCGACGATCTCACAGCGGACCAGGTTACCAGCCTGCCCTGGAGCGAGCGCATCCCGGCCGGCCAGCCGCTCGGTCATGCGGCGCCGCGCGGCGCAGCCATCCGCATCTTTACCGGCGCACCGATGCCGGGCGGCGAAGACGGCGCGCCCGGGCCGGAGACGGTGTTGATGCAGGAAGATTGCCAGGAACAAGACGGCGTCGTCACCATTCCACCCGGCATCAAACGCGGCGCCAATCGCCGCTTCGCCGGCGAGGATATCAAGCGCGGCGCCACCATCCTCAGCGCCGGACGGCGGCTGAAGCCGCAGGATATCGGCCTTGCCGCATCGGTCGGGCGGACCACGCTCGAGGTATATAAGCCGCTCCGGGTGGCCGTATTTTCGAGCGGCGATGAAGTGTTCGAGCCCGGAGAGGCGCTGCCGCCGGGCGGTATTTACGACGCCAACCGGCTGATGATCATCGCCCTGCTGGAGGCGCTCGGTTGCGACGTGAATGACCTTGGCATTTTGCCCGACCGGCTCGATGCGGTTGAGGGCGCGCTCGATACGGCTTCGAAGGCGCATGACGTGCTGATCACCTCGGGCGGCGTTTCGACCGGCGAGGAAGATCATATCAAGACGGCGGTCGAAGCGCTCGGCCATCTCAATTTCTGGCGCCTCGCCATTCGCCCGGGCCGCCCGATTGCGCTTGGCCAGGTTGGTCATGTGCCGTTTGTCGGCCTGCCCGGCAATCCGGTTGCGGTGATGGTGACGTTCCTGCGCTTTGCCCGCCCACTTTTGCTGCGCCTGGCCGGCGCCGCGGATATTGAGCCGCGCTCCTTCCAGGTGCAGGCGGATTTCGAATATAAAAAGAAAACCGGCCGGCGCGAATGGCTGCGGGCGCGCCTGCACACGCTTGACGATGGCAGCGTGGCGGCGGAAAAATACCGCCATGACGGCGCCGGAATTCTGTCTTCCGCCGTGTTCGCCGATGGCCTGATCGAGCTTGGCGAAGATGTCAGCGCGGTGACGCCGGGCATGACGGTCGAATTTCTACCCTTCAACGAACTGATGCGCTGAGGATATTTCGTGAAACTGCTCTATTTTGCCTGGCTCAAACAAAAGATCGGCACCGGAGAGGAAGACATTACGCTGCCCGACGATGTCGCCACGCTGGGCGCGCTGGTGACCTGGCTGAAAAGCCGCGGCCCCGGCTATGAGGAAGCGTTGGCTGACCTGGCCGTCGTCCGCTTTGCCGTCAACCAGGATTTTGCCGGGCTCGACCATCGCTTGACCGACAGTGACGAAGTGGCGGTATTCCCGCCGGTCACGGGCGGCTGAGGGCAGCCGCATGATCCGCGTCCAGGCAGAGGATTTCGATGTCGGCGCCGAAATGGCGGCCATGGGCGAGGGCGGTGATGTCGGCGCGCTGGCCTCCTTTGTTGGCCTGGTGCGGGGCGGCGAGGGCGACGCGAAAATCGGTGCCATGACACTCGAACATTATCCCGGCATGACGGAAAAGAAGCTGGCCGAAATCGAAGCCGAGGCGCGCTCGCGCTGGCCGCTCGAGGATTGCCTGATCATTCACCGCTATGGCCGGCTCGAGCCGGGCGAGCGCATCGTCATGGTGATCACCGCCTCATCGCACCGCCAGGCGGCCTTGGAGGCCTGCGCTTTTCTCATCGACTGGCTGAAAACCAGCGCGCCGTTCTGGAAACTGGAAGAGCGCGCAAGCGGCGAGGAATGGGTCGAGGCGCGCGCCTCGGACGATCAGGCTGCGGATAAGTGGGCGGCTAAGAAATAATTCCAGAATGCTTTTCGCATTCTGGCAAGCGCGACCGCGCGCCCGAGTTAATACGAGGTAGCCAAGGGAGCGGATGCGACCGCCCGGCGTTTGAGGGCAAAATCAAAGAGACCCGTTCGGCCTCAATCTCCCGCGCGTACGGCCGCTTCGTAATCGTCCATCAATTGGCGGGTGATCGGGCCGACCTGGTAATTATGTTCGTCGATTTCGCCGACCGGCGTCACTTCGGCGGCGGTGCCGGTGAGAAACACTTCGTCGGCATCGCCCAGATCTTCCGGCATGATGACGCGCTCGATCACTTCATGACCGCGCTTGCGGGCGAGATCCATGACCGTGCGGCGCGTGATGCCGTCGAGGAAACAATCCGGCGTCGGCGTGTGGATCACACCGTTTATCACGAGAAAGATATTGGCCCCGGTGGTCTCGGCAACCTGGCCGCGCCAATCGAGCATCAGCGCATCGTCATAGCCCTCGGGCTCAACCGAATGGCGCGACAGGGTGCAGATCATATAAAGCCCGGCCGCTTTTGCCTTGACCGGCGCTGTGTTGGGTGCCGGCCGGCGCCATTTCGAGGTCTTCATGCGGATGCCGCTATCGAGCCGATCATCGCCGAACAGATTGGGCCACGGCCAGGTGGCGATGGCGACATGGGTCTTGGCGACCTGGGCCGAAACACCCATCATTTCACTGCCACGCCACGCCACCGGGCGGACATAACCGTCGACGATATTCTGCCGTTTGATGAGTTCGTTGCAGGCGGCGTCGATTTCAGCTGGCGTATAGGGAATTTCCATATCGAGCTGGGCGGCGGAATCGAACAGCCGCTCGGTGTGCTCGCTCAATTTGAAAATTCGCCCCGAATAGGCGCGCTCGCCTTCGAAGACACAGCTCGCATAGTGCAGTGCGTGGCTGAGAACATGAAGCTTGGCGTCACGCCACGGCACCATTTCGCCGTCGAACCACATTACGCCGTCGCGGTCATCAAAAGGAATTAGGTCCGCCATTTACGCTCTATCCCCGAATTAAATTGCTTCAACAATGTCGAAAGCGGTTGCGTTGGGTATCATCGCACGGCATATAAGTCAACATGACTGACATAAAATCCGGACCCAATCCTCTTTTCCTGCGCCATGACGAGCTGCACCAGGGGCTTGAGCTGCTGTTTTACGCTTACCGCGATTTCACGGCGGAGTGCGATACCATCCTCGCCACCTATGGATTCGGCCGGGCGCATCACCGCGTGATCTATTTTGTCGCCCGCAGCCCGTCGATCTCGGTTGCCGAACTGCTGGCCATATTGCGCATCACCAAACAAAGCCTGTCGCGCGTTCTCAGCCAATTGGTGCGCGACGGATTTATCTCGGTGCAAAAGGCCGAGGCCGACCGGCGCCGCCGCTTGTTGAAGCTGACCGACAAGGGTGAGGAATTGGAACACCGGCTGTCAGAGGTTCAGCGTGCCCGTATCGGTGCCGCCTACCGCGCCGCCGGCGGCGAAGCCGTGGCCGGTTACCGCAAAGTCCTGCTCGGCATCATCGACGAGGCCGACCGCCGGCATTTTGAAAAGAATCGCTGAGACCGTTCCGGCGCGGCGTTTTGGCATATACTAGCGCCATGAGCCCGGACAAATCGCACGCGCAAGCTCAAATGCAGGGTGGCGAAGCACCGCACATCATGGTGGTCGATGACGATGACCGCCTGCGCAAATTGCTGCGCCGCTACCTAAGTGAAAACGGCTACCGTGTGACCACGGCGGAAAACGCCGAGGACGCGGAGGCCAAACTGCGCGGGTTGACCTTCGACCTGTTGGTGCTCGACGTCATGATGCCGGGCGAAAACGGCGTCGACCTGACGCGGCGTTTGCGCGCGCGGCTGCCGGTGCCGATCCTGCTGCTGACGGCGATGGGCGAGGCCGAGGATCGCATTAACGGCCTGGAGAGCGGCGCCGACGATTATTTGACCAAGCCGTTTGAGCCACGCGAATTATTACTGCGAATCGCCACCATCCTACGCCGCACCCAGTCGGTACCGCCGCCAGATGTTGCCGCCTCAGTAAAAATCGGCGCCTTTGAATTTCATCCGGCGCGCGGCGAACTCACTCAAGATGGGAAAAGCGTTCGCCTGACCCATACCGAAGCCCAGCTCCTCACCCTGTTCGTCAGCCAGCCCGGCGTCACGCTCAGCCGCGAAGAGCTGTGCCAAGAGGCCGATATCGATTCCAGCGGGCGCGCCATCGATGTGCAAATCACCCGCTTGCGGCGCAAGATCGAAGCCGATCCGAGCAGCCCGCGTTATCTCTGCACGGTGTGGGGTGCGGGCTATGCGCTGCGCCCGGATTAGGAGATAGCAGCCAGCATGGCGGCGGCACGCACAAGTTTGCTCAAGCACCTCACGCCCAAGGGGCTGTTCTGGCGCTCGCTGCTGATCCTGCTGATCCCGATGGTGCTGTTGCAGGGCGTTGTCGCCTACATCTTTTTCGAGCGCCATTGGGATACGGTCAGCCGGCGCCTGGCGCTCGGCCTGACGGGCGACATCATCTATGTCATGCGCACCATGCAAAAATTCCCGGAAGACGAATTCCGCGAATGGACGCTGCGCGCGGCGCACCGTGAAATGCAGATAAACGCAGTGTTCGAGAAAGGCGCCAAGCTGCCCGACGAGGCGCCGCCGCTCAGCAGCAGCAATATGGACCGCATGCTGCATCACGCGCTTTCCGAACGGCTGATCATTCCCTTCCATATCAATACAAGGCGTGACGACAAGAACATCTCCATCCGCATCGAATTGAAGGAGGGTGTGCTCGATATCCTGACCCCGCGCAAACGCATGTTTTCCACCACGGTCTATATATTTGTGCTGTGGATGGTGGGCACGGCGCTGGTCGTGACAGCGATCGCGATTTTCTTCCTGCGCAACCAAATTCAGCCCATACGCCGCCTCGCCCGAGCCGCCGAGGCTTTCGGCAAGGGAAGGGAGGAAGTTGAATTCAAGCCCGGTGGCGCGAGCGAAATCCGCCAGGCGGCGGCAGCCTTTCTCGATATGCGCGGGCGCATCGCGCGTCATATCGATCAACGCACCGAAATGCTGGCCGGCGTTTCGCACGATCTGCGCACACCGCTCACCCGTATCAAGCTGCAATTGACCATGCTGCGCGAATCCAGCCCGGATGCGAACGCGGAAATATCCGATCTCGAATCCGACATTGCCGAAATGGAAAAGATGATCGACGAATATCTTGCCTTCGCGCGCGGTCAGGGCGGCGAGGCGCCGGTGCCGGCCGATCTCTCCGCGCTCCTAAGCGATATTGTCGAAGGCGCGCGGCGTAACGGTACGGCGCTCAGTCTCGACGCCGAGGAAGCCCTGACCCTGCCGCTCCAACCCAACGCCATCAAGCGCTGCCTGACCAACCTGATCGACAACGCCGTGCGCTACGGCGAGCAGGTCGAGGTCCGCGCGCGCCGCGCTGGCGAGAGCGTCGAAGTTTTGATCGAAGACGATGGCCCTGGCATTCCGCCCGAAAGCGTTGAGGACGTGTTCAAGCCGTTTTTCCGCCTCGACAATTCGCGCAATCCCAATTACGCCGGCGCCGGCCTCGGCCTCGCCATCGCACGCGATGTGGCGCGCGGCCATGGCGGCGATATCATGCTGCAAAAAAGCGAACTGGGCGGCTTGCGCGCGGTGTTGCGGCTGCCGGTTTAGGAGCAGCTAAAAGAGCCGAGCGCCGTTGGCGACGGTTTGATCGGTTGCAATCAGCACCACCTCGCCGTCTTCTCCGGGAAACCCCAGCACCAGAACCTCGGACATAAAGGTGCCGATTTGCTTGGGCGGAAAATTGACCACGGCGGCAACCTGGCGCCCGAGCAAATCGGCGCAGCTATAGTTTCCCGTCAATTGGGCCGAGGTCTTGCGCGCGCCAATCTCGGGGCCGAAATCGAGCCAAATCTTGTAGGCCGGCCGGCGCGCCTCCGGGTAGGGCTCGGCGCGAATGATCGTGCCGGCGCGAATATCGACCTTGAGGAAATCCTCGAACGAGAGGGGCGTATCAGCCGGCACCGGCCTCTACGGGTCCGGAGCTGTTGCCGGAATCCGGCGTACGGCGCGGGCCGCGCAGAATTCCCAAAAGCCGTTCGGCGCGATGCAATTGGCGGTCGAGCGAGGCCATGGTGCGCGCCATATCTTCGCTGTCATCGTTAAACCAGGTGCGCAGGACGGCAAGATAGATAAGCGCCAGGCCCTTGATACGGAGCTGCCCGCGCACCCCGGACGATGACATATTCGCTGCCTCCATCATCCAGCGCATCGAGCGGTAAAGGCTGAGCGGGCCGCGCGCCAGGGCTTCGACATCGGATGTGTATGATTTGAGGATCGAGCGCACCGCTTCCTTGTGCGGGTTCATCGCATCGAAACGCTTCATCAGCACATCGAACAGCCGCTCGCGGCTCGATTTATCGGCCAATTCCGGATCGATATCGTTCAGAACGATCTCGTCCACCCGCGTCGTAAAAGCGGCGATGATCGCCGTCTTCGACGGATAGGTGCGGCGCAACTCGGCCAATGACAGGCCGGCGGCCCCGGCGATATCGCCCAGACTCGTTTCGGCCCACCCTTGGGTCGCGGCCAGCTCAAGCGCGTGGTCGACGATCAGGCGGGGAAAATCTGCTTTCTTTGGCATTTCGGTTAACGGCCTTCTGCGCCGTAATTAAAAGACATCATGCCACCTCTATGTATGCTTCGCTTTGGCGCGGGTCAATTGATGGGGCAAAATTTTATCCGGCAAGCTCCTTCGAGCGCCGCGTCGCGGCGGCGACAGCGCGCGTCATCAGCGCACCAAGCCCGTCTTCGGCCATCAGCACGTCGAGCGCCGCCGCCGTGGTGCCGCCCGGGCTGGTAACGTTGACGCGGAGCTGGCTCGGTGCATCTTCCGAGCGGCTCGCCAGCGCGCCGGCGCCGCGCACCGTCGCGCCCGCGAGACGCATGGCCAGTTCCGGCGCCAGCCCGGCTTCCACACCGGCGGCGGCAAGGCTTTCGATCAACAAAAAGACATAGGCCGGGCCGCTGCCGGAGACCGCCGTGACCGCATCCATCTGCCTTTCATCCGTTACCCAGGCAACCTCGCCAACCGCCTCAAGCAACGATTGGCACTGCGCTTTCTGCGCTTCGCTGACATGGCCGTTGGCGCAGGCCACCGTCATGCCGAGGCCGATCGCCGCCGGCGTATTGGGCATCGAACGCACCACCGGATGGGCGCCGAGATGGTTTTCGAACTGCTTGATCGTGCAGCCGGCGGCGATCGAGAGAAAAACCGTCTCGGCGCCGGCAAGGGACCGGTAATGCGGCACCACCGCGTCCATCATTTGCGGCTTGACCGCGAAGATGACGATTGCCGCTTTATCCGGCAGGCCGGATGTATCGGCGCCGACATGGACGCCAAGCGCGGCCAGGCGTTTGGCGGCATCGGGATCCGGTTCGACCACATAAACCCGACCCGGCGCAACGCCGCTTTCGAGCCAGCCGGAGAGCAGCGCGCTGCCCATCTTGCCGCCGCCGGCGAGAACAATGCCGCCGGGGATATCCATCCTGCTCAAGCTTCGCCGGCGGTCTCGAAGAGGGCCGAATCAAGCGCATCGCGCGGCGTTTTTCCGGCCCAGATGACGTGCTGAAAGGCCGGATAGAAGCGATTGCATTCCTGTAGCGCGATGCCGAGCATATCCTCGATTTGCGCTTCCGCCGGGCGCGGCGCACCGCGGAAAATAAAGGTGTGGCGCCAGGTCGGGCGTCTTTCATCCTGGCGCAGGTCGAAATGGCCGAGCCACATTTTCTCGTTGATCAATGCCAGCAGGCCGCAAACTTCGGTGAAGCGCTCGCCCGGCACCTTCATATCGAAGCCGCAGCGGAATTCGAGCGCATCGATATCGGAACTATAGGCAAACCACATCTCATAGGCGCACCACGGCCCGGTATAATGCGCCGCCAGCAATTCCTCGTCGTCGAAGCGCTCAAACGGCAAATCCGCAGCACCTGCGACCCTCTCGACGATATCTAGCGGGCTGTCTTCGTGGAATTGTGCGGAGCTTAATATGGTCGACATGCGCTTGTCCGTATTGCGGTTCTGCACAATTCACGGATGGCACGGTATAACCCACAGATATTTATGTTTATATCTATATCTTGTGGTGCTTACCCGCGCGCACCCAAATCATGTTGTCTTCCACAATAATGGGTATGGCGGCCAAATCAAAGCGCAAAATATAGTATGCCTGGGTAGATTTTTGTGCCCAGGCGGAAAAATGGCGATCAGCGCCTATTTGCCGCTGTTTTGCTCTTTCAGCGCCGCTTCCAACTGTTCGACGCGGAGCTGAAGCGCTTCCTGCTCGCTCCTCGCCTTTGCCGCCATTTCCTTGACGGCGTCGAATTCGTCCCGGCTGACCATGTCCATGGTCGCCAGAACGCGCTCAAATTGCCGCCGGACAAGGGTTTCGAACTCGCCCTTGACGCCGCCGGCGGCGCCCATCGCACTGCTGGCGACACGCGCCAAATCGTCTAATATTCTGTTATCAGTCTGCATTTCGCACTCCAAAGCGGCAATTCGCACCTATAATAGTGCTTGTTGGCCAAATAATCACCCGTTCGCACCTTGCGGGCTGCTGGCGGTGGGCAATATAAGAGGCGTTCGGCGGCCATGGCGGAAATCGTGGGCCATTTCACGCAATTTTTTGGCGATAACAGCAGATGATATTAGTGACGGGCGGGGCCGGGTTTATCGGCTCGAATTTGGTCGCCGGCCTGGAAGAGAGCGGCGCCGGACCGCTGGTGGTTTGCGACCGCCATGGCACGGGCGACGGCACGGGCGATGGTGGCCGGACCATCGCCAAACGCCGGCTTGAGGCCTGCATCGAACCGGAGGCGCTGTTTCCCTTCCTCGATGCCCACCGCGCCGAGATGCAAGCGGTCTTTCATATGGGTGCCACGTCTTCGACCATGGAAACCGATGCCGGCCTGTTCGCGCGCAATAATTACCGCCTGAGCCTCGATCTGTGGCGCTGGTGCGCTGAGGCCAATGTGCGCTTTATCTATGCCTCGTCGGCGGCCACCTACGGCGATGGCGCCATGGGTTTCGACGATGACGGCTCAAGAGAAGCGTTGGCGAAACTGCGCCCGCTCAATCTCTATGGCCGCAGCAAGCATTTGTTCGACCGCCGCGTCGCCGCGCTGATCGCCACAGGCGCGGCGCAACCGCCGCAATGGGCCGGCCTCAAATTTTTCAACGTCTATGGCCCGAACGAATATCACAAGGGCAATCAGAAAAGCGTTGTCGCCACCGCTTATCCCGCCGCCGCCGCCGGCCAGCCGGTTCGCCTGTTCAAATCCTACAATGCGAAATATGCCGATGGCGGGCAGCTGCGCGATTTCGTCTGGGTCGGCGATTGCGTTGCCGTTATGTTATGGCTGTTGCAACATGAGGATGTGAGTGGCCTCTTTAATGTCGGCACGGGCCGGGCGCGCAGTTTCGAGGATTTGGCCAAGGCGCTCTTTGCCGCGCTCGGGCGGGCGCCGGAGATTGAATATATCGACATGCCGGAATCGATACGGGAGCGCTATCAATATTATACCGAGGCGCGCATGACGCGCTTGCGCGATGCCGGATTTAACCAGCCGCCGACGTCGCTTGAAGACGGCGTGGCGAGCTATGTGCGCGATTATCTGATGCAACAGGACCCCTATCGATGAGCCTCGCCCTGGCCTTTCCCAATATCGACCCGGTGATCGTCAGCTTCGGCCCGGTCGCCATCCGCTGGTATGCGCTCGCCTATGTGCTCGGGCTGGTGCTTGGCTGGCGCTATATCCGCTATCTCGCCAAGGGGGCGATTCCCGGACTCGATCAGCGCGCCGCCGACGATTTCCTGGTGTGGTGCACGCTCGGCGTGATTTTGGGCGGGCGGCTTGGCTATGTCATTTTCTATCAGCCCGGCTATTTTATCGACAATCCGGGCCAGATACCGGTGATCTGGCAGGGCGGCATGTCCTTTCATGGCGGCATGCTCGGCGTTATCGGCGCGCTCATCTTGTTCGCCCGCATGCGCAAGCTCAATTTCCTCTCGGTCGCCGATGCCGCCGCCGCCGCCGTGCCGATCGGGCTGTTCTTCGGCCGCGTCGCCAATTTTATCAATGGCGAACTTTATGGCCGGGCGAGCGACGTTTCCTGGGCGATGGTTTTTCCGAACGGCGGCCCGGCGGCGCGCCATCCGAGCCAGCTCTACGAAGCCTTCCTTGAGGGCCTGGTGCTGTTCATCATCTTAACCGTGCTGGTCTTTGTCTTCCGCGCCGGCCGGCGGCCCGGCCTGGTGACCGGCGTGTTTTTGATCGGTTATGGCCTGTCGCGCATCGTCGTCGAGCTGTTCCGCGAACCGGATGCCTTTTTGGGCTTTATCTTCGGCGGCATTTCGATGGGCCAGATTCTGTCCCTGCCGATGATCCTGCTCGGGCTCTATCTGGTGCTGCGCACCCGCCCCTGGCGGCCCTTGCCGCAAACCGCGGGAGGCTAGTCCTGACCCCACTTGGCGCGCGTCTTCAGGAGATGATCGCTACGAGCGGGCCGATACCGCTGGCGCGCTACATGGCGCTCTGTCTCGGCGATGCGGAATTCGGCTATTACACCAGCCGCGAGCCGATCGGCGCGGCAGGGGATTTCGTCACCGCGCCCGAGATCAGCCAGATGTTCGGCGAGCTGATCGGCCTCTGGTGCGCCGTAACCTGGCGCCAGCTCGGCGCGCCGGCACCGGTCCATCTGGTCGAGCTCGGCCCCGGGCGCGGCACGCTGATGAAAGATGCGCTGCGCGCCATCAAAGCCGAGCCGGAATTCAGCACCGCCCTCACGCCGCATCTGGTCGAAACCGGGGCGCGCCTGCGCGCGTTGCAGCAGCAGGCGCTGGCCGGCACGCCGGCTGTCTGGCATGACGACCTAACGACCCTGCCGCCGGGCCCGCTGCTGCTGCTCGCCAATGAATTTTTCGATGCCCTGCCGGCGCAGCAATTTGAGAAGTGCGAAGACGGCTGGCGCGAGCGCCTGGTGACCTACCGTGATGGCGGCTTTCACCCGCTCTTGGCGGAGACTGCTTCAAGCCTCGACCGGCCGGGCGAGATCGGCGATGTGTTCGAGGTGGCGCCGGCGCGCAGCCGTTATATGGCCGATATCGCGGCACGCCTGAACGGCCACGGCGGTGCCGCGTTGATTATCGATTATGGCCATACCGAGAGCGCCAATGGCGATACCCTGCAGGCGGTGCGCGCGCACCGGGCGCAATCCATTTATGCCGAGCCCGGCCTCGCCGATCTGACCTCGCATGTCGATTTCGAAGCCTTGCGCGAGGCCGCCACCGGTCTTGAGACGCATGGCCCGGTGACGCAGGCGAATTTCCTCTGCAGCCTCGGCATCGAGGCGCGCGCGTCGCTCTTGCAACGTAACGCGTCAGTGCAACAGGCCAAGGACATCACCACGGCGCTGCAGCGTCTGCTCGACCCTGGGCAGATGGGGCAGCTTTTCAAGGTGGTGGCAATGACTCCGGCCGGCAGCCCGCCGCCTGCCGGATTTGAACGGCTCGAGAATGCCTCATGACGGCGCCGATCGAGCATCCCGCATTGGCGGCGCCGGGGCTGGTGCGGCACGGCTTTTTCGACCGTCGCGGCGGCGTGAGTGACGGCCTCTATGGCTCGCTCAATTGCGGCTATGGCTCGAACGACGACGCCCAGGCGGTGTGTGAGAACAGAATGCGGGCGGCAGCCGCCTTGGGCCGCACGGCGGACGAATTGTGCACCGCCTATCAAGTGCATGGCGACGTTGCGGTGACGGTCGAGACAGCCTGGCCGCACGGTGATGCGCCGCGCGCCGACGCGCTGGTCAGCAACACGCCGGGTGTGGTGCTCGGCATTCTCACCGCCGATTGTGCGCCGGTATTGCTCGCCGACAGCGGCAACGGCGTGATTGGCGCGTTGCACGCCGGCTGGCGCGGCGCGCTCGACGGAATCGTTGAATCCGCGATCCAGGCAATGCTGGCGCTCGGTGCGCGGACGGCAAATATCCGTGCCGTCATCGGCCCCTGTATCGGCCCCGATTCCTACGAAGTGGGAGCGGAATTTCCGGCTCCCTTTCTCGCCCATGACACTGCCGCCGAAAAGTTTTTCCGCCCGGCGCCACGCGACGGCCATTTCCTCTTTGATCTGCCCGGCTATGTAAGCCATCGGCTGGCCGGGTTGGATATAAGCGAAATCGCCGCGCTCGGACGCGATACCTATGCCGAAGAGGCGTTTTTTTTCAGCTACCGGCGCAACAGCCAGAATGGCGAGCGCGATTATGGCCGGCTGCTCTCGGCAATCACGCTGGAAGGCTGAAGCCGGTGCCGCATATGATTCTCTTTCTCCTATTCCTCTTTGTCGGGCTCGTCGCCGGCTGCGTGTTTATGTGAGGTTACCTCAGTTGAGATTACTGGCCGCCCTGGCGGGCGTATTTCTGATCGCCGCCTGCGGTTCCCTGCCGCGCCCGTTCCAGCCCGAGGAAAAGGCGCCGCCGGGCGCGCTTGAGGCGGCGCTGGGCGCGCGCGCCGGCGTGTTTGTCGAAGCCGTATCGGGCGTGCCGGCGGCGCAATCGGAAGAATTAACGGCGGAGCTTGTGCGTGCCCTGCATGCCCGCGATGTGGCGGCCGGGCGGCAGGTCAGCAATCGTGCGAGCTACCGTATTTCAGCCCGCCAGGATGATTCGGGAAGATTGCTTTGGCGTCTGGCGGCGCCCGGCGGCACCATTGTTCTGCAATTTGAAGAAGCGGCGGCAACGGGAGATGGCACAGGGGATAGCATCGGTGTGAGCGGTGTCGAGGTGGCAGCCGCGCGCTTTGCCGCCTATTTCAACCCGCCCGAAGCGACGGCAGAGATGCGCGCCACGGTGGTGGATCTAACTCTTTCGGTGCCGCCGGTGGATGGCGCACCGGGCGATGGCCGCGCCTCGCTCAGCCGGGCGATGCGCCGCGCCCTGGCGGCGCACGGCCTGGAATCGACAAAATCCCTCGAAAATGCCGACTTTATCGTGCTCGGCAGCGTTTATGTGGCCGATATGACGGATTCGAGCGGCCAGCAGTCGATCGCCATCGATTGGACGGTCATGTCGCCCGATGGCGAGCGTATCGGCACGGTTAACCAGAGCAATGCCATCCAGAAAGGCACGCTCGATGGCGCTTGGGGGCCGGTGGCGCACGCCGTGGCCGATAACGGTGCGAACGGAATCGTCGCCATGCTGGAACGTGTCGGCGCGATTGACCTGGCGGCCCGATAAAGAGCGTAATAATTGCCACCAAGAGCGTTTACAGCCCAACATCAGCTTGATACATTCCGCCGCGCCAAATGGGCAACTCCACGGGAAAAACTCAAATACCGCCGGTCTCGCGATAAGCCGCCCGGTGCGTGGCCGTTATTGGAGAACGATATCAATGAAGCTCCTCGCCGGAAACAGTAACCGGCCTCTCGCCGAAGCCATTGCGGCTTCGCTCAATATTCCGTTGACCAAAGCCACTGTCCGGCGCTTTTCGGACAATGAGATTTTTGTCGAAATCCACGAGAATGTGCGTGGCGAGGATGTCTTCGTCATCCAATCGACCTCCTCACCGGCCAACGACAATATGATGGAACTGCTGATTTGCCTGGATGCGCTGAAACGCTCCTCGGCACGGCGCATCACGGCGGTGCTGCCCTATTTCGGCTATGCCCGCCAGGACCGGAAATCGGCGCCGCGAACGCCGATATCGGCCAAGCTGGTGGCCAATCTGATTGCCGCCGCCGGCGCCCACCGGGTGCTGACCCTCGATCTGCATGCCGGGCAAATTCAGGGCTTCTTCGATATTCCGGTTGATAACCTCTATGCCGCCGGCGAAATGATCGGCGATATCGAGCAACAATTTCCCGAGTGCAAGCTGGTCGTGGTGTCGCCCGATGTCGGCGGCGTGGTGCGCGCGCGCGCCATCGCCAAGCGCGTCGATGCGGATCTGGCGATTGTCGACAAGCGGCGCGAGAAGGCCGGCGTCTCGGAGGTGATGAACATCATCGGCGATGTCGACGGGCGCAAATGCGTGATGGTCGACGATATCGTCGATTCAGCCGGCACCTTGTGCAACGCGGCGGCGGCGCTGAAGAACGCCGGGGCCAGCGAAGTGCACGCCTATGTGACCCATGCCGTGCTCTCCGGCGGCGCCGTGGCGCGCGTCTCTTCCTCCGAGCTTGCATCGCTGGTGGTGACCGACACCATCGCCATGACCGAGGCGATGCGAATTTCAGACAGCATTAAGACTTTATCTGTAGCAAAATTAATGGCGGAAGCGATCCGGCGTATCAGCGCCGAGAGCTCCGTCTCCAGCCTGTTCAACTGAACACATATTGAACAGCGAACGCGTAAGGAAAAGACAATGAGCGATACAAATGTGATTAGCGCCGAGGCGCGCGAACTGACCGGCAAGGGGCCGGCGCGGAGAATGCGCAATGAGGGCCGCATGCCGGCCATCATCTATGGCGGCAAGGGGGAGCCGATCGGCGTGTCGATGAACACCGCCGAGTTCCGCAAGGAGCTACGCCGCCCCGGCTTTTTCACCCGTCTTTATGATCTCAAGATGGCTGACGACACGGTGCGCGTTCTGCCACGTGACGTACAGCTTCATCCGGTGACCGATACGCCGATGCACGCCGATTTTCTGCGCTTCGTCAAAGGCACGAAAATCGCCGTTTTCATTGCCGTCAGGTTCGAAGGTCAGGAAGAATGCGAAGGCCTGAAACGCGGCGGCGTGATCAACGTGGTGCGCCATGAAGTCGAATTGATGTGCCCGGTTGAAGCTATTCCGGATGGCCTGGTGGCCGATATCGCCGGCATGAATATCGGCGATAGCGTGCATATCAGCGACATCGAACTGCCCGAAGGCGTCACGCCAACCATTACCGACCGCGACTTCACCGTCGCCACCATCGCAGCGCCGACAATTCATGTCGAAGAGGAAGAAGAAACCGAAGGCGAAGAAGGCGAGGAAGGCGAGGAAGGCGAAGAGGGCGAAGAGGGCGAGGAAGGCGCGGAAGGCGAAGAGGGCGAAGGCGCCAAGGAAGATTCGGAGGGCTCGGACTCCTAACGCGGACAGTCGGCGGCAGACGGCCGGCGGCCGGTCCGCGTGCGGACCGCGTGAATTCTTATGTATGTTCTCGCCGGTCTCGGCAATCCAGGCGCCCGCTATGCCAACAACAGGCACAATATCGGCTATCTGGTGGCCGATGAAATCGCGCGCCAACACGGCTTCGAGAGTTTCCGCAGCCGCTCCCGCCTCGCGGGCGATATTGCCGAGGGGCGCATCGGCGAGGCGCGCGTCGCGTTGTTCAAGCCGACCACCTTTATGAACGAATCCGGCCGCGCCATCGGTGCGGTGTTGCGCTTCTACAAGATCGAACCCGAGCGGCTCTTTGTCTTTCACGACGAGCTTGACCTCGCGCCCGGCAAGCTGCGTGTCAAACTCGGTGGCGGCAGCGCCGGACACAATGGCCTGAAAAGCGTAACCGCCCATATCGGCGCAAATTATTGGCGCGTGCGCATGGGCATCGGCCATCCCGGTGACAAGGACCGGGTGCATGATTATGTGTTGAGCGATTTTTCCAAGGCGGAAGCGCTGTGGCTTGAGAAGCTGGTAGATGCCGCCGCAGACGCGGCGCCATTGCTGCTCGGCGGCGAAGAAAATGATTTCATGACCCGCGTCGCATTTTTGGCGCCGCCACCCGCCAAGCCACGTAAGAACGAGACAAGCGAAGAAGAACAGAATAATGGGATTTAGATGCGGCATCGTCGGTTTGCCCAATGTCGGCAAATCGACGCTTTTCAACGCGCTGACCAATGCGGCGCAAGCGGATACCGGGAACTATCCCTTTTGCACGGTTGAACCCAATGTCGGGCGCGTGCCGGTGCCGGACCGCGAGCTTGAGACGGTCGCCAAGATCGCCCAATCGGCAAGCGTCGTGCCGACCATGCTTGAAGTGCTCGATATTGCCGGGCTGGTGCGCGGCGCCAGCCAGGGCGAGGGGCTCGGCAATAAATTTCTCGCCCAGATTCGCGAAGTGGAGGCGATCCTCCACGTCGTGCGCTGTTTCGAAGACGACCAGATCAGCCATGTCGAAGGGCCGGTCGATCCGATCCGCGATATCGACCTGATCGAGACCGAGCTGATGCTGGCCGATCTCGAAAGCCTGGAGCGCCAGTTGGATGGCGTGGTCAAGCGGGCGCGCGGCAACGACAAGGAAGCCAAGGCGCTGCAGCCGATTATCGAACGCGCGCTCGAAATGTTGCGCGACGGCAAACCGGTGCGCGCCCTTTCCCTCAGCGAGGACGAACGGCCACTCCTAAAAATGCTGCATCTGCTGACCGCCAAGCCGGTGCTTTATGTCTGCAATGTCGATGAGGATAGCGCCAAGGCGGGCAATGCGATGAGCGCGGCGGTGGCGGCGCGTGCTCAAGAAGAAGGCGCCGAGACAGTTGTCGTCTCAGCCGCCATCGAATCCGAAATCGCCGGCCTTGGCGATGCCGAGGAGAAGCGCGCCTTTCTCGACGATCTGGGTCTCGAGAGCGCCGGGCTGGAGCGAGTCATCCATGCCGGCCACCACCTTTTGGGCCTGATCCGCTTTCTCACCGCCGGACCGAAGGAAGCGCGCGCCTGGACGATCAAGAAGGGCGCCCATGCGCGCGACGCGGCGGGTGGTATTCACAGCGACATGGCGCGCGGCTTCATCTGCGCGGAAACAATCTCGTTTGAAGATTTTGTCGCCTGCGACGGCGAGACCGGCGCCAAATCGGCCGGCAAGATGCGCCAGGAAGGCGCTGACTATATTATGCAGGAAGCCGACGTGGTTCTGTTTCGCTTCAACGTATAAGCTTCGTGACCCACTGTCGTGCATGGAATGAGGGGGGAGATTGCCATGGGAAACTTTATCGTTTTAGAAGCCGAGGACGGGCACAGCTTTGATGCCTACCGCGTGGCGCCAGCCGGTACGGCCAAGGCCGGGCTGTTGGTGATCCAGGAAATTTTCGGCGTCAACGGCCATATCCAATCGGTGTGCGATGCCTATGCCGCCGACGGCTATCTCGCTATCGCGCCGGCGATCTTCGACCGCAAGCGGCGCAAGGTCGAATTGGGCTACACCGCCGAGACCGTCGCCGAGGGCCGCGCGCTTAAGGATGAGGTTGGCTGGGACGATCCGGTGCCTGACATGCAGGCCGGGCTTGGCGCTCTGCGCGCTGATTTGGGCGCGGGCACAAAAGTTGGCGTGGTCGGCTTTTGCTGGGGTGGCACCCTGGCCTGGCTCGCCGCCTGCCGCCTCGAGACGGATTGCGCCGTTGGCTATTATGGCGGCCAGATCGGCCAGTTTATCGATGAGCAGCCGCGCTCGTCGACCATGCTGCATTTCGGCACCGAGGATGCCGGCATTCCTTTGGATTCGGTGGAGGCGATCCGCGCCGCCCACGCCGATGTAGAAATTCATATATATGAAGGCGCCGGGCATGGCTTTGCCTGCGATCAGCGCGCCGATTACCACCCGGCGGCGACGGCGCTGGCGCGCGAGCGCAGCATGGCCCATTTCGCCAAGCACTTAGGCTAACGATATGACAGATGAAAGCCGGCCCGTTCGCCTCGGCATTATCGGCGGCAGTGGCCTCTACCAAATCGACGGGCTCAAAAATGCGGAATGGGTGAGCGTCGAATCGCCCTTCGGCGAGCCCTCCGACCAAATCCTCCTGGGCAATCTGGAGGGTCTCGACGTTGCCTTCCTGCCGCGTCATGGGCGCGGCCACCGCATTCCGCCGGGCGAGATAAACTTCCGCGCCAATATCGATGCGCTGAAACGCGCGGGCGTCACCGATATCGTCTCGCTCAGCGCCGTCGGCTCACTGCGCGACGGTTTGGCGTCGGGCGATTTTGTCATCATCGATCAATTCATCGACCGAACCTTTGCCCGCGTCAAAAGTTTCTTCGGTAGCGGGATGGTGGCCCATGTCTCCATGGCGCATCCGGTTTGCGGCCGCGTCGGCGACAGCCTGATGCAGGCGGCCGGGAAAATTTCCGATATGCGTGCGGTCCATGGCGGCACTTATCTGGTGATGGAAGGGCCGCAATTTTCCACCCTGGCGGAATCGGAGCTTTACCGCGCCTGGGGCTGCGACGTGATCGGCATGACCAACATGCCCGAGGCCAAACTGGCGCGCGAGGCCGAGATTTGCTACGCCACCGTGGCCATGGTCACGGACTATGATTGCTGGCACGAGGACCATGACAATGTCACGGTCGAGGCGGTGATCAAGGTGGTGAACGATAACGCAGCGCACGCGCGCGCCCTGGTCACGGCCCTGGCCGGCGGTTTTTCGCAAACGCGCGGCACCTGCGACGGCGGCTGCGACCGGTCGCTCGAAAATGCCGTGATGACAGCGCCGGACGCACGCGACAAAGCAATGGCGGCCAAACTCGATGCCGTCGCCGGGCGGGTTTTGGCCTCTTAAACGGAATTCTCGGCTGACTATTTATTTTTTCCTCTTGAAATATCGGCAAAAATTTCTATATTTCGAAACATGTCGAATTATCCAAATATCGATGCCGAGGAATTGGCCGATCTGTTCAAGGCCTTGTCCAACCCGCACCGCCTAACGATATTCATCGGGCTGGCGCTTAATTGCCGGGCGGGACAGGCTTGCGCGCCGAGTATGCGCGCCTGTGTGGGAGAGTTGGGCAATGGGCTCGGGCTGGCACCCTCGACGGTATCGCATCACCTGAAGGAGTTGCGCCAAGCCGGCCTCATTCACATGAAGCGGGCCGGGCAGCAAGTCGAATGCTGGGCCGATCCGGAAGCCTTGGCGCGGCTATCCGAATTTTTCCACTTCGCCGCCAGCGATGAAGCCGCCTTGGCGGCATTTGCCGGTGCGCAAGATAGAGTCATGGGAGAAAAAAGATGACGACGACAAGATCAAGCGACGAGATCCGCAATTCGGTGCGCTCGGCCTATGCCGCCGTGGCAGAGGCCGCCACAGACGCGGCCGGCGGCGGCTGTAGTCCTGGTGCCGGCGCTAATTTCGAATCCATGGCGCGCACCTCGTGCTGCCCAACGCCGGATGATGCCGCGCCGACCGATGGCCGCAAGCTCGGCTATGGCGAGGATGAGCTGGCGGCGGTGCCCGAAGGCGCCAATCTTGGCCTTGGCTGCGGCAATCCCACCGCCATCGCTGAACTGACCGAAGGCGAGACTGTGTTGGACCTTGGCAGTGGCGCGGGCTTCGATTGTTTCCTCGCCGCACCCAAGGTCGGCGCCAGCGGCAAGGTCATCGGTGTCGATATGACACCGCAAATGCTGGAAAAGGCGCGCGCCAACGCGAAGAAAGCCGGCATCGAAAATGTCGAATTCCGCCTCGGCGAGATCGAGCATCTGCCGGTCGCCAATGACACCGTCGATGTCATTATCTCCAATTGCGTGATCAATCTCGCGCCCGACAAGGAGGCCGTCTTTCGCGATGCCTATCGTGTGCTTAGCCCCGGTGGCCGCCTCTGCATTTCCGACATTGTGGCGACCGAGGAGCTGCCGGCCGATATGAAGGATGATATGGGCATGATCTCGAGCTGCATCGGCGGCGCCGAGCATATCGACAAACTGGTCTCTGGCCTGAAGGCCGCCGGCTTCGATGCGCCGGATATCGATGTCAATGAGAAGAGCCGCGAATTTATCGCCGATTGGGCGCCGGGGCGCGGCATTGAGGCCTATATCGCTTCCGCCACCATCCGCGCGGTGAAAAGCTAGAGAGGGCGGGCAGTCACGAGGCGTAGCTTCCCGATGCCGCGTTCAGGGTGACGATACCGGCGACCACCAGGGCGATGCCGATACCCTTCCACATATCTATGCGCTCTTTCAGCACCACAATGCCAATGAGCGCCACGCCCGCGGTGCCGCCGCCTGCCCACACCGGATAGACCGAGCTGACCGGCAAATGCACCAGGGATAGGCTGACGACGTAGAATGCGGCGGCGAAGGCAGCTAGCGCGAATAGTGATGGCAGCGGCTTGGTGAAGCCGTTGCTGAAGCGCAAGCCGAGCGCCGCCGCAATTTCGGCGATAATCGCCACACCGACAAGAAGCCATTCATAGGGCATATTCCATCTACCCTTTGTGAACCAGATTAACGCGGTTGCTCAACATCCGGCGGTCTTCTCCGACACCATATTGATGACGACGACACCCACCGCGACCAGGGCAATGCCAATCGCCTTGGCGGCGCTCAACTCTTCGCCGAGCACGGCGATGCCGATGATCGCGACCCCCGCCGTGCCGCCGCCCGCCCAAATCGGATAGGCGACGCTTACCGGCAGCTTCTTCATCACCCGGCTAACGAGATAAAGCGCCAGCGCAAAGGCAATCAGGGCGGCCAAGGTGGGCCACAATCGGGTGAAGCCTTCACTAAAGCGAAGCCCAATTACGCCGGCTGTCTCCAAGGCAACCGCGCAGCCAAGCAGGAGCCAGGTGAAGGATGTTGCCGCCTCAACTCTTTTCACACGCGGTTCCTTTCAAAAAAAAGCGGCGGGCTCCACTTTAAGGGAACCCGCCGCTTTTTGCTGTCCGTTCCGGCCCTAGTGCAGTTTGGCCCACACCCGGCGTTTGATGATGTAAATCAGCGCCGTGAAAATGGCGATAAAAATGAGCACCTTGAGGCCCGTCTGCTTGCGGATTTCGAGCTCCGGCTCCGCCGTCCAGGCGAGGAAGACGGAGACGTCATGCGCCAATTGCTCGAGCGTCGGCTCGGTGCCGTCGGCATATTCCACCGCTTCCTCATAGAGCGGCTCGGGCATGGCGATCTGATGGCCGGGGAAATAATGGTTGTAGCTCATGCCGTCGGCCAGTTCGACGCCCTCGGGCGCTTCTTCCTCATAACCGATCAGAAGGGCATAGAGATAGTCGAGACCGCCATCGCGCGCCTTGACGATGACCGAGAGATCGGGCGGAAAGGCGCCGCCGTTTGACGCGCGCGCGGCCTGCGGATTGGCGAACGGTGCCGGGAAATAATCCGACGGCTTTGCCGGGCGCATGAACATTTCGCCTTCATCGTCGGGGCCGTCCTCGACCTCATATTCGGCCGCGATGGCCTTGATCTGGTCGGCGTTAAAGCCGATTTCAAGCAGATTGCGGAAGGCGATAAAATCGAGCGAATGGCAGCTCGCGCACACTTCCTGGAAGACCTGAAAGCCGCGCTGCAGCTCGCCCCGGTCGAAAGTGCCGAACACGCCGGTGTGCTGCCACTCGTGATCCGGCGGCTCGGCGGCATTGCCCGCGGCATGGGCGGAACTGCCGGCGAAGATCAGGCCAAGGGTGGCGGCGATAGCGAATAATTGCGCCCGCATCACGCAGCCCCCCCCGGCGATGAGCCGGCAGAGGAATCGGGTGGCGCACCGCTTGCGTCGGCACCGCCCTTCTTGGCCAACACCGCCTGATGAATGCTTTCGGGCAGCGGTTTGGTGCGCTCGAATTTACCGATCAGCGGCAGGATGATGAGGAAGTGGGCGAAATAATAGATCGTGCAGACACGCCCGATGATGATGAACGAGCCCTCCGGCGGGTTGGCGCCGACCCAGCCGAGAACGAAACAGTCGGCCAGGAAAATCCAGAAAAACTGTTTGTATATGGGGCGGAAACGGGCGCTCCGCACCTTGCCGGTGTCAAGCCACGGCAAGACAAACAGAATGGCGATCGAGGCGACCATGGCGATCACGCCGCCGAGCTTGTCGGGGACGGCGCGCAGGATCGCGTAATAGGGCAGGAAATACCATTCCGGCACAATATGCGGCGGCGTCACCAGCGGATCGGCTTTGATGTAGTTGATCGATTCGCCGAGGAAATTCGGCAGGTAAAAGACGAAGATCGCCAGGACGAAGAACATCACGCCGAGGCCAACCATATCCTTCACCGTGTAATAGGGGCTGAAGGGAATGGTGTCTTTCGGGCTCTTGACGTCGATGCCGAGCGGATTGTTCGATTTGCGGTGATGCAGCGCCCAAAGATGGATGAAGACAACCCCACAGAGCAGGAACGGCAACAGGTAATGCAGCGAGAAGAAGCGGTTGAGCGTCGGATTATCGACCGAGAAGCCGCCCCACAGCCACTGCACCAGCGTCTCGCCGATCCACGGAATTGCCGAGATCAGGTTGGTAATCACGGTCGCCGCCCAGAAGCTCATCTGGCCCCACGGCAGGACGTAGCCGAGAAAGGAGGCGCCCATCATCAGGAATAGAATGAGCACGCCCATCCACCACAATATCTCGCGTGGCGATTTATAGGAGCCGTAATAGAAGCCCCGGAATATATGGATATAGACCACGACAAAGAACATCGAGGCGCCATTGGCGTGGAGGTAGCGCATCATCCAGCCCCACTCCACATCGCGCATGATATGCTCGGTCGAATTGAAGGCGTAATCGACATGCGGGGTGTAGTGCATGGCGAGGATGACGCCGGTGATGATTTGCACCACCAGCATGATTCCGGCGAGCGAGCCGAAATTCCACCAATAGTTCAGATTACGCGGCGCCGGATATTCAACCAGATGCTCATTGGTCCAGCTGAAGATAGGCAGACGGTAATCGATCCACTGGACGATTCTGTAACGATGAAGGGGAGTGGTCATATCTCTGGCGCTCCGTCTCAGCCGATCCGGACGAGCGTGTCGTCGAGGAATTCATATTCGGGAATGGGAAGGTTGTTCGGTGCCGGTCCCACGCGGATGCGCCCGGATGTATCGTAATGCGAGCCGTGACAGGGGCAGAACCAGCCGCCGAAATCACCACGCGGATCGCCGATCTTATTGCCGAGCGGAATACAGCCGAGATGGGTGCATACGCCGACCAGGATCAGCCATTCGTCTTTCTGCACCCGCGCTTCATCGCTTTCCGCATCGCTGAGATCATCAAGCGAGACGGCGCGCGCGGCGTCGATTTCTTCCTGCGTGCGGCGGCGGATGAAAACCGGCTTGCCGCGCCACTTCACGGTGATCGTTTGCCCGACCTCAATCGCTGAAATATCGACTTCGGTCGAGGACAGCGCCAGGACATCCGCCGAGGGGTTCATGGTCTCGATCAGAGGCCAGGCCACGCCGATCGCCGCAATCGCGCCCATCGCGCCAGCCGCTAAAATAAGAAAATCTCGCCGGGTTTCTTCGCCCCCAGGGCTCGCCTGATCGTTTTCAGGCGCTGTGTCTGCCATTATCCAACCCTTCAATCCCGCGGCCCCGAGGACCGGCCAAGCACATGATCGTGCGGAAAATCAGTGATGCGCCAACGGCCTTGCGCCGCAGCCGGTCGGAGGGGTAACACGGGCAGAAGCGAAGGGCAAGAACCTATAGCCGGCGCGCCAACGTGACGCAGTGGCGGAACGCGGGCGGGTCACGCACGGCCAGGGCAACAGAGGTGAAACAAAGGGTGAAAATCGCATTATATCAACCGGATATTGCCGCCAATGTGGGCGCAATTATGCGCCTTGGCGCCTGCCTGGACGTTGCCGTCGACGTGATCGAGCCGTGCGGCTTCCCCTTCGATATGCGTCAAATCCGCCGCGTTGCGCTGGATTATATCGAGCATGTCGATCTCAGCCGCCACGCCTCTTGGGAGACTTTCCTATCGGCTCATCGGGAGCAGGGCGGGCGGCTGATCCTGCTGTCGACCGAGGGCCAGGCGCGCTACGATAAATTCGCCTTCCGCCCGGACGATACCCTCCTGCTCGGGCGTGAAAGCGCCGGGGTGCCGCCGGAGGTGCGTGCGGCGGCGGACGATTGTGTGACGGTGCCAATGGCTGCAAATATGCGATCTCTTAATGTCGCCAGCGCCTGTGCCATGGTATTGGGAGAGGCGTTGCGCCAAACCGATTTATTACCCGGAGACCGACATGAGCGATAGAAGGCCGGCGGAATTGCCTCCCGGCGCCTCAAGTGACGCCGAGAAGAGCCGTGCCGTGGCATGGTTCGAAGAGTTGCGCGATTCGATTTGCGCCGCCTTTGAGAACCTGGAAGATGCATTGCAAGACTCCGATCAGGCGCCCGGCCGCTTCGAACAGACGCCATGGCAGCGCGCCGAAGCTGATGGTGGCAGTGGGGGCGGCGGCGTGATGTCGGTCATGCGCGGGCGGGTGTTCGAAAAGGTCGGTGTCAATGTCTCCACCGTGCACGGCGAATTCTCGCCGGATTTCGCCAAAAATGTTCCGGGTGCTGCAGACGACCCGCACTTTTGGGCGAGCGGTATTTCCCTGGTCGCCCATCTCTGTTCGCCGCGCGTGCCGGCGGTGCATATGAATACGCGTCACATCGTCACCGCCTCGCGCTGGTTCGGCGGTGGTACCGACCTCACGCCGATGGTGCCGAACGACAGCGACACGGCGCTCTTTCACGGCGCCCTGAAAGAAGCCTGCGACGAACACGACCCCGGCTATTACCCGCGCTACAAGGAATGGTGCGACGAATATTTTTATCTGCCGCACCGGGGCGAGCCGCGCGGCGTCGGCGGCATCTTTTTCGATTATCTCAACAGCGGCGACTGGCAGGCCGATTTCGCCTTCACCCAGGATGTCGGGCGCGCCTTTCTTGGCGTCTATCCCGAGCTCGTGCGCCACCACATGCAGGAGACATGGACGGCGGAGGAGCGCGAACAACAGCTGGTCAAACGCGGGCGCTATGTCGAGTTTAATCTGCTGCATGACCGCGGCACCCAGTTCGGCCTCAAGACGGGCGGCAATGTCGAGGCGATATTGATGTCCATGCCGCCTGCGGCAAAATGGCCGTGACGCCCGAGGCAAAGTGGCCGTGACAGAACGCTTCGGTTAGACTAATTCCGAACCAGCTTCGAGTGGAGATTACGAGATGCGAAAAGCCATCATAGGGGCCGCCGCCTTGGCGTTCATTTTGTTGTCGGGCGTCATGCCGGGCGCGCACGCGGCCGAGCAATTATCGATCGAAGCTTTTTATGGCAATTTTCGCGGTGCCGGCATCGCGCGCTCGGATGCGAGCGATTATTTCGGCCTCACCCTGCGCGATTTCGATGTCACCGTCAGACCGGAAGGCGCCGGCATTTCGATTTCCTGGACCACCGTGTTGCGCCAGGGCGGCGATCCCGACAATCCCGATGTGCGGCGTAAATCAAACAGCCTGAATTTTGTCCCAAGCGACATGCCCGGCGTTTACCGCGCGGTCGATTCCGGTGACGCCCTGGCCGGCCAGCCCGTCGCCTGGGCCTATGTGCATGGCTATACCCTGAGCATGCATTCCCTCGTCGTGCTCGACGATGGCAGCTATGTCATGCAGACCTATAACCGCACGCTCTCGGATATGGGCATGGAGCTGGAATTTATCAGCGTGCAAAATGGCGAAACCGTGCGCCGGGTTGAAGGGCGCCTCACCAAGCACGCCGATTAATTATTCCGCGCCGCCGCGAGGCTGCGTAATTTCTCCAGGCACGCCGCGCGCGTGGGCGCGAAATCTTCGGCGATCCACCAGCTTTCGACGGCTTTCAACAGATCGCCGATATCCGGGCCGGCGGCGAGGCCGAGGTCGAGCGCATCGGCGCCCTTGATTGGCAGGACAGCCGGCGGCCAGGCCTGTGCCGCCTCGGTCAGTTGCTGATAGCGCGTGGCATCGTCGCCATGCTCGGCGGCGGCCATGATCAGCCAATCCACCACCGGCGCGGCACCATGGGCATAAACCTCCCGGCGCAAAGCACGTTCATCGAGCGCTGCATTAATCGTATCCGGCGGCGAGAGCATTGCAGCGAGCCTTTCGCTTTCGGCGTTGGAGAGACGCAGACGCGCCGCCAACTTCCCTGCCGTCGCCGCGTCACCGACAAGCGCGGCAAGGCGGCGCAGTGGATCGGCATCCGTTTCGATTTCCTGCAGGCCGCGCAGAATAATTGTATCACAGGCGCCGGGCACGATTTCGCCGAGCACGCCGGCCTCCGCCATAATATCGATCACCGGCGCCGGATCGGCCGCGGCGAGCAGCTTGAGCGTTTCGTTGCGGATGCGCTCGCCCGACAACCGGCCGAGGAGTTTCGCGCCGGCGGTTGCGGCGGCCAGGCCGGCGCGATCGGGCGCGCCGGTGCCGAACCAGGCGTGAAAGCGGAAGAAGCGCAGCAGGCGGAGGTGATCTTCCCGGATGCGCGCCGCCGCGTCGCCGACAAAGCGCACGCAGCCGGCCTCAAGATCCTTGATGCCGTCGCACGGATCATAGATATCGCCCTCGGGCGTGAGGCTGAGGGCATTGATGGTAAAATCGCGCCGCGCCGCATCTTCCAGCCAGTCATCGGTATAGGCGACATCGGCGTGGCGGCCATGGCTCTTCACATCGACCCGCAGCGTGGTGATCTCGAAATGCCGGCCCTCGGCGACCGCGGTGATGGTGCCATGCGCCAGGCCGGTCGGGATATTCTTGATCCCGGCCTTTTCCAGCAGGGCGATCACGGTTTGCGGCCGGTCCGGCGTGGCGATGTCGATATCGCCGCCGCTGAAACCGCTATGCAAGCTATCGCGCACGCAGCCGCCGACGAAGCGGATCTCCTGGCCGCCCGCGCGCAGCGCCGCGACGACGGCACGCGTCGCCGTCGCGCTCATCCATTCTGTCGGCTCGATCCGGCGAACGGGCTTCACGCCAGGGGGCTCCTTATCGGTTATTCGACCTTGGCCGGGACGACTTTGCCATCCTCCAGATGGGGCGGCACATAGGTGCCTTCGCGGTCCTCGCCGGTGCTGAAGCTGAACACCAGCAGGCTCGCCGCCATCAAGGCCAGCCCCGCGCCCAACAGCCACGGCCAGGGCAATTCACGCAGCGTCTTGGCAAACTCGCTCTTGCTCAGGCGAACCTTGCGCGCGAGCACCAGGTAGAGAAAAAACAGTATCGCCGGCGCGAGCAGCAGGGCGATGTGAAACAGTGTGGTGCGCATAGGATTTAGTCGCTCAACGTATCGCGCAGATTTAACAGGATCGACGCCGTCGCGCCCCAAATACGGTACTCGCCGTAAGGCAGAACGTAATAAGACCTGTTGATATTATTAATGCGCATATGCTCCCGGCGGTAATTGTCCGGCTCCATCACCAATTCCAGCGGCACCTCGAATATCTCGGCGACTTCGCGCTCATCGCGGACAAACTCCTGCCGCGCATCGACGAACCCGACGACCGGCGTGATTCGGTAGCCCGTGCCGACGACATAGTTTGCCAAACGGCCAAGGATTTCAACACGCGCGGGCTCAAGGCCGATTTCCTCTTCGCTTTCCCGGAGCGCCGTATGCACCGGCGCCGCATCGGACTGCTCGACCCGCCCGCCGGGAAAACTGATCTGGCCGCTATGGGAACTTAGACTTTCGGTGCGCCGGGTGAGCAGCACGGTGATGCCCGCCGCGCGTTCGATCAGCGGCACCAGAACCGCCGAGGGTTTGAGCGGACCGCTTACACCGAAATCCTTCCACGCATTCCGATCGGCGCGGTAGGAGCCCGGCACATTGGCGTCGGGCTCCTGTTCGGCGAGCGCGGTTACCTCGCTCCACGCCTGTTCCGCATCGCCCGCCGTGCGCGCCCGCATCTGAGCGCGGATATTATCGCGCATCAGGCACCACCCGGTGTCGGCGTCATGCTGCCAAAGACGAAGAACGCGCCGCCGCTCCAGACGCCGAACTTGGTCTCGCCATCGCGCTCTTCTTCGACGCCGAGCTCGACCAGCTGGTAATAGACGGCACGGCTGACAAGCGCGCTGAGACCGCCGCCAAGATTCAGATAAGGCGCGGGTTCGCCTCCAGGCCGGGGCCGGAACGCCAACGGATGTTCTGCATCGGCCATGACCTCGGCATCGATATTGGTGCGGAAGGTGAGGCATTGATCGCGCCCGCTGCCGCTGGCGTGCATTTCAAGTGCGACGAAGGGTGCATCGTCGACCCGGATGCGCGCCCGCTCGACCGGCGTGACCAGCCAATAGTCGCCCGCATCGTCGCGCTCAAGCACGCTGGCGAACAGCTTGACCAGCTTCTTGCGCCCGATCGGCCCGCCTTCATGAAACCACGTGCCATCGGCGGCGATACGGATATCGATGTCGCCGCAGATCAGCGCCGGGTCCAGCTTCTCCGCACCGTGTTCGGATTCGGCCATGCTTCGCTCCGCTCTAGATCGGAACATGATTAATTGGCACCGCTTCGCGGTTCCAATTAATCATGTGAATCCGATCGATACCAAATAGTTAGAGCATATTCACATGGTTTGTCGGATCGCTGAGGCGATTCCGATAAACCATGTTCTGCTCTAGCATCGCAAACCCGCCGCGCCCGATGGGCGGCCTATCCGATCAATTCGTCGATCAACCGGTTGACCTCGGAAGCCGCTTCCATCTGCACCATGTGGCCCTGGCCCGCCATCACCTCGACGCGGGCATTGCCAGACAAGCCCTCGGCATGGCTGGCCGGAACGATGCGGTCGCCCGAGCCCCAGATGACCATGACGGGAACCGCAACATCGCCAATATTGTCGCGCATAACCAGCGCCTGACTGCCGCCCGGCGCGAACGCCGCCATGATTGTCTCGAGCGCCGACTGCACACCATCGATGCGCTTGAACGCGAGGAGGTCGTTGATCAATTGCCGCGTCACCAGGGCCGGATCGCTAAACAGCTTCTCGACATGGGGCTTCAAATCCTTGCGCCGCTCGGCGGCGATAAAGCCCTGCAGATAGTCGCCGTCAATATCAGAGCCGAGCCCGGCGCTACCGATCAGGGTGAGCGAGGCCACCTTGTCGGCATTGTCGAGCGCAACGTTGAGCGATATGGCGCCGCCCAGCGAATGGCCAACGAGATGCGCCTTGTCGATACCGAGCGCCGCCATGAAGCCGCTGACAACAGCTGCCAAGGCCGCAACGCTGCCTTCGCCGACATCCTTGCTCGAGGCACCGTGGCCCGGCAAATCGAGCGCGTAAACCGCACGATTGGCGGCCAGCGCCTCGTGATTGAACAGCCAATTGTTGAGATCGCCGCCAAAGCCATGCACCAGAATGATCGGCACGCCGCCTTCGCCGCGCAGCAAATAGCGGATATTGCGGCCATCGACCTCGACCGTTTGCGTCGCCGCACCCTCGTCTTCTTCGTCATCGGCGGGCGGCACGTAATTGGCCTGGAATTCGGCGATAAAGGCATCGATGTCATCGTCCGACGCATCCTCACCGGCAAGCACGCCAAGGAGGGCGCCAACCGACAAGGTCTCGCCCTCCGCCGCGACCTGGCGGCGCAGAATGCCGCTCTCGGAAGCCTCGACGGCGCTCGAAATCTTCTCGGTATCGACGTCCATGACCTCGTCACCGAGAGAGATTTCGTCGCCCTCATCCAGCAGCCATGCCGCAACGGTGCCCTCCTTCATGGAGAGCCCCCATTTCGGCATGCAGATGGCGCGGATCGATTCGCTCATATCAGTCCTTCCCCATCACCGTGCGTACGGCTTGCTGCACCTGTCCGGCATCCGGAATGTAGAGGTCTTCCAGATTATCGGCGAACGGGACCGGCACATGCGGTGCCGTGACCATGCGGATCGGTGCCTTCAGGGCGCCGAACGCCTCTTGGGCGACGATCGCCGAGACGTCCGTGGCGATGCTGCAACGCGGGTTGGATTCGTCCAGCACCACCAGGCGCCCGGTATTCTCGACGCTCTCGATGATGGTGTCGGTATCCATCGGCGAGGTGGTGCGCAAATCGACCACTTCGCAGCTGATGCCGTCCTTGGCGAGCGCATCGGCCGCTTCGTGCGCCACATGCACCATGCGCCCGAGCGTCACGATCGAGACATCGTCGCCCTCGCGCGTCACGTTGGCTTCGCCGAAGGGGACCGTATAGGCCTCTTCCGGCACATCGCCTTCCAAGGTGTAAAGCGCCTTATGCTCGCAGAAGATCACCGGATCATTGTCGCGGATCGACTGGATCAAGAGGCCCTTGGCGTCGTAGGGCGATGATGGCGTCACCACCTTCAGCCCGGGAATATGGGTGAAGACGGGATAGAGGCATTGCGAATGCTGTGCTGCGGCACGGAGACCCGCGCCATACATGGTGCGGATCACCACCGGCGTCTCCGCATTGCCGCCGAACATGTAGCGGAACTTGGCCGCCTGATTGAACATCTGGTCGAAGCAAACGCCCATGAAATCGATGAACATCAGCTCGGCGACCGGCCTCAGGCCCGCCGTCGCGGCGCCGACTGCGGCGCCAATAAAGGCGGATTCGGTAATCGGCGTGTCCATGACGCGATCGCCGAATTGCGAATAGAGGCCCTTGGTAATGCCCAACGGGCCGCCCCAGGCATCCATTTCGCCATCGGCGCCGGAGCCGCCGGCGACATCCTCGCCCATGACGATAACCGTTTCGTCGCGCGCCATTTCCTGCGCCAGCGCTTCGTTGACGGCTTGCTGATATGTGATTTTGCGTGCCATTTTCTTGCTCTCCCGATTAGTACGAAACGTAGACGTCGGTCAAAAGCTCATCAGCCGGCGGCCGGGGCGCGGCTTTCGCTTTATCGACCGCATCGTCGATGAGGGCGCCGACATCGCTGTCAATGGCGTCCAGTTCGCTATCCTCGACCAGCTTGGCCGATGTGACCTTGGCGCGGAACAGATCAAGGCAATCCCGCGTGGCGCGGAGATTCTTCACCTCATCCTTGCCCCGGTAGGTCTGGGCATCACCTTCGAAATGGCCGTAATAGCGGTTTAATTTGACCTCGATCAGGGTCGGCCCGGAACCGTCGCGGGCGCGTTTGACCGCCTCGCCGGCGGCTTCGTGCACGGCGAAGAAATCATGCCCATCGACGACCACGCCCGGCATGTTGAAGGCGCTGGCGCGGTCCGCCGCGTCATCACAGGCAACCGAATATTTTGACGATGTCGCTTCGGCATAGCCGTTGTTTTCGACCACGAAGATGCATGGCAGGTTCCACACGGTCGCCAGATTGAGGCTTTCCATGGTGGTGCCCTGGTTGGACGCGCCGTCGCCGAAAAAGGCGATGGCAACACCCTGGGTGCCGAGCTTCTTTGCCGCGAGACCGGCGCCGCAAACGAGCGGCGGGCCGCCGCCGACGATGCCGTTGGCGCCCATCATGCCCTTGCTGAGGTCGGCGATATGCATCGAACCGCCCTTGCCGGCGCAGAGGCCGTCTTGGCGGCCGTAAATCTCAGACATCATGGCATGCACGTCGCAGCCCTTGCCGATCGAATGGCCGTGGCCGCGGTGATTGGAAGCGATCTTGTCGCGATCGTCCAAATGCATGCAGAACCCTGCCGCGCTGGCTTCCTCGCCGGCATAAAGGTGCACGAAGCCGGGAATCTCGCCGGTCGCGAATTCCACATGCAGGCGTTCCTCAAACTCACGGATGGTCTTCATCATCCGATACGATTTGAGCAGATCGTCTTTACTGAGTTGCATGCCTAATCTCCCTATTGGTTTACTTGTTTTGCATGGCTGGAAACGGTGTCCATGCGCATCAACAATTTGTTCTCTGCGGCATACGCCATGACTCGCGGAATGTCGAGTGTCAGGGGGCCGTCCCATTCCAGCCGCACGGCCAATTTCTGGTTCGGCGAAAACTCTATCTCTCTCTCGCCGTCGAGCGCAACGACTCCGCCCGTGGCACGCAGTGACACGGCCTCGCCGGGGCACAGCTCATGCACCGCCTCAACGCCGATATCGACCATCAGGCCAGGCGCCAGCGGCGCCGTGACGACCATCGGCGCGCCATCCGGTTCGGCCAAATTCAGCAACATGCCGTTTTCGGCTTCGCGCGCCAGCGGGCGTATCAGGCCGCCGATGGACGAGAGGCCGATCGCGTCCGCCTCGGCAAACGACAGGAACAGCTGGTCCAGGCCTTCCGCCTTCCACAACGCGCGGGAACCAACCCAAAGCGCCGTACTGGTACAGAGATCGACCAGTGCCAAGTCGCTCTCGACACCATCGATATCGACCCTGAGCGCTTTGTTGCGCGTCGATCCTTCCGCGACAGGCACCTGTCCGGTCGCCACCAGGCCGGCGGCGAGGCCGGCAATGGTCGCCTCGCGCATCGCCGGAAATACATTATTGGTGCCGGTCGAGAGCGCGGTAATGGGAATATCGCCAGCCTGGGAGGCGACCAGACGGTGCGTGCCGTCGCCGCCGAGCACAATAATGCCGCCAACCCCGTATTCGACCATTTTCCCGACCGCGACCAGCGTATCGGCGGCGGTGTCCTCAATCGGCATGTCGATAAAGACAACGCGCGGCCAACTCTGGCCGGGCGGTGGCGGCGTCTCCAGCGCATGGCGGATACGGTCGGCGATGCCGTTGCCGTCCGACATCATATATACCGTTTCGACGCCGAGCAGGCCGAGCGAGGAAAACAGGCGGGTGATCATGTTGCGCTTTTCGGCGATGGGAAATACCGAAGCCTGGGCAACGAGGCGGCGGATATCGCGGCCTGCAGCCGGATTGGCGAGAATGCCGATCGAAGGTGCGTGGTCGTCTAAACTCATTTTTCTCCGGTCCGATTGCCGCAATGGTATTATTTTTAGCTCATTCAGGCGCCGCACTATGAACCATCTCACCCGGTTCGCCCAGCCGTTCTTTCGCTTTTTTCAGGCGATGCTGACCGATGCGCCGCGATAGTGTAAAAACGGGCCGCGATGTTGCAGAGCAAGCCAAATAATGTACGCGTCTATGGCGTGCTGTTGCGCGCCGGGCGGGTGCTGATGTCGGCCGAAACGATCCTCGGCCGGGACATCCTCAAATTCCCCGGCGGCGCGGTTGAGGCCGGTGAAACGCCGGAAGCGGCACTTGTGCGCGAATTTATCGAAGAAGGAAATCTGGCGGTAACCCCTGCTTATCTGCTACACGTTCCAGGCACTTTGTTCAGCCCGTGGACGCATAGCGATTACACCCCCCTATATTATAAGGTGCATGGCGACGGCGAACCGCGGACACCGGACCACGAAACCATCGAGTTGATATTCATGGAACCCGATACAGCAATAGAGAGCGGCCGCATGGCCGCGCCCGAAATTCTCGCGCTCAAACGCGCCCTTCAGGGTGAGGGCGTATCATGATGACGCGCCTGATAATGGCGGCAATGCTGGCGCTCACGCTATCGCTGGCGCCCGCCGGCGCGCCCAGCGCCGTGGCCCAGCAGGCTGCGGCGGTCGGCGTCGATGAAGTGCGCATGGAGCCTTTGTCACAAACAGTACCGGTGATTGGCCGGTTGGTCGCCCGCCAATCCGGTATCGTTGCAGCGCGCATTGGTGGCCCGGTGGCCGATATGCGTGTCAGCGTTGGCGACCGGGTTCAGGAAGGCGATGTGCTCGCCATATTGGATTCGACCCGGCTTGAGCGCCAGCGCGCCCTGCTCGGCGCCGAAGCGGCGGAAACCGAAGCGCAAATCAGGCTGGCCGAGGCGCAATTGAAGCTGCGCCGCCAGGAGTTGGCGCGCCTCGACGGGCTCAAGAATTCGGCCGCCTTTTCCAAGGGCCGGCATGAAGACCAGCGCCAGCAGGTGGTGGTGGCCGAAACCTCGGTCGGCGCCGCCCTGGCGCGCAATGAGCGCGCGCTGGCCAATCTCGCCCTGGCCGAGATCGACATCTATAACGCCAAGGTGCGCGCGCCTTATGGCGGGGTGATCACGCTGGAGCATACCGAGACCGGCTCCTACGTGCCGGTCGGCGGCTCGGTGGTCTCCATGGTGAGCGACCGCAAGCTCGAAATCGAGGCCGATGTGCCGGCCACCCGCATCCCGGCGCTGGAAGCCGGCGTGGTAATTACCATTGCGCTCGATGACGGCTCGGACCATCAGGCCGTGGTGCGCGCCATCGTGCCGGAGGAAAACCCCCTGACCCGCACCCGCCAGGTGCGCTTCACCCCCGATATCGCCCTCAATGGCCGCATTCTCGCGGTCAACCAGTCGGTCGTGGTGCATTTGCCGCAAGGGCCCTACCGCGAGGTGGTGACGGTGCATAAGGACGCGGTGATTACCCGCCAAGGACAGACCTTCGTTTATGTCGCCGCCGACGGTAAAGCCAATATCCGTCCGGTGCAGACCGGCGCGGCCGTGGGCGGGCGCTTCGAAGTGATCAGCGGCGTGGCGCCCGGCGATTTGACCGTCATCCGCGGCAATGAGCGCCTCCGGCCCGGCCAATCCGTCACCGTTGCCGGTGGCTGATAGATGAACCTCATCCGCCTCGCCATCGCGCGGCCGATCGCCATCATCGCGGCGGTGCTGATGATTCTCCTGTTCGGCCTTGTGGCTTTGCAGACGATCCCGATTCAGCTCACGCCCGACGTGCGCAAACCGGTGCTCACCATCACCACCGACTGGTTTGGCGCCGCACCGGCCGAGGTCGAGCGCGAAGTGACCAACCGCCAGGAAGAGGTGCTGAAGGGCCTTGAGGGCCTGTCGCGCATGGTCAGCCAGTCGCAGGACAACAGCTCCGAGATCACGCTTGAATTCAAAGTCGGCCACAATATGGACCGCGCGCTGCTGCTTGTTGCCAACAGCCTCGACCGCGTCTCGGGCTATCCGGAGGAAACCGACGAGCCGACGATCCGCACCGCGAGCGCCGAGGACCAGGCCATCGCCTGGTTCATCATCCAACGTGTGAAAGGCAATATCCGCCCGATGCACGAATATGGCGATTTTATCGAAGACACCATCAAGGAACGGCTTGAGCGCGTGCCGGGCGTGGCGCGGGTCAATGTGTTTGGCGGCTCCGAGCGCGAATTGCGCGTCACGGTGGACCCCAAAAAAATGGCGCGTTACGGCCTCACGGTGCGTGATGTGGTGAGCGCGCTGCAGGGCGCCAACACGTCGATCTCGGCCGGCGATTTGGCCGAGGGCAAGCGGCGCTACATCGTGCGCACCGATGCCGAGCTGAAAACCCCGGACCGGGTGCGTGCGGTGTTGTTGAGGAGCGCCGAAAACAGCGCCTCGGGCCGCCTCGCGCGCGTGACGCTCGGCGATATTGGCGACGTTAATTTCGGCTACAAGGATCCGGTCGCGCGCATTCGTACCCTCGGCGAGCCGGCAATGGCGGTCAACGCCATCCGCGAGACCGGCGCCAATGTGATGGAGACCATGGAAGGCGTGCGCCAGGCCGTGGCCGAGCTCAACGAAGCGGCGTTGCCCGATGCCCTCCTGACGCTTGAGCATGTCTATGACGAGACCGTCTATATCGATTCGGCGATCGAATTGGTGCAGCAGAATATCTGGGTCGGCGGCACCCTCGCCGTCATCATCCTGATGCTGTTCCTGCGCTCATTCGGCGCCACGGTGATTATCGCCATCGCCATTCCGGTATCGGTGGTCGGCTCGTTCGTCGCCATGGCGCTCTTGGGCCGTTCAATCAATGTGGTGTCGCTCGCCGGCTTCGCCTTCGCCGTCGGCATGGTGGTCGATGCCGCCATTGTCGTGCTCGAGAACATTTACCGGCTGCGGCAAACCGGCCTGACGCGGCGCGAGGCCGCTTATCAGGGCGCACGCCAGGTGTGGGGCGCGGTGTTCGTCTCGGCCCTGACAACGGTGCTGGTGTTTATTCCAATCCTGATTATGGAATTGGAGGCGGGCCAGTTGTTCCGCGATATCGCGGTCGCCATTTCGGTTTCGGTGCTGCTGTCGCTGGTCATCGCCATCACCCTTATCCCCTCGCTCGCCAGCCGCATTCTCGGCCGCTCAAAGGCGCGCGCCGGCGATGTGCTCGAAGCGCCGCGCCGTTTGCCGATCCCGATCATCGATCATTTTGCCCGCGCCTTTGTCGCCGTGGTGATGGGCTTTACGGGTTGGGTCGTGCGCGGGCGCCTTCGCGCCATTGCCGTGGTGATCCTTGTCTGCGGTGGCTCGCTTTATTTTTCATACCAGTTCCTGCCCAAGCTCGACTATCTGCCGGAGGGCAACCGCAACCTCGTCTTTGGCGTGGTGGTGCCGCCGCCGGGCTATAATCTCGATACCACCAGCGGCATTGCCGAGCGTATCGAAGATGCGGTGCGCCCACTCTGGGCAACCGAAACCGGACCGGTATCCGAACCGGGCGGACCGCCCAAGATGGAGCGCTTCTTCTTCGTCACCTTGCGCTCGCGCGCTTTTGTCGGCGCCGTTTCGATGGAGCCGCAGCGCGCCGGCGAGCTGATCGATCCGATCCGTATCCCGGTGTTCCGCGAACCCGGCACCTTCGGCTTTGTCAGTCAGACCAGCCTGTTTGGTCGCGCCGTTGGCGGCGGTCGCAAGATCGATCTCGACATCTCCGGCCCTGATTTGGAGACCATCCTCGAAGTGGCGGTGACCGCCGTCGGGCGGCTTTTTGTCGCGATGCCGTTTTCCGAAGGCAATCAGATGCGCCCGGTGCCGGGGCTTGAGCTCGGCGCGCCGGAAGTGCGCATCGTTCCCAATCAGGTCCTCCTCGGCGACAACGGCCTCAATGCGCTCGAGCTTGGCCTCACCGTCGATGCCTTCAATGACGGTCTCAGGGTCGACGAGATCACCATCGGCGGCAAGCGCTTCGATCTCATGCTGACCGGCCCGGAGCAGGCCGTCGATCAAACCCAGGACATCAATTTCCTACCCGTGGTGACACGCGACGGCACGATTTTGCCGGTCGGTGCGCTGGCCGATATCCTCGTCACCGAGGGGCCGACGCTGATCCGCCATGTCGAGCGCGAACGCACCGTCACCCTCGAAATCCGCCCGGCCGCGGCGGTGCCGCTCGAAGTGGCGATGGAGACTTTGCAGAAAAGCGTTATCGCGCCGCTGCAGAGCACCTTGCCGCCCGGCGTCTCAATGCACCTTTCTGGCACGGCCGATCAGCTGACCAAAACCTGGGACGCGATGGTGCTCAATCTCGTGCTCGCCATATTCATCGTCTATCTCATTATGGCGGTGCTGTTCGAAAGCTTTATATATCCCTTCATCATCATGCTCTCGGTGCCGACGGCGGCGGCCGGCGGCGTGCTCGGCCTGTTGCTGATCAATATCGAGCGCTTCCAGCCGCTCGACATGCTGACCGTGCTCGGCTTCGTCATTCTCATCGGCATCGTCGTCAACAATGCGATTCTGCTCGTCCACCAGACCCTGCATCACATGCGAAGCGACGATATGGCGGTGCAGGACGCTATTCTGGAAGCGACGCGCAACCGTATCCGGCCGATCTTCATGTCGACCGTCACCTCGGTCGTCGGCATGTTGCCGCTGGTGCTGTTTCCAGGCGCCGGTTCGGAGCTCTACCGTGGTCTCGGCTCGGTGGTGGTCGGCGGCCTGGCGCTTTCCGCCATTCTGACGTTGCTCATCATTCCGCCGATGATGACGGTGCTGGCGCGCAAGCCGCGCAAGGGCCCGACCAAGGCCGAAGCACGCGAGCAGGCGGCGGTTGAGGCCTCCGCCGATTAGTTTTACACACGATTGGGACCTCTCTCCCAAGCGGGCGATTGCGCTGCAAAAAGAGCTGGCGGCCAAAGTTGAACGGAGAGACCGCCTGCCGCCTGGCGGCCAGGATGCGCTCACGCATATCGCCGGGCTCGATGTCGCGTTCGAGGAAAGTGGCGAGGTGACGCGTGGCGCCGTGGTGGTGCTGCGCTTGGCCGACCTTGAGCCCGTTGCCAGCGCGGTGGCGCGCTGTCCTACCGAATTTCCCTATATCCCCGGCCTGTTATCGTTCCGCGAAGTGCCGGTGCTGCTCGATGCGCTCGCCATGCTCGACACCGCGCCCGATATCCTGATGTGCGACGGCCAGGGCCTGGCTCATCCGAGGCGCTTCGGCATCGCCTGCCATCTCGGCCTGTTGACCGATCTCCCGGCCTTTGGCATCGGCAAATCCCGCCTCACCGGCAGCCACGCCGAACCGGGACCGGAAAAAGGCGATTGGGCAGCGCTCGTCGATAAGCCGAAAGGCAGCGCGACGGAGCAAATCGGTGCCGTTCTGCGCACGCGAGCGAAGGTCAAACCGGTGTTCGTTTCGACCGGCCATCGCGTCAGTCTGGACACCGCCATGGCGTTGACGCTACGCACAACAGACTGCTACCGCCTGCCCGAGCCGGTCCGCCTCGCGGACAAATTATCGAAAGCCGCCATCGATTAGGTGATTAGCCGGCATATGTCTGCTAAATTATTATGGTTATTCCTTTGGCTCCCCTGGGAACGTTGGTATGCCGGCTGCACCGCTGTTTATTGTTTTGGCCTCGCCCGAGCATGAGAAGGTACAGCTTGCCGGCATGATGGCCTCGGTCGCCGCCGTCTCCGAACGGCCGACCCAGCTTTTTGTCAGCATGGCGGCGATCCTGGTGTTCGCCAAAGGCCTGAGCGCCGAGGCGCGCTACCGGGGCAGCACCTTTTCCGACCAGATGCTGAAAAAAGGCGCGCCCGATGCGCTCGAGCTTTTCCAACAGGGCAAAATGCTCGGCGATTTGAAAATCATCGCCTGCTCGATGGCGCTCGACATCCAGGAATGGACCCTGGCCGATCTCGAGGACGGCCTGTTCGACGAGGCTGGCGGTCTGACCAAATTCATGTCCGATGCCGAGGCCGGCGAACTGATCGTCCTTTAAACGGAAAGAAAAGCGGCAGCTATGAGCACAACCACCATTGATGCGCGCGGCTCCTACTGCCCGGGACCGCTGTTGGAGCTGATCGCCGGGCTCAAGCTGATCGATATCGGCGATGAAATCGAGGTCTGGTCGTCTGATCAGGGCTCGGTCAAGGACATTCCCGAATGGGTCGCCAAGGTCGGCCATCAAATGGGCGAAACCACCGAACAGGACGGCTATTGGAGCATTCGCATCATCAAGTCGAAATAACAATTACAGGCTGGGAGACGAAAAATGAGCATACGCATATTGATTGTCGGCGGCGGACTCGCCGGCACGATCACCGCAAACGGCCTCTGCCGCCAGCTCGGCAATGCGCTCGGCAAGGGAGAGGTTTCGATCACCATGCTCGGCACGACGGACCAGCACATGTATCAGCCGGGCCTCCTCTACATCCCATTCGGCACCATGCGCGAGGACGAGCTGTTCCGCGATCAACGCAAGGTGCTCGACCGGCGGGTTAATTTCTTCGTCGACCCGGCGAGCCATATCGACGTCGAGAACAACCGGGTCGAAACCCATGCCGGCATGAGCTTTGGTTATGATTATCTCGTCATCGCCACCGGCTCGCGCATCGTGCCCGACGAGATTCCCGGCATGGCCGAGGGCGCGCACTGGTTCTACGATCTCGACGGCGCGCGCAAGATGCGCCAGGCATTGGAAGATTTTGACGGCGGCAAGATCGTCGTCAATGTCAACGCGCCGCATAAATGCCCGGTGGCGCCGCTCGAAATCAGCTTCATGCTCTATCACTATTTCCAGAAGCGCGGCCTCGCCGACAAGACGGAGATCACCTACACCTATCCGATCGGCCGGCTGCACGCGCTTGAGCCGGTGGCCCATTGGACGAGCGCCGAATTCGATAAATACGGCATCAAATCCGAGACCTTCTTCAACGCCAAAGCGGTTGATCCGGCGGCCAAGACAATCGAATCGGAAGAAGGTTCGACCCTCCCCTACGACCTGTTGGTGACGATCCCGCCGCACCGCGGCGCCGAAGTGATCGAAGCCTCCGACCTCGGCGCCGGCGGCTGGGTGCCGACCGACCGCCATTCGCTCAACCGCGAGGGCTCCACCAATGTCTTCGTTGTCGGCGACACCACCAATATCCCGATCTCCAAGGCCGGCTCGACCGCCCATTACGAAGCCGATACCTTGATCGACAATCTCACTTCGCTGGTGCTCGAGGGCCGCACCGCGCGGCCCTATGACGGCAAGGTATTCTGCTTTGTTGAAACCGGCATGGATAGCGCCACCTATGTGTGGTTCAACTATGAAACCCCGCCCAACCCGGGCCCGCCATCAAAAATGATCCATTGGTCGAAGCTTGCCTACAACCGGCTCTATTGGTTGTCGGCGCGCGGCTTGCTGTAGGGAGGGCTGGAGAGATGAGCGATATCGATAGCCGGCCCAACGCGCCGGAAGAGCTCGACCGCCTGATCGAGGCCGCCGGCAATGCCATGACCGATCAGATGGTCGGCCGCCTGAGCACCACCCTCGGCAACGGCATGGAACTGTTGGACAGGCTTAATGACGAGGATACCAGAGACGCGGTGCACAGCCTGCTCGATGAATTGACGGTGCTGCACCGCAGCGGCGGCCTCAAGGCCACCTTCGAGCTGATCCACCTGCTCACCGCCATGCGCAACGCCATGTCCGACAGCATGGTCGAGCGCCTGGCCATGTTCGTCGAGCATATGATGACCAACCTTGCCAACGAGGAGGTTGCGGACGTGGCCCATGCCGCCAAGGAAGCGGTCAACGAGGCGGTGCGCGAATCCGCCGGCTACCAGGCGCCGGGCGGCATCATGGCAACGCTGAAAATGCTGGGTGATCCTAAGACGCAGTCCTCGATCGTCTTTCTGCGCACGCTGGCGGAGAATTTAAAGAAGTCGGAGCTGGGCTAGGGCGGGGCGTTTATTCAAGCCGAGATCGTCGACAGGACTTCGCTCAGGTTGGGGCCGTGGGCGAGGGCGGAGCCGTCGTCGCAGAAGGCGACATACTGGCCCTCCTCGCGGGCAATCACGGCCAGGCTTGAATCCTTCTTGCGCGCATCCAAAATGGCCATCCAGACATGGCCGTGCATCGTCTCACCGGTGATCCAGCCCTGGGCCGCGCCCTTGAGCTGGAGCTGATAGGCCAGCGCCACGACTTCCTGCCGGTCCTGCTCGGTCAGGCCACTGCTGGGAAACGCTATTACATTAGACATAATCGACTCAGCATATTGTTGCATATTGCGAATTGTGTCGTAGGTGTTTCGGGGTAGCGAGACTATCTAAACATATATTTGTTATAGAACCGTTGACGGGCGCGGTAAATTTTTGCGTCTTGACCTAAGCTGCTCAAATGACATGTCAGCAATTGGTGCAGAAGACGTGCAACGTCTCGCCAGGCGTAATGTCAGTTGCAAAATTGGTCACCCTGACATCCTGGCCGCCGACATTTGCGCGCGCGGTGTCGGTAAACTCAAATCCCTGGGAAACTAAAACCACGAGTGAGACCGCGATTACGGTAAGCATCGCCTTGGTGTAAAGATCGACTTTCATCGTTCATCTTCCTTGTTTTATTGAGGTCGGTGGCAAAGTGCCTAAGAAAATAAAGACACGTAGCGCGCTTCCGCGCGCTTGGCTCTCCCCTTCTTCCCAACCCCTCTTCCCCGTTGGGGAAGAAAGGCTTATCACGATTGGTAATTGTGGTGATGCCGAGGCTTGGGGGTGGCTGGGGCGGTAGGATTCGAACCTACGGTACACGGGATCAAAACCCGATGCCTTACCACTTGGCTACGCCCCATTCGCCTGATCCGGTGGCTTCTATCATAACAGTTTCGCTGGGTCTCTTGTAAAATGTCCCTTGTATGCTTGGGCGTGTGCATCCATGCGCTTGGCTTGGCACGCTTGCCGGAAAATGTGAAGCATTCGGGGTGGTGATGCCGTTTGGTCGAGCGGCCGCTTCCGCCTTCTAACGCAGCAGCGAGATGGTCACGGCCTTTGGCTCCGTGATGCAGATTTCGCGGCAACTCCCGCAGCCGGTGCACTTATCCGCATTTATCACCGGGCGCGTGCCACGCCAGGTCAGCGCGCCATCAACCGGGCAGGAATCGGCGCAGGCGCCACATTCGGGGCCCTGATAGGGCAGGCATTGTTCTGTGTCTATTTCGGCGCGGGCGAATTTGTTCGGCGCGGAAACCGGTTCAGAAAGTTTCAGCGCATCCGGCTCGCACGCGGCCACACAAGGCCAATCGGCGCACATATGGCAACCCCGATTGAGCAGATCCATCGCCGGCGTACCCGCCGCCGCATGCTCCAAATCAACGGGCAATTTGAAAATTACGTTGAATTCGCAGGCGCTGATGCATTTGTCGCAGCGCGTGCAATTGGTGAGAAAATCGGTTTCCGCTTCCGCAAAAGGCGGGCGGATCCAATTGTCGCCGGCCCAGGCCGCCTTGTCGCTCGCCAGATCGGCTTTGATCTCGCCCGCCTTGTCGGCGCCGAGGCGCAGGAACGCGCGCCGATCCGCGTCGTGCGCCATTCGGTTATCTGTTCCGCGCCTGGTGCACGCCGCGGATTTTTCCCGCCATGGCGCGGCGGCGCTGTATCAGGCTGACAGCGAGCAACGCCGCCAGCACCAGGGCGACGGCAACGCCGAGAATGCCATAGGGTGTCGGCTCACCGATGCGCAATTGGAAATCGACAATATAGGGCTCGCCGCCGGCCTCGAATTCGACGCTGATCATATAGTCGCCCTCTTCCTCAAACAGGAAACCCTGGCGAAACACATTATCGTCCGGCTGTTGCGTGCCGAGGGTTTCCTGCTCATTGCCGCCGAAAATGCCCGACAACCACGAATCGTCGCGCACCTTGAACGTCACCTCGCCTTCAAACGGTGTGCCGTCATCGATGCGCGAGGCATAGAAATTGATGCGTCCCGGCGAATCAGGCCGGGGGAAGGCGGGATAGGCCATATAGGTGACGACATATTCACCGATCTGCACCTCATATTGGGTGCCGGGCGGGGTGTTGGAATCCTCATTCAGGCTATAGGCCGGGCGGCCGAGCACATGATGCGCGGCGGCGAAGCCCGACGGCAGCAGGGTAAGGGCCAGAACAATCAGGGCGGCGCGCAGCGCAGCAGGAAAAATCAATCGCACCATTGCTTATACCTTTATGTCGTTCGGCCGCGAGACCACCCAGATCGGCACGCTCGGATGCGGGCAGACCTCAACACAGAGGCCGCAGCCGACGCAGCCGTCGCGCACTTCGGGGCGATATTGATTCCACATCTTATAGCCGATCGCTTGCTTGCCCAATGGGCAGATGCTGACACAGGCGCCGCACACGCCCCGGTCGACCCAGGGATAACAGGCTGTTTGGTCGATCTCTGCCAAACCCATATCGATCTTGTCGCGCGGCATCACGGTTAGGGATTCGGTCGGGCACACTTCCATGCATTTATCGCACAGGATACAGGCTTTCTCGGCGGCATCGATATAGGGCAAGTTGACCTTGGCGCCGCCGTCCCTGGTGTGAAACTTGATACAGCGCGGCGGGCACACCTCGCCGCAGAGGCCGCAGCCGATGCAGGCGGCGGTGAAGGCGTCATCGTCCTCGAGTGCGCCCGGCGGGCGGAGATAATTGCGCTTCGCCGTCGCCTGCCGCGGCGCCAGCAGCGGCGTCACGCCATAAAGCAGCGCTGCGCTTCCGAGCAGCACCGCGCCGGTTATCAATCGCTTGAGGAAGGTGCGCCGTTTCATGATTACGCATTCCTATCCCCGGCGGCCTGGTGTTCCTTGCGATAAAGCTGGCCGAGATGGCCCGGCCCTTGCTTGGGATAATCGGTCGGCCGGATTGTAAAGGTGAGCGCGTCGGTCGGGCAGATGGCGATGCAGGCGGTGCAATTGTTGCACTCCTGGCCGAAGCCGTCGCGCAACGGGTCGAGGTCGAACTCGCACACCACATTGCATTTGGCGCAATCGTTGCAAGTCTCAACGATGCGCCGGATCCGCACCAGGCGGTAGCGGCCCAAGAGCGAGTAGAGCGCACCACCGGGGCAGAGATAACGGCAGAAGCCGCGCCGCGAGATAAGAATATCGAACAGCAATGTGCCGAGGAAAAATATCGTGCCGACGCCGAGCCCGCCTTGCGCCACGGTGTAATAAATCTCGCGTCCGATAATCGCCGGCGGATAGACGACGCCAGCCAATACCGAGCCGGAAACGGCGGAAAGAATGAGGCCGAGCGCCAGTACGCCATATTTGATGCGCTTGTCGAAGCGCCGGTTGCCGACCCGAATCCCGGCCCAGCGCAACCACGAAGCAAAATTGCTGTTCAGTTCATAGATAAAGGTCGCCGGACAGATCCAGCCGCAAAAGAAACGGCCGAAGATAATGGTCGCCACCACCGGAATCAGGGCGGTGAGAAGAAACGGCCAATAAAAGCTGAGACTGGCCGCCACTTGGCCGAGCGCGGCCAGCGGATCGGATATCTTGAAACCCCAAAAACTGCCCGACCAGGTATTGCCCTTGATGGCATCGAGGTCCTCCGCCGGGTCGCTGACGAAAGGTGCGGCGATGGCCTCCATCACGTCGTAAAGCTGTTTTTCGCCCGGTGACAGCAGGTCGTAGGCATGCGCCGCGGTATAGGTTTGATAAACATGCAAGAACGGCAACAGCACCAGCAGAGCGAAAACGATGGTGAGGGTGAGCCAGCGCAGCTTGTTGAGATGACGCCAGAGAAAAAACGGCTTGGCCGGCTTCGCGGCACCCTCATCGGCGGTCGGCGAGACCATCAGGCGCGCTCCGGAAAGACGCGGATTGCCTGTGGCAGCTGAATGCAGGAGCGCTCGCATAGACCGCAACCGACACATTCATCGGTGACATGGGGCTGCTCCAGGCGGCCGACATAGATGGCGATATCGGGCAGCGGGCAGGCGCGGTAACAGACGCCGCAGGTCTTGCCCTGAAATGAGAGACAGAGGCTCTCATCGACCCGCGCACGGCCCATGTCGACGCCGCTCAGAATGGCGTCAAGTTCGCGCTCGATCTCGGTGATGGCGTCGGTCGGGCAAACCTCACCGCATTTCATACACAGGATACAGCCCTGTTCGCGCGGAATGATGTAAGGCGTATCGATTGAGGCAAGGCCATTTTCCAGGCCGAAATAATTGATGCAGCGATTGGGGCAAATCTCGCCGCATTGGCCGCAATGGATGCAGTGTTCGAGAAATTCTTCTTCCTGAAGCGCGCCGGGCGGACGCAGATAGCGTAAGGAAGATCGGCTCGCGGCAAGGGCTGCCGTGCTCGGCGCGGCCGCCGCCACTGCGCTGGCGACCAAAGCCTGTAGAAATGTCCTACGCTGCACGACCCCGCTCCACAACAACGCTAAGGTGAACGGGCGCCCGGTGCGGTCCTCCCCGCCCGGACGCCCGTCATAGTCAGATCTTCTCGATTCGGGCAGCGGATTTCTTGAAATCGACCTGCCCCGACACCGGATCCCACACCCGGCTGGTCACGCCATTGGCCAGCCATTTGTTCTTTCTGGGATCGGCGCTATCGGCCACGGAAAGATTCCACGGCCCGAACATATAGCCGCGCGGCACATTGTTACGTGCCGGTTTGACCAACGAGTTGGTGCCGACCTGGGCGCGCGCTTCGAGCGAGCCACGGCGCGTCACCACGCGCACCTTGTCGCCGTCCTTGATACCGAGATCATTGGCATCCGCCTCATTCATCTCGACATACATTTCCGGCACCAGACGGCGCGTCGTCGGGCTGCGGTTGGATTTGGCGGTATGGAAATGCTCATACACCACGCCGAGGCCGAACCAATAGGGATACTTATCCTTCGGCACATCCTGCCACAGCTTGCCGCGATGGTCCTCGTCGGGAATATCCGGCGTCATGCCGAGGTCGCGTGCCTCCTTGATGAGGTCCATATGGTCGATGGTGTAGAGGCCTTCCTCGGCGCCGAAACGCATCAGCTCCTTGGTTAGTTCCTCGCGCCGGGCATAGTCCTGCTCGACCAGCTTCATATGGACCTTGCCGTCCTTGGTGCGGAAATAGCCATAGGGCTTGCTCTCCCAATCGCCTTCCTGAAGCATGTAGCGCCGCTTGGTGCCACCGTTCTGGGCGATCTCATAGGTCGGCGCCGGCCACTGAATGCCGCGCAACTCGGCGAGCTGCTCATAGGGCGTGAGCTCGTCCAGCTTCTCCACTTCGAGGATGCCGGTGAGGTCCGTATCCGTGCCGGCGGACGCCGCAATAATATCGCGGAACACTTCCTCTGAATTATAGAAACCGTTGGCGTCGCGGCTGTAGGGCAATGCCTTGTCCATATCGAGGCCAAGGAGTTTGCCGATGCCTTTCGCCTTGTCGATCACCATATCCATGTCGGGGCGGCATCCGGGCGGCGGCTCGGCCGCCTTCTGGCAGATATTCAAACGACGCTCCGAGGAGATATAGACGCCCGTGACCTCGCCCCATGTCGCGGCCGGGAAGATCACATCCGCGTAGAGGTTGTTGGGTGCGTGGCGGTAGATTTCCTGCACCACATTGAAGGTCTTGGTGATCGCCGGGCGGACAAGGTTATAGAGATCCGGCAAATCGATGTGGGTGGCATAGACGAAGAAGAACGCTTTCACTTCGTCTTTCAGCGCCCGCTCCATCATACCGACCGCGTAACCCGGGTTTTTCGAGTTCATCGCGTTGATCAGATTTTCCTCAGGCACGCGCCAGGCGGCAGCCATTTTACGCCGATGCTCGTCATTCTTGAGCGGCTGGTTGAACGGCAGCCGACCGGTGAGGCCACCGGTGAAGCGTTCGCCCATGGCGTTGGGCTGACCGGTCATCGAGAATGGGCCGCAACCGGGCTTGGCCAAATTGCCCGTCAGGGTCAGCAGATTGACGATGGCGATGACATTGTGCTGGCCGTGGATATGCTGGTTGTAGCCGATGCCCCACATGATGATGACGCCGCCATAACCGCCTTCATGCGTGCCTTTGCTGCGCGCCAGACGTTTGCGCGTGGCATCGGCGAACATGCCAGCGATTCTGCGGATTAGCGCCGGCGAGACATCGTGATTGTCGCCGCCCATGCGGTCCTGCACCTGCTCGGGGCTGTAATCCTTGCGCACCCCGTCGACATAAGCTTCCCAGCCGGTGGCGTGCTCCTTGACGAAATCCCAATCGATAATGTCGTCATGCTCTTCCAGGAGCACATGGGCAATCGCGTTGAGGAAACTGATATCGCCATTGAGGATCGGCACATGGATCGAATTGTTGGGATTGATATCCTCATAGCCCATCACCGTGCCGGTGCGGCGCGGATCGACGACAACGGTCGGGATATCCTTGTTGCGTTTATGATCCGCCGCGCGCCAGAAAATGATCGGATGGGCTTCGCGCGGGTTGTGGCCGAAATGCATGATCATGTCGGCAAGCTCGATATCCTCATAGGCCAAGGGCGGCGTATCGGAACCAAGGGTGGCGAAATAGCCGGTCACGGCCGAGGTCATGCACATGCGCGCATTGGCTTCGATGGTATTCGAGCCGAGCACGCCCTTCATGAACATGTTTTCGAGATATTGCCCTTCCATGGTGAGCTGGCCCGAGCCATAGAGGCCGATCGAATTGCCGCCATAGGTCTTGGCCAAATGGGCGATCTTGTGATCGACCATCTCCGAGGCCTCTTCGTAACTTACGCGGAGGAAATGCTCTTCGTCGAATGAGCCCTTCGTTTGCGAGACATATTCCAGATCGCCGTGTCCGGGCTTGTTCCACTCGGCCCAGACATCCTTGCGGACATAGGAATCGCCTTCCATCCGATCGACATACATCGGCTCGGCGGCGGTCAATCCCTTGATGCATTGCAGGCCGTAATTGGTCGGATGGTCCTTGTCGGGGCGCATCGAGACGATCTTGCCGTCCTCGACCTGGATCACGGTGCCGCAGCCAACGCCGCAATAGGGGCATTGCGCCAGCGCGGTGGTGCGGCTGTCTTCATTCGCCGCCGCATCGGCGGAGGCAACGCCGAGCTCGGGATTTTCGCCCACCATCAGGCCGGTGGTGGCCGCCGAAACAAAGGCGCTGGTTTTGAGAAAATCCCGCCGTGTGAAAAATGATTTGAGGCGTTTCATGTGTCTAGTCCTCCTCTTGGCTTTGGCCAAGGCCGCGCAAGTAAACAATGATGTCGTCGATTTCCTGGTCCGACAGATTGGCTAAGCCGGTGGGGCCCTGAAAAGCCAACATCCGGGTGTTGGAGCGGCCGCTCTTGATCGTTTCGCGGATGAATCCGTCCGTTGCCTTGTCGAGAAAGCCAGGTAGGCCGATGGCGGTTCCGGTACCACCGGCAAAGTAGCCGTCACCGGCGACGCCGTGGCAGGTCGAGCAGATATTATTGTACCATTGCTCGCCGAGGCGCGGATCGCCATGCGCATCCGGCTGGGCATCAACCTCGGCGGCGCGGTTTTGCTGCATGGCATGAGAGCGCAGATAATCGACAATATCGCGCACATTCTGGCGTCCCAAATGGGCAAATGGGGCCATCGCGGTATCTTCCCGGCCATCGCGGATTGTCGCCATTAAGAACTTGTCGGAAGCAATACTGAGAAATTCCGGATTGGTCAGCGAAGGCGCCACGCCAGGCTCGCCAATTGCATCGGCCTGATGGCAGACCGCGCAATTTTCATTGAATTGCGCCTCGCCGTTCTTCTCGCTCGACGGAGATGCCGCCAGCGTCTGCCCGGCGCCGAGCGCCAAAAGCAGCGCACCCGCGAAGGCATGGATTAAATATTTTCTTGCTACCATGTTAGCCACCTTGTCCTTGTTCAATTGAATTTCCCATAGCCAAAGGCAATATCGCCGCCCAAATAAACTCACCATTCCTCGCCGGGCGGCGGCTTGACCATGCCCTCATGGCATTGGCCGCAATCTACATCTTCATCTTCCATCCGCTCGTGCACAGTATCCATTAAAGCATAATGGTTAAAATTTTCTGGCAACTCATGCGCGATCCCTTTGTGGCAATCGATACAGGTCATTTGCCACTTTTCCCCCAATTCATGCATCAGACGAGCAGGCGCCGGTTGTTTTGCAACCATCATATGTTCGTTGTCGTGGCAATTCCGGCATTCGCGTGAATCCGTCCGGCTCATGGCGTCCCACACGGACTGTGCCAGGTGCGGCCGCCTGGCGATAAATTTCTCGCGGCTGTCGATCGAGCCGACCAACCAGTGATAGAGCTCGTTGGTGGCCAGCACCTTGCGCACGACCTTATGAATCCACGGGCGCGGCACATGACAATCGGGGCAGGAGGCGCGCACACCGGTGCGATTGGCGAAATGGCTGGAGGATTTGTACTCGGCGTACACATTTGCCTCCATCTCGTGGCAGGAGATGCAGAAGGATTCAGTATTGGTCACTTCGAGACTCCAGTTGAATCCGCCCCATAGCATCATGCCGGCGAAAATTGCCACGGCAATGCCGGCAAGTGGCCATTTGAATATGATTCGAGACAAGACATTCCGAATCCGTGGCGCCCATTTCATCCGCATTCACGCAGCATATATCTTCTCTGTAGTGCGACATCGAACCGCGACCGCGAGGTTACCCTGATAAATATCAACAAATTCTGTATGGGCGGATATTGTTCCGCCGCCCCTGCGCTGGTCCATTATCAATTATGTCGCAGCGGCGCTTTGTCGCAGCGCGCCCGAAAGCCTATTCGCGGCTAGGCTTTCGGACCCAGCTTTCCCGCCCGGCCAACACCGGGAGGCTGTGCCGCCGTGCTGTCGAGCGGCCAGCGGGCGCGCGGCACGGCGTTCAAATCTTCTTCAAGCCCGAGCCCGAGGCGCTCAATTCCGGCCCAGGCGATCATTGCCGCATTATCGGTGCAAAGTGCGAGCGGTGGCAATGCCAGGGACAAGCCGCTCTGTTCCGCCAGCGTTTTAAGCCGCGCGCGCAACAGGCTATTCGCCACCACGCCGCCGCCGGCGACAAGAAAGCGGCCGTCCGGATAGGCGGCACGAAAACTTTTTATCGCGTTGCGGCAACGGTCGATCACCACATCGGCAACGGCCTGCTGAAACGAAGCGGCAAGATCGGCTCTCAGCGTGTCATCCAAATCATTTTCAAGCGCGTGCACTTTGTGCAGGAGCGCGGTTTTCAAGCCGGAGAAGGAAAAATCGCAGCCCTGGCGGCCCTTCAGCGGGCGCGGCAGGTCAAAGCGCGCACCGTCGCCCCCTTTGGCGGCACGCTCAATCGCCGGCCCGCCCGGATAGCCGAGACCAAGAAGCTTCGCCGCCTTGTCGAAAGCCTCGCCCGCCGCATCGTCAATGGTGGTGCCCAGGCGCTTATATTTGGCCACGCCCTCAACCAGCAAAAGCTGGCAATGACCGCCCGAGACGAGCAACAGGAGATAGGGAAACTCCAGATCCGCGTCGCCCAGGCGTGCACTCAGAGCATGGCCTTCAAGGTGATTGACGGCGGCAAACGGCAAATCATGCACACCGGCGATCGCCTTGCCGGTCATCAGCCCGACCATGACGGCGCCGATCAGGCCGGGGCCGGCGGTCGCCGCGACGCCATCGAGATCGCTGAATGTGGCGCCGGCATCTTTCATCGCGCGCGCGATCAGGCCATCGAGATGCTCGATATGGCTACGCGCCGCGATCTCGGGCACGATGCCGCCATAGGGCGCATGCTCGTCGAGCTGCGACAGCACCACATTGGCAACAATCTCGCGCTTGTCGGTGACCAGCGCCGCCGCCGTTTCATCGCAACTGGTCTCGATGCCGAGGACCAACATGTCCCGCGTCCCGCCGGCTGTTTCTCGCCGGCCCTAGTCGCGTGTCTCGAAACGGAAGGATTTGGCGACGATCTGCCAGCGGCCGTCAAGCTTCAGCAGGGTCAGGTAATCGGTGAAGTAGCGCGGCGGCACGGCGCAATTGAGCTTGGCCATGGCCGTCGTCTCATCCGACATGTCGATCGAGATGATGCGATCATGACGCGCCAGACCTTGGCTTTCCGGCGAGGCGCGGCCATTCACTACCTCGAACCAATGTTCGCGCGACCAATCGAGAAACTCGCCGCCGGTATTGGAGACCAGGTGGCACACCGGATGAAAAACGCTGCCGAGCTTTTCGGTATCGCCTTCATAAAGCCCGTCGAGATAGGTCCAGAGGGCACGCGAAATATCGTCGAAATTCTTGTCCATGGGTTACTTCCTTCAGTTCCGCTGACGGATCTTCCTGTGCGGATGCGAGGCGCAAATTGCCTTTCTCCCCGCCGCGCATGTATGTATGCAGGAGATATAGCAGGGAGCAATTCGCCGTGACAACCAGTCGACCGCTCATCATCGGCACCAGAGGAAGCCCGCTCGCCCTCGCCCAGGTCAGCGAAGTGCGCGCCCGCCTGGCGGCGGCGCACGGTGAACTGGCCGAGCAAGGCGCGCTTGAGACGCGGATTATCAAAACCAGCGGCGATAAATTCACCGACCGGCCGCTCGCCGATATCGGCGGCAAGGGCCTTTTCACCAAGGAAATCGAGGAGGCGCTCAGCGCCGGCGATATCGATCTCGCCGTGCATTCGATGAAAGATGTGCCGACCTGGCTACCCGACGGTCTCGAGATCAATTGTATTTTACCGCGCGAGGATCCGCGCGACGCGCTCATCGGCGAGGGCCTGAGCGGTATCGCGGCATTACCCGAAGGAGCGCGTATCGGCACCGCGTCGTTGCGCCGCCGCGCGCAACTGCTGCATCTCCGCCCCGACTTTGAGATCGCCATGCTGCGCGGCAATGTGGCAACCCGGGTGCGCAAGGTTTCGGAAGGCCAATTCGACGCCACCCTGTTGGCCGTGGCCGGATTGAAACGGCTGGGGAACGCCGAGCATATCGCCGCCGCGCTTGAGCCCGAAGAAATGCTGCCCGCCGTTGCCCAGGGCGCCATCGGTATTGAATGCCGCAGCGACGACAGCCGCACGCAAGGTTATCTCGCCGCCCTCAACCATGCCGAAAGTGCGGCACGGATTAACTCGGAGCGCGCCCTGTTGGCGGCGCTTGACGGTTCGTGCCGTACCCCGATCGCCGCTTTGGCCGAGTTTGAGGCGGATGGGCGGATGCGTCTTCGCGCCCTGATCGCGCGGCCCGATGGCACCACCATTCACCGTACCGAGCGTGTCGGGGCTGGCGCCGACGGGGTTGCGATGGGCGAGGATGCCGGCGAGGAACTGCGCCTCAAAGGCGGTGCGGATTTTTTCAGCGCATAAAATGCTAGGGTTCTCGCCATGAGCCCGCTCGCCCTCTTAACCCGCCCGCGCCCGGATTCTGAGCATTTGGCGGCGCTGTTGCGCGCACGCGGTGTCGACAGCCTGATCGATCCCGTGATCAATATCATGCCGCTCGAAGACGCATCCCTGCCACCGCTGGAAGAGGTCCAGGCGCTGCTGTTGACCAGCGCCAACGGCGTGCGTGCCCTGGCGGCACTGCTCGCGTCCGGGGCCGCAGTGCATGACAAGCCGCTCCTTGCTGTCGGCGCCGCCACCGCCGAGGCGGCAAGGGGCGCCGGTTTCAAACATGTCGAATCCGCCGGTGGCGATGTCGAAGCGCTCGCCGCCTTGGCAAAAAAGCGGCTCGATCCGGCAAACGGCCGGTTGCTGCATATTGCCGGAAGCCGGGTCGCCGGGGATCTTTCCGGCATGCTCGGCGCGCACGGCTTCGCCATAGAGCGCGCCTGCCTGTACCGGGCCGAGGCGAGCACAGCGCTCTCCCGCGAAACCCGCGCCGCGCTCAAGGACGGCAAGATCGATATGGTGTTGTTTTTCTCTCCCCGCAGCGCACGCGGCTTTGTTAAACTGATTCACGCTGCGGATTCGATAGATTCAGCGGCGCAATTAACTGCGATCTGCCTAAGCCCCGCAGTGGCCGAGGAAATAGCCGGATTGTCATGGCGCCGTGTTCGCACAGCAACCCAGCCGGAGCAAGCGGCCCTGCTCGATGAAGTCGCACGAGAGATCGAAATAGCCGAATAAGATGGCCGATAAAAACCAACCGCCCTGGCAAAACGGCAGCGAGATCGATGCGGACGGCGACGCGCCGGCCGAATCGCGGCGCTTTGGCGAAGGCCGCCGGCGCTTGCCGTTGGCGGCCCTTGTGGTGCTGCTTGCCCTGATCGGCGTCGGCGTTTATGTCGCCTGGCCCGAAATTCAGGGCAGCATCGAAGCTCCGCCGCTAGAAAACGTCACAGAAAACGTCACAGAAAACGTCAC
>CAYSDJ010000006.1:90562-103872 GCA_964429775.1 uncultured Rhizobiaceae bacterium
AGAAAACGTCACAGAAAACGTCACAGAAAACGTCACTGAAAACACCACAAAAGTGGACAGCGCACCAGTCCCGCTTCCGCCTGTTGCCGAGCCGCCCGCACCAGCGCCAGTGGCTGAACCCTCCGCCGCCATGCAGGCGCTCACGGCACAAGTCGCGGCGCTTGAACAGGCCTTGGCGGAGCGCGCCGCAATACCGCCGCCCGAGCCCGCCGCCGCGCCGGACCTAACGCCGCTCACCGAAGCGCTTAGCGAAGCCATGGCGCGGGTTGAAGCGCTCGAACAGGCCCTCGCCGAAGCGCAATCATCCGCCCGGGAACGCCCGGTAAGTGCCGCGTCCGCGCCGCGTGCCGCGCCACCGGCGGACGATTTCCGCACCCTCGAGCGGCTCGATGCCTTGGAAGACAAGCTCAACGCCAGCACGGCTCGCGACACATCCATCGAGAGCGCCGAGATAGAGGGTTTGCGTGCCGATCAGGCGGCACTGCAGGAACAATTGGCGGCGACCCGGCAACTGATTGAATCGTTCGACCAGCGCGAGGCCGGCGACGGCCGGACAATGGTGCTGATCCTCTCCCATTCGCGCCTGACACGCGCCGCCGCAACAGCCCAGCCGTTCGCGCGTGAGGTCGAGGCGTTCCGCGCCGCCGTCCAATCCGAAGGTGGATCGAATCTGGCGCTGGAGAACGCGATCGAGGGTTTGGCGGCGCATGCGCTTCAAGGCGCGCCAACCACCGCCGGGCTGGCGGCAGGATTCGACGATATGGCGCTCGGCGTGGTCCATGCCGACGCAGAAGCGGAAGATCAGGGCTGGGTCGATGCCACCATCGGCCGATTGCGCCGCATCGTCACCGTGCGCCGGGTCGGCGGCGAAATCGCGGCGGATAGTCTTGAGGGTCGCCTGAGCACGCTGCACGGCGCCCTTCAGGCCGGCGAGCTCGCCAGTGCAATAGCCGTGACCGAGAGCCTGCCGGCAAAAGCACGGCGAGGGGCTGAGGATTGGTTGCGAGGCGCCCGCGCCCGCCTCGCGGTGGAGAGCGCGCTTGGTGTTCTCGATGCGGAAATATCGGATCGCGTGGCGGCGCGCTGGCGGGGCGCCGAAAGTGCCGGCCAATGATCAGGGTGGTCATATTCTTCGTTATTGTCGCGGCTCTGGCCGCGCTCGCCGTGTGGATCGCCGACGAGCCCGGCAGCGTGGCGATTGCCTGGGGCGACTGGCTGCTCGAAACCTCGCCGGCGGCGCTGGCCGCCGCGGCGGCGATCTTCATCGCCCTCGGCGCGCTGATTTTTCAACTGGTGCGCTGGCTCTGGCTCGGCCCGCGCAACATTGCCCGGGCGCGCCAGCAGCGCCGCCAGCAACGCGGCTATGTCGCCCTCACCCAAGGCCTGGTATCGGCGGCCGCCGGCGATGCGCGCGGCGCCCGGCGTTTGGCCAGGCGCGCCAATCTGCTGCTCGGCGAACCGCCGCTTACCCTGCTGCTCTCTGCCCAGGCGGCCCAGCTCGAAGGCGAGGATGATCTCGCCAAGGCCTATTTCGAAGCCATGCTCGAGGGACCGGAAACGGAATTTCTCGGCATTCGCGGCCTCCTTGTCCAGGCCAACAAGGCGGGCGATACGGAAGCGGCGCTGTCGCTGGCCGAGCGCGCTTTTGCCCTTCGCCCGCATACGCCCTGGGTGTTGACCACGCTCCTGGAACTACAAAGCCATGCCGGGCGCTGGTCGGACGCGCTCACCACATTGCGCGTGGCGCTTCGGCAAAAGGCGATGGAAGCCGAGCCCGGCAAGATCCGCGAGGCCGGCCTGCTGCTGCACCAGGCGCGCAGTGCGCGGGATTCGGGCGATGGCCGCGAGGCCGCCAAACTGGCCGAGCGGGCCAACGCCGCCGCGCCGTCATTCATCCCGGCGATTATCTTCGCCACCGGCCAGGCCCTCGCGCTCGGCCGCCGCAGCCAGGCCGAGCGCCTGATTGCCGGCGCCTGGGCAAGCACGCCGCACCCGGCGCTGGCGCAATATTTTAATCAAATCCATAGCGCCGACGATGCCCTGGCGCGGGCCAAGCATTTCGAGAAATTGGCGGCGCGCAATCCGGGCCACGCCGAGAGCCACCTGTTGCTGGCCTCGGGTGCGCTCGAAGCGAAATTGTGGGGAACCGCGCGCAGCCATCTCGAGGCGGCGCTGGAAGCGCGCCCGAGCGCCGGCATTTACCGCCGTCTCGCCCTTCTCGAAGAAGCCGAACATGACGACACCGAAGCCGCCCGCCGCTGGTTGCTGGCGGCAAGCGAAGCCGATCCGGACCCCTTATGGGTGTGCGACGAATGCGGCGTCCCGGCCGGCGATTGGTCGCTCGCCTGCCCCGCCTGCGGCGCGCTCGACCGCATGGCTTGGCGCCAACCCGCCGCCCGCCCCGCCGCGCTCGAAGCCGAGGCGGCACCGGCCCCGTCCGAAAGCGCGGAAGCGCCTACGGTAAACGCCACCGACCAAGCGACCGGGGTAAACGGCCCGGACCTAACGCCTGCCAACGGCAAGGCGCCCGAGCCCGTCTGAGCCCGCCCGAGGCGGCAATTGACGTCTTCTTACGGCAATAGTAGCGTGGCCCCCGTGGCGCCGCCTTAGCTCAGCTGGTAGAGCATCGCATTCGTAATGCGGGGGTCGGGTGTTCAAGTCACCCAGGCGGCACCACACTTTTTCGTTCGGGCTTTGCCGCCGGCAAAGATAATTAAAATCACCAATCCCGGGAGACCCGCTGTATGAAAGTCGGCGCTTTTCTGATGCCCAATCACCCGCCGGAGCGGGATTTTGCCGAGGGCCACTACCACAATCTCGACACGCTCGAATATTACGATTCGATCGGCTTCGAGGAAGCCTGGATCGGCTGCCATTACACCGTGCCGCGCGAGCCCAACCCGGCGCCCGATCTCCTGGTCGCACAAGCGCTGCTCAGGACCAAAAACCTGCGCGTCTCGCCGGGCGGCTACATGCTGCCCTATCACCATCCGGCGGAGCTCGCGCACCGTATCGCCTGGCTCGATCATATCTCGCAAGGACGCTGCTATATCGGCGTCGGCTCGGGCTCGATCCCGACCGATTGGGGCCTCTTTGATATTGACGGCTTCAGCGGCGAGAACCGCGAGATGACGGAAGAAGCGCTACAGATCATGATCGATCTCTGGCAAAGCGACAGCGAATATGACTATGAAGGCAAATATTGGAAAGGGAAACGCCCGCCGGACGATCCCGAGGATCTCTATAAATTCCACATCAAACCCTTCACCAAGCCCTATCCGCAATTGGCCATCGCCGGCTTTAGCCCGAGCTCGCCGACCCTCGAGCTTGCAGGCAAGAATGGCTACATCCCGCTCTCCTTAAGCTTCGGCAACACCTATTTGAGCGGTCATTGGGAAGCGGTCGAGAAGGGTGCGGCGGAAAGCGGGCTGAAGCCAAGCCGCGAGATTTGGCGCATCGGCCGCGATGTTTACGTTGCCGATACGGACAAAGAGGCACATGACAAGGTGCTGAACGGCCAGATCGGCGAGCAATACCGCGAATTCTGGCTGCCGGTACTCAATCGCATCGGCATGATCGGCACCTGCAAGCACAAACCTGACGTCGCCGATTCCGATGTCACGGTCGAATATATGATGAAGCACAATATGTGCATCGGCAGCCCGGAGACGGTCGAGCGCAAGATCAATGAGATCGTCGAATCCTCGGGCGGCTTCGGCCAGTTGCTCGTCACCACTTATGATCATCTCGACGATATGGCAGGCTGGCGCGAATCGAAGCGGCGCCTGGCTGAGGAAATCATGCCGAAATTCTCAACCCTCGGCCACTAGCAGAGAGAACCAGAAAGCATCATGATCAAACTACACACCCCCACCTCTATCGCAGCACCTGCATCAAGCTACAGCCATGGCGCCGAGGCCGGCCCCAATGCGCGCTGGCTGCACATATCGGGCCAGGTCGGCACCAATACCGATGGCAGCATCGCCGAGGGCATCGAAGCGCAGCTTCACCGTGTCTGGCAAAATACGCTGGCGGTGCTGGAAGAGGCCGATATGGGCGTCGACGATATCGTCAAGGTCAATTCTCTGCTAACGGACCGCGCCCATCTCACCATGATGCGGGACATCCGAGATTCATATCTCGGCAATCGCCCGGCCGCCTCAACCCTTTTCATCGTCGCCGGCCTTGCCCATCCGGACTGGCTGATCGAGATGGAGACCATCGCCGCCAAGGACACTTAAGAGGGAACCGCCATGATATCCGATGACGAAAGAGGGCTGATCCAGCAGATCGACGCCAGCCGCGAGCTCCGGCATATCGAAAATCTGGCCGCCATCGGCGACCGCTTTATCGGCAGCGCGGGCGACAAGAAAGCCATCGATTATGTGACGAAAGAGTTCGAATCCCTCGGCCTCGAAATCCAGGAAACGCCGATCCGGGTACCGACTTTCCTCAATACGTCTGACACCGTCTTGCGCGTCGAAGCCACGGAGCAAACTTTCGATGCCATCACACCTTACTTCTCGCCCTCGACCCCGGCAGGCGGCCTTGAAGCCGAAGTGGTGCCGATCATCGGCGGCAAGGAGGAGGATTACCGCGATGCGGACGTCGAAGGGAAAATCGCCCTCTTGATGGAGGTCGATGGCGGCTTCTCGATGTTCTGGCTCGGCACCTTTGCTGAACGGGCGGCCAAGCACGGCGCCGTCGGGCTGATTATCATCCACCCCATGCCGTGGCCCTACCGCATGTCGATGGAAGCCGGCAACAGCTCGATCCCGAACCGCTTCTGCGCGGATCAACTGCCGGCGCTTTGCGTCTCGGCTCTCGATGGCGCCAATCTGATGTATGAGATTGGGCGCGGCAACAACCGGGTTCATATGGTCTCGGAAACCCTGGTCGAGGATCGCGACAGCGTCATTCTTTCCGCCTTCAAGCGCGGCACCGAATATCCGCAGGAGCGCGTCGGCGTTATCGGCCACCGCGACAATGGCATCGCGCCCGGCGCCAACGACAATCTCACCGGCACGGCCACGATGCTGGAACTGGCCCGCCTCTTCACCGAGACGTCGAGCCCGCGCGGCTTCGAATTCATCTGCTCAACGGCCGAGGAAGGCGCCACCATCGGCGCCTGGAGCTTTTGCCAGCAACATAAGGACGATCTCAGGGCCAACATGAAGGCGCTCATTGACGTCGATATGGTTGGCGTTGGCGGACGCATCTGCCAGGTCGAGCGCGGGTTATGGCCCGACTGCGATCCGCTGCTGCAACCGGAATGGCTGATGGCGATGGTCGATGATGTGGCCGGCGATCTCGGCTTCGAATTCGGGCGTATGACCGCCGGCTGGGGCGTCGCCGAGAGCGCGCGCTTCCTCGAAATCGGCGTGCCGGCGACCTGGCTCTGGGCGCCGGACGATCCCTATTATCACACGGTCGAGGATTCGCCCGACAAGATCAACACGCTCAGCCTGAAGGGCGTCTCCGATGTGGTGGCGATCGTCATGTGGCGCCTCGCCAACCTCTCCAACCAATAATTTGCCCAACAAGAAAGAAGGAACAAGAAAATGCAAACTCGCGACTGGCTCATGACCGATCACAGCCTGGCCGATGACCCGATTGAAAGCTTCACCGATCTCAGCGACGCGGAGCGTACCAATCTCGCGCTTGTGTTCACTCAGCTCCAGGGCTGGGTAAACCAGGATGTCGATCAGGTGCTGTCGGTGATGGCCGAAGACGGCGTCTATTACGACATCACCGGCGAGCCCGCCGTCGGCCATGCCGGCATCCGCGAATTCGGCGATGGCTGGATCGAAGCGGTGCCCGATTTCACCCCCTATATCGAAGCCGTCTGCGTGCAGGGCAACACGGTCTGCGACATGGGCCGCATCCGCGGCACCATCACCAAGGGCTTCTTCGGCCAGCCGGCGACCGGCAAGAAGTTCGACTGCCAATATATGCAGGCCTGCTTCATCGAAAACGGCAAGATCAAATATGTCCGCGACCATTGGAACGCGCCGGACATGTTCGAGCAGGTCGGCTGGGATATCGCAGGGTGGAAGCGCTAGGACAAAACGTGCTTGATTTGAGCCAATTCTAGTCTCTGATCAAGCACGTAACTTTTTTGCTCCATTGTGGTTTCTTGGTAATTCGTTTTGGGATACATTGATACCCTCAAACGCTACATTCGCTTCCAGATTAACAACTAATATATTTCGCTTATTAATGAGCATTCATAGGTGCCATGCGCTATTGCGAGTCGTGTTTTTGTCACCTTTCATATCTGATTCATCTCGTATAAAGGTACAAACAGTCTCTTCTAAACAATTTTTATAGTATTTTTATATTAGTTGCGTCCAAATTTTATCCTCACTTAAATTCAATTCCGCCAACATTTTACCCACTCTAGACTTATATTTTCTATCAGGAACATACAGATTTCCATGTTTGCCTTTAGTCTTTTTTAATAATCCTTCTGTAATCAATATTTTTAATATTTTGTTGGTGTGTCCAGCGCGATCTACTTGTCCCAACCCGCGAAGCAATGCCGCTTCTTGTCTTCCGCCACCGGGTTGAAAGAATGTTTTCTTCAGTATGGTTATTAATACCCTGTGCTGTGGTGTTAGTTCGACATTTTTAATCGCAGATACAGTTGCCACCGACTGATAATTTTCAATGGTTGTATTCTTAACCCAGTTCGGAAGTCCACGTTTGCCGGAAACACCATAAGAGTTGTCGACTGTACAGTCAATTAATTGGATGTGTGATATTGGATTCCGTGGGAATACTAAATGAAAAATAATTGTATTTTCGATAACTATGTTTGTGGGCTCAGCCATAGTTAAGTCAAGTATAATCATTGTACCATTAGAAATAGTCATTGATTTAAAATCAATATTATCTCGATCAAGCCAGAGCAAACCACAAACTATATCACATACCAATACATTATTATTTCCCTCATTTATTCTATGTGCAAAACTTATCGCTGCAGTCAAAATGTTATGACTTATAGCTCTCTCAATAAAAACTCTCAAACCAAGGTAATCAAGCGGATTTACCCAAGTTGAATTTTGCACACTCATATCATTACTTTCAATAACATTTACTAAATCAAGTGCTCTCAGTCCATCCAATATATAGATATCAACAAATTGTCGGTCGTCTGTATCTAAACTCGTTCTGCCAAGTCCCGGAAGGCGTTGCAATAATACTGAAGCCTCGTCAACGGGATGTGTGCCAAGCACCGCTTCAAAAGCGTGTTGAATATCTGAGTAACTAATTGGCCCAACATTTGCAGTTTTTGATCTAGTAAGACGCGCAAGGTACACGAGAATGCTCTTAATAGTATCAGCCTCTAATATTGTTCTAATGCGCGCATCTCGTTTGCACATGATATCAACAAATGCGTTCCAAAAACTAATATCGCCCTGTTCATCCTTCAATATTTCCGATAGCTCATCTGGATCAAGAGAAGCAATTGCTTGACACATTAATGGTCGTTTTGGCATCCATTCAGGAACAATAATAACTTCATCGCTAATCATGCTTAAAAATTGCTCTAATTCCTCGTCATCAAACTCAACCTTACACTGTAATGAAAACAACTATCTGGGTGTATACCCAACCCGCTCATCATATCTTGATTACTATTAAAGTAGTGCTCTCTTCCCGCTATTAGAACTCCACCATTTGTAGATTCAATAAGATCTCGCACACCCCTAAGAGAGTCGATTCGTATTCTTTTTAACGTAGTAGGATTGTCGCTCCAGGCCTGAGACCCGACTTCATCAAATCCGTCCAGAAGAAATTTAACGTTGCCATTATGATATGCCCTAATCACAAAATCGGCGTCCTTACTTAATCCAACTAGCTCGAGGTGTCTCCGAATTATTTCCTCCCCACTCTGAAGACCCCAAGTTGTTTTTAAATCTATTGCTAAAAAATATGCTGAGTGATTCGCTTTAGCGAGTAAGAAAAATATCTCCCTTAAGCATCTACTCTTACCTGATCCATACTCTCCAGTGAGAATAATATTATTTTCAAGCCTAATTAAGTCCGCTATATCTGCAATGGAATACTCTTTTTGGTCTTTTTGAGAGATGTAATTAACCGGAACGTAGTTAGTATTGTCGGGCTCACCTGTCATGGAATTTATAGAACTACCAAACTGAACAAGAGACCTTGCGGAAACATACTCATGATAATCAAAAAATCTGCCCTCAAATTCCTTTTGAGATAAAACTTCAATATGATGTGGACTACCAGCCTCCTTCATAGATGTAGTCGGGTCGTTTAAACACACAAAAAAACACTGCGCCATAATGTTACGTTTATCAAATAAGTATCGCCGAACGAGAGTAAGTCGGTTTACGTCAGTCCGTACTTTATCTAAATCTTTTCTCTTTGAGATTTCGACGATAATCCACTGCCCTTCATCGCGTTTTATTACGCAATCGAGATCAACGCCGTTAATGTTTTCCTTAACCCCTGCCTTGCCGAATTGAAGGGCAGAAACATCACGAATTCGTTGTTCTAATGACTTCCAATTCATTTGAGGTATTCCTTCACCGTTTAACTGTTCTATTCCCCTCCCCGCGCTCACCGGCAATGAAATCGCCAGACGCGAGCCGTAGTATGAAAGCCTAATTTGATCTGTCTCAACAAGCCACAAAAACAAATTGGATTAATACTGGAATAGTACGCCGGGATTACAGGATTCGCACAAAACCTTGAGATTTTATCTTGTGCCCGAAGACCATCTTTCTCTGTCTCAAACGGCTTTTTAAAGAACAACCAATGAGAAAATCCCCTGCCCTAACCGCTGCTACGAAAAATCCGGGTCCGTTTTTAGACAAATTGCAGCGCTAACCCTTATCGAGGCCTTCCTTCTCCATCGCCGAGCGGCGGACATAGACCATGCGGCATTCGCCGTCGCCGAGGCAGCGGTATTGGTCCTGGGTGGCGTAGAATTCGTCCCACAGGCCGATGGCCTTCATCAGCGCCTGATAGTAATTGGCTGATGTCGCGCCGATGGTTTTCTGGTGCATGCGGTGGGCTTTGTCCTTGCCGTACATATCAATCATGTTGTCCCAGAACGGGCAGGTCTTGATGAGCGCGATGTGCTTGTCGGGCGTGGTTTCGACATCCTCGACCTCGCAGCCGATCGCTTCCCAGAAGGCGCGGTTCATTTTGGAGAGGTCGTCGGTGGTCTTGAACTCGTCGACGCCGATTGCCGCCTTGATGAATTCGAGGAAGGTCAGCGCATAGCCCTCCCAGACGCGGGAATAGATGATCACGCCCTCGCGTGCGCCGAACTGGTGCTCGAGCGCCTGCCACATCTCGTGATCCTGGGCGACAAACGCCTTGTTCCAAAAGATCAGCAGTTCTTCGACCGAGAGGCCGCTCTTCTCGGCCATCTCCGGTGTCTCGATTTCAAGTGCCAGGCCATAGGGCGGCTTTTCGCTGGCGAAGGTGAAAATTTGCCGTGCACCATCACGGTATTCCTCAGGGATACGGTTCCACGCGGCCTCATAGGCTTCCGCCGCTTCCGCCTCGCCGCGATATTCGACCATCGCCTGCCACATCAGATCGTTGCCGAGCGCGAAGGCGCCGGCCCAGGTGTGCGCGGCCGAGGCGGCATCCTGGCCGGTGCGCTCAATCGCCTTCAGCACCCAATTGCGATTGTCCGCCGCATCATCGGTCGAGGGGCGCATCAGAAACGGCGCGCTCTGATCAACAAAGCGCGCTTCCATCGCGGATTTATCCTGGCTCATGTCATGCCTTCTTCTTCTTGATTTGCCGTTTCTCCTTTTATCACATTCTCAATCGATACCGAGAATCTTCCGGTTGCCCGCTTCGTCCGATTCACCGGAAACAAAATGATCGAACGACACATCCGTCACTTCGATGATGTGATCGCGGATGAAGGGCGCGCCCTCGCGCGCGCCGGCGAGCGGGTGCTTGATCGCGCATTCCCATTCGAGCACCGCCCAGCCATCGAAACCATAGGCCGCGAGCTTGGAGAAGATGGCGCGGAAATCGATCTGGCCGTCGCCCGGCGAGCGGAAGCGCCCGGCCCGGTTGACCCAGGGCTGATAGCCGCCATAGACGCCCTTGCGCCCGGTCGGATTGAATTCGGCGTCCTTGACGTGAAACATCTTGATGCGCGCGTGATAGATGTCGATGAAGGCGAGATAGTCGAGCTGTTGTAAGAGGAAATGGCTCGGGTCGTAGAGGATGTGGCAGCGCGGATGATTGTCGACGCGCTCGAGGAACATATCGAATGTATCGCCGTCATGCAGGTCTTCCGACGGGTGGATTTCATAGCAAAGATCGACGCCCTCCTCCTCGAAGGCATCGAGGATCGGCCGCCAGCGCCGGGCGAGTTCGTCAAAGCCGGTTTCCACCAGGCCGGCGGGACGTGGCGGCCAGCCATAGAGATAGGGCCAGAGCAGGGCGCCCGGGAACCCGAGCGCCTTCAATGCCACCGGCCATCCCGCCGGCAATCTGCCCTGCGGCATGGCGCCGGGCAATTTACCGGTCGGCCTCTCCCTGGTGGCGCGTCACTTTGATGACGCGACGATTATCCGCGCCTCGGCTGCCTTCTCAGAAAGCCACGACTGGACGAAGATTTAGCCGCCGGCAACGACCGGCAGTTCGATGCGCGACGGCCGCGCCGTATCGTGGAACACCGTCTGGCTCGCGGTGACAAATTCATCATCTTCACCGAACGGCTTGCCGTTGTTGGGGTTGCGGTCGAAATGCGGGAAGTTGCTGCTCGCGACCTCGATCCGGATACGGTGGCCGGCGGCAAATTGGTGGCAGGCGACGCCGACGGAGATGGCGAATTCATATATTTGGTTGGGCTCCAGCATTACTTCGCGTTCGAGCGATTCGCGGTAGCGTGCGCGGATGATGCCCTGGGTGATGTTGATCGACGTGCCGTCCGGCCACACATCGCAGAGCTTGACGGTGAAATCTGTATCGACGGCAGTGCTCGCGGCATGCAGCACCGCATTCACATTGCCGGCAATGAAGAGCGGCGCTTCCAGCACTTCTGATGAATAGACCAAAACATCGTTGCGGTATTCGACCTGGCGCTGATCGGTCGGGCCCATGGGTGCGCGGTCGGGTAGGCAACAGGAATTGCCGCCCAGGCTTTCGACCGCCGCCTCAGGGCTATAGATGAAGAAATCGGCATCCTCCTCGCCCGGCGCCTCGGTCGATAGGGCGCCGTCGCCCGAGAGCGAATTGGCGCGCCCGCCGCTGTGCAGATACCAATCCTCGGCCTTGGTTCCGGCCAGCGGCCAGGCATCGTAATCGCGCCATTCGTTGGCGCCGGTGACGAAGATGCGCACCATGGGCAGCGCGTCGAGCTTGCCGCGATCGCCCTTGAGCTGGGCGTCGAGCCAGGCGATCTGATACGCATCGACAATATTGCGGGCCTCATAGCCGAAATCGATGCAGCCGACCTGTTGCGTCCACGGGATGTGATACCACGGGCCGATGAGCATGCGGTGCTCCGCATCGCTGAGCGCTGTAATCGCCTCATAGCTCTCAATCGTCTTGGTGATGAAGCTGTCATACCAGCCGCTGACATGAAGACAGGGGATCTCGACATCCTTGAGACGCGACGGCAAATCCCATTCCTGCCAATAATCACCCTTGCTCGGATGGGCGAGGTAATCGGCGATAAAGGGCAGTGAATCGGGTTCGGTAAAAAACAGCGTATCCTTCAGCGCCGAGGCAGGATGCCATTTTCCCGACTGTTGATCGGCCGGCACAACTTGCGCCAGCGCGTCCATATCGCCCTTGCGGATTGCCGCGTCGGCGGCGATCACCACGCTCCATTGCGCCAGGGCCGCCATTGAAAGAGCGCCGCCGACATAGAGAAAGCCGTCATGCATGCCGGACGGATAAAAAGCCGGAATGGCGGTCTTCAGCGCCGGCGGCTTGAGGTGGGCGGCGAGCAACTGGTTGATGCCGGGAATGGAAAAGCCATAGCTCCCGACCTGGCCGTCGCACCAGGGCTGGGCGGCGCACCATTCGATGGTGTCATAGCCATCCTCGCCGTCGAGGCGGAGCGGATAAAATTCGCCTTCCGAGGCATAGCGCCCGCGCGAATCCTGCACCAATACCGCATAGCCCTGGCGCGCATACCAGGCCGGGTGGGCATAGACGTAGATTTGCGCCACATCCTTGTTATAGGGAATACGCAGCACCAGCGCCGGCAACGGGCCGCTATCCGCCGGTCGGTAGAGATTGGCGCGCAGTGTCACGCCATCGCGCATGGTGATGGCGACATTCTGCTCGGCAATGACGCCGGCGGCCTCAAAGGCGTTCTCGGACATGGATATCGTTCCTTGTGGTTGGCGCTGCGCAATTTCTTTCGCCGCACAGGTTAACCAATGTGGCGGGGAATGGGGCCAACTTTCAACGGCTCAAACTATTTATGGTGAATTTTGATTAAACATAGGCGTTAGGCGGGTATTAACGGACTTAGCCTAGTCTGTGCGGGATTTTGCCCATCAACAGAGCCAAAAAAAACCGGTCTTTATGTCCAACAAAGCCGCCCAAGCACTTCGCGTCATGATCGTCGATGATCAAAAGGCCATGCGCAGCATCATCCGCAACCTGTTGTCGCAGCATGATATTAACCAAGTATCCGAAGCGGTCGACGGCACGGACGCGATGGACAATCTACTCGACCGCCAGAAACCAAATCCGGACGTCATCATCTGCGATCTGCATATGGAAAATATGGACGGCATGGAATTCTGCAACAAAGTGCGGCTTAGCAAGATTGAGACGATCAAGGGAATTCCGATTCTGATCCTGACCGGAGAGCGCGATAAGATGCCGCTCGAAGTGGCCAAGCAGGTTGGCGCCACCGCCGTGCTCGGCAAGCCCATATCGGCGCCCGACCTCTGCCAGCACATTGAAAGCGCCGTCGGTTTCACCTTCAGCTGAGGGTTTTTCTGCCCATTTAACGATGCGATTGCCGCCCGCCGGCGATTGCCGTATGCCGATCATGCGAGGCTTTGGCTGGACAGGCACAAATCACCCGCCATATAGTGCGCCCGCAAACCGCCAAGCGCGCGGCACATTTAAGATCAACGGATAGCAGGCAATATGGCCAAGGAAGAATTACTTGAGTTTTCGGGCATCGTGACGGAGAAGCTGCCTGACACGATGTTCCGGGTAAAACTCGAGAACGACCATGAGATCATCGCCCGGCCCGCCGGCAAAATGCGTAAATACCGCATCCGCGTTCTCGTCGGCGACAAGGTCGATGTCGAAATGACGCCCTATGA
>CAYSDJ010000007.1:0-101590 GCA_964429775.1 uncultured Rhizobiaceae bacterium
CGGCGGCGGCAAGGTAAACCCCTCCGGGAGCAAGACCAAATAGGGGCGGTACGCCCGATTGTTCGCAATCGTGCAGGCGCATTCCCGCGTCACCGCCCGGGTCGGTCGCTTGAGGCGCGCGGTAACGGGCGTCCCAGATGAATGGTCATCGCCGGCAAAGTGTTAACACTTTGCCGGATACAGAACCCGGCTTACAGGCCGTCTGGCATTTACTTGCAACGAATATTGCCGCGACTGCGGCGTTATTTGCGTTTTAGCGGAATACCTCTCCCGTAGCCCATATATTGCGGCTCATACGCGTTCCAACACTATATACAGTATGTCTCGGATTCGTTGCGCAGCCTTGCTTTTCACCTCAATAAGGAACAAAAAAGGAACAATACTCATTTTTTGTTATTTGAAATGATCAGGCGGCAAAAGGTAACCATTCATTTTTCGGATGATTTTGTTAATAAATGCCTGCTGCCCGCCCTAATAGCCGAGAGGAATAACTTACTGTTTTATTTGAAAACCATTTGACGCCCAAAAATACCCATGATATCCCATGATGTCCCAAATACTTGGTTTCGCGCCGTGGGCGCGGCGCTGAGGCGTATCAGACACTGCAAATGGGACGGGCATTTATTGTGGGAGCGTGGACTTGGCTTTATTTACCGGCCATGTCATCAACAAGGTGGATCGCAAGGGACGGGTCTCGGTTCCGGCGGCGTTCCGCAATGAGCTCGTCAAACTGAGTTTCCCTGGCATCGTCCTGTTCCCGTCGCCCGAGGGAATCCCCGCCGTCGAAGGCGCCGGCATCGATTGGCTGGAAAGCCTGAGCGGCAATTTCACCACCACCAATCCCTTCGCGCCCAAATCGCGCAAAGCCCGCATGGCATTGTTCAGCCAGGTGGAGCGCCTGCCGTTCGACCCGGAAGGGCGCGTCATGCTGACCCGTAAATTGATGGAATTCGCCGGAATCAGCGATAGCGTTGCCTTTATCGGCATGGGCGAAACCTTTCAGATCTGGCAGCCGGAAGCCGGCGCCTCCTTCCTCAACGAGGCCATCGCCGACGCACCGGCCGAGTTTGACGCGATGCAGACGGGGGGCGATTCCTGATGCCCGCCCGCCCAACATCAAGCGCCACGGAATTTGGCCATGCGCCGGTCATGCTCAACGAAGTCCTTGAGACGCTCGCGCCGCGCGATGGCGCTACCTATGTCGATTCCACCCTCGGCGCCGGCGGCTATAGCCGCGGCCTCCTGGAAGCGGCGGAATGCCGCGTCTGCGCCATTGACCGCGACCCGGCGGCGATTGCGCGCGGCGCGGCGTTGGCCGAAAGCTTCCCCGGCCGGCTCACCCTGATCCAGGGCCGCTTCGGCGAAATGGAACAATTGCTGGCGCCGCACGGCATCCGCGAAGTCGATGGCATTGCTTTCGACCTCGGCGTCTCTTCGATGCAGCTCGACGATGCGGCGCGCGGCTTCTCGTTCCGCTATGACGCGGCGCTCGACATGCGCATGGGGAGCGGCGGGCCGAGCGTCGAAGAGATCATCAACACAGCACCCCAGGAGATGCTCGCCGACCTGATCTACGACTATGGCGAGGAACGCCGCGCCCGCGCGGTTGCCCGCGCCATCGTCCAGGCGCGCGCCGAAGCGCCGATCAGCCGCACCAGCCAGCTCGCCGATATCGTGCGCAGCGTCGTGCGCCGCGGCAACAGCGGCATCGACCCGGCAACCCGGACCTTTCAAGCGCTCAGAATTTACGTCAATGACGAGCTCGGCGAACTCGATCTCGGACTGGCGGCAAGCGAGCGCATGCTTTGCACCGGCGGCCGCCTGGCGGTGGTCTCCTTCCACTCGCTCGAGGACCGCCGCGTCAAAACCTATCTCAACAGCCATAGCGGCTCACTGCCGCGGCCAAGCCGCCATCTGCCGGAGCCTTCGGACGGCGCCACAATATCGCCGCAACCGAGCTTTAGTTTACTGCACAAGGGCGCGCGCAAACCGAGCGCCACGGAATTGAACGCCAATCCGCGCGCCCGCTCGGCCCGGCTCCGGGCCGCGGTTCGCACGGCGGCGCCGGTTATGCCGGAAGGCACAGGCGCATGATCAGGCCCGCGCTCATTCTTTGGATCGGTTTGCCGGCGATCGTGACGATCGCCCTTCTGCTGGTGAGCTATCAGGTCAAAGGGTTGGAGAACGAATTGGCGGCGTTGGAACGTGCAGCAATTGCACAGCAGGAAGAAATACATGTGCTCAATGCGGAGTGGAGCTATCTCAACCGCCCCGAGCGGCTCGCCCGCTTGGCCGAACGTCATCTCGACCTCGCGCCCGCCGCGCCAAAGCAAATGATTTCATACGCCCCCGAGCTGCTCGCCCATGAGCCGTTTGGCCAAAGTCTCGAAACTCAAGGTTATGTAAAATGAGTGATTTATCGGTCCGCCCGTGGCGTCATGCCGCCAACGATATGAGCCTCGATGAGAGCGATGAAAAGCTCAGCGCCCGGCAGGCGCGCCGGCCATTGGAAACCGCACGCACCCGCCTGTTTGTCGCCGGCGCCATTTTCGCGCTGTGTTTTGTTATTTTGGGCGGCCGCCTGGTTCAGCTTTCATTGCTCGGCGGCGGTCAAAATCAAGAGCGCGCGGCTGAGCATCAAGGCGGCCTGTTGACGCTTCAGCGCGCCGATATTGTCGACCGCCACGGCGCTCTCCTCGCCACCAACCTGCCATCCCACTCTTTATATGTGAATCCGAGCCAAGTGCTCGACCCCGTTGAAGCGGCCGACAGGATTACCCGCATCCTGCCCGAGCTCTCGCGCGATGAAATCTTGCGCAAGGCAAACGCCAAGGGCCAATTTGCCTGGATCAAGCGCAATCTCACGCCGGATCAGCATTATGCCATCAACCGCCTCGGCCTGCCCGGTTTCGGCTTCGAGCGCGAGGAGCGCCGCGTCTATCCGCACGGCTCTCTCTTTGTTCATACGCTTGGCTTTGCCGGCGTCGACAATGCCGGCCTGGCCGGACTGGAAGCGGCGCGCGACGGCGAGCTCAAAAAGATCGCCAAAACGCCGGGCGGCAAGATGGTCACCGCGCTCGACAGCCGCGTGCAGCACATCGTTCATGCCGAGCTCAGCGCCGCCATGGCCACATTCAAGGCTAAAGGCGCCGCCGGTATCGTCATGGATGTGCAGAGCGGCGAAGTACTGGCGCTCTCGAGCCTGCCAGATTTCAACCCCTATGAACTTGATTCGAGCATTGCCGATCAACGCTTCAACCGCGCCACGCTTGGAGTCTACGAACTGGGCTCGACCTTCAAGGCCTTCACCACCGCGATGGCGCTCGAATATGGCGTGGTCGATATAAATGACCGCTACGACGCCACCAAACCGCTAAAGGTCGCGCGCTTTACCATTCGCGACGACCATCCGCAAAACCGCTGGCTCGATGTGCCGGAGATCTTCGTTCACTCATCGAATATCGGCGCCGCCCAGATGGCACGCGATGTCGGCGCCGAACGGCAGAAGGATTTCCTCGCCCGCCTTGGCATGCTGAGCCCGCTGCCCTTCGAGCTGGCCGAAAACGGCAAACCGCTGTCGCCGCGCCATTGGCGTGAGATCAACACCATGACCATCGGCTATGGCCATGGCATCGCGGTGACGCCGCTGCATTTGATCAGCGGCTTTGCTACCCTGGTCAATGGCGGCATGCGCACAACACCGACCTTGTTGCGCCGCCCCGTGACGCAAACAGGCGAGCGTGTGATCGCGCGCGAGACCTCCGATGCAATGCGCATGCTGATGCGCATGGTCGTCGAACAGGGCACCGGCAAGCAGGCCGAGGCCGAGGGCTATCTGGTGGGCGGCAAGACCGGCACCGCCGAGAAGGCAACTGTTGGCGGCTACAAGAAGAACGCCCTGATCACCACGTTCGTCGGCGCCTTCCCCATGGATGCGCCACGCTATGCCGTGCTCGTCATGCTCGACGAGCCGCACGGCAACAAAGCAACGCACGGCTTCGCCGCTGCCGGCTGGAACGCCGCACCGGTGCTCGGCCGTATTGTCTCACAAATCGCACCCATGCTGGGCGTCATGCCGCTCCTGCCGTCGGGCGAAGAAGAACAACAAGATCAAACCGAGCGTTTGCTGGTGCGGGCCGATGGAAAGGGCCGCAACTTTGCATCTTTTTGAACTGACAGGGGAAAGCCGAGCGGCGCATGAGGGGAAGGATGTGGACATAACGGGCCTGACATCAGATTCGCGCGATGTCCGCCCGGGCTATCTGTTCGCGGCGCTTGACGGCAGCCGCGCGCGGGGCGCCGACTTCATCCCCGAAGCCTTGCGCCTTGGTGCCACCGCCGTTTTGGCGCCACCGGGGACCGCGTTCGACGGTGCGGCGCCAGACGCCGTCCAACTCGTTACGGATGATAACCCGCGCCGCCGTTTCGCTGAGATGGCGGCGCGCTTTTTCCTGCATCAGCCGCGTACCGTTGCGGCGGTTACCGGCACCAACGGAAAAACCTCGACCGTCTCGTTCCTGCGTGAATTGTGGCGCGGCAGCGGCCGCCGGGCAGCGAGCCTGGGCGGCCTCGGTGTTGAAGGCGATGGGCCGCTTTCAAGCGCCGCGTTAACAACTCCCGACCCTGTGGCCTTGCATCAGACCCTGGCGGCACTGGCGGAGGCCGAGGTCGCGCACTGCGCCATGGAAGCATCGAGCCACGGCCTCGATCAATACCGCCTCGACGGCGTCTGTCTTGCGGCTGCGGCCTTTCTTAACCTCACGCGCGACCATCTCGACTATCACCGGGACCTTGAAACCTATTTTACCGCCAAGGCGCGGCTATTTGCCGAGGTCATGCAGCCCGGCGGCGATGCCATCCTCAATGCCGATTCACCTTACTGTTCACGCCTCGAAAAAATTTGCCGCAAACGCAATCACCGGGTCTTGCTGTTTGGTGAAAGCGAAGGCGATATCCGCCTAGTGGCGCGCAGCGACGAGGATTTGGGCCAGCGCATCAAGCTCGAGCTGCTTGGCCAACCCTATGATCTGCTGATCTCCCTCCCCGGTGCGTTCCAGACCTACAATCTCATGGCCGCCGCCGGGCTGGCCCTCGCCACCGGCGTGAGCCCGGACGAAATTGCCGCCGGCCTGCCGCAATTGACCGGCGTGCGCGGCCGCCTCGAATTGGCCGCGCGCCTCGATAATGGCGCGCCGATCTTCGTTGATTATGCCCACACGCCTGATGCGCTCGAAGCGGCGCTCAGCGGCCTCCGGCCGAATGTGCGCGGACGGCTGATCGTTCTGTTTGGCTGCGGCGGGGACCGCGACGCCGGCAAGCGGCCGCAAATGGGCGAAATCGCCGCCGACCTCGCCGATGTGGTCTATGTCAGCGACGACAATCCGCGCTACGAAGACCCGGCGTCAATCCGCCGCGAAATCCTCAGCGCCTGCCCCGATGCGATCGAAATCGACGGCCGCGGCGAGGCTATCGCCGCCGCCATCGCCGAGTTGCACGCCGATGACCTGCTGCTGATCGCCGGCAAGGGCCACGAGCAGGGCCAAAGCATCAAGGAACGGATGATTCCCTTCGATGACAGCGAAACCGCGCGCCGTGTGGTGATGGCGCAATCGCGCTGCCGTCCGGAGCGCCGCTATGAATAGGAAGCAGGCCCTTTGGAGCGCCGACCAGGCGATCAGCGCGACCGGCGGCGAAGCGCATGGCGACTGGCAGGCGGACGGCATCTCGATCGACAGCCGCACGCTTTCGCCCGGCGATCTGTTCGTTGCGCTGAAAGGCCCCAATCATGACGGCCACGACCATGTCGCGGCAGCGCTGGGCGCCCAAGCCGCGGCGGCAATGGTGGATCATGCACCCGACATTTCGGCGACGGGGCCACTTCTCATCGTACCGGACAGTCTTGACGGGCTCTATGCCCTGGCCAAGGCGGCGCGCGCGCGCAGCTCCGCGAGTATTATCGCCGTCACCGGCAGCGTCGGTAAAACCGGCAGCAAGGAATTGCTCGCCCGTGCGCTGGCCACCACCGGCCGTGTCTCGCTCAGCGCCGGCAATCTTAACAATTATATCGGCGCGCCGCTCAGTCTGGCCCGCCTGCCGGTCGAAGCCGAGTTCGGCGTGTTTGAGCTCGGCATGAACCAGCCCGGCGAAATTGCGCCGCTGTCGCGCCTGGCACGCCCGCATGTGGTGCTGATCACCAATGTCGAGGCGGTGCATACGGAATTTTTCGATTCCGTTGATGAGGTGGCTGAGGCCAAGGCGGAAATTTTCGCCGGCCTTGAACCGGACGCGGTGGCAATCCTCAACCGCGACAATGAATATTTCGATTTTCTCAGCACGCGGGCCAAGGATGGCGGCGCGGCGCGCATCATCGCCTTCGGACGCAGTGAAAAAGCCGAGGCACGCCTGCTCGACTGGTCGCCGGATCAAGACGGCGGACAGGTGACAGCCGATTTTTGCGGCACCCGCTGCCATTACCGCCTGACGCTCAGCGGCGAGCATTGGGCGCTTAACAGTGTCGCCGTTCTTGCGACTGCCATGGCCTCAGGTGCGCCACTGGCCCAGGCGGCGGACGCGCTCGCCCTGCAACAGGCGTTGCCCGGCCGCGGCGCGCGCCATCGCCCCACCCTCGCCGGCGGTCAGTTCGATTTGATCGACGAATCCTATAATGCCAGCCCAGTCGCCATGCGCGCCGCAATCGCCGGCCTGAAAGATTTCCAGCCCGGGCCGGGCGGGCGGCGCATCGCAGTGCTCGGCGACATGCTCGAGCTCGGCGCCGACGCTGCGCACCAACATGCCACCCTGACAGACGCGGTTGAGGATGCCGGCATCGATCTGGTTTTTACCGTCGGCGCGCTGATGTCCCACCTCTTCGCCGCCCTGCCGAGCCACTGCCGCGCCGGCCAGGCGGACAGCTCCGCCGATATGTTGCCCGCCCTTGAGAGCGAAATTCGACCGGGCGACGTGGTGCTCGTCAAAGGCTCGCTCGGCATCAACATGCGGCCGCTGGTCGATGCCTTCACACGGAACGAAGGGTAGGCGGGCCGTGCTTTATAATCTCCTGTTCCCGCTTTCCGATTCGATTGGCATTTTCAATATTTTCCAGTATCTGACGTTCCGTGCCGGCGCCGCGATCGTCACCGCGCTCTTGGTCAGCTTCCTCGTCGGGCCGGTACTGATCCGCACCCTGCGCGCCCGCCAGGGCAAGGGTCAGCCGATCCGCGAAGACGGGCCGGAATCGCACCTCAAGACCAAGCAGGGCACGCCGACCATGGGCGGCTTCCTTATTCTCATGGGCGTGCTTGCCGGCACATTGTTGTGGGCCGATCTCACCAACACCTATGTCTGGATCATCCTGTTCGTCACTTTCGGTTTCGGTGCGGTTGGCTTTGTCGATGATTACATGAAGCTACGCAACCGCTCGAGCAAGGGCTTCCCGACGAAGGTCAAATTCCTCATCGAAATCGCCATCGCGGTGGCGGCGAGCATCTGGATCAGCTCGGTATCGGAGGAAGCGCTCGCCAATGGGTTGGCGTTGCCTTTCGTCAAGACGGTACTGGTCGATCTCGGCTGGTTCTTCCTGCCCTTTGCCGCGATTGTCATGGTCGGCGCATCCAACTCGGTCAATCTCACCGATGGCCTGGACGGCCTCGCCATCGTGCCGATCATGATCGCCTCGATCACGTTTGCGGTGATTTGTTACGTCGTCGGCAATACGGTGTTTTCCGGCTATCTCCAGGTTCACTATGTCACTGGCGTCGGCGAGCTGACCGTCTTTTGCACCGCTTTGGTCGGGGCCGGCCTCGGCTTCCTGTGGTTCAACGCGCCGCCGGCGATGGTCTTCATGGGCGATACCGGGTCGCTCTCGACCGGCGCCGCGCTCGGCGCCGTCGCGGTGATGACCAAACATGAATTGGTGCTGGTGATCGTCGGCGGCCTGTTCGTGCTCGAGACCATTTCGGTGATCGTTCAGGTCGCCTCGTTCAAGCTCACCGGCAACCGCGTTTTTCAAATGGCGCCCTTGCACCACCACTACGAAAAAAAGGGCTACGCCGAGCCCACCATTGTCATCCGCTTTTGGATCGTCGCCGTGATTCTGGCCCTTGCCGGACTGGCAACTCTCAAACTGAGGTAACGGAATGATCGTAGGAACTTCACATTTCGATGGCACGGTCGCAATTCTGGGCCTCGCCCGCAGTGGGTTGGCTGCCGCCCGCGCCTTGATCGCAGGCGGCAATCAGGTTCTTGCCTGGGACGATTCGCGCGAACGCCGGGCGGATGCGGCGCGCGCCGGCATTGAGCTGCAAAGCGGTGCCAACTTTCCATGGCGCGACATCTCGGCCCTGGTGCCGAGCCCCGGCATTCCGCTCGACCACCCGACCATTGCCGCGGCACGCGCGGCCGGCGTTGAAATTGTCGGCGATGTCGAATTGCTGTGGCGCGCCATGCCGGAGCGCAGTTTTGTCGGTATCACCGGCACCAACGGCAAATCCACCACCACGGCGTTGATCGGCCACATCCTCGAGCGCGCCCGCCAGACCGTTCAGGTCGGCGGCAATCTCGGCACCCCGGCACTCAGCCTCGAGGCGCTTTGGGCCGAGGGCAGCTATGTGTTGGAGATGTCCTCGTTCCAGCTTGATTTGACGCGCCACATGTCGTTCGACATTGCCGTCCTCCTCAATATCGCGCCGGATCATCTCGACCGGCACGGCGACATGGCCGCCTACACCGCCGCCAAACAAAAGATCTTCCGCTCGCCGAGGCTGAAAACCGCCATCGTCGGCATCGACGGGCCGGATACGCTGCGCATCTATAACGAGCTGCGCCAGCGCGACGGCCTGAATGTCATCCCCATCGCCACCGGCCGCCGCCTGTTGGACGGAGTCGCGGCCAATGGCGGCTTGCTCGAGGATCACGGCCAGGCGATATGCGACCTGGAAGCCGCCAAGGCGCTCACCGGCCGGCACAATTGGCAAAACGCGGCGGCCGCCTACGCCGCCACGCGGGCGATGGGAATCGACCCGGAGATTATCGCCCGGGCGCTCCTGAGCTTTCCCGGCCTCGCCCACCGCATGGAACATATTGCCGCCATTGACGGCGTTCAGTTTATCAATGACAGCAAAGCGACCAACGGCGAAGCGGCGGCGCGTGCGCTGGCCTGCTTCAACCCGATCTATTGGATCGCCGGCGGGCGCAACAAATCAAACGGTCTCCGGGCACTGCAATCCAATTTTCGCCGCGTCGCCCATGCCTTCCTGATCGGCGAGGCCGAGCAAACCTTTGCCGACGAGCTTGATGGCCGGGTCAATTACAGCCGTTGCGGCACCCTGGATAACGCGCTGGATGCGGCGGCAGCCCAAGCCTGCGCCGACGGCAGACCCGGCGCCGTTGTTCTGTTTTCACCGGCCTGCGCCTCATTCGATCAATTTACCGATTTCGAGGCGCGCGGCGAAACTTTCCGCGAGATGGTCCTGAACCTCGAACGGCGCCATGCCGAACAGGCGCGGAGACACTGTGCCTGATGACAAGCTTCTCGCGCACCGATCCGTCAATCCTGGGCCGCTGGTGGTGGACCCTGGACCGTTGGGCGTTGCTGGTTTTGACATTGTTGTTTGCGGTCGGCGCCATCCTCACGGTGGCGGCGAGCCCCGGTGCTGCCGAGCGCATCGGCCTCGAGCCGTTCCACTTCGTGCGCCATCAATTCGTCTTCATGGCGCCGGCGATGCTGATCATGCTGGCGGTCTCCCTGCTCTCGCCGCGCGGTGTGCGACGCATGGCGACGTTGGTTTTTGCTGCCGGTCTCGCCCTCGTCGTGGCGACGCATTTCGCCGGCATCGAGATCAAGGGCGCGAGCCGCTGGCTCTCGCTCGGCGGCTTCACCTTCCAGCCATCGGAATTCGTCAAGCCATGCTTCGCCGTGGTCGCCGCCTGGATGTTTGCCGAATATCGCGAAGGCGAGAATTTCCCTGGCCGCGCTATTGCCAGCGCGTTGCTGCTGATCGTCGTCGCCCTATTGCTGATGCAGCCGGATTTCGGCATGGCCGTCACGGTGACCGCCGTTTGGTTTGTACAGTTTTTCCTCGCCGGCCTTTCTCTCTGGTGGGTTGGTCTGGCGGCGGTGCTGACCCTGGGCGCCGTAACCGCGGCCTACAGCATCTTCCCGCATGTCGCCAAGCGCATCGATCTGTTCATCGATCCGTCCTCGGGCGATTCCTATCAGGTATCGACCTCGCTGAAAGCGTTCCAGCAGGGCGGCCTGTTGGGCCGAGGCCCGGGCGAGGGCATCGTCAAGGGCTATCTGCCGGATGCCCACACGGATTTTATCTTCGCCGTGGCGGCCGAGGAATTCGGCATGCTGGCGGCGCTCGCGATTGTCGGCCTGTTCTTTTTTATCGTTTTGCGTGGCCTCACCCGGGTGGTGCGCGAGGCCGATCTGTTCGTTCTCCTGGCGGTCGCCGGCTTGCTCACCCAATTCGGTTTGCAGGCGCTGATCAATATGGGCGTCACCGTGCAGTTGCTGCCGGCCAAGGGCATGACCCTGCCGTTCGTCAGTTACGGCGGCTCGTCGCTGATCGCCAGTGCGCTCGGCATGGGCATGGTGCTGGCGCTGACGCGCAGCGGCTACCGCGACAAGGTCTCGGCCAAATGAACCGGGCATCTTCCAGTCAAGCGCCCATCGTGCTCGCCGCCGGCGGCACCGGCGGGCACGTCTTCCCGGCGCAGGCCGTGGCGGCCGAACTTGAAGCGCGCGGCCGGCGTCTGGTTTTGGTCACCGACCGGCGCGGCATTGGATATGGCGGCGCGCTGGGCGATATCGAAAGCCACGCCATTCAAGCAGGCACGCCGCTCGCCCGGGGTCCGCTGGCGCGCGGTCTTGGTATTGTGAAAATGCTGCTCGGAATTCGCGAGGCCGGCCGCCTGCTGCGCCGCCTCGAGCCCGCCGCCGTCATCGGCTTTGGCGGCTATCCGTCCGTCCCGGCGGTTATCGCCGCCAGCCGCGGCGGCATGGCGACAGCGATCCACGAGCAAAACGCCGTACTTGGACGGGCCAACCGCCTGTTGGCATCGCGCGCCCAGCGCATCGCCACGTCATTCGAACAGACCAGCGCCATCACTCCGGCGAACCGCTCAAAGATCACCCACACCGGCAATCCGGTACGGCCGGCAATTATAGAAATCGCGTCGCGCGCCTACCCCAGGCCGGAAGCGAATGGCCCGCTTTATGTGCTCATCACCGGCGGCAGTCAGGGAGCACGGGTGTTTGCCGAACTGGTGCCGGCGGCGCTGGCCAAATTGGCGCCCGAAATTCGCGGTCGCCTCAGTGTCGCCCAACATTGCCGGCCGGAAGACATCGAAAACGTCAATCGGCTTTATCAGGCAAGCGGCATTCAAGCCGAAACGGCAACATTCTTCGACGATCTGCCGGCGCGCTTGGAAACGACGCATTTGGTTATCTGCCGCGCCGGCGCATCGACCGTCGCCGAGCTCGCCACCGCCGGTCGGCCGGCTATCCTCATTCCCTATCCGCATGCCACCGACGATCACCAGAGCGCCAACGGGCGGGCGCTGGAAAGCGCCGGCGGCGCGGTCATGCTGCAACAGGCCGAAACCGGTGCCGACCATCTGGCCGAACAACTGAGCCATTATCTGAGCTCGCCGGAGGCGTTGGCCAATGCCGCCAAGGCGGCACTTGGCGTCGGCCGGCCGGACGCCGGCCAGGCACTCGCCGATCTGGTCGAAAGCCTGATGCCGGTCAATGGCGATCCAGCCAATACGGCACGGAGGCAGGCAGCATGAAAGCGCTCCCGCTCTCCATCGGCGCCATTCATTTCGTCGGTATCGGCGGCATCGGCATGAGCGGCATCGCCGAAGTCATGCACAATCTCGGCTACACCGTGCAGGGCAGCGACCTCTCCGAGAACCCGAACGTGCGCCGCCTGCGTTCGCTCGGCATCGCTATTACCGTCGGCCATAGCGCCGAAGCACTTGGCGATGCCCAGGTGGTGGTGATCTCCTCCGCCGTAAACGCGGACAATGTCGAGGCGGCGGCCGCGCGCCAGCATTTCATTCCGATCGTACGGCGGGCCGAAATGCTGGCCGAGCTGATGCGCCTCAAATGGTCGATCGCGGTCGCCGGAACGCACGGCAAAACCACCACCACGTCGATGGTCGCCGCTCTCCTGGATGGTGCCGGCCTCGATCCGACTGTGATCAATGGCGGTATTATCAACGCCTATGGCACCAATGCGCGCCTCGGCGCCGGCGACTGGATGGTGGTTGAGGCGGACGAATCGGACGGCAGTTTCGTCAAGCTGCCGGCCACCGTCTCCGTCGTTACCAATATTGACCCGGAGCATATGGAGTTTTACGGCGATTTCGATGCCGTGCGCGAAGCCTACCGCACGTTCCTCGAAAATCTGCCGTTCTATGGTTTCGCCGCGCTCTGTCTCGACCACGCCGAGGTCCAGGCACTGATCGGGCGGGTCTCCGACCGCCGCATCGTCACTTACGGCATGAGCCCGCAGGCCGAAGTGCGCGCCTTCGATGTGCGCTCCGACGCGCTCGGCTCGCTCTTTAATGTCGAATTTTCCGATCGCCAGAGCGGCACCGGCCATACGCTCGAAAACCTCCGCCTGCCAATGCTGGGCGCGCATAATGTACAAAATGCGCTCGCCGCCATCGCCATCGCGCGCGAGATGGAATTGCCGGACGAGATGATCCGCGCAGCGCTCGGCAGCTTCAAGGGAGTCAAGCGGCGCTTCACCAAGACCGGCGTGGTCGACGGCATCACCATCATCGACGATTACGGCCACCACCCGGTCGAGATATCGGCTGTGCTTCAATCGGCGCGCGACGCCTATGACGGGCGCATCATCGCTGTGGTGCAGCCGCATCGCTACACCCGCTTGCGCGATCTGTTCGAGGAATTCTGCACCTGTTTCAACAATGCCGATGCGGTGATCGTCGCCCCGGTACACGCCGCCGGTGAAGCACCGATAGAAGGCTTCGACCGCGACAGCCTGGTCGAGGGCCTGCGCACCCGCGGCCACCGCCAGGTGACCGCGCTCGACGCGCCTGAGCAATTGGCCGAGATCGTCGGCACCCTGGCCGAGCCGGGCGACATGGTGGCCTGCCTCGGCGCCGGCACCATCACCAACTGGGCGGGCGCGCTGCCGGAAACGCTCGCCAAGTGGCGCCACGCATCTCCCACGCCCGCCAACGACCACGCACACCGTGGGGGAGCGTCATGATGGCCGCGCCGCGCCAGAGCCTTATCGAGCGCCTGCCCAAAGTGCGGGGTGAATATATTGCCGAGGCGCCGCTCGCGCCGATCGCTTGGTTCCGCGTCGGCGGTGCGGCGGAAATTCTGTATCGCCCGGCCGATGCGGATGATCTCGCAGCTTTCCTTGGCGACAAGCCGCGCGATATTCCAATTACCCTGTTCGGCTCCGGCTCCAATGTTCTCGTCCGCGACGGCGGCATTCCCGGCGTCGTTATCCGTCTCACCCGCGCCTTCCGGCAAAGCCGCGTCGAATGGCAGGGCGACAGCGCCCATGTGCATGTCGGCGCCGGCGCCGTCGATATCACCGTCGCACGCTTTTGCCGTGATTCAGGTGTTGGCGGGCTCGAATTTCTTGTCGGCGTTCCGGGCACCATTGGCGGCGCGCTGCGTATGAATGCCGGCGCCTACGGCCGTGAAATGGCGCATGTCACGCTGCAAGCAGAGGCCTTCGACTTTCTCGGCGCACGCCTGCGCCTATCACCGCAGAATATGGGATTTTCCTACCGCCATTCGAGCGCGCCGGAAGATTGGGTTTTCGTCTCCGCCATCTTGCAAGGCCATCGAGAAGATCCTGAAACCATCGCCAAGGTGATGGCCGAGATCGAGAACAACCGCGAAGACAGCCAGCCGCTCAGGACGCGCACCGGCGGCAGCACCTTCACCAATCCGCCCGGCATGAAAGCCTGGCAGTTGATCGACCAGGCCGGCTGCCGTGGCCTCAAGCGGGGCGGCGCAATCGTTTCCGAAAAACACTGCAACTTCCTGATCAATACCGGCAGCGCCAGCGCCGCCGACCTCGAAGGGCTCGGCGAAGAAGTGCGGCGCCGCGTCAAGCAGGAGACCGGTATTACCCTGGAGTGGGAAATCCGCCGCATTGGCCAACACCCGCACGGTCCGGAAGGCGGTGACTCATGAGAGATCATATCGCCGTTATCATGGGCGGCCCATCGGTCGAACGTGAGGTTTCGCTGGTATCCGGACGCGCCGTCGAAAAAGCGTTGGCCGGGCTTGGATATAATGTCACCGCCATCGATGCCGACCGCAGCTTGCCGGCGAAGCTGCTCGAATGCCAGCCGGATGTGGCGTTCAACGCGCTGCACGGCAGGCTCGGCGAAGACGGCTGCGTGCAGGGGCTGCTCGAAGTGATGGGCATCCCTTACACCCATTCCGGGGTGCTCGCATCGGCCATGGCGATGAACAAGCCGGCTGCCAAAAAGCTTTTCGCCGAAGCCGGACTGACCTGCCCGGAAGGCCGGGTCTGCCATTACCGGGAAGTCATGGCCGGCGATGTGCTGCCACCGCCCTATGTCATCAAGCCGCTCAATGAAGGCTCGAGCGTCGGCGTGCATATCATCCTCGACGGCGACAATCAGCGCCGCCTTGAAGGCGAGGACTGGCCGTTCGGCGATGAAGTACTGGTCGAAAAATATATTCCGGGGCGCGAAATTCAGGTCGCGGTGATGGGCGAGCGCGCGCTCGGCGCGATCGAAATCAGGCCACGCGGGCGCTTCTACGATTACGAGACGAAATACACCGAAGGCAAGGCCGAGCATTTCATGCCGGCACCGATCCACCCCGATTGCTACGCCGAGGCACTCGATATCGCGCTCCGCGCCCACCAGGCGCTGGGTTGCCGCGGTGTCAGCCGGGCCGACCTGCGCTATGACGACGAGGCCGGCGAACCGGGCGCGCTGTATCTGTTGGAAATCAACACCCAGCCCGGCATGACACCGCTTTCGCTGGTGCCGGAGATCGCCGCCGATAGCGGCATCGATTTCGCTCAATTGGTTGCCTGGATGGTGGAGAACGCATCATGCGACAACTGAGCTTCAACGACCACCTAACGCCGGAGCGCGGGGCTAGCGCTCAGCGCCCGCCGCGCCGGGCGCGCGTGCTGTGGCTAAGGGCAATTCGCCAGCGCGCCCGACTGCTCGCCGTGACAGGCGCCGTGGGCGCGCTCGTTGTGGCCGGCGGCTGGTGGCTGTCTCAGCCCGGCAGGAGCGCCCTGCTCAGCGCCAGCGTCCGCCAGACCGTCATCGAAACCAGCGCCAGCCTCGGCATGACGGTCGAAAACGTCTACAGCACCGGCCACAATGAAGCCACGCCCGAGGCTATTCTAACGGCGCTTGAAATCACGCGCGGCGATCCGATTCTGGCTTTTACCCCGGCCGAGGCACGGCAGCGCATTCTAGCCCTCGATTGGGTCGAAAGTGTGACCATTGAGCGCCGTCTGCCGGATACGATCCGCGTCAATATCGTCGAACGCAGCCCATTCGCTCTGTGGCAGCACGACAAACGCATTCAACTGGTCGACCGCGGCGGCGCCATCATCAACGCCGCCGATGTGCCGCGCTTCGCCCACCTTCCCCTCATCGTTGGCGACGGCGCCGTAGCGAACGCACCGGCCCTGTTCGACACCATGCGCGCCGAGCCAAAGATATTCCGCAGCCTGGTATCGGCGGTCTGGGTTGGCGCCAGGCGTTGGGATTTGCATTTCGACAGCGGGCTGATCGTGCGCTTTCCCGAAACCGGCATGACCCAGGCATGGCACCGTCTGGTCGAGCTCTTTGACACCTATGACATGAACCGGGAGCGCATCGTCTCGATCGACCTTCGCCTGCCCGACCGCGCCGCCTTCGGCCTCAGGCCAAACGAAGCAATGGATGGCAGCGCGACATGAACAAGCGGAATGAACAGGCGAGAAGGGTTTTAGAACGGTGATTGCGGCGCTTGATGTTGGCACCTCGAAGGTGACCTGCTTTATCGCGGAGCGGGACAGCCAGGGTGAGCTGGATATAATCGGCATCGGCCAGGACACGGCCGAGGGCCTGAAGGCCGGTACCGTGATCGACATGGCGGCGGCGGTGACGTCGATCGGCACCGCCATCCGGCGCGCCGAAACCATGGCCGACAAACGCGTCCACAACGTCTTTGTCAGCGTCTCCGGCGGCGCGCCGCAATCGACCTATGCCGATATATCGCTCGACGTCTCGGGGCGGCAGATCAGCAATAACGACATTCAGCACGCCTTTGACACGGCCAATGCCACGGGCGCCGTTGAGGGCCGCGAGATCATCCATGCGATCTCGACCGCCTACGACCTCGACGGCAGCCGCGGCATCCGCAACCCGAAAGGCATGTACGGCAATCAGCTGCGTGTGCAATTGCATATGGTAGGCGTCGCGCACGGCGCCCTGCGCAATCTGTTGACCTGCATATCGCGCTGCGACCTGGATCTCGAAGCGCCGGTCATATCGGCCTATGCCTCCGGCCTCGCCTGCTTGGTCGAGGATGAAAAGGATCTCGGCGTCACGCTCATCGATATGGGCTGCGGCGGTACCGGCCTCGCCACCTTTGCCGGCGGCGAGCTGGTGTGGACGGCGACGGTGCCGCTCGGCGGCGCCCATGTGACCAACGATATCGCGCATGGCCTGACCACACCGATCGCCAGCGCCGAACATATGAAGCGGCTATACGCCAGCGCCATCGGCGGCCCGGCAGACAACCGCGAAATGATCGAAGTGCCCGAGCTCGGCGAGCCGAAGCTGCTCTCGGCGCGGCAAATTCCGCGCTCGCTGCTGACCGGCATCGTGCGCCCGCGCCTTGAGGAAACTTTCGAGTTGATCCGCGATTTCATCGAATCGTCCGGTGTCGCCAGCGCCTCGGCGCGGCGCATTGTTCTGACCGGGGGCGCCAGCCAATTGCAGGGCGTTGGCGACCTGGCCAGCGAAATTCTCGAAAAACAAGTTCGCCTGGCACGGCCGCTGCCGATCCAGGGCCTCGCCGAATCAGCCGCGGGCCCCTACTACGCGACCTGCGCCGGACTCTTACTTTACGCCGCTGAGCATCACGACGAACCCCAGATTCGCCGGCCTCAGCGGGAACACCCCATTTCTCAACCTGCCGGGGGCGCGCTGGGGCGCATCGGCCAATGGCTACGAGCCAATTTCTAGCGAATAGCCCGGCCTTGCGCCTGCATCCCTGGCGCATAAGGACGAAACCAAGGGACCAAGGGATTGACGATAAACAACGAGTTACTCTGGAGGACTAAATGAGCATCGGATTCGGACCGCAACAGTGGGAAGAGACAAAACCTCGCATTACCGTCATCGGCGTGGGTGGCGCCGGCGGCAATGCCGTCAACAACATGATCAACGGCGGGTTGGAGGGCGTCGAATTCGTTGTCGCCAACACGGATTCGCAGTCGCTTCAGCAGTCCCTTGCTGAACAGCGCATTCAGCTCGGCGTGAATGTCACGCACGGTCTCGGCGCAGGTGCGCGGCCCGATATCGGCCGCGTCGCCGCGGAGGAGGCGCTCGACGATATTCAGCAATATCTCGAAGCCAACAATATGGTCTTCATCGCCGCCGGCATGGGCGGTGGCACCGGTACAGGTGCTGCGCCCGTGATCGCCCGCCAAGCGCGCGAGCAGGGCATTCTCACCGTCGGCGTGGTGACCAAACCGTTTCAGTTCGAAGGCGTTCAACGCATGCGTCTGGCCGAAGCGGGCCTTCAGGAGTTGCAGCAATATGTCGACACGCTGATCGTCATTCCCAACCAGAACCTGTTCCTCATCGCCAATGAGCAGACTTCGTTCGCAACGGCCTTCAATCTGGCCGATGAAGTGCTCCATGCCGGCGTTCGGGGGGTGACCGATTTGATGGTGAGCCCGGGCCTGATCAATCTCGATTTCGCCGATATCCGTACCGTGATGGGCGAAATGGGCAAAGCCATGATGGGCACCGGCGAAGCCGAAGGCGAAAACCGCGCCATCGAAGCGGCCGAGGCGGCGATCAACAATCCGCTGCTCGACAACGCCTCGATCGAAGGTGCGCGCGGCGTGCTGATTAACATCACCGGTGGCTCCGATGTCACCCTGATGGAAGTGGATGAAGCGGCTTCACGCATTTGCCAGGAAGTCGACAAAGACGCCAATATCATCTTCGGCACTTCTATGTCGGATGAGTTGGAAGGGCATATGCGGGTTGCGGTCATCGCTACCGGCATCGAAGCAGACCTCATGCGTGAACCTGTGCCGGAGCCTTCCGACAAGGTGCACGTCCTCGGCGTCTCCAACCGGAGAAGCGCTGAACGGCCCTCTTCGGGCGCCGTCGGCGAAGCCGAAGCCGAAGCTCCCGTCATGGCCGCTCCCGAGCGGGTCGAGGCGGATTCAGAGTTGCCTGATGAAACCGCCGATGCCACCGATGACAGTGAAGCGGTGGCGGTCTCCGGCATCGAACAAAACTTCGAGACGGTCGAAGCAGCGGCGCCGCCTGTGGAACCTGTGGCAGAATCGGCCGAGACGGCAGAACCTGTCCTGGTCGAGGATTCGCCGCCTGTGCGCAAGACGGTTTCGGCCAGCACGGCCGGCGGCTTCCACGCCGGCATTATCAAGCAAAAGAGCAAACCGGAAGCGGTGGCATCCGAGGCACCGGCACCAGCACCTACCGCGAGCGCTCCCCCCGCGCCCACTGCCAGCAACAGCTTTGTCGCCAAACCCGCGGTGACGCCAGGCCAGGCCCCCGCGGCCGAGCTCGGCAAGAAAGCTGATGCATTTCGCGTTGCCAGCCTGGAAAATGCAGGCGGCAATACGAAAAAACGCGGTCTGTCGCTGTTTGAACGCATGACCGGCAGCGGCAAGGCGCGGAAAGAATCGGGCAATAATGCGCCGGCAAAGGCCGAACTCGCGCCTGCGCCCGCGGCTGCGCCTCAGCCTGCGGCACGGCCAATGCCGGAAAAACGCGCGAGTGCACCGGTGGGCGCACCAGCCGCCAAAGAGCCGACTTTCGAAAACATCCCCCATAGCGCGCAACAAACACAGGATGTTCTATCTTCGGAAGAAGACCCATATGAAATTCCGGCTTTCCTTCGCCGCCAAACGAATTAGCGGCCGAGGCACCGGAAAAACATGAGAAATCCGGCGTAACATTTTGTAACAAAGAGTGATTTGAGTGCTTTGGAGGGGACTGCTACAACCCCTCCAAAGCGACACTCAAGTTGGTTAATTGCGATTCGATTCGCGCGCAGAATCGATTCGCCGGGACAAAATGTGATTGGACCGACATGTCATCAGAGGTCGTCGATTAAAAAATGGAAAGTTCGATATTAACCATGAATTGTGAGCGCACGTTAAAGGCACCGATCCACTGTACCGGTACCGGCCTGCACAGCAATGCCAAAGTATCCCTGACCCTGCTGCCGGCGGCGCCGGGAACCGGGGTGCTGTTTCGCCGTACGGATTTAGGGCCCGAAGCCGAGATTCAGGCGATCCACGACAATGTCATTGATTCGCGACTGTGCACGACGATCGGCAACGGAAAAAGCAACGGCAGCGGATTGTCGATCAGCACGATAGAGCATTTGATGGCGGCGTTCGCCGGTTGCGGCGTCGAGAATGTGATCGTCGAGCTGGACGGTGCGGAAGTGCCGATCATGGACGGCAGCGCCGCGCCTTTTGTTTTTTTAATCGAATGCGCCGGCATCGCCGAACAAAATACGCCGCGCCGTGCGATTCAGGTGCTGAAGGAAATTTCAGTCGGCAATGAAGACCGGTGGGCTTCGATCACGCCATCGGATCATTTTTCACTGCGCTGCGAGATCGCCTATGACAATGGTTCCATCGGCGCGCAATCCTATGATTATGATTCTCGTGACGGTTCCTTTGCCGACGAGATGAGCCGCGCACGCACCTTCTGCCTTGAATCCGACGTGGAGGAAATGCGCGCCGCCGGGCTGGCCCTTGGCGGCTCCCTCGACAACGCCGTGGTGATCGGCGAGCACGGCCTCCTCAATGAGGATGGCCTGCGCTACGACACCGAATTCGCCCGCCATAAAGCGCTTGATTGCATCGGCGACCTCAGTCTCGCCGGCGCACCGTTGATGGCGCATGTGCACAGCTTCTGCGCCGGCCACGCCATGAATCACCAATTGCTCGGCGCATTGCTCGATGATAGCGATGCCTGGCGCTGGATCGACATGGATGCGCAGAGCCCGAGCCGCCGCAATGCCGCTCCCCAGGTGCATCACGCGGCCGCGGCAGCCAGCGCTTAATATTTTTCGCCAAGCCTGCGAAAATCAACGCGACACGCCTGCCATCGCCGGCTGTCCATGATATAGTCACCTCGATTCCAAAATCGAGTTCGCAAGCATGTTCTTCGTCGCCACTACATTCCGCCTCAGGCAATTATTCTCCGTTGGCGTCTGCGCCCTGGCACTGTTTCTCAGTGCGTGCGGAGATGATGAGGAGGGTTATGTCGAACGCCCGGTCGAGGAACTCTACAACACCGCGATGGATGAGTTACTCGACGAATCCTTTACCGACGCGGCGCGCGGCTTTGACGAGGTCGAGCGCCAGCACCCCTATTCGGTATGGGCCACTCGAGCGCAAATCATGGCCGCCTATTCCTATTACAGAAACAATGATTACGACGAATCAATCATCTCCGCCGGCCGTTTCATCAAGCTGCACCCAGGCCACCGCGATGTTGCCTACGCCTATTATTTAAGCGCCGTTTCCTATTACGAGCAAATATCGGATGTCGGGCGCGACCAGAAAATGACGGCGCTGGCGCTACAGTCCCTGGAAGAGCTGGTAAGGCGATTCCCGGACACCTCCTATGCGCGCGACGCGCGCCTCAAAATCGACCTGACGCGCGACCATCTCGCCGGCAAGGAGATGGATATTGGGCGCTATTATTTGACGCGTTACCATTACGTTGCTGCGATTAATCGTTTTCGCCGCGTGATCGAGCGGTTTCAAACCACCAGCCATGTGCCCGAGGCGCTACACCGCTTGGTCGAGGCCTATCTGGTGCTTGGCGTGCCGCATGAAGCCCAGGTGGCAGCAGCGGTGCTCGGCCATAATTTCCCAGGCAGCGAGTGGTATCTCGATAGCTACGCCCTCCTGGAAGGGGTGGATTTGCGCCCGGTTAAGGACGAGGGTTCCTGGATCAGTCAGGCCTTTGACGCGATCTTCTGAGCGGCGGGCCGGTTCATGCTGCGCAGTTTATCCGTCCGTAACCTGGTTCTGATCGACAGCCTCGACCTGGAATTCGGCCCCGGCCTCTCTGTGCTCACCGGCGAAACCGGCGCCGGAAAATCCATTCTTCTCGATGCGCTCGGCCTGGCGCTCGGCGCGCGCGCCGACAGCCAATTGATTCGCCACGGCGCCGATTCCGCCAGCGTCAGCGCCAGTTTTGAGCTCTCTGGCGACCACCCGGCCTGGGCGATGCTCGACGAACAGGGCTTCGAGCCGGCCGACGAATTGATCCTGCGCCGCGTTCTCGGCGCCGATGGGCGGAGCCGCGCGTTCGCCAATGGCCAGCCGGCAAATGTCGCCTGGTTGCGCGAATTGGGTGGCCTGCTGGTTGAGATCGAGGGCCAATCGGCGGCCGGCGGCCTGCTCAATGTGAAAAACCACCGCGACCTGCTCGACAGTTTTGCCGACAACGGCAAAGAACGAGCAGAGACGGCAACGCGCTTCGATGCCTGGCGCGCGGCCACAGCGGCGCTGGACAAAGCCAAGGCGGACCTCGTTCAGGCACAGCGGGACGAGGAATATTTGCGCCATGTCAGCGCCGAGTTGGAGGCGCTGGCGCCTCAACCCGGCGAGGAAGACAAGCTCGCCAGCGAGCGCGCCCGTCTGATGAATGGCCAAAAACTCTCCGCCGCAATGGCGGACGCCGAGGACGAAATTTCCGGCGAACACCCGGCGGCGGCCAGTCTGCGCGCCGCCGCGCGTACGCTCGAACATGTCCAGCAGGCGGCCGGCGGTCATTTGGATGGGGCAATCGCAGCGCTCAGCCGGGCGGCGATCGAGGCGGCGGAAGCCGAGGCGGCGTTGGCTGAGGCCGTGCGCGGCCTCGACCTCGACCCGCGCCGCCTGGAGGCCGCGGAAGAGCGTCTCTTTGCGCTGCGGGCGCTGGCCCGCAAGCATAACACCAGCGCCGATTCGCTGAGCGCCCTGCTCGATGATTTTCGCCATCGCCTGGAACGGTTGGACCAGGGCGGGGCAGAGATTGCGCGCCTCCAAGAGACATCCGAAGCAGCGCGCAACGAATATTTGCAGACGGCCAAGCAACTCGGCGCCTCGCGTGCCCGCGCCGCCAAGGCGCTGGATAAGTCACTGAAGGGTGAACTCGCGCCGCTCAAGCTCGGCGGCGCCAGCTTCCACACCCGCATTGATCAGCTCGAGGAAAGCGATGCCGGCCCGGGCGGCCTGCAACGGGTGCGTTTCGAAATCGCCACCAATCCGGGCGCCGTCGCCGGGCCACTCGAGAAAATCGCCTCGGGCGGCGAACGGGCGCGCTTTCTGCTCGCGCTTAAAGTTTGTCTCACGCGCTCGAGCGGTATCCCCAGCCTTATATTTGATGAAGTCGATGAAGGCGTCGGCGGTGCCGTAGCCAACGCGGTCGGCGAGCGCCTGGCGCGCCTGGCCCGCGATGTGCAGGTGCTTGTCGTCACCCATTCGCCCCAGGTCGCGGCGCGCGGCGGATGCCACATTCGCGTCTTTAAGCAAAATGCCAAGAACAGCGCCCGGGCCGAAATCGAAACGCTCATCGGCGATGCACGGCAGGAGGAAATCGCTCGCATGCTGTCCGGCGCCGAGATCACCGACGAGGCCCGCGCCGCCGCGCAAAGCCTGATCGCCAGCGGCCCGGCATGAGCGCGCCGCCGCTGCCCGACAAATCTGTCGACCAGCTCAATGAAGCGGAAGCAGCACGAGAGTTGGAATATCTGGCCGGCGAGATCGCTCGCCATAACGCCCTTTATTATCAGCAATCCAAACCGGAAATTGGTGATTCTGAATTCGATGCGATGTTTCAGCGGAACCGCACCATCGAAGAGCGGTTTCCTGCCCTCGTACGGCCAGACAGTCCAACCCACAAGGTCGGCGCGCCGGCCGCCACGGGGTTCGCCAAGGTGCGGCACAACGTGCCCATGCTTTCGCTCGGCAACGCCTTCGACGACACCGAGATGGCTGAATTTGTCGCCCGCGCCCGGCGCTTTTTGAAGCTAGGTGACGATGAGGCGGTCGCGCTGATGGCCGAATCCAAGATCGACGGCCTCTCCGCTTCTCTCCGCTATGAGAAAGGTATCTATGTGCGGGGTGCGACACGCGGCGACGGCGAAGAGGGCGAGGATGTTACGCAGAATTTGCGCACGGTGATCGACCTGCCGGCCAAACTAAAAGGCGATGACATTCCCGACACGATCGAAATTCGCGGTGAAGTCTATATGTCGCTCGACGATTTCCGCACACTCAACCGGGAACGCGAAGCGGAGGGCGAGCAGGCCTTCGTCAATCCGCGCAACGCCGCCTCGGGCGGATTGCGCCAGATTGACCCGGCACTCACCGCCAAACGGCGCCTGCGCCTCTTTGCCTATGCCTGGGGCGAATCCAGCGAACCTGTGACCGGCACTTATGGCGATTTTCTGGAGCGCCTGAAGAAGTGGGGCTTTCAAGTCAGCCCGTTGGCCGAGCGCTGCGACAGTCTCGACGCCGGCCTTGCGCATTACCGCCACATCGTCGCCGAGCGCCCCAACCTGCCCTATGAGATCGACGGCGTGGTGTTCAAGATCGACCGCATCGACTGGCAACAACGCCTCGGTGCCGCCGGGCGCGAGCCGCGCTGGGCGATTGCCTATAAATTCGCCGCCGAACAAACCGAAACGGTGCTCAACAAAATCTCCATTCAGGTTGGCCGCACCGGCGCGCTGACACCGGTGGCGGAACTCGAACCGGTGTTGGTCGGCGGCGTTACGGTGAGCCGCGCAAGTCTGCACAACAAGGACGAAATCGAGCGCAAGGATATCCGTGAAGGCGATCATGTCATTGTCCAGCGCGCCGGCGACGTCATCCCGCAGGTGGTGCGGGTGGTGACTGAAAAGCGCGAAGCCCAATCCAAGGAGTATGAATTTCCCGAGACCTGCCCGGAATGCGGCTCCCATGCGTCTCGCGAAGCCGGCGAAGTGGCGACACGCTGCACCGGCGGGCTGGTCTGTCCGGCGCAAGCGATTGAACGCCTGCGCCATTTCGTCAGCCGCGACGCCTTCGATATCGAAGGGCTTGGTGAGAAGCAGATCAAGGCCTTCTGGCAGGCTAAACTTGTTCAGAGCCCGGCCGAGATTTTTACTCTGGAGGAGCGCGATAAAAATGCAGAGCAGCCGCTCGCTGACCAAAAGGGTTGGCAGGAGAAATCCGTCAGCAATTTGTTCGCCGCCATTGCCGCACGCAAAACCATCCCGCTTGAGCGCCTGATTTACGCCCTCGGCATCCGCCATATCGGCCAGACAACGGCGCGCCTGCTCGCTCGGCGCTATGGCGACCTTGATACGCTGCGCGACGCCTTATCCAAGGCCGTCGAGCGCGAAAGCGAAGCATATGCCGATTTGGTCGATATTGACGGCATCGGCGCGGTAGCTGCCGACGCTCTGGTCGATTTCCACGCTGAAGCGCATAACGCCGAGGTGTTGGATGCTCTCGAAGCGGAGCTCGAAATCACCCCCTTTGTCGCCCCCACCGCGACCTCACCTGTCTCCGGCAAAACCATCGTCTTCACCGGCACCCTGACCGAGATGAGCCGCGCCGAAGCCAAGGCGCGGGCCGAAGCGCTCGACGCCAAGGTCTCGGGCTCGATCTCTAAAAAAACCGACTATGTGGTGGCCGGTGAGGCGGCAGGCTCAAAGGCCAAAAAGGCGGCCGAATTAGGTGTGACGGTGCTCAGCGAACAGGAATGGCTCGATTTGATCAGTGGTTAGAAAAACCAATAGTTCTTATTATATATTTTTATTACTTTAGTGTCGAATTGGTATTGTTCTGTAATTCGGCACATGACGCTACATATAGTGGCTGCTCCATGTCGCACTATAGCACGGGTAAGCAGTAGCGAGAAATTGTCGCTCCGAACGCATTGCGGCGTTGCTGTGTGGAGACGACCCATCCGTTCGGGAATCCGTCCAATGTGGGTGGGTTAGCGGTAAAATTCAAAAGTCATCTCATACATGATGAATACCTTCTGAGATGAGAAACCAATTGACCCCCCTCTAAGCTCTCCGCCATCCGCCTCAACCACTCACTGCGCTCCACTCCGACGCGGAGCTTGGCGCCAATGCCACGCGACAGCGTGCCGGAATAGCAGGAATCCACCACCAAGAGAATGTGCTTGGCGGGGATTGCCGCCAAGTGGTTGGTGACGGTGCTGTTGGCGATCCAGTTGGCATCGTTGCCGCTCTCCGCGTCCACGGGCAACCAGTAACCGCTGTCGGTGACCTCGTCGAGCACACCGTGACCAGCGTAATAGATGAGCAGATTGTCGTTATGGGTGAGCTTGGCGCGCAGTTTATTCAGCGCGGTGACGATCTTGTAGCGGTTGGCATTAAGGAGGAGTTCAACCTCAAAACCATAATCGCGGCGTAACACATCGGCGACCACGCTTGCATCGTTAACGGCCGTTTTGAGGCTTTGAAAATTGCTGTATTCGTTATTGCCGATAACCAGCGCGTGATAGCGGCCATATTCGGTGTCTCGGGCCGCATCGGCAACACCCGTGTAACACAGCAAAATTACGGCCGCCAAAAATACGCGCCTCAGCATTTCGCTCCCTCCTAGCGCTACAGAGACTAGCGACTCCACACGTGTTTGGCGAATCTGAACCTAATGACAATTCCATGACTTGTTGTGCCAGCGGGCTTAGCCGGGTGCGAAAATATATTGCAGCAGCAAAAAAGCCGCGACGCCGGCCAAGACGCCGATCAACAGGTTGCGGCGGAGGGCAAAGCAAACAGCGAGGCCAACGCCCACCGCCACAAGACGAATCCAGCTTTCGCTTTCCGCCAGTGCGCCCGAGGGCAGAAACAGCATGCGCGACACCAGGCCGGCGAGCATGGCGTAGGCGACGCATTTGACCCAAAGGAAGACGTCGCTGTCGGGATTGATGCGCCCCGATACGGCAACGCCGACGGCGCGCCACAGGAAGCTGACGGCAATTGCCGCCGGCAGCGCTGCCCAGGCGGCGCTCTCAGACATGTTGTGCCTTTATGCCGCGCCAGACGCGGGCAACGGCAAAAGCGAGGGTTCCGCCAATGACGCCGCTTAAGAGAAGGCCCCAATCACTTGTCGCCATGTGCAACAGCGGCCCGGCGATGGCGCCGGCCAGCACCGCGAGGAGGGCGGCGAGGCCGCGCGCATCGGCCAGCATAAGAACGAAATAGACGATATTGACGAACACCATGGCGAGGGTGACGTTGCCTGGCACCACACCGGCCAGGAGATAACCGGCCAGCGTACCCAACATGCCGGCAGCGCCGGTCATGGTGACAAAGCCCATATAATAGGCGGCGCGCCGTTTCGGCGGCAGCTCGGGGCATCGCCTGAGCACCCACACCCAGGCATTGAAACTCACCAGATGGGACATGGCGTAGAGCCAGGCCGGCTGGCGCATACCGGGGCGGAGAAGCGGCATCAGGGTTGCCGTCATCGGCATAAAACGCGCATTGGCCATGGCCACGGCGAGCACGATGGCGAACATGGAATTGCCGGTTGCGTAAAGCTCAACGAAAGCGATCTGCCCGGGCATGGCCCACATGGTGACCAATTGCACCACGGCGAAATCGAGGCTGAGGCCACTCTCGCGACAGAGCGAGCCGAAGCCCATCAGGCTGATGATGAGAAGGGCGGCGGGCAAGCGGCTGCCGTCCGAAATGCCGATGCGGTAGGCTTGGCGCTGGCTGATATCGCCGACCTTGCCGGCGTTATGAGACGGCGCTGTCACCGCCCCAATCTCTTATGTGTCGAGGAAGCTTCTCAATTTGCGCGAGCGGCTTGGATGCTTGAGCTTGCGCAGCGCCTTGGCCTCGATCTGGCGAATGCGTTCGCGCGTGACCGAGAATTGCTGGCCGACCTCTTCCAGCGTGTGATCGGTATTCATACCGATGCCAAATCGCATGCGCAACACGCGCTCCTCGCGCGCCGTTAAGCTGGCGAGCACACGCGTCGTCGTTTCGCGCAAGTTCGACTGAATCGCCGCATCGACCGGCAGAACCGCATTCTTGTCCTCGATGAAGTCGCCGAGATGGCTGTCTTCCTCGTCACCGATCGGCGTTTCCAGGCTGATCGGCTCCTTGGCGATCTTGAGTACCTTGCGCACCTTGTCGAGCGGCATGGCGAGGCGCTCGGCCAGTTCTTCCGGGGTCGGTTCGCGGCCGATTTCATGCAACATCTGGCGCGAAGTGCGCACCAGCTTGTTGATGGTTTCGATCATGTGCACCGGAATTCGGATGGTGCGCGCCTGATCGGCGATCGAGCGGGTGATCGCCTGGCGGATCCACCAGGTGGCGTAGGTCGAGAATTTATAGCCGCGGCGATATTCGAACTTATCGACCGCCTTCATCAGGCCGATATTGCCTTCCTGAATGAGATCGAGAAATTGCAGGCCGCGATTTGTGTATTTCTTGGCGATCGAGATCACCAGCCTGAGATTGGCCTCGACCATTTCCTTCTTGGCCAGGCCCGCTTCGCGCTCGCCTTTTTGCACGGCGGAAACGATGCGCTTGAATTCGCTCGGCTCAAGCCCGGTATTGGTCGCAACCTTGGCGATTTCCTTGCGGATTTCGACCACGCGCGGGCGCTCGGCGGTAGCGAATTTCTTCCAGGCCGGGTCCGACAGGCGCGAGACGCGCGATAGCCAGCGCGGATCGAGCTCGCGGCCAACATAGCGTTTGATGAAGCTCTGGCGGTCGACCTTGTGGCGCGTTGCCATGCGCAGCAATTCGCCTTCGCAATTCTGGATTTTCTTGTTGATGCCATAAAGCTCATCGACCATGGCTTCAATGCGACCATTATTGAGGCGCACACTCTGCATAAACTCAACCAAATCCTGTTTGAGCTTGTCATAGCGCTTCAGTTGCGCCTTGGTCAGCTGCTCGTTCTTGAGCGCCAGCTCGAGGCGCTGATCCTGCAATTTGCGGAATTTCTTATAGGCCGCGGCGATCTTGTCGAAGGTCTCGATAACCTTCGGCCGGACCGCCTCTTCCATGACGGCGAGCGATACGGTGCCCTCATCAAGATCTTCTTCTTCCGATTCATTCTGCGATTCGCCGTTCCCGCCGGATTCACCGTTCTCGGCATCACCGTTCGCGGCTTCGCCTTCGGCCGATTGACCTTCGGAGGCCTCGCCCCCGTCTGCCGCGCCCGGGGCCGCTTCGCCCGGCGCATTCTGAATATCCCCATTGCCGGGGCCGGCGCCTTCCGCGCCCGCCTGGCCCGGCTGTTGGCCCGATTGCTGACCCGGCATGCCGCCATTAACGGCGGAGCCCGGCTCGCGGCCATAGGTGGCGTCGAGGTCAATCACATCGCGCAGCAGAATGGTCTCTTCCTTGAGCGCTTCGCGCCATTCAATGATGGCGCGCATGGTAAGCGGGCTCTCGCAGATACCGGCGATCATGCGTTGGCGGCCGGCCTCGATGCGCTTGGCGATGGCGATTTCGCCTTCGCGTGAGAGCAGTTCGACGCTGCCCATCTCGCGCAAATACATGCGCACCGGATCATCGGTGCGGCCGAGATCTTCGTCCTCAACCTTGGCCGGCGCGGTGGTGCCGGTGGTGGCCGCCTTATCATCGCCCGCGGCTTCCTCGGACTCTTCGTTTTCAATAACGTTGATGCCCATCTCAGAGAGTTGGGTCATGGTGTCTTCGATCTGCTCCGAGCTTACTTCCTCGGGCGGCAGCGCTTCGTTCAAATCATCATAGGTGACATAGCCGCGCTCTTTGCCGCGGCTGACCAGTTTGCGAACCGCTGCGGTGAGCGAGTCGAGGACGGGGCGATCTGCGGATTCCTCGCTCCGTTCGGAAGAATCAGCGGTTTTTGCAGGTTTTGTCGCCATACACCGGTCTCTCCAAATTTCGGCCTCGAAATCCGGCCGGAAAAAAACATAACCAAAACAACATCTTACCCCGCGAAAAACACGCAGGAGTCAAAACAGCACAAAAAACGCCCTATATCACCGGCCACCTAGCGGACGGCGAGAGACGTTCAATGGGGTTCCTTCAAATCTGTTGTTCCCAAGAAATGGCGTGTGCAACGCGCCGTTTCAAGTCTACTCCACCGAAATGTCTAAATCGGCTGGATGAAGCTGTCAAGCACGTGAATTTGTCCGAACAAGCTCGCCATCCCGCGCCGCCGATAATAGCCGCTCAGCCGCGCCGGCTCTCCGGGTTGTCGCGGTAGCCGGGCAGCTGCACTTCGGTGCCGGGCGCTTCATCCACGGCGCGCACGCTTTCCGCCAAACGGCGCAAATTCTCCTCGCTCATATCGTCGGCCAGCGCCTCTTCCGCCTCGCGCCGGAATTTTTCCATATCGATCAGGCGGTGATGCAGATCGAGTGCATGGCGCAATTGCATTCGCGCGTCATCCAAGCTCGTCGCATCGGCCTTGGCGGCCCAGTTCAAATAGGATGCGTCACTGCCAACCAGCTCATCGAGAAGCTTTTCCAGCCCGGCCTGGGTGAGCACATGGTTGATTTTGGATTTGTCCAGCGCACCGCCATCGACATCGGCGGCGAGCAGCGCATCGCGGAAGGTGCGGTAGTGCGCCGCAAGCAGCGGCAGACGCCCGATTTCCTCATGAAATTCGTGCAGCAAGGCGGGGAATTTGAGGATGGTCTGCAATATGGCGCGTTCGCGGTGAGATGAATTGCCCTCGGCTCGCCCACCCAGGCCCTGTTGCGGCAAAATCTTTTCGTCGTCACGCGGACGGCGGGGCTGTTCCGGCGGCGCACGCCAGCCGGACCTGACTTTGCTGAACGGCTCATACAGCCGGGTCTTATAGTGCCGGCGGATATAGAATTTGAGATCGCCATCCGGAATCTGCTCAAGATAATCATTGAGGCGGCGATTGAGCGCGGCGCGTGCCTCGGGCGTGGTCAATTCGCTGCCGCCGCCGGCCAGTTTCCATATCTGTTCGGACAATGGGCTGGCTCCGGCCAGCACATCCTCAAGCGCGCCCTTGCCGCCCTCGGCCATCAGACTATCCGGATCCTGTCCGGCGGGCAGCGCGGCAAAGCGCAGGGATTTGCCCGATTTCAGTCGCGGCAGGGCGCGTTCCGCCGCCCGCGCCGCCGCCTTTTGCCCGGCCCGGTCGCCGTCAAAACAGAGGATCGGCTCGTCCACCAGGCGCCACATTTCCTCCATTTGCAGCTCGGTGAGCGCCGTGCCGAGCGGCGCCACCGTCTCGGTCAGGCCGCCCTGATTGAGCGCGATGACGTCCATATAGCCTTCAACGGCGATAATCCGCCCGGATTTCCGCGCTGCGCCGCGCGCCAAGTGCATGCCGTAGAGTACCGAACCCTTGTGAAAAACCGGCGTATCCGGCGAATTGAGATATTTTGCCGGCGCATCGCCAAGCGCGCGCCCGCCAAAGGCGATCACCCGCCCGCGCCGGTCCTGAATCGGGAAAATCACACGATTACGGAAGCGGTCATAACTGGCGCCGCCGCCTTCCGGCTCGATCAACATACCGGCGGTCACCAACAGGGATTCGGTTATCTGTTCGTTCTTCAGAGCCGATTTAAGCGCAGTGCGGGAATCCGGCGCGAATCCAAGGCGAAATTCCGCAATCGTCTCGGCCTTCAGCCCCCTTCCCTGGAGATAGGCGCGCGCCGCAGCGCCCGAATCGGCGCTGAGCTCGGCCTCGAAATATTTGGCCGCTTCTTCAAGCACGCCATAGAGCGTGAGCTGGGCTTCGGCGCGGGCGCGGTCTTCAGGTGCTTCCTTCGGGATCTCAAGGCCTGCCTCGCCGGCCAGCCGTTCAACCGCTTCGGGGAACGACAAGCCCTCATCGCGCATGACAAAGCCGATGACATCGCCATGCGCACCGCAGCCGAAACAGTGAAAAAAGCTTTTTTCATCGCTTACGGTAAAAGAGGGCGTCTTCTCATTGTGGAACGGGCACAGCCCCGAATGTTCGCGCCCCTTGCGCACCAGGCGCACACGCCGGCCAATCACCTCGGACAGCGCGACACGGGCTCTGATTTCGTCAAGAAACTGCGGTGTGAAAGCCATGGCTCACACTAACCCAGCCCATTCACAGGCGCGAGCGTTAGGCTGCGCGAGGGACTAAAAACCAGTGGATAGAATCTGGATAACTTTCTGCCTGGCCTACGCCAGCAATTCCTTGACCACGCCGCTCGCTTTGGCGAAATCCATGCGACCGGCATATTTCTCTTTTAGCGCCGACATGGTGCGGCCCATATCCTTGATAGTCTTGGCGTTTTCCGCGCCGATTAGGCCCTGGATCGCCTTCACCATTTCATCGCCCTCGATCTGCGGCGGCATGAAGCGGCTGATTACGTCGATCTCCTCGCCTTCGCGCTCGGCCAGATCGACCCGCCCACCGCTCTCATATTGGGCAATGCTTTCGCGCCGTTGACGAATCATGGTGGCGAACAGCTGCAAAATATCCGAATCAGCAATACCGTCCGGATTGCCCTTGCTGCGCTCCGCAATATCGCGGTCCTGTAGCGCGGCAAGAATGAGACGCACCGTTAATATTGTGCGCTCGTCGCGCGATTTCATGGCGGATTTCAGGGCTTCGCCCAGTTGCTCTCTAATCATCGCCTGTACATATGGTTCCTGAATGAGGCGCCGCAATATAGCGCCAAGTGAGCTGGGATCAACCCTAGAATGCCTGTTGACAAATTTCGCTTTAAGCGACGGCGGTTTAGACGCGAAATTGTCCCGCCGCAATTAACAGATTAACGCGCCGAATGGATGAAAAAGGTTAAAATTAAGAATATTATCCTAGTGGGAACAAAGCGGACGGATGTCATGCGCCGCCAGGGCGAGATCGCCGGCGCCATATTGGTGATTGTCGGCAAAGCGAAATGCCGTCACCCGATTCGGCAGGATCATGACAATATTACCGCCATAGCCGACCATTTTCGCCAGCCAGGTTTTACAGCCCTTGTTGTCGTTGAACGGCTTCATCCAAAAAGAGAGTTGATAGTCATGGTCCTGACCGAGCCCGCCGGTTGGCAAACCGCGCGATTCGGTCTGATAGAGTGCTTCGGCGAGCTTGCCCGGGTGGAGCAATTGCCGGCCCTTATAATTGCCGCCATCGTGCAACAGCTGCGCAATTTTCGCGACATCATCGATCCTCAGATAAAGGCCGAAGCCCATGATCGGCAGGCCGCGCCCGCCACCCGGCTCGACCGTTCGCATGATCGGCACGTGATAGGCGCCGATGGGTTCCAACACTTCTTCCCGCACCATCTGCCAAATATCGGCATTGGGGCCCTCCTTGACCTTCAGGTAGGCGTCCATGGCCGCACCAAGAATGAAGGTGTGCATGCTGTCGTAACGCGCTACCTCGCCCGGCCCCCAGGGATAGTTCTCGCCCACAACGAAGGCGTTCGAGAGCTTCTCCCGGGCGCTCAACAACCCCATCCAGTTGAGAAATGTCGGATTGTCTTCATTGGGTTGGAATTTGAGCGGCTCGCGCACATGCGATTTGTAGCCGATACCGGCCGCCATGCCGAGCAGATGGGCAAACGTGACGTGTTCCCAGCCGTCATGATCGACATTGATATCGACATAATCCTCGATTCTGAGGTCAAACACCTCGGGCCCGAATTTTTGCGCCAGGCGGAGTAGAGAAATCGCGGCGCCCATCGATTTGGTGACGGAATAGACGCCGTGATGCATCTCGCGGCAATAGGGAAACGCGCCATAGCGCGCGTGGCAGGGATGGGCGTAGATCACACCGTCGATAATCAAGCCGGCCACGGACACGCCCTCGCGGCTGCCGTGCTGGTGAATGATTGGCGCGACCGATTGGCCTCCGTTCAGGGCTGCGAGCTCCGACCACGCCCGCATCGGTACCTCGCGGTCGCGTTCCTCGGCGAAATTTTTTACCAGCCGGGGGCGATCCCGGATCGCATGTGGCCGGTAGGTCAAGCTTGTTTGACCCCAAAAATCCAACATCGCCCAGGGCGCCGCTTCCTGGACAATTTGCATGCGCAAAGACGAAACCTGGTTTTCGTCGAAAACAAACGTGGCAATTCCGTTATGACTATTGTTGGAGACGCTATTGACCATAACGAAGGGAAATGAAGCGCGCGAGAACCCGCCGTCACCCGCCTCCGACCAGACCCTGCCGGGCGAGACAATAATTTGCGCAATGCTGGAGCCGCCTTTGGGCCGGATAATGCCGCGGCGAACCGGCACCAAATAGCCGTCCTCGACAAAAAACGCTATATCGACGCCCGGAAAAATTGTCGCGCCGGGCGGGAGATCAGGCGGTTCGTAGGTTGTTGCCGCCACAGCGACTCGAAGCTCGAACTCGGGCACTGTGAGCGTACCTTCAAAGCGATGGCGCGCCGGTACATGCGCGCCCACCGGCATGAAATGCGCGTTGTTGACCGGCGCCCAATCGGTAGAAGACTCAGCCATCAGGTCAGCCGCCGTCAGCGTGCCCCTGACCTCGCCCGGCGGCGACTTGTCGACACATGCGGTGAAGCCAAACAACATGACGCAAAGGCCCGCGCAGCAAGCGATCGCGCGATTCGTCAAAGATGATATTGCAACTCTCATTTTCCTACCGGTGCCGCCGCCTAGTGCTTGGCCAGAACGGCCATAGCGCCTGATAGGGGAGTGCCGGTCAAGCCCGATTCGATGGTCATCTGCGCATGCCTGCGGTGCGGGGAAGCACCCACCGGCGGCGTTTACTTGACGGGCTTGTTGCGACTACGTAACTTGCGCCGCGTGGCGCTCGGCGGCTCCTAGCGCGCCCCTCCCGCCGCGACCACGCCAATCCTTTGGCTGCCAAACAAACCGCCAGCGAGCACGGCCCACAACATGGATCAAACTGCCATGTCCAACCCCGGAAAGACCCCCGGATTGGCCGCCTTGGCGCTGGCCGATGGCAGCCTGTTCCGGGGCCATGGCATTGGCGCGGAAGGCACGGTGGTTGGTGAAATCTGCTTCAACACCTCGCTCACCGGCTATCAGGAAATCCTCACCGATCCGTCCTATGCCGGCCAGATCATCACCTTCACTTTTCCCCATATCGGCAATGTCGGCGCCAACGGCGCGGATATCGAATCGATCGACCCGGCGGCGCGCGGCCTGATACTGCGTGCCGACATTACCGAGCCATCGAATTACCGCAGCCTTGAGCATCTCGACGGCTGGCTGAAGAAACACGGCTTGGTCGGTATCGCCGGTGTCGATACCAGGCGCCTCACCCGCCACCTACGCCAACACGGCGCCCAAGCTGGCGCATTGTGCCACGGTATGCCCGATGCTGCCGCGCTCAGTGCTGAAGCCGCCCAATGGCCCGGCCTCGAAGGCATGGACTTGGCCAAGGATGTCACCTGCGGCCAGAGCTATGGCTGGGAGGAAGGCGTGTGGGATTTCACCGGCGCCGGAAGCTATAGCGCCCCGCCCGAGCCACGCCACCATGTGGTCGCGGTCGATTACGGCGCCAAGCGCAATATCCTGCGCTCGCTTGCGGCCCATGGCTGCCGCGTCACAGTTGTTCCGGCGACCGCCGACGGCGCGGAAATTCTCGCCCACAAGCCCGACGGCGTATTCCTTTCCAACGGGCCCGGCGATCCGGCAGCGACCGGCGAATACGCCATTCCCGTCATCCAGGTGCTACTCGAGGCCGGCCTGCCGGTCTTTGGCATCTGCCTCGGCCACCAAATGCTGGCCTTGGCGCTCGGCGCCAAAACCAAAAAAATGCTGTTCGGCCATAGGGGCGCCAATCACCCGGTGAAAGAACTAAAGAGCGGCAAGGTCGAAATCACCAGCCAGAATCACGGTTTCGAAGTAGTGGCCGAGAGCCTGCCGGACGGCGTCAATGCCACCCATGTCTCGCTTTTCGACGGCACGCTCGAAGGCCTGGAAGTCACAGGCAAGCCGGTCTTTTCGGTCCAACACCACCCCGAAGCCTCACCCGGCCCGCAGGATTCGCAATATCTCTTCGCGCGCTTCGTCGCGCTGATGGATTCACATGCCTAAACGCAGCGACATCAAATCGATCCTTGTCATCGGCGCCGGGCCGATTGTGATTGGCCAGGCGTGCGAGTTCGATTATTCCGGGACGCAGGCGTGCAAGGCGCTCAGGGATGAGGGTTATCGCGTTATTCTGGTCAATTCCAATCCAGCGACGATCATGACCGATCCGGATTTTGCCGACGCCACTTATGTCGAGCCGGTGACACCGGAGATCGTCGCCAAGATCGTCGCCGAGGAGAAACCGGATGCCCTGCTCCCCACCATGGGCGGGCAGACGGCGCTCAATACGGCGCTGGCGCTGGCCGATGACGGCACGTTGGATGCGCATGGCGTGGCCCTGATCGGCGCCTCGCGCGAAGCCATCAAGATTGCCGAGGACCGCCAGCTGTTCCGCGATGCGATGGAGGAAATCGGCCTCGAATGCCCCAAGAGCCAGGTCGCAAAAACGGCCGAGGAAGCGCGCGCTGCAATCGCCATCACCGGCCTGCCGGCGATCATCCGCCCGTCTTTCACCCTCGGCGGCACCGGCGGCGGCATTGCCTATAACCGGGCCGAGTTCGACGAGATCGTGCGCGGCGGCCTTGACGCCTCGCCGGTTGGCGAAGTGCTGATCGAGGAATCGGTGTTGGGCTGGAAAGAATTCGAGATGGAGGTGGTGCGAGACAAGGCCGACAATTGCATCATCATCTGCTCGATTGAGAATGTCGATCCGATGGGTATCCACACCGGCGATTCGATCACCGTGGCGCCGGCGCTGACGCTAACCGACAAGGAATATCAGCGCATGCGCAACGCCTCGATCGATGTGCTGCGCAAGGTCGGTGTCGAGACCGGCGGCTCGAATGTGCAGTTCGCCATCGACCCGGCGACCGGCAAGATGGTCATCATCGAGATGAACCCACGCGTCTCGCGCTCTTCGGCGCTGGCCTCGAAAGCGACCGGCTTCCCGATTGCCAAGGTCGCTGCCAAGCTTGCCGTCGGTTACACCCTGGATGAGATCGACAACGACATCACCGGCGTCACCCCGGCCTCGTTCGAGCCGACCATCGACTATGTCGTCACCAAGATGCCGCGCTTCACCTTCGAAAAATTCCCCGGCACGGCGGCGATGCTGACAACCTCAATGAAATCGGTCGGCGAGGCGATGGCGGTCGGTCGCACCTTTCAGGAATCGCTGCAAAAAGCGCTGCGCTCGATGGAGACCGGCATCAACGGCCTTGATTCGCCGTCTGTCGAGGGCTGGCAGCCGGGCGGCGAGAAACGCGCGCTATTGTCTGCTCTCAGCCAACCCCGGCCCGACCGGCTGCTGGTGGTGGCGGAGGCGTTCCGCGCCGGCCTCGGGCTCGAGGAGATTCACCGCGCATGCTATTTCGACCCGTGGTTCCTGGCGCAAATCGAGGAGCTGGTAGCGCGCGAACAGGGGCTGATCGAAAACGGCCTGCCCGAGGATCGTGCCGGGCTGCTCGCGCTCAAGCGCGCCGGCTTCGGCGATGCGCGCCTCGCCGCGCTCACCGGCGGCACGGAAACGGCAGTGATGGCACGGCGCCATGAGCTTGGCGTCCATCCGGTATTCAAGCGCATCGATACCTGCGCCGCCGAATTCGAATCGCGCACCCCTTATATGTATTCCTGCTACGAGGCCGACGAGATCGGCTCGGACGGCGAAACCGTGCCGGCCGAATGCGAGGCCGATCCGAGCACACGCAAGAAGGCGATCATCCTCGGCGGCGGCCCCAATCGCATCGGCCAGGGCATCGAGTTCGATTATTGTTGCGTCCATGCCGCCTATGCGCTCTCCGAGGCCGGCTTTGAGACGATCATGATCAACTGCAACCCGGAGACCGTCTCGACCGATTACGACACTTCCGACCGGCTCTATTTTGAGCCGCTCACCATCGAGACGGTGCTTGATATCGTGCGCGTGGAAAGTAGCAAAGGCGAAGTTGCCGGGCTCAATATCCAGTTTGGCGGTCAAACGCCACTCAAGCTTGCCAACGACCTTGAGCGCGCCGGTGTGCCCATTCTCGGCACCCCGCCCGACGCCATCGATTTGGCCGAGGACCGCGACCGCTTCCGTAATCTGCTGAACGAACTTGGCCTCAAGCAACCGGCCAATGCGACCTGCACCTCGGCCGAGGAAGGCGCAGCGCTCGCAGAGGAAATCGGCTATCCGGTGGTGGTGCGGCCATCCTATGTGCTCGGCGGGCGGGCGATGGAAATAATCCACGACGCCGGCAATCTCGAACGTTATATGCGCGAAGCCGTGAAGGTCTTCGGTACCAGCCCGGTCTTGATCGACAGCTTCCTGCAGGACGCCATTGAGGTCGATGTCGATGCCCTGGCGGACGGCGAGAGCGTGATCGTCGCCGGCGTCATGGAGCATATCGAGGAGGCCGGCATTCATTCCGGCGATTCCGCCTGTTCGCTGCCGCCGCACTCGCTCTCGGACGAGATGGTGGCGCGCATCCGCGCCCAAACCGAAGCAATGGCGCGCAAGATCGGCGTGCGCGGCCTGATGAATGTGCAGTTCGCCATTAAGAACGATGAAATTTATGTGCTCGAGGTCAATCCGCGCGCCAGCCGCACCGTGCCCTTCGTCGCCAAGAGCATCGGCCGCCCGATCGCCAAGGTCGCGGCGCGCATCATGGCCGGTGAGAAACTGAGCGCGTTCGATATCAGCAACACCGGCAGCGGCCATATCTCGATCAAAGAGGCTGTCTTTCCCTTTGCCCGTTTTACCGGCGTCGATTTGCTGCTCGGGCCGGAAATGAAATCGACCGGCGAAGTGATGGGCGTCGACATGGATTTCGGCCGCGCTTTTGCCAAGGCACAACTCGGCGCCGGTGTTGATTTACCGCTGGGTGGCTGCATCTTTCTCTCGGTGCGCGACCAGGACAAACAGGCGATTTGCGCAATCGCGGCGCAATTGACAGCCCTCGGCTACCGCCTGATCGCCACCGACGGCACGGCCACGGCCCTGGCAACAGCCGGCGTCGCGGTCAAAGCAATCAACAAAGTGCATCAGGGCCGCCCGCATATTGTCGATGCGATTAAGGACGGCGACGTCCAGCTTGTCGTCAATACCACAGAGGGCGCACAGGCGATTGCCGACAGTTTTGAGCTCAGGCGCTCGGCGCTGGAACACAAGATTCCCTATTTTACCACCACCGCCGGTAGCCAAGCCATGCTGCGCGCCGTTGCCGCGCTGACAAGCGGCGGCCTTGAAGTTAAAACCCTGCAGTCCTATTCTCAGACCTCCGACGGACAGCAAGCATAGTCCCTCGGCAGTTTTAATCGGATACCCGCCCGGCTGCTGCAGCTGCCGGTAGGTGTTCTATTGGTGTTTGATCAAGCGGCGCGGTAAGGCGCGATACGGCTGAGAGACGAGGCAAGGACTATGGAAAAACACCCCATGACGCCCGAAGGCTATGCCAAGCTGAAGGAAGAGCTCAGCCGTCTGAAAAACAAGGAACGGCCTTACATCATCGGTGAAATCGCCACGGCGCGGGAACATGGCGACCTCTCGGAGAATGCCGAATATCATGCCGCCAAGGACCGCCAGGGCATGATCGAGGCGCGCATCAGCATTTTAGAGAGCACCATCGGCCTGGCTGAAGTGATCGACATATCCAATATCTCGAGCGACCGCATTCAGTTCGGCGCCCGCGTGACCGTCGTCGATGAAGAGACCGAAGAGGAAAGCACCTATCAGATTGTCGGCGCCGAAGAGGCCGATGTGAATGAGGGGCGGCTCTCCGTTTCAGCGCCCCTGGCGCGCGCCCTGATTGGCAAATCGGAAGGCGATGCGATCGAGATCAACGCACCCGGCGGCACCCGCAATTACGAAATTCTCGCGATAAAATATAATTGAGTCCGGCACTGGGCTTGTCGCTGCCCGCACCCTCAAGGTACGTTTCCGGTCAGGGAACAAACCAAGGAGTGTGACAATGGCAGAGCGCTATGGACTGATGGTGCCGGGAGCGAAGAGTGGTTCGCCTGCGGTTGACATCCTATCCCCTTATAACCGCCGCATGATAGGCCGTGTGGCGACTGCCGACGCGGCTGCGGCCGAGCAGGCGCTGAAAACAGCCTACGCACTCTACCGCAACCGCGACGCCTGGCTGCCGGCGTGGAAGCGGGTCGATATTTTGGAGCGCACGGTCGAGATAATGACCAAGCGGGCTGATTATCTGGCCATTGAATCTGCGCGCGAGGGCGGCAAGCCGCTGGTCGATTCACAGCATGAAGTGGCACGCGCCATCGATGGCGTGAAGCTCTGCATCGAGGCGCTCAGGACCCAGGCGGGCGAGGAAATCCCGATGGGGATCTCCCGCTCCTCAGTGCACCGCCTGGCCTTCACCAGCCTCGAGCCGATTGGTGTGGTGACGGCGGTGAGCGCCTTCAACCATCCGCTCAATCTAATTGTTCATCAGGTCTGCCCGGCTGTTGCCGTCGGTTGCCCGGTGATCGTCAAGCCGAGCGAGGATACGCCGCTCTCGTGCATGCGCTTCGTCAAGATCTTGCGCGAAGCGGGCCTGCCCGATGAATGGTGCCAGCCGATGGTCACCGCCGGGCGCGAGGTATCGGAAAAAATCGTCACCGATCCGCGCGTTGGCTTTTTCAGCTTTATCGGCTCCGCCGGGGTGGGCTGGATGCTGCGCTCCAAGCTGGCGCCCGGCACGCGCTGCGCGCTTGAGCATGGCGGCGTCGCGCCGGTTATCATGGCGGCGGATGCGGATGTCAAACGGGCGTTGCCGCTCTTGGCCAAGGGCGGCTTCTATCATGCCGGCCAGGTCTGCGTTTCGGTGCAGCGCATCTTCGCCCACCATTCGATCGCAAAGTCAGTGGCGAACGGCCTCGCCAAACAGGCCAAGGCGCTGAAGGTCGGCGATCCGACCAAGGCCAAAACAGAGGTCGGCCCGCTCATTCGCCCGCGTGAGGTCGACCGGGTAGCGGAATGGGTCGAGGAAGCCAAGGCCGGCGGCGCCAAGGTGCTGGTCGGCGGCAAACGCCTGTCAAAAACCTGCTATGCGCCGACCGTCCTATGGGACCCGCCGAAGAACGCACGGGTCAGCCGGAACGAAGTGTTCGGACCCGTCGTTTGCGTTTATCCGGTGCGCTCGCTCGACCAGGCAATCAAGCGCGCCAACAGCCTCGATGTTTCGTTCCAGGCCGCCGTCTTCACCCAGGACATGGACACGGCGCTCAGGGTCTATAAGCGCATCGACGGCTCAGCGGTCATGCTCAACGACCACACCGCTTTCCGCGTCGACTGGATGCCCTTTACCGGTCTTAAACATTCGGGCCATGGCACCGGCGGCATCCACCACACCATGGAGGAAATGCAAATCAAGAAAATGATGGTGCTCAATTCGCCGCAGCTTTAGGGCGCCCTTCACACACTGAGATCATCCACCCGTTTGATCCAAATCATTGCCGCTCGCGCCGTTCCTCAGAACCATGGCGCAAAAATGGCGTTGTGTATGCGCATCAAAACCGATGCGCGCCCGCGCCGGGAGGTATGCAATGATTCTTCAGAGCGCCGCCGACGGCGGCAAGGACAGCCCGCAATTCGTCATCAAACAGACCGAACATGGCGCGCTGTGCGGCAAGTTCGCCGAGCATTTCGGCAATGAAAAATTCGAGCAACCGTTTCCACGCGACGAGGTTATTGATGTCATCCGCTGCCACGACAATGGCTGGCTGGCAGACGATGAAAATCCGAGCCTCGACCCGGAAACCAGGCTGCCTTACAACGTTTTGGCGACACCGCGCTCAAAACTGTTCGCCACCAGCCGTAAATCGCCGGACTATAACGAGAAGCTCCACCCCTATTGCGGCCTGATCTCGAGCATGCACAGCTGGGGGCTCTATAACGGGCGCTATGGTCTGTCGGACAAGATCCTGGTCGATTTTATCGAGGAAGAATATCAGGACGAAATGAACGGCATGCTGGAAGGCGAACTGGTGCGCCAGGGCAAGCTGATTTCGGCTCTCAACGAGAATCCGGACACCGCCGAGTGGGCTGAAAAGGCACGCGCTTTTGCCAATTACAAGCTGCTGCAATTCTGCGATACGCTGGCGCTCTATTTCAACCTCACGCCGGAAGGCGCGCGCGAGGAAACCACATTCGCCAATGTCCCGATGGATGTGAATATGGATGTCTCAGTCAGCATCGAACCGCTTGGCGACAGCACCTATAGCCTTAAGCCTTATCCATTCGACGGTGACCCGCTCGAGGTCTTTTTCGAAGGCCGCTATCTGCAACCCTTCGCGGATGGCGACAAGCCGGACCTTGCGGAAATCATGCGCGGCGCGATGGTCGAGCGGCAAACCCTGCGCTTCGTCTCCGCCTGAAGGAAGCGCGCCGTCGACCTAAATACGCTATCCTCTCTCCAGAGTCGGTAGATATTGGACCAAGCGGATGGCGCATGACGCCGCACTTGTAGAATTGCTCGCCGCGACGCGTAACCTGTGTGCGAAGAGCGCGAAAGAAGGCAGCAGCGCAGCCGGCCTGTTCGCCGAAATCGTACACCACGCCGGGACGGCGCCGGTAAATCCGGAGCCGCCGGAACCGCGCCGCCTTGCGGCTTGCCACCACCTTGCCACCGTCCTCACTCTCGGGATGCGCGGACCGGCGGCAAATCTCGTTGCGCCCGTCACGGCGATTGCCGAGCGCCTCAATTGGCTGCAGAACCCCAACTATGTCGCAGATGAAAAAATGCGCGCCTTTATCGCCGATTACGCCTATGCCGAACTCGTTGGGCCCGGCGGCATGGCGCTCAGCACCGATGCGGCGCTTGGCCTGTTATTGATCGGCCCGGACAAACTTTATCCGCCGCACAGCCACCCGGCGGAGGAAGTTTATCTGGTCTTGGCCGGCGAGGCCGAATGGCAGCGCGCCGATGAGCCTTGGCAACGCCATCCGCCGGCGACGTTCATATGGCACGGGCCAAACGTCACCCACGCCATGCGCACCTTGGAGCAACCTCTGCTCGCGTTCTATGCTTGGCGCGGCGAAATCATCACCGCCGCCCGCCTGGTTTAATTTTTGCGCCCTGCCGCTAGCGCTCGCCGATCTGGCCGACATGGGCGCCGGAATCGATTTTCATCTTCGCGCCCGGCGGCCGCGTGGCGATTTCGAGGGCGCCCATGATTGCGCTTCCGGTAATGCGCAATAGCGGCGCTTCCGGATCCCACCGGCTGGTGCCCTGATCCATACCTTCAAACATGCCCATGACGCTGGCGCCTTCGCACACCACTTGGAGATGGGGCGGCACGATGACGGCGATCCCGCCCATCACGCTGGTGACATGAACCTCGGTGACACCGGGGCCGAACACGGCGTCGCGGAAATCGAGATCGATACCGCCCATCACCGCTATCACACGCAGTTTTTTCGGCACCCGCCAAGAGCCTTGCCGCTGGATGCCGCTCATCACCACCAGCAGGCGGTCCGTCGCGCGAATATTGGCCGTGCTCGAGACCTCTGGTGCCGCTTCGCGCATGCCGGCGGCTTCCGGGTCAAGCACGACGCGGTAGGCACGTACCGGCTCGGCGATATTCTTGACGTGCTGCGGTCCTAGGTTTTCGAAGCCGGGCGCGAGCTTATCGCGGACGCTGTCATAGACCACGCCGGAGACCGAAATCCCGCCCGGCAGCGCAATCTCCTGCATGCGCGTTGCAACATTGACGCCGTCACCATGAATGTCGTCACCCTCGACGATCACATCACCAAGATTAATGCCGATACGAAGAACGATCCGCTCGCTCTCGGCCACACCGGCGTTGCGCGCCGCCATGCCGCGTTGAATCTCGGTCGCCGAGCGCACCGCATCAAGCACACTGGCAAACTCGACGAGCAGGCCGTCGCCCAGCATTTTGACGATGCGGCCGTTATGAGCGTCGATTTTGGGCCTGATAAGCTCGTTATGGTGGGCGCGAAAACGCTCGAGCGTGCCCTCCTCATCGGCGTGCATGAGGCGGGTATAGCCAACCACATCCGTACTCAGGATCGCCGCCAGCCGGCGTTCGACTTTCTCGCTCATGAGGCTCCCAATTCCGATCAGACGTCATCAGTGCACCCTTGGGAGATAATACCGCCCAAGGCGATCTTCAATGGCTGAGATCGCCAGCCAGCGCGGCGCGGTAGAGCGCCGCCATATCGCCCGCGTCCACGGCAACCGGATTTTCCACCGCCGTAATGTCGGCAGCGGCGAGCGGCGCCAGGGTATCGACATCGGACTCTGCAATGCCCAATCCGGCCAAACGGTGCGGAATATCGCATTCGGTGCGCAAGTCCACCAGCCAGTCGATTATGGCCTGGCCGGAGGGATTCGCCAGATCGAGATAGCGCGCCAGCGCGGCGAGCTTTGCCTCGATCACCGGCATGTTGAAAGCCAGCACGTAGGGCATCAGCACGGCATTGGCGAGGCCGTGATGGATGCCGTGGCGCGACGACAGGGGATGGCTCAAGGCATGCACCGCGCCGACACCTTTTTGAAAGGCGGTACCGCCGGCAAGCGAGGCCATCATCATGCGCGCGCGTGCATCCAAATCCTTGCCGTCGCGGTAAGCTGCAGCCAGCGCCTCATTTACCAGCGCCATGCCCTGAAGCGCCACGCCATCGGCAAAGGGATGGGGAAAAGCGCAGCAATAGGCCTCAAGGGAGTGCGACAAGGCGTCGAAGCCAGCCGCCGCCGTAACGGCGGGCGGCAATGAAAGCGTCAGCTCCGGATCGGCGAGGCAGATTTCCGGCATCATGACCGGGTGAAAGAGGCCTTTTTTGGTCCGGCTGTCTTCGTCGATGATGGCCGAAGCACGGCCAAGCTCGGAGCCCGTGCCCGATGTGGTCGGCACGGTGATCACCGGCGGCAAGCCGTCACTGACCAGCTTTGACTGAATCTCGGTGAAATCCTGAAAACTGGCAATCGTAAGCTCGCGCAGAGGATAGTTTTGCACCGCCATCAAGGCGATCGCCTTGCCGACATCGAGGCTCGAACCGCCGCCAAGGGCAATCACCCCGTCATGCTTGCCGCCGTTGAAGGCGGTGACGCCGTCGATCACATTGCGCTCGACCGGATTGGGCTGAACATCGGAATAAAGTGCAACGCCAAGCCCGACCGCCCGGCATGAATCCAATATGTCCGCTGTCATCGGCAGCGCGGCAATACCCGCATCGCTCACCAGCAAGGGCCGGGCCATGCCGAGTGCGCGGCAGGCATCGGGCAGCTCGCGGACGCGCCCAGGGCCGAAACGAACCTCGGTCGGGAACGCCCAATCGGCCTCGGGAATATCGGATTTACCGCTCATTGCGGCGGCATTGTCGGGGCAAGAGCAAGAGGATGCAAGCGAGGTTGTGACGCCCGAACGGACCGTCTAACACCAGCTCGCCTCGTCTTCCGGTGCACTGCGCAACAATTCGCCGACATTGGCCTCAAGCACCCGGTAGCCGACATTGCCAAAGAGCTTTTGCCGGCCTTCATTCATGATTATTGTCGGGCTCATGGCGATGCCCTGCTTTTGGCTCAAATCATAATCCAGCGCGAGCTGGGCAACGGCTTCGGAGGAATGGTTTTTTTCCTCCACCAGGGCGTAATCGATGCCGAGGTTGGCGGCGATTTCGGTGTGTACCTGCCAGTTTGAAATATCCTTGGCCTCGGTGAAAAAGGCATGGCGCAGGGCCGAGGCAGCGCGCGTCGACAGCCGCTCAAGATAGGCGGCGGGCCGGGCGCCATCCCCGCCGGCCTCGCGCTCGATGATCTCAACCGCCTTGATAAACTGATGCGCGCTGGCAGAGGTGCGCGGCCGATTGTCGTGCCAGAGGCGCGGATGAACCTCGATATGGGGAAACTTCAGCGCAACTTCGTTGACATGCTTGCCGAAGCCTTCAAAGCCGCCGCGCTCGCCCCATCTTTGCTCGATTTTTCCCCAGGCATCGGGAAACACTGAGCAAAAATGCGCATCGACCGAAATTTCATCGCCGAATGTCTCGACCAATTTCTCAATCCGGCGCTCGGCAACATAGGCCCAGACGCACAAAACATCGGAATAATAAGAAACCTGAACCGGTGGCATACGCGGACTCCTTCTCCATCAATCTGCTCAAATCGCAGCGATTGAGCCAAATAATCGGCGCCGCGTCACCTGCGGCATGACCGCGCATTGATTTGTAAATAATTGCTGACCCGCAACCTATAAAACGCTAAACCGTTTCGAATCCAAATTGCCGGGAAGAACTTCTGCATATGCACGGCAAACAGCCGGTCTATTGTGAGACCACCCTCAACCCGCTCGGCGAATTCCCCTACGAGCCCGTCAATACGCTCACCAGCCTGGCGCCGGTCCTGCTTGGCGGCCTGGCGCTGATCTATCTCATACGCCGGCGCGAGAGCAGCCGTGTCGCCTATGCCTTGGCCGTCCTCACCATCCTCACCGGGTTCGGCAGCATTGCCTGGCATGCGCTTCGTACCGACCTGATGCTGATACTCGATGCCGCGCCGGGCATCGTTTATGTCATCACCATCGTCTTGTTCTGGTTCTATTATCTCGGCGCGCGCTACTGGGGCGTGGTGGTGGTGGCGCTGTTTATCGCGGCAACAATACTTATCCCGCCCGAATCAGGCGTCATAAAACCGCTTTCCGGCGTGCTGGTGCTGGCGGCGATTGCGATCGGGCTGGTGGTCGCCACCTGGTACCGCAAGCGCCACGCCTTCAAGTTCGCGCTGCCCATGATCGGCGCCGGTGTTCTTGCCATCGGCCTGCGCAGCCTCGACCTCCGGGTGTGCGATACCATCCCCTTCGGCACCCATTTCTTCTGGCATATCTTTCTCGGCCTCGCAGCCTATTTCGGCGTGCGTATGATCGTATTGCTTAAGGAAGACGCCGGCACGGTGAGTGCGGCTCACGTCGAAAGCCCCGCGCATCGCGAGAATTGAAGAAAGAATTTACTTTGGCGGCAAATTACTCATCAAGCCGGTTGTCACCCGGGTTTGCCAAATTCAGCTTGAATCCACGCCTTAATGGCGGTCAATTTCCGCGAACCAGTTGATCGCGCGGGTGTGACAAACCAGTAGCTGAAGGATGCCGGCAGCTCGGTTTTAAATGGTGCGATTAGCCGGCCGGTCGCCAAATCATCGGCCACCAAGCGGGACCGCCCCAGGGCGACACCCTGACCTTCTATCGCTGCCTGCAAATTGGCGGCATCGTCGCCAAGCCTGGGCCCGCTCGGAACCCTATCGCTCGGGATACCCGCCCGGGTGAACCACGCAATCCAATCCTCCTCTATGTCGGCGTAAAGAAGCGTCGCGCGGGTGAGGCTGGCGGAATCTGTCAATCCAAGACGATCCGCATAGCCGGGAGTACAAACCGGAAATACGGTTTCACCACCGAGCAATTCGGCGCTGAGCCCCTGCCAATGTCCTTTTCCGTAGCGGATTGCGGCATCAATACTTTCAGCCTCAAAGTTAACCAGATCGCGTGACGCCGATACGCGGAGATCAACGCCGGGATGCTGCGTGATGAAGCGGCTAAGACGCGGCGCCAACCATTTTGCCGCCACGGAGGGCAGCATCGAGAGCGTCACAAAGCCTGTTTCCTGATGGTCCTGCGCATTTGCCACGGCTTCGCGCAAAATACCGAGCGCCCGTCTTGTGTCCTCGGCAAAGGCGCGTCCCGTTTCCGTCAATCTCAATTTTGAGCCGCTCCGAATGAACAGTTCGGCCGCGAGTTGCTGTTCGAGCTCGAGGATCTGCCGGCTCACCGCGCCCTGCGTCACGTTCAGTTCGTGCGCAGCCTTGGTAAAGCTGCCTAGACGGGCCGCCGATTCATGGGCGCAAATCGCACGCAACGAAGGCAGGCGCTTCTTAGCATGAGAAATACTCATGATAAATACTCCATAAAATTAGTTTTTATATGAAGTTAGGCATGCATACCATGAGTATAACGTTTAAGAACGGAGCAATGTCAAGGTGCCTGCGATAGCTACATTTCAGCGCCGCGGATGGGAGGCCATACTGGATTGGCCGCTCGTAATCTGGATGATTGCCGCCGCTCTCGTGCTGGGCTTCTCCGGCGGCCTGAGCACGCCACAAATGATCAACGTCTTCAATACGGGTTGGGGCCGTGCGCTTGGCGAATTTGCCCTTATTCTGCTGCCGTCTTTTACTCTTGCGGCGGCTCTGGCCCGGAAAAATTCCGGCGCGGCGTCCGGATTGGCTGCTATTGCCTCGCCATTTGCCGGCGCCGGCATGGTCTGCCCGGATACCGCCTATGCCGCTCTCTCACCAGTCGCCGGCCGGCGCCGCCTTGCCGTTGCGTTCGGCTCCTATGCCGGATTCAAACTTCTGTTTCCCGCCGGCCCACTTATCGTCGCCACCGGTCTGGGCGTCAGCGACACATCTCTCATGGCATACGGATTGGCTCTGCTCATCCCGGTCTGGGTTGTCGGCATGTGGTGGGCGAGCCGCCATTGCGGCGCTACCACAGAGGATGGTGCCGACGATCCGGGAACCATTAAGGAAGGCAAACTGCTTCGCGCCCTCGCGCCCTTCGCCCTGTTGGCACTGCTCCTAATCATCGGAGGATTGATTGATTTTTCTGCCCTGCCGCTGCTCGATTTCCTCACCAACCCGAAAGGCGCCCTGCTGTTCGCGGCGGGCTGGGCGCTTTGTAGCGTGCCACGCGATCAGCGCCGGGAATGCATCGACAGTGCGATTCGCCGAACCGCTTCGCTGCTGCTTGTGATTGGCGCGGCAAGCGCGTTTGGCCACGTGCTGACCACGGCCGTGCCGATCGGCAATTTCGTTCCGGCCGACGCCGGAATGCTCGGCATCATCAGCCTCTTCGCCCTATCGGCGGCGTTTAAAATCGCCCAGGGCTCCAGCATGGCGACGTTTGCCGCGGTCGCACCGGTTGCCGCACCGATTGTAGCGGCCTCGAACCTGCCTTCGATCGCCGCCGTTTTGGCGATTTGCCTTGGATCGTTTGTCGCGATTCTGCCGAACGACAGCTTCTACTGGCTGGTGCGCAGGGATGCGCTAGCGACAAGTGCCGAGAGCAAAACCGTCACGCTTCTGGCCGGGGGTGCGACACTGCAAGCCGTTGCCGGCCTGGCGATCCTGCTGGCTATGACCGCCACCGGATTGGTGAATTGAGGCGCCGCATGGCCGATCGTCTGGAATTCTATTTCGATGTCGCAAGTCCAGCCTCTTACATCGCGCACGCGCGTTTGCCCGCCATCATAGAGCGTACAGGCGCCATATTGATCCTGCGGCCCGTCCTGGCCGGCGGCATCTTCAAGCTGAGCGGTAACGCCAGTCCTGCCGGGGTAGCGGTCAAGCGGGCCTACATGATGGAGGTGGATTTGCCGCGCATCGCCCGGCACCACAGCATCGCGCTCGATTTTCACCCCAACGCGCCATTCAACTCGCTCACCTTGATGCGCGGCGCGTTGGTCGCCGATGAGGAAGGCCGGCAGGCCGAATATGTGGCGGCAATATTTAACGCCATGTGGGCCGAGGCACGCAATTTGTCTGATCCAGCGGCGGTGGCCGAGGCGCTTGCCACCGCCGGCTTCGATGCCGAAGCAACCTTCGCCCGCGTTCAAGCGCAAACCATTAAGGACGGATTAATCAGTGCCACCGCAACAGCGGTCAATCGCGGCGTCTTCGGCGTGCCAACATTTTTCGCTGGATCGGAGATGTTCTTCGGTCAGGACCGCCTCGATTTCATCGAACAAGTGTTGATTGCCTCAACCAACATCCACACATAATTTCAATTCCTGTCAAACTTCCAACACCGCGAGCGGCTCGCCGACCTCGTAGGTTTCGCCGATCTCGCCGATAATCTCGGTGACCGTGCCCGTGGCCGGGCTTTCGAGCTCGACGGTTGCCTTGTCGGCCTCGATCACGCCGATCACTTCGCCGGCCTCGACGCTGTCGCCGACCTTTTTGTGCCATTCCATGACGATGGCGTCCTCGACCGTAAGGCCGAGGCGCGGCACTTTTACTTTTACTCTCATCTTCGGGAATTCCTTTAGCGGCCGGTAAACTTGGCTGGGCGCTTTTCGAGGAAGGCGTTCATGCCCTCTTTCTGGTCTTCGCTGTCGAACAGTCTGAGAAATTCTCGCAGTTCATATTCGAGCGCCGCCGGCATCTCCGCCTCAGCGCCAACATTGACGCAGGCCTTCGCCGCCGCCAGCGCAAGCGGCGCTTTGGTGGCGAGCTTGGCTGCCCATTCCGCCGTGATACCAGGCAGTTCCACCGCCGGCACGGCGCGGTTGGCGAGGCCGCATTGGACAGCCTCACTGCCCGAGACAAACTCACCGAGCATCAAGATTTCCTTGGCCTTCAGGCGGCCCATCCAGCGCGTCAGACGCACCGCAGCGCCGGCGCCTGGAATGACGCCGATATTAATTTCGCTGAGACCAAAGCTGCAATCCTCGGCGCAAAGGACGAAGTCACAGGTGAGTGACATCTCCGTTCCGCCACCCGTCGCATAGCCGTGTATGGAGGCGATCACCGGTTTGGGCAGGCCCTCGATATCGTCAAACAGGGCGAGCCATTCGCGGTTATAACCCTCCATCTCGCCCGGCGTTTTATCGGCCAATTCACTGATATCGGCGCCGGCGGTAAAGGCACGCTCGCCGGCGCCACGCAAGACCACCACACGGACATCATCATCGGCGCGGATTTCGGCCAGGGCGGCGCGCATCTCAGCAATGCACCGCGCGTTCATGGCGTTCAATTTCTTCGGCCGATCGAGGGTGATATACGCAATCCCGTCCCCGGCCTCGTAGAGGATGGTTTCAAATGCCATGGTCAGGCCAACAGCGCGCGGATTTCATCGGCGATGCGCGCCGCGTTCGGCAGATAGGCCTTTTCCAGCGCCGGCGCAAACGGGCTCGGCGCAAACGGTGGCGTGATTCGAAGCGGCGGCGCCTTCAGCGCGCCATGCGCACCTTCCGCCACACGGGCGATGATCTCGGCGCCGATGCCGCATGGTGCATGGGCCTCATGCACGATGCAGAGCCGCCCGGTGCGCTTGACCGAATCAGTGATGGTGCCTGAATCGAGCGGGCTCAGGCTCATCACATCGATCACCTCGGCCTCGATGCCGTTTTCCTCGGCCAGACTCTCGGCCGCGCCGAGTGCGGCACGCACCATGGTCGAAACGCCGACAAGCGTGATGTCGCCGCCCGCCCGCCGCACCTCCGAGCGGCCGATCGGCAGGGTAAAATCCTCGCCATCTTCCGGCACCTCGCCGGACGAGCCGATCAGGCGCTTGGCAAAGAGGCAGAGCACCGGATTGTCATCGCGAATGGCGGATTTAAATAGGCCAAGCACGTCGCGCGGCGTGCTCGGCGTCACCACTTTCAGGCCCGGCACCTGGGCGAACCAGGCGCCGAGGCTTTGCGAGTGTTGCGGCCCGGCATTCACACCGCCCGAGCCGAAGGTATAGACGGTGAGCGGCACCGATACCTGGCCGCCCAGCATATAGCGCGCCTTGGCCGCCTGATTGACCAGCGGGTCCATGCAGCAGGTGAGGAAATCCTCGAAGCCGATCTCGACCACCGGGCGCAGACCCGTCATCGCCGCGCCGACGGCAGCCGAGACGAAACCGTTCTCGGCGATCGGCGTATCGCGCACCCGTGTGCCGCCGAATTCACCGTGCAGGCCGCGCGTCTGGGCAAAGATACCGCCGCTCTCGCCAACATCCTCGCCCATCACAATGACATCCTCATCGCGCGCCATTTCCTCTCTGAGCGCCCGGTTGAAGGCCTGATAATATTTAAGCTTGGCCATCACGCGCCTCCTGCTTCGGCATAGACATTTGCCGTGAGACCGTCGGGCGTGGGATCAGGCGACAGCTCGGCGAAAGTGACGGCATTGGCGATAGCGGCTTTCTCTTCCGCGTGTGCCGCCGCCAATGCCGCGTCATCGACTCCAAAGCTCTCTTTCAGCACCGCTTCAAGACGCAGGATCGGATCGCCCTTCTTCTCCGCCTCGGTCTCGCCGTCCGGCTTATAGACTTCTGGGTCGCCCTCATAATGGCCGTGCCAGCGATAGGTCTTGGCCTCGATCAGCGACGGCCCCTGCCCGCCGCGTGCCCGCGCCACCGCTTCCGTCATGGTCTCATGTACGGCCAGAACATCGCCGCCATCGATGGTGACGCCGGGCATGTCGTAGGCCGGCGCGCGGTCGGCCACATTGGCGAGCGGCACATGGGTTTCATAGGGCGAAAGCTCGGCATAGCGGTTGGCCTCGCAGAAAAATACCAGTGGCAGGCGCCAGAGGGACGCCATGTTCATGGCTTCATGCGCCACCCCCGCACCCGACGCGCCCTCGCCGAAGAACGCCACCGCAACGGCGCCCGAGCCCTTTACTTGCGCCGTCAGGGCGGCGCCGACACCGAGCGGCATCGACTGGCCGACAATGCCATTGGCGCCGAGCATGCCGACCGAGACGTCGGCGATATGCATCGAGCCGCCGCGGCCTTGCGAATAGCCCGCCTCTTTGGCGAACAATTCGGCCATCATACGCTTGGCGTCGCCGCCCTTGGCCAAGCAGTGGCCGTGTCCGCGGTGGGTGCTGGTGATGTAGTCGCTGGATTCGAGGGTGGCGCAAACGCCGACCGCGCAGGCCTCCTGGCCGATCGACAGATGAATAAAGCCGGGCAGATCGCCTTCTTTATATTTGGCCGAGGCCGCCTCCTCAAAATATCGGATGCGGCACATGGTGCGGTGCATGGCGAGCACCGTCTGTTGGTCCAATTTGCTCATTGGTTGTTATCCCCTAGCAGCCCAGCTCGCGGGCGATATAGAGTTGCTGAATTTCGTTGGTGCCCTCGCCAATTTCAAGGATTTTCGCCTCGCGGTAAAAGCGGTTGGCCTTGGTATCCTCCATGAAGGCCGAGCCGCCATGCAATTGAAATGCGTCCATCGCCGCTTCGGTCGAGCGCTGGGTGCTGAACAGCTTGGCCATTGCCGCTTCCTTTTTGCACTCCATGCCGTTCGAGAACAGATAGGCGGCGTAATGGGTAAGACGGCGCGATGCTTCCATGCCGCACGCCATGTTCGATAGTTTGGCCTGGGTCATCTGGTAGTTCGAAAGCGGCTGGCCGAATTGCTCGCGTTCCTTAGTATAGGCGAGCGATTCCTCGAGGCAGCCGCGCGTCAACCCGGTCGAGATGGCGCCGAATGCGATGCGCCCAAGATTGAGCCCGCCCAACGCCTGGCGCAGGCCCGCACCGCGCTCGCCCATGATATTGCCGGCCGGAATACGGCAATCCTCGAATACCAATTCGCGGTTATCCATGCCGTGCCAGGCCATCTTCTTGAAAGATTGGCCAAGCTTGAAGCCATCGGCGTCCTGCGGGATGATGAAAGAGGAGATTTCCTTTTTGCCATCGTCACGCGTGCCGGTCACCGCCATCAACACGGTGCCGTCGCTGATTTCGGTGCCGGCATTGCTGATGAATATCTTGTTGCCGTTGATCGTCCATTGATTGCCTTCAAGCTCGGCCTTGGTCGTCATGCCGTAGGAATCCGAACCCGCACCGGCTTCCGTGAGCGCGAAGGCGGCGAGCTTTTCGCCCTCGGCATATTGCGGCAGCCAGAGATCCTTTTGCTCCTCGCTGGCAAATTTGCGGAACATTTCGCTAACCAGCACATGCACCTGCCATATCAAAGCAAAGGTGTTGCTTTCGGTGGCAACTTCCTCGAGCGCCAGGACATAGGTCAGCGGGTCGATGCCGCTGCCGCCATATTTTTCCGGAATGAGCATGCCGGCCATGCCGAGATCGGACCATTTGCGCCACAGCTCATAGGGAAATTCGTGGTTTTCGTCCATCGTAAGCTGCGCCGGCGCAATCTCAGCACGGGTAAATTCGCGCGCAAGATTCTGAATTTCCTGCTGCTCAGTCGAAAGGGAAAAATCCATCACGGCCTCGCCATTTCCCAAGTGAACATTTGTTTGAATTACTATAGCGCTGGCGGTTCGCATGCAATAGAAAGGAAGCGCCATTTTTCGGAGACCGCCCATGCGCCTGATCGACTATTTTGAACGCGGCTTGCGCTACTATCCGGAGCGCGCCTGCCTGATCGACGCGAGCGGCGCGTATAGCTACCGCGAGGTGGCGGCGCGCAGCCACCGCACCGCCAACGCGTTGATCGCAGGCGGCCTTCAGGTCGAGGACACGGTGGCTATTCTCAGCCCCAACGGCGCACGGGCGTTTGAAGCCTGGGTCGGGGCGGCGCGCGCTGGCGGCGTCTGGGTCGGCCTCGCGGCGCTCGCCTCGATCGATGAAAATATCTATGTCATCAACGACCGCGATGCGGAATGGCTATTTTACCATTCCAACTTCGAGGGCGAGATCGAGCGTATCAAGGCGGCATGCCCCAAACTGAAACACGTCATCTGCCTCGACAAGGTGGGGCTGAGCCATCCCTACTTCCTCGATTTCATCGCCGAATATGAGCCGCACGCGCCCGAGCTGCCCGATTATCGCGACAAGGTGATCAGCCATTTCACCTCGGGCGGCACCACCGGCCAGCCCAAGGGGGCGATGTGGTCGAACCTCACTTGGGAGGCGTGGTGCGCCAATGTCTATGCCCATATGCCGATCAAGAAACCCCCGGTCTTTCTGATTGCCTCGGCCATGTCGCACGGCGCCGGCGTTTTCGCCTGGCCGGCGCTGGCGTTTGGCGCCACCTTGGTGTGTGTTGCGAAACCTGAGCCGCTCATCGTTCTTGAGGCGATGCATAAATACGGCGTCACGCACACCTTCCTCCCGCCGACTTTGATCTACATGATGCTCGCCCATCCGCGCGCACGCGAATTCGATTATTCCGAAATGGATTATCTCGTCTATGGCGGCGCACCGATGTCGGCCGACAAGGTGAAGCAGGCGATCGATCTGTTCGGCCCGTGCATGACACAGATTTACGGCCAGGCCGAATGCCCGTGCACCATCGGCATCCTCTCGCCCGCCGATCATCTCGAAGCGCTGAACACGCCAGGTAAGGAAGGCCGCCTGGTGAGCTGCGGCCGGCCGCCGGTTTTTGTCAAAGTCGAGATGATGGACGATGATGGAAACCTTGTGAGCCAAGGCGAATGGGGTGAGGTCGTGGTGCGCGGCACCTTTGTCTCGCTCGGCTATTACGGCGACGAAGAAGCGAGCAAGGCCAACCGCGCGCATGGCTGGCACCATACCGGCGATATTGGCTACAAGGACGAAGACGGCTTCGTCTATATCGTCGACCGCAAAAAGGATATGATCATTTCGGGCGGGCTGAATGTCTTCCCGATTGAGATCGAGCGCCTGATCTGGAGCCACCCGGCGGTGCAGGACTGCGCCGTGATCGGCGTGCCGGACGAGAAATGGGGCGAGGCGGTCAAGGCCGTGGTCGAGCTTAAATCCGGCGAGGCCGCCGAGGAGGCAGAGATTATTGCCCTGTGCAAAGATAAGCTCTCGGCTTATAAAGCACCGAAATCGGTCGAATTCTGGGATGAGTTGCCACGCAGCGGCGTCGGCAAGGTACTCAAGCGTAAGGTCCGGGAGCGGTTCTGGACAGGTCATGCGCGTAAAATATGAAGCGGAGATTTGAACATGCGTAAAGTTCTCATCGGCGGAACCGGTATCACGCCGTTCGGTAAATTCATGGAGACGGGCGTGCGCCCGCTGGCCGAACGTGCCGTCAGCGATGCGCTGCACGATGCGTCGGTAAAGACGAGCGATGTCGACATGGTGTTTTTCGGCAATGCCGCCGGCGGCCTCCTGAACGGGCAGGAATGCGTGCGCGGCCAGGTGGCGCTTAGGAACAGTGGCCTCTTGGGTAAGCCGATCGTCAATGTGGAAAATGCCTGCGCCTCCTCCTCCTCGGCCTTTCACCTTGCCCATATGGCGGTCGCCTCGGGGCGGGCCGAGATCGCGCTCGCGATTGGCGCCGAGAAAATGAGCAATGAAGACCGCTCGAAACCGATCAAGGCGCTCGAGGCGGCGGCGGATCTGGACGAGCTCGAAGCGCTGAAGGCGCGCATTTCACCCGACGGCGCCGGCACCGGCTCGGTCTTCATGGATCTCTATTCCAGTGTCGCGCGCGGCTATATGGAAACCACCGGCGCAACGGCGGAAGATTTTGCCCGTGTCTCGGTCAAGCAGCGCCATGCCGGCGCGCTTAATCCGATCGCCCAGTTCCGCGCCGATGTCGATCTCGAAGAGGTGCTCGAAAGCCGCATGATCGCCGAGCCCATCACCCTGATGATGTGCTCCTCGATCGGCGACGGCGCCGCCGCCCTGGTGGTGATGAGCGAGCAGGCAGCGGCGCGGCGCGAGATGTTACCGGTCGAAATTCTCGCCTGCGAAATGCGCTCGGGCCAGGGCGATGACGCGAAAACGCCGCCGGTGGCAACGGCAGCATCGCGCGCGGCGTTCGAGGCGGCGGGTGTTGGACCGGAGGATTTGAACGTCGTCGAGCTGCACGATGCGGCGGCGCCGGCGGAGTTCATCCTCTCCGAACAGCTTGGTCTGTGCGCGCCCGGCGAGGCGGTTGCCCTGCTACGCTCCGGGCGCACCAGCCTCGGCGGCGCGATGCCGATCAACCCAAGCGGCGGGCTGATCAGCAAGGGTCACCCGATCGGCGCAACGGGCGCCGCACAGCTGGTCGAATTGGCCGATCAATTGCGTGGGCGGGCCGGCGCGCGCCAGGCCGAAGGCGCGCGCATTGCTCTCGCCGAAAATGGCGGCGGCTGGATCGGCCATGACGCGGCGGCAGCGGTTGTCACCATTCTTGGCGCGACAACGCGGCATTGAGCCGGAGAGCGATGTGCTCAAATTAAGCGACTTCGCCGGGCGCCTGCTACGCACCGACGATGCGAAAACGCTCGGCAAACCAAGCCACGTGCTGGCCGAGGAAGCGATCGACGCCGGGCGCTATGACGAAGCCAAAGACCTCACCCGAACGGCGCATGACGAGTTTAAATCGCTGCACGACCTCTATTGCGACTGGATGTGGGACATGCTGAGCAAAATCGCCGAGCGCTTCGGCGAGGCCGAGGTCTACTCCATGTTGCGCGCCACCCAGGAAAAATGGATGCTGCGCCGCACCTGGAAGGCGTTCACCAAGCTGCCGGTTAAAACCCAGGTCGATCTCACCGCCGAGATGATGCGCGCGCACCGCTCCGGCGCCAAACAGGACGGCGAATTGACGGTCACGGAAGACGCGGAAAAATTCGCCATCGTGATGGACCCGTGCGGCAGCGGCGGGCGCATGCGGCGCGGCGACCCCGTGGACGGTACGCCTTCGCGTCTCGGCCCGCCTTATGATTTCGGCGTCACCCAGGAGGGCCATCCCTGGTCATGGGGCAAAACGGGTGTGCCCTATTACTGCACCCACTGCGCGGTCAATGAAATCCTTCCCATAGAATGGGGCGGCTATCCACTCTGGGTGACAGATTACGATGCCGATGCGGCCAAGCCGTGCCGCTGGCTGTTTTATAAGAAACCCGAATTGGTGCCGGAAAAATATTGGACCCGGGTGGGTGCGAAAAAGCCGGTGACGTTTGATTAGTTGTTTGACTAAACGCCGCTAAAACGGCCCGCCTGGACGTAATTGTACCAGCTCTGTTCAAGCTGGCGCAGCATCTTGTGCGACACGTCGAGCTCGTCCTTGGCGCTCTCGCTGGCGAATATTTTCTCCGCCTGCTCACGCTCGCGCTCGCGTAGCGTCGCCTCACCGGCGCGGTGGTAATCGAGGCTGGCGCTGGCAAATTCCAATATGGCGACGCTGACTATCGCGATAAGTGGAACAACAAGCGCGAATGACACTGTCATCGAGCCCTGCCGCTCGCGCCAACATAAACGGAGAAACAACTTAAAGGCCGACATAGGCCTGTTCATGGCTGAGCCGAATGGTGTAATCGTCAAGCCCAAAACTCGCGGCGAGGCCGGGAACCAAAGGCTCAAACGGGACTTCCGCCGCCATGCGAATCACCGGAAGATTCTGCTCGCCGAGAACGAAATTCCCGAGCGTGATATCGAGTACCGAATTGCCCTGCTCCCAACCGGGCGCCAGAAACGGCGCGTCGCCGCCGATCCGCCCGGTGCGCACCAATTCGGATGCGGTCGCCTGCGCCGAAGCCGCCGCCGGGTCGTCGGTACGGGCAAGATAGAGGGCGCCGGCGCGTAAGCCCTTCTCCACTGCATTGGCCTGTTCATAGGCCCGGCCAACTTCGATCAGGCCGCTGAACAACAGCAGAAGGATCGGCATCACAACGGCTACTTCGACCGCCGCCACTCCACGCCGGTCGCGCGCAAACGCCGCCAGGCGGCTGAGCAGCTTAGCGAACCAGGCGTACATTGGCGTGAAAATCCGGGTTGTTGGCAGGCGTTAGCGGGCGCACCACCTCGGCATAGATCGCCGCTTCGGGCGGCTCGCCAACCGTTTCGGTAATGAAAAACTCAATATATTTGCCATCCGTCGGATAGGTGGCGTGGCCACCAATGCCTTGCGCGACACACTGCAGCAGCGGCACCTGAACGAGACGCCGGGCGGGGCCGTTTTCAGCAATTTCGCCTGTGGCAACGCCGTCGAAATCAGGATTGTCGCTATTGGCCGGATCGAGCGCGACCGGAATATCGGCGGCATCGGGACTGACCAGCGTAAACCCTTCGGGCAGGATTTCCTCAACCGGATAGATGGTCCGCCTGCCATCGCGCGCGAATTCGAGGCCGAGCTCGTAGAGATAGACTTGGTAACGCGAAGCATCGGCCAGTGCTGGCGGCGGCGCAACACCATGTTTATCCTGCCAATAGCCGCTGATATCCCACACACCGTCACCGGCAAGCGCTGCCGAATCGGCAATGAGCGTGTCATCACGCGGATAATTAATGACGTCGGGTGCGGGATAGGGCCATCCGCTACCCACATCGAAGCGGGCATTCAGGCCATCGCGCACTTTTTGCGTCTTCGAGCCCGTCGCCGTGGTGATGTCAAGTGAGTAGCAATCCTCCGGTTCGACCGCCGCCAGCGCGCCTTCAATGTCTTTGGCTCCGACACTGCCGTCGGGCAATGCGAGCAGGCCGAAATTTCCGGGCGCCAGCGGCCCGCCGGCATTTTGCGCCTCCTTGAGACGCACCTGCCGTCCGGCATTTGCCGTGCTCGTGAGATCAAGACTGGCATCGACCTCACTCAGATCACACATCATCAAAGGCGGCGCATGGCAGATGAACGGGTCGACCCGCGCGGTGGCAATGGCGCCCAGGCTGCTCGTGGTCGATGAGGTGGTATTTGAGACGGCGTTCAGTAGCGGCTGAAACAATATCTCCACCTGTTTCGGCTCCAACTCGACCTCAATAAACACCGCATCCGCGTCGCTCGTGGCAAGAACCGGAACCGGCTCCAGAGCGCTATAATAAACCACCGAAGCAACGTCCAGATCGCCACCACCAGATGGAATGGCGCTCCAGCCCTGGGCTGCGTTGGTGGCAACATCGAGTGCGCGGGCGCGCGCATTGTCCCGCCCGTCGAGCTGAACCGCGCCGGCCATCGCCGCCGCATCGGCCGTGTTTTGCATTTCGCTGCGCAACACCGACATGCGCCCTACGTCAACCGCAAGCGTGCCGGCGGAAACGCCGGCGGTCAGAAAGAGCGCCGTGTAAACAGTAATGCTACCGCGTCGATCTCTAAACATTAGATACCTGTTCAGTCGTCACAATTAAACAATATACTCGTTTTAATACAATACATCTTACAATTCATTTAATATTAAAAGACATTTTACTTTTGTTTTTCTTTATATTTACATAAATATTATATAAAATTTCCAATAAACTTCGTGTACTTGAGGATGGCGCATGCCGGCGCTAGCCTGTACGCCGGTAGCGAAATCCACCGGCCGGAAAGGGCAACGCATGTACCAAGGCGACATTATCGATCCGCACCACCATCTCTGGGATCTCAGCACGGGCTGGTACCCCTGGCTCACCACGGAACGGCCAAAGGAAATGGTCTTCGGCGACCCGGAACCCTTGGCGCGCGATTATTTGCCGGCCGATTACCGCGCCGATATGGCCGGCGTGGATCCGGTAAAAACGGTTCACATTCAGGGCGCGGGAAACCGCGACGACCCCGTGGCTGAGACGCGCTGGCTGGAGACGCTCAACCAGCAGTACGGCATGCCGAACGGCATTGTCGCCTCGGCGCCGCTCGATCAACCCAATGCGGACGATGTGCTGGCCGCTCAATGCGAGCACCGGCTGGTGCGCGGCATCCGCTCGATCATCAGCTGGCACAGCAATCCGGTGTTTAACTTTAACGAGCGCGACGATCTCATGCGCGACGAAGCGTGGCGCGCCGGTTACGCCCTGCTCGGCAAATATTCGCTGTCCTTCGACATGATGCTATTTCCGAGCCAACTCGGAGATGCCCTCGATCTGGCCCGCGCTTACCCCGACATCCAGATTATCCTCAACCACACCGGCAGCCCGGCGGACCGCGATGATGCCGGCATGGCGCGCTGGCGCGACGGCATGCAGGCGCTCTCGGCGGCGCCCAATGTGGCGGTGAAGATTTCCGACCTCTGCGCCTATGACCATGATTGGACGGTGGCGAGCTTCCGCCCCATCATCCTCGATACCATTGAGTGGTTTGGCGTGGCGCGCTGCATGTTTGCCAGCGACTTGCCGGTGGTGGCGCTGCATGGCGGTGCGGAGAAGATCTACGCTGCGTTTAAAGAGATCGTCGCCGCCTTCAGCGAGGACGAGCAACGTGCCCTCTTTCATGACAACGCAGTTAAATTCTATCGCCTGGACTAATTCAGGGGCGCTAGTAGCGTGAGCCGTCGCCGCCTTCTGAGCGCATGTTCCACACCGCCTTGGGCTGTGCCGGGCGCCAGCCGGAGCGTTTCTTGGCGCGCCGACGCGCCGATTTTGAGCTTTTCCCGCTCAGCGTAAAGCGGCAAACCTGGCCGCCCTCCTCGGGCTCAACCCACGCTCGGCCACCTTCCTGCGCGGCTGATTGATTGGCCTCCCTCAGCGCCGCGCCGGCCAAATGTGCGGCGGCGTTATTCTCTCCGTCAGCGCCGGAGTGGAGCGCAATAAAGTGTATTTCACCCTTCTCCTCATAGGCCATGATGGCGAGCGAGGGCGGCGCAGCACCGTCTTGAAGACCAGCTGTGAGAGAGGCGCGCAAGACGCCCTCAAGCGCATCGCCCACCCCGGGCGAAACCGGCCAGCGCGGCGCCAAACGCCGGCCCGCCGCGCAATTCCGACATGCCGCCCTGGACCGGCCAGCGAATGAGGGCGCGGGCGTCATCCAACATGCGCGGGTTCTTGTCGAGTTGGCCGCCAAGCTCCGTCCACTCAGCCGCGCTCATACTGGCGACCAGCCGTTTGAGCTCGGACCAATCCTCCGGCCAGCGCGAATAAACGATTTCATCGCCGCGACTTCCACCACCGCCGAGATTGTCTTTTTTGCCGCTTCGGCCGGCGCGGGCGCGACGATTTTTCATGGCGCGGAAAAAGAGATAAACAGCGATCAGGGCAAGGGCCGCCACCAGTCCGGCCAAAATATCGAACCAGGGCAAGGCATTATGCCAGCCATCGTCGCGCGCGGCGCCTTGCCGGTCCTCGGCCGGCGGCGGCCCAACCCGGGCGGCGGCGGTGAAGTTTTCCGCCGCGCCAATACGGCCGCTGACGCTGTAGTCGACAAAGACAATTTCGCCGTCCGTGCGGCGCACAAACAGATGGCCATCGCCATCGACCGCGCCGGATTCGAGGGCTTCGCCCGGCGCCACGCCATGGCGCGAGACGATATGCGCCTCGGGCGCCGGCTGAATCTGGGCGATTTCCGCCTCGCCGATGAGAATGAATTCGCCGCTCAGCGGGTCATCCACAACATCCTCTGCCGCGGGCAAACCGTCGAGTAGCCGCGTCGTCGCATTGGTCTCCAGGTCGATCTCTCCGAAGGTGCCGCCGGCCGCGTCATCCTCGGCAAAATAATAGGCGCTGCCATCGGCTTCGACCGCGACATGGCTGAGCGAAACATCGTCACCCGTGAGCACACCGCCGATCGGCTGCAGTTCCGGGGCTTCAGGCCGGTGCGGTACATCCTCCCAGCTCTCCATTTCGATTCTGAGAACGGCGCCAGTGCTTTCCTCCGGCACGCTGAAGATGCCGCTCGCATCGCTGGTGACGCGCTGTATTTGCCGGCGCGGCTTCTTGCTCTTTGGGCTGCGCAGGCTGTCCAGACGGCGCTGAACATCGCCGGCACCGTGCAAATCATGGGATTTGCGCGAGCGCGCCACTTTAAAGTTCTGGCCGTCATAATTGAATTCAACGCGCTCAATGCGTGCGGAATCATGCGACCCCACCACATGGAGCTCGCCCTTCAGCGCATCACCAGCCTGCCCCGCACCGCCGCTGAGAGCGAGCGCCACAAGCATGGCAAATACCGGGCGAAAGACACGGCCGAGACGATATAGAGGGCCCGCTCGAAGGGCGGAATGGAGGCGCGTTCGCATCATTTTCGGACTACCAAAGCCGCATTAACCGACCACAGCGGTGGCGGTTTAAATCCTTACCTGCACGACTATGCACAAGGTGTGCTAAGGAAGGTTAAATGTGCTGATATAAAGACAAAACCGGGGGAGCATATGAAACTGGATGGAAAAACGGCAATTATCACCGGCGGCGCCATGGGAATCGGCCGTGTTTTGGCTGAAGGCCTGGCGGCACACGGCGCCAATATCGTTATCGCCGACCGCGCCGGGGCGGCGGAAGCGGCGGCGGAAATGGCCGCGGCTGGCCACAGTGCGCGCGCCGTCGCCTGCGATGTCTCTTCCGAGCAGGAGACCGGCCGCATGGCGGCGGAATGTATCGAGGCGTTCGGCGCCATCGATGTGCTGATCAACAATGCCGGCATCTATTCCAGCCTGACGCCGCAGCCGTTCGAGCAACAATCCGCCGATGATTGGCGTAAAATTCTCGACGTCAACGTGATCGGCACATTTCTCTGCTGCAAGGCGGTGGTGGCCCAGATGCGCGCCCAGGGCGGCGGACGGATTATCAACCTTTCCTCCGGCACACCGTTCAAAGGCGTGCCCTACCTGCTGCACTATGTCGCGAGCAAAGGCGCCATCAACGCCATCACCAAATCTCTGGCCAAGGAATTGGGCGGCAACAATATTCTTGTGAACGGCATCGCGCCGGGCTTTACCCTCTCGGACGGGGTGATGGCCAATCCGGTGCAGCTTGAGAAGCTAAAGGACATTTCCCTTCAAGCGCGCACCTTGCAGCGCGACCAGCTGCCGTCCGATCTGGTTGGCGCGGCGGTCTATTTCGCCAGCGCCGATTCGGCCTTCGTCACCGGCCAGACTCTGGTCGTCGATGGCGGCGCCTATTTCCATTAACCCACGAATTGAACCAATAGACTAAGAATGACGAAAGAGTACCAACTGAGACTATCGCACGACCGGCTCGATCCGAACTCGGCGTTTGAATCGAATGAAGCACATCATCGTATTCTTTATGTCGCGCGCGGCAGCGCCGTCATTGCGGGGGGAAAATTTAACCTCGATACGGCTTGGTTCGGCGCCGGTCCGCTGTCCTGCACGGCTGGGGCGGGCGGCGCCGAGCTGTGGCGCTGGGAGCTCTGTCCGATTGGTACCGGGAACATTGGCAATAGCTTGCTGTGCGAACCGATCACCACTTTGGAGATCGGCGATGGCTGGCTGATGCGCTGCGACAGCGTCGCCCTGCCGCCCGGAGAATACGCCTACCGCCATACCCATCAGGGGCCGGGTATCCGCTGCCTGCTCGAAGGCGGCATCCGGGTCGATACCGGCGGCACGGCGCATGATTACGGACCCGGGGAGGCATGGTTCGAAGACGGCGTCACGCCGGTCTTCGCCGAAGCCACCGGAGATACGCCGATGCGCTTCATCCGGGTGATGATTTTGCCGCGCGCCCTCAAGGGCGAGCGCTCGATCCGCTATGTCGATGCCGCCGACCGCGACAAGCCAAAGCGCCAGACGTATAAAGTATATAGCGACGAATTCGTCGAATTCTGAAATAGAAAGGAGGGCGTCACGTGATTGTGTTGCCAAGCATGCCGCTTAGAAACCCCAACGTGTCCCTGGTTTATCACGGCATGCATTTCACCGAGGCGGATTGCGATGCGATTGTCGCTTCGGCCATCGACAGCCAGTGGCGTGAAGGTGGCGTCGGTGGCCGGGCTGAGGATCAGGGGGAGGCGAGCGTTGTCGGCAAGGTGCGCAGTTGCCTTGAGCAGCGCCTGCCCGTCAATCAGCAAACCGGCGCCCCGCTCAATAAAATTTCGCTGGAAATCAGCAATGTGAATGCGAGCGGCTGGCGTTTCGAGCTGAACGGGTTCGTCGCCGACGATATGCCCTATCTCATGCGCTATCCTGAATCCATGGAGAGCCACTATGACTGGCATGTCGATATGGGACGTTCCTACGCCGCCTCGCGCAAACTGGGCTTTACCATTCAGCTCTCGGACTCTGCCGATTATGACGGTGGCGACCTCGAATTTCACAATGTCGAGATCGACAAGGAATCGCTGCGTAAAAAAGGCACTTTGGCGATCTTTCCGACTTATTGGCTGCATCGGGTTACACCGGTGACCAGGGGCACGCGCGATGTCGCGGTCGGCTGGATGCATGGGCCGAGCTACCGGTAAAATCGGATATTTGCAGGGAGACGATGATGACGGAAACAAGTTGGCGCAACCGCAAGACACTCATCCTCAGCCGCACAGATATGATGGGCCTCCTGACCCCGGCGGAATATGTCGATTGCGTCGAAATGGCGTTCCGCCGCCATGGCGAGGGGCGCTGCTACCTCGAGCCCAAGGGCCATATCGTGCTCGATAAATATCCCGGCGAGTGGGAGGTCATGCCCTCCTATATCGAGGCGCCGCTGCCGGATGTCGACGAAGCGGCGGCGTGCAAATGGGTCTCGATCCGCGAGAATAACCGCGCCAAGTTCGATCTGCCGACCGTCTTTTCGATCCTCGTCTACACCCATCCCGAGACCGGCTTTCCGCTCGCCATTGTCGATGGCAGCTACCACACCATGATGCGCACCGGCGCCTCCGCCGCCGCCTCGCTGCGCTGGATGGCGCGCCAGGATTCGAAAGTGCTGGCGCTTGTAGGTGCGGGCGATGTCGGTATCGGCGCGCTCAGGACCTGCGCCACCGTGTTCGATTGGGACGAGGTGCGTGTCTGGAGCCGGGGCCAGGAAACGCTCGATAATTTCATGGCGAGCGAAGAAAGCCGCCATCCCGATATCACCATCACGCCGTCGACAAATATCGAGGATGTGGTGCCGGGCGCCGATGTGGTCGTCACCATGACAACCGGCGGCGATATCGTGGTGCGTAACGAGCATGTCTCTGAGGGCATGCATATCGCCGCGCTTGGCTCCGATCTTGCCGGCAATCAGGAATTGGAAGGCGCCATCGCCAAGCGCGCGCGCATCTTCGTCGACGACATCCGCCAATGCCGCTCAGACGGCGAGATTAACATGCCGCTTGCCAACGGTGATATCACCGAAGCCGATGTCGCCGGCGAAATCGGCGAGATCATCGCCGGCAACAAAGAGGGCCGCACCTCGAATTCGGAGATTACACTGTTCGATTCAACCGGTATTGCTATTCAGGATTCGGCCACCGTGCCGCTTGAATATCAGCGCGCCGTGGAAGCCGGCGTCGGCGTCGAGAAAAAAATGATCAGCACCTAGCGTTACGCCGTTCCAAACGCCTTGCGCAGTGCGGCGCAAGCCGTGGCGTGCGCCTCGGGAGCGATATCGAAGCGCGCCGTGGCGACCCAAAAATCATGGATGTAGCCTTCATAGTTGAGATATTCGGTCGGTACGCCCGCCTGGCGTAGTTTTTCGGCATACCCAGCGCCGTCATCGCGCAGTGGATCATGGCTCGCGGTCATGACCATCGCCGGCGGCAGGCCGCTTAAATCAGCGGCACGCAAGGGTGCCGCGGCAAGGTCGGATTTCTCCGCCGCATCGCTGAAATAGCAATGAAAGAACCAGCGCATGAGATCGGCAGTAAGCAAATAACCGTCGGCAAATTCCTTGTAGGATTGGGTGTCCTCGCGCGTGTCGGTGACCGGATAGACAAGCAGTTGGAAGACGAGTTTGGGGCCGTCTTCGATCTTGGCGCGCTGGGTAACCACGGCCGTTATGCCGCCACCGGCGGAATCGCCACCAACCGCGATACGCGCCGCATCGCCGCCCCATTCGGCGCAATTCTCCGCCACCCAACAGGTGGCGGCCCATGAATCATCGGTCGGCTTGGGGAATTTGTTCTCGGGCGACTTGCGGTAATCGACACCCACAACAATACATTCCGCGCCGACGCAGAGCGCGCGGCAGACATGATCGTAATTATCGAGCCCGAGAACGACAAAGCCGCTGCCGTGAAAATTGATGAAGATCGGCAGGGGCCGTGCCGGATCGCTAGCTTCCGGCCAATAGATACGGAGCGGGATCAGGCCGTGCGGGCCGGGAATTTCGAGATTTTCCACCCGCCCGACCTCCGGCCCTGGCGCCGCGAAGATGCCGGCCAGCTCGTCAAACTCGGCCCTGACCTCGGCAATCGGCCGGTCCCAGACCGATTCCTCTTCGAGCGCATTCATTTCATCGACCAGTTGCTGGACCTGCGGATGAAGAGGCATGACAGTTTTCCCGCTACGCCGCGACGCGGGCGCCGACGATACTGCGATAGCCGCCGCGATCGCGCCCGACCATTTTGTCGAACTGTTGACGCAGGTCTTTAGGCGCCGAGCCCTCAACACTCTCGAGCCCGGCCAAAGCGCGCCACAAGGCGGCAACCTTGGGCCGTGCCTCGAAGAGGGCCAGCGGCGGATGGATTTCATTTGCCCAGGTGAGACGCTGCAGCGCCGGCGTTAAAGCGGCATCGACCAGGGACATATCGGCCCCGAGAAAAAACGGTCCGCCTCGAATTTCGCGCTCAAGCCGGTCGAGCTTGTCGCCGAGCTTGGCAAGAATCTTCTCCAGGTCCGCCTCGTCCTTTACCGATGTGACAGTAAACGCGTCGCTTAAGAGCGCATTGCCGAACTCGATCCAGGCGCGGCAATGGGCGCGCTCAAGCGGATCGGCCGGCAGCATGCTGCCCTCTGTCACCTCGTCGAGATATTCATTGATCACCACCGATTCGAACAGCACCACTTTTTCGCCGTCGTCACGCGTGACCTCCAACACCGGAACCTTGCCAAGCGGGCTCAATTCAACGAACCAGTCCGGCCGGTCACCGAGATCGACATAGTCGACATCATGCGGGATTTTCTTCTCGCGCAAGGTCACCACGCAACGTTGCACATAGGGGCACAGCTCAAAGCTGATCAATCGGAAATGGGGCATGGCCTTATCGCCTGTTGTCAGAGACTGTGCAGAAAACTAGCACGTGTGGCCGGCGAGTCCAGACCGCGCTCAAACGCCCTTCCGTTGCTGCTGGCGTGCCTCGTCATGTTGCGCGCGGGCGCGCCGCACTTCTTCGCGTTCACTCACTTCGGGCACCCCCACATCCCACCAGGCATCGCCCGGCGTCCATTCATAGGCGTCGGTCCGAACCACGATGACATAACTTTGCGTCGCCGCCTTGGCGCGGTCGAACGCCTGCTCCAACTCGGCAATGCTGTCGACCGTCTCGGCAATGGCGCCCATGCTTTCAGCATGTTTGGCAAAATCCACACGCGCATCGGTTTCGCTGCGGCAATCGGCCAGCAGATTGTTGAACGAAACACCGCCTTTAAAATTTTGCAGCCGGTTGATCACCGCGAAGCCGCCATTGTCGCAAACGATGATGATCAGTTTATGGCCGGTCATCACGGTGCTGTAGATGTCCGAATTCATCATCAGATAGGAGCCGTCGCCGATGAAGGATATAACATCCTTGTCAGGCGCCGCCATCTTGCGCCCCCAGGCGCCAGAGATTTCATAGCCCATACAGCTGAAACCGAACTCGCAGTCGAACGCGCCTATCGAGCGGTTGCGCCAGACCTTGACCAACTCGCCGGGCAGTCCGCCGGCTGCCGCCACCACCGCATCGCTCGGATCGGCGCGCCGGTTAATGGCACCAACGACATGCGCGTAAGAAGGCGGCGTCGCGTTGCTCGGCCCGCTCACTTCATCGACCAGCGCGTTCCACTCGCCACTGGCACGCACGCCCTGCTCGGCCCAGGCAGAAGGCGCGCGCCAAGCCGCCAGCGCCGCGCCCAGTTCGTTCAACCCTTCGCGCGCATCGCACACCAACGCCGCCGCGCGGTGCTTGGCTGCATCGAAACGCGCCGCGTTGAGCGCGACGATGCGCAAGCTCGGATTTTGAAACGCCGACCATGAGCCGGTGGTGAAATCCTGCAGGCGCGTGCCAACCGCGAGCACGAGATCGGCCTCCGCCGCGAGCGCATTGGCGGAGCTGCTGCCGATAACGCCAATCGGGCCGGCGTTCAAGCGGTGGTCCCACGGTAAGGAAGCACGCCCGGCAACTGTCTCCGCCACTGGAATGTCGTGCTGCTCGGCGAATGCCGCGAGCGCGTTTTCCGCCAACGAATAGTGCACGCCGCCGCCGGCGATTATCAGCGGCGCCCTGGCGTTTCGCACCCGTTCCGCGGCACCAGCCAGTTCCGCCTCATCGGGACGCACCCGGCGGATCGTGTGAATGACCGGTTCGAAAAATACCTCCGGATAGTCAAACGCCTCGCCCTGCACATCCTGCGCCAAGCCAAGAAAAGCGGGGCCGCAATCCGCCGGATCGAGCATGGTGGCGACCGCCTGGGGCAGCGATCCGATGATCTGCTCGGGACGGGTGATACGGTCCCAATAGCGCACCACTGGTTTGAACGCATCGTTGACGGTAATCGTCGGATCGGCGAAGTGCTCGACCTGTTGCAACACCGGATCGGGCGTGCGGCTGGCGAAGGTATCGCCGGCGATCAGCAGCACCGGCAACCGGTTGGTATGGGCGACGCCCGCCGCCGTGACCATGTTGGCCGCACCCGGGCCAATCGAGCTGGTCGCGACCATAATCTGGCGGCGCTGCTTTGCCTTGGCGTAAGCGATCGCCGCCAGCGCCATGGATTGCTCGTTCTGGCCGCGCCACGTCGGCAATTCATCCTGCGCCGCCTGCAAGGCCTCGCCGAGACAGGTGACGTTACCGTGCCCGAAAATGGCGAAGGCGCCAGCGAACAACGGCACCTCCGTACCGTCGATCTCCGTACGCTGAGCGATCAAGTAGCGAACCACGGCCTGGGCCATGGTGAGGCGAATGGTCTTCATGCCAAATTCCTCTCGATGTTGGCCGCTTACTCCGCCATCAACACGTCATGCGAGAGGCGCGCCACAACTCCATCGAGCCCCTCGCCGGTCCGGCAATTCGTCAGGATCACCGGCTTGCCGCCGCGCACCGCTTCGGCGTCACGCTGCATCGCTGCAACATCAACACCCACATGGGGCCCGAGGTCGACCTTGTTGATGATCAGCAGATCGGCCTGGACGATGCCGGGGCCTTTTTTGCGTGGGATATCGTCGCCGCCCGCGACATCGATGACAAACAGCCAATAGTCCACCAGGTCGAGCGAGAAAGTTGAGGCGAGATTGTCGCCGCCGCTCTCGATAACAATCAAATCGAGCGGCGCGAATTTACTTTCCAAGAGATCCGCCGCCTCGATATTGAGCGTCGGATCCTCACGGATCACCGTATGCGGGCAGGCGCCGGCCTCGACCCCCATGACGCGCTCCGGCGCGATCAGGCCGCCGCGCTGCAGGCGCTCGGCATCCTCCTTGGTCACCAAATCATTGGTCACCACGGCAAGCGAGACACCGCGCGCCGCCAGGAGCGGCAAAAGGCGCTCGATCAGCGCCGTTTTTCCCGAACCCACCGGCCCGCCGATGCCGACACGGGCGGAAGAAACCGCACCGGCTTGTGCTGGACTGGCCATTTAAATCTCCTAACCTATTTGGGCCGCTTGGCCGGTGGAGCGCCTGTCACCGCCAAGCGCGCTGCTGCCCAGCTTGCCTTGATCGCATTGCGTAGCGCCAAGCCATCTTTGGCGAGAATCCGCACCCAAGCGCCGCTATCCTGCGGCAACGTCGAAGCACCGGCATAAACGCCCTCACAAGAGTCCAAAGCCGCTCGCAGCACCGCCGCCATATCCTCGGAGGGACAACCGGTATGGACAACCATCAAGGTGCCATGCGCGGGATAGGCCTCAGCCGTTCCGTCGAGATGCGCCTCGCCCAATTCGCCATCGATATCGAAGCGGTCAAAGGCGAGCAACGTGCCGTCCGGCCGCTCGATTCGGGTATCGGCCATCAGGCGGGCAAAATGCCCGCCCGCCTCATCCGAATCATGCTGGGTGAAGGCATCGCAAAGAATGACTGTGGCACTCGCCTCGGCCACCACCCGGAGCGTGGTCTCGAATTGCGCGCCGGGAAAGAGAATTAGCGGGTCGGGCAGATACTCCAACAGCGCACCCGCGCCGGCGCGGATTGTCATGTCCTGGCGCGCCGCGCCGTCGGTCTTCATGCGGTGCACAATTGTCGCCGATTGAGTTGTTACCTGAGCCAGCGCACCGGTCTCGGCTTCCAGGCTGAGGGCGAGCTCCTCGCCGCGGTAGATGCCACCCGAGACCGACTGTAAATAAAGCGTCAGCATGCCTTCCGGCACCTGGTCGAGATAGAACGGCCGGGTGATGTGGAACGGATAGCCAACGCGCTGATGGGAAATATAGGTGTGCCCATCGGGCGCGCGCGTGAAAACAAGCTCGGCCTGAGGCTGAGGTTCGGCCAGTTCGATTGCCAGAGACAAGGTCCGTTCCCTCAGCGCATCAGATAATTCTGGCCGAGCGTGACCTCGGTGACCGGCTCGCACGCCGCCAGCTCGTCATTCACATAGACATCGAAGGTCGATGGATCAACGCGGATATCGGGGCAGAAATCATTGTGCAGCATGTCTTTCTTGCCAAGCTTGGTGAAGCTCGACATGGGCAGCATTTTCTTGGCCAAGCCCAAAGTGCCGGGCAGATCGATATCTAGCGCGCGCTGGTGGACGAAATTGGCGCTCAAGGATTGCGGCGCCCGGCCGCAACCGCCGAATTGGGCGCGCTGGATCACCGGCTCGGTCTGGAAATAGCTGCCCGCGCTGTCTCCGGTGGCGCCGTGCGCGACAAAGCCGCCCTTGATGGTGCCGAACGGCTTGATGCCGAAAAAGGCCGGTTTCCACGACACCAGATCGGCCATCTTGCCGACCTCGATCGAACCGACATACTGGTCGATGCCGAAAGCACGCGCCGCGTTGATAGTGTATTTGGCGACATAGCGCTTGATCCGCTCATTGTCAGCATCTTTGGTTTTTTCATGGGCAAGACGACCACGCTGCGTGCGCATCTTGCTCGCCAACTGCCAGCAGCGTGAAACCACCTCATTGACCCGGCCCATGCCCTGGCTGTCGGAGCCGAACATCGAGATCGCGCCCATATCGTGCAGCACATCCTCGGCCATCATGGTTTGCGGCCGCACCCGGCTTTCGGCAAAGGCGACATCTTCCGGCAAATCGTAGCGCAAGAGATGGCACGACATGGTCATGTCGAGGCCCTCGTCGAAGGCATTCAGGGTGTAAGGGTTGGTCGGGTTGGTCGAGGACGGCAGCAGATGGGGCTCGCCATTGCAGCGGATGATATCCGGCGCATGACCGCCGCCGCCGCCTTCGGTGTGATACATGTGCATGGCGCGGCCATTGATGGCGGCCAGCGTATCCTCGTAAAAGCCCGATTCGTTCAGCGTATCGGTATGGATCATGACCGGGAAGTCATATTCCTGCGAGGCGGTGAGCGCACCGTCGATGGTTGCCGGCATGGCGCCATAATCCTCATGAATTTTCATGCCGATCACGCCGCCATCGAGATGCTCGGCAACGGTGTCGGGATCATGCGACGAGCCGCGTCCGAAAAAGCCGAAATTGATCGGCCATTTCTCCGATGCCTCATGCATGCGCGCGGTATTCCACGGGCCGCCGCAATCGATGGCGAAAAGCGGCCCCATGCTGCCGCCGATCATGGTGGTGAGACCGGTCGAAATAGCGTTCTCGCACTGTTCAGTGGAAAGGAAATGAATGTGCACATCGATCCCGCCGGGTGTCACGATCAGCCCGCCAGCCGGGTAATAGGTGGTGTTCGGCCCGCACACCATATTGTCCGAGACGCCATCCATGATGTTGGGATTGCCGGCCTTGCCGATGCCGGCGATCTTGCCGTCGCGGATGCCGATATCGGCTTTGATGATGCCCTGCACCGGGTCGATAATGGTGGCGTTCTCGACCAGCATGTCGATCGCGCCATCGGCGCGCGAGGTATGCGCGTCATAAGCCATGCCGTCACGCATCACGCGCCCGGCACCGGTCCAGCACTCCTCGCCGTAAACCGTGTGATCATGCTCGATTTCGGCCAGAAGCGAGGTATCGCCGAGGCGGACCTTATCGCCCTTGGTCGGGCCGTAAAGGCTGGCATATTGCTGTCTGCTGATTTTTGCCATGACTCAAGCCCCCCTGAAACCGTTTTCACGGGCGCGCGTTATTGCCGCCTGCTTAATCTCATCCGAATCCACATTGCCTTCGGTCAGGCTGTTGAAGCCTGTGACGTTACGCTGTCCGCCGATCTCGACCAGATTTACTTCAAATGTCTGGCCCGGTTCGAAGCGCACCGCCGTGCCGGAGGGAATATCGAGGCGCATGCCGAAGCTCGCCACGCGGTCGAATTCGAGCGCCTTGTTGGCTTCGAAAAAATGAAAATGACTACCGACCTGGACCGGCCGGTCGCCGCTATTGGTCGCCGTCAGCGACAATGTCCGGCGCCCGGCATTAAGCTCGATCTCGCCGTCGGGCGTGATCACCTCGCCGGCCGAGACACGCGCCGGCTGTTCTTTGGCGCCGGGGCGGACGGGCTGATGCACCGTCACCAGTTTGGTGCCGTCGGGGAACATCGCCTCGATGTGAATAACCGGGATCAGTTCGGCCACGCCGGGCAGCACATCATCCGTGGTGAGCAATTGCGAGCCCAGACCCATCACCTCTTTCAAGGTTTTGCCCTGACGCGCGCAGTAGAGAATTTCGTCGCAAATATAGGCGACCGCCTCGGGGTGGCTGAGCGCGATGCCGCGCTTCTGGTGCTCGCGCGCCAATTGAGCTGCCGTGAATATTGTCAAACGTTCCTGTTCCGTGGGGGTTAAATTCATTGTTCTTCTCCCGCTACAATTTGATCAATTGTAAAAAAGCCTGCTTTCCTGAGTTTCGTGACGCATCATGGCGATATCGGCCGCCGGCGCGTAGGCGTGCAATTCACCGAGCGGCGGCGGCGCGGTGCGCAGGATGTCTTCAATGGTCTCGTGCAGGCGCCCTAAGATTGCCTGGCTGTCGACATGGCCAATCAGGCCAAGCCTGAGCGCCGCACCCAACAAGCCCACGGAGAGCCCGTGCGCCGCCATATAGCCGGCGCTCGCTTCGTCCAGTCCGAGCGCTTGCCAGAGCAAACCCTGCATCGCCGCGACATGGCCCGGCGCCTCGCCAGCCCGCACACGCGCCTGATACGCTTTTGCGCCCGACGTTTCCAGGCGTACATGAATATTGAGCAGGGCCGCGCCCATGCGCTTGGACCCTTCACGCTGTTCAGCGGCCAAGCTGTTTGCTTCCATCAATTTGTCAGCGCTTAAGACCTGCTCCAAATCGCCATCCGCCATCAAAGATGTGCAAAGCACGGGGCGATCCGAGGTCGCCCAGCGGCCGCGCAATTGATGCGCCACGAAGCGTTCGACATCCACCGCCTTGACGATCTTGCCGTCGGCACCAAGCGTTTCTATGCCCCACGAGAACGACACCGCGCCGGACGGAAAAAAACTATCGCCATGCTGCAACATGGCGAGAAGGGTGCGCCCGTTAGTCATGATCCACCCGCCGTGCCCGGCCATCCTCGAGATGCGCCGCCAACCGGTCGAGATAGTTTTGCTCCGGGCCTTCCAGCGCGATTTCCAATATTTCACCGGCAAAACGCACGCGCCAATGAAGATTGCCGACGAAATATCCAAGCTCGAGCGCTGCCGCCTGATCCGCCGGGGCAATCCGCAGCCACTCGGTTTCCAGCATGCTGACGACGATGGCGCGGCTCTCCTCAAACAACAGCACGGAGCCGTTTTCGAGGTCGACATCGCGATTGAGGGCGATGGCGCAATCCGTGCCCTTGTCGGTGGTCACGCGCAGACGCTTGCGCGCCGTATCCGCTGCGCTCAACTCTATTTTTTCAAGGCTGCCGGCATGGGACAGGCGGTGGATTTTCTCCGCCATTTCACCGCTACTGGCATTGCCAACGATCTGGTTTAATTTCAACACCGGGGCAGCATACACAATCTTACCCGAGGGTGAAATTTGTACGCGCTGGCCAGCTGCCATAAAATTACGCCTTCGCGCGGTGTGGAGAGGGTATGCAAATGGATCGGCTGGTGAACGCCATCCGCGCCGATATCGACCGGAGTTTATATGATGGCGCGGAGGTCATTGTCGCGCGCGGCGGCGAGGTATTGCTGCACAGCGCACTTGGCTTCGCCGAGCGCGAAACCGCCCGCGCGTTAGAGAAATCAAGCGTCTTCGCCCTCTTCTCGATCAGCAAATCCATGACCGCGTGCCTTGCCCTGCAACAGGTGGAGCGCGGCCATATCAGCCTCGATACGCCGGTCGCCAGCGTCATTCCGGAGTTTGCCACCCGCGGCAAGGCACGTATCACTTTGGCGCAACTGCTCTCTCACATGGCCGGCATGCCCGGAACAAATCCCGATGTCGCGATGGAATATCAAGGCGATCTTGAAACTGTCATGGCCACGGTGTGCACCGAGGCGCCGGTGAGTACGCCTGGTGAGCGCGTCAGCTACAGCCCGATCAAGGCTCATGCGACGATCGGCGAGGCGGTGCGGCGGCTGGAAGGCGGCTCCCTCAGGCTGCGCGATATCATGGCACGCGATATTTTTAAGCCTCTCGGTATGCACGATAGTGCACTTGGCATGCGCGACGATTTATTGCCGCGCGCGGTGCCGGTCGTCACGCGCGACCGCCAGCCCGGCATGTTTGAGCCGGAAAGCGCCGAAGCCCTCGGCGCGATGCTGCTCGACCCGGCAGCCGAGGCTGAGATGCCGTCAGCCGGCGTGATCAGCACGGCGGCGGATCTCTTCCGCTTTGCCGAAGCATTGCGCCTCGGCGGCGCCTATGCGGGCGATGAAATTCTCTCCCCTGCGACGCTGGCGTTGGCGACACGCATCCACACCGGCGACAGGCCGAACAATCTTTATGACTTCGCCCGCAGCATGCGCGACTGGCCTGAATTCCCCGCCAATTTGGGATTCGGATTCTTTATTCGTGGCTCCGGCTTCCATCCGACCTATTTCGGTGCTCTCGCCTCGCCTTCGACCTTCGGCGCCATGGGCGCCGGCTCAAATCTCTTTTGGGTTGATCCGGAGCGCGATCTTACATTTGTCTGCCTCACGACCGGGCTAATGGAAGAGACCCATAGCTGCGATCGCTTCATGCGCCTCTCGGATATTGCCATCGCTGCGGCGCTGGCCGCCTGAGCGAAGACGCCGCACTATTCGAAATCGTCGAATTCAGTGCCGAGAATATCCTGCTCCGGATCAATGCCGCGACCCAGTTCCACGGCACGGTTTTGATAATAAAGACTGCGCAGCGCGGCGTAATAATCGACCGAGGTTTCGCGCACGGCATCGAGTGATTCCAATAATTCCTCTCGCTGCACCAAGCCCTTGGCGCCGGCGATGACCAGATTCTCCTCCGGCTCAAGCAACCAGGTAAGTGGGTTCAGAAGGGTATCGACCGCTCGCCCAAATCCATCACGAAAAGTGCTCGGCCCGAGCAGTGGCAGCACGAGATAGGGGCCCGGGCCAACACCATAGGTATGTAGCGTCTGGCCGAAATCGGCCTCATGCGGCTCGAGGCCGATTTCCGATGCCACATCGAACAACCCGGCCAAACCAATCGTCGAATTGATGAGAAATCGCGCTCCGGTCTCCGCCGCATCCTCAAATTCAAACTGCAGCAAATCATTGGCGAACACCACCGGAGCATTGAGATTGGTGAAAAAATTTCTCACCCGCTGTTTGGCGAACGGCGGCACGTAATTTCCATATACCCAGGCTATGGGGCGGATTAAGATCGTATCCAACCCGCCATTTACGAAAAAGATGGCGCGGTTGAGCCCTTCCAGGGGATCGTCGATTTCCTCCGGCCCGAGGCGGGTGGCGCTGATCGCTGTTTTAGGCTTTAAAGCCTGCTCAGCGACCGGTGAGGGCTGTTTCGTTTCAGCCATTTTCACCTGTACCGGCAGCACCGTTCTTGCCCGTGCCTGCGCCGCTTGAATGGCGGCGAGGAAGCCCGGAAAGGCGGCCGATGCGTCGGCGACAATTCCCGTCTCGAGATGGGGTGCGGCGCGAATCGCCGCTTCGACAATCTCTTCCGTCAAGAGCGGCATCTCGGCGATGGCGCCAATCACCGCTGCGGCCATGGCTCTTTCGCCGCCGCGCCGCGCCGCGCGCGCCGTCAAGCTGGCAAGGTCATCCCCCGCCGCTGTCCCGCCGGCGCCCGCAATATCTTGGTTATTGCCGGCAATACGTTCAAACTCAGCCGTCAAACCCGCCGGCAATGCGGCGTTGGCAATGGACGGCAGGGCAAACGCCGCTACCAGCGTAATCGTCAACAATAGGAATAGGGCAGCGCCAAGGCGGCTGCGGAGGGCGGGCAGCATGTTCGCTGTCAGACCGCGAAGACTAGTCGGAGCCGGATTTCCATTCGGCAATGCGCTCGCGTGCCGCATCGATATCGGCAGCGCTCATCTCTTCCGCGAGCTTGGTGCGGCTCGTCAGCGCACGCGGCAAACCCTGATCGGCGGCCATGGTCATCCAGAAGAAAGCGGTCACCATATCCTGCTCGACGCCTTCTCCCTTGGCATAACGCACCGCCAGGCTGGCCTGTGCCTTGGCATAACCTTGCACGGCGGAGCGGCGGTACCAGTCCACTGCCTTTTCAAGGTCTTCTTCCGTGCCGATGCCGTCGCGGTACATCTTGCCAACGTTATATTCGGCCCGCCGATTGCCATTTATCGCCGTTTTATGAATCCAGTCAAATGCCATAACCTGATCGCGCGGGACGCCGAGCCCATAGCTGAACATTTTACCCAGCGTATATTGCGATTTGACGAAGCCCTGATGCGCCGCCGCATGCAGCCAATGGGCGGCGCGCTCCATATTGCGCTCCGCACCGGCACCAGAGATAAACGCATTGGCAAGATTGTGCTGAGCGCGCGCATAGCCGCTCTCGGCCGCCGCCGCCCATAACTCCACGGCGCGTTGCTGATCGAGAATTACGCCCTTGCCTTCATCATACATGGTGCCGAGATTGAACAGAGCGCGTGTGTCTCCGCCCTCGGCCAACGGTTGCCATTCCGCCAAGGCGACTGAGAAATCTCCGCGCTGATAGGCTTCCCAACCGGTGTTAAAATCTGCCCGCGCGTCAGACGCAGAGGCGGCGAACAGCAGGCACAACAGAGCGGTGCACACGCTGGATTTGAATAAGTTACTGATCCTCATATTCTTGCCTCCGACATTATTCAGCAGACGCGGTGGCGCTTAATTTACTGGATTGCGCATCAAGAATTTGAACAAGCCCATCGACGCCATGGCGTTGCACCACCGATTTGAATTCGGCGCGTTGGGTCACCGCCATGCTAATGCCCTCAACCACGACATCGATGATACGCAGCTCGCCATCTTTGCCGCGCACCCGCCAATAGGTCTCGATCGGCGGGCCGCTCGGCCGGTCAATACGGGTATGGACCATCACATCCTTTTCGCCAGACGCCTGCTCCGACACGACGGTTAGCACTTCGCCCGAATAGCCACCCAGCATGGCGGAATATTTGCGCACGATGAATTCGCCGAAGGCGCGCAGATAGTTGGTCTGCTGTTCTTCACTCGCCCGTTTCCAATGGCGTGCAAGGACAAAACGGCCGATCAATTTGAGATCGAAGCCTTCAACCAGAATGTCACGAAACAGCGCCTCGCGCTCCGCCAGGGAAAGGCCGTCATTTTGCAGCACGCCGATCGCCTGATCGCCCAATCGCTGGACGAAACTCGATGCCTCGCCACTTGCATGCGCCGGGGCAGGCGCGGCCCAAAGAGCATGCGAGGCAACAATCAGCGCCAGGGAGATGCAAATTACCGTGCGGCGAGAAAACATACAGAGCGGCTCTATTCCGTGGCTATTGCCGGTTTCAGCTTGCATGAAATTTTGCCACGCGCCCGCTTTGGAGGCAAGCAAACTCGCCTCAGCTGGCGATATCCACCGCTTCCGTATCCGCGCCCGACCGGAGCGCCGCCATGACTTTGCTACAAGGCAATACATCGCCCATGGCCTGCAGAAAGGTCGCCAGCGTTGCCATATGCTCCTCGTCATTGCGCGCCGCGTTTGCGTCTTCCACCATAATTGTCTTGAAGGCCAACGCCGCCGATTCCCGCGCTGTGGTTTCGCAACATATGTTGGTTACCGTGCCGGCGATCAGCACGCTGTCGATGCCACGATCGCGCAATGCCGCCTCAAGACGGCCCTGGCTACCGATAAACGCACCGAAGCGGTTTTTCTCGACGACGAGATCGCCGTCGCGGTAATCCATATCGGAATGAATCGTGTGGCCGTCCGCGCCGGTGCTGAGGGCGTCGCGGAAGCGCGTTCCGGGCTCGGGATCCATGACGTGATCGAAAAATGTCGGCCAGCGGTCCGATTCGCCCGGGCCATAGGTCGAGACCACCCACACCACAATCCCACCGGTGTCGCGGACGCATGCCGCCAAAGCATTGATATTCGGAATTATTTCCCTGGCGACCGGTATTTCAGCTGCGGCGTCAACGGAAACAAACGCCGTTTGCATATCGACCACGACCAGTGCCGTACGCACAGCCTCTAGCTCACTATACATATGCAATTTGGCACGGCGGCGGGCAATCCGGGCCAAAACCTGTTCTGAAAACTCCACTTTATGCATAGCTGTCTCTTCCCCTATTAACCGCTTGGCGCGGCAAATGATGTAAAAAAAATATCATTAAATCTGTAACTTTAGTAAAGCCTTAATCGTAAATGTATGTAAATGGGCGCTGAAGAACCGCTGGATGGGGCAGAAACCACCCGATCGGTTGGCTTGGAGGCGTCCGTTACCTTAACCAAGGTGACTTGCCGCCAGCCGACATCGAACGATCGATGTTCGTTTCCCCGTCGAAAACTGGAGCAAGTTATGCCGGCCACAAACACAGCGCCACAAATCAACCATGAAGATCTCACTTTGGAAGAGCTGTTTGCGCTCGCCCAGGATAAATCCTCGGAGGGCCGCCAGACATTATTCGAAAATATGCGTGATATGTTTTTGGATAATGGGCGCAGCGTCAGCGACCGCGAACGGGCGCTGATGAGTGAAATCCTGCGCCGCCTGGTGCATGATGTTGAGAAGAAACTACGCAAGAGCCTGGCCGAGAATTTGTCGAAGCGCTCCGACACGCCACATGCGCTGATCGTCGAGCTCGCCAACGATGATTATGAGGTCGCCCATCCGATCCTGATCGAAAGCAATGTGCTGCAGGATCAGGATCTGATTGAAACCATCAAACACCGCACGATGGAGCATCAACTTGCCATTTCGATGCGCCAGAATCTGAGCGAGGATGTGTCTGAAGCGCTGGTGGAAACCGGCGAGCAGGATGTCATTGCCAACCTGTTGAACAATCACGGCGCGAAAATTTCGCGCCATGTAATGGACTATCTGGTGAGCGAATCCAAGCGCGTCGATTCCTATCAAAACCCGCTGGTCCAGCGCCCCGATCTGCCGCCGGAGCTGGCCGAGCGCATGTCGTGGTGGGTGTCCGCCGCGCTGCGCGAACACATCTCGGGCAAATTCAATCTCGATCTCGGCGATTTGGACGACGCGATCGAGACCGTGACATCGGAACAATTCGGTGAAAAAACGGAAGAGTTAGCGCCCGCCTCGAAAGCCGATGAATTGATCGAGCGCTTGTCGGATTTGGGCGAGCTCAACCCCGCCTTTCTCATCAAGGCCCTGCGTCAGGGCGAAATTTCCCTGTTCGAAGCGGCCTTCTGCAAGCTGACCGGGCTCAAACTGAAGCTGCTCCGGCGTATCCTGTTTGAGCCGGGCGGCGAAGCGCTTGTCCTGTTGTGCCGGGCCATCGATGTCGGCGCCGATACCTTTGCCGAATTGTTCGAATTATCGCGCCGCGCCAAGGATCGGGAAGAAGAGATTTCACCTGACCAAAAAGAACGCTTATCCAGCCTTTACGACAAAACAAAGCCGGAAGACGCCAAACGCATTCTCAAGCGCTGGCGCCGAAGCTCGGATTATTTGTTCGCCGTAAAACAAGTTTCGAAAACCGCCTAACGCCCAAGACAAGCAAGTGGTACATCAGATTTTCTCGCGTCAGGACCTGGAACACCAAGAACCTGCTGTTCCGCCCGACAGCACGCCGTCCCGGTGGCTCGATGCCCTGGCCGAGAGCAGCCCCGCCTCGGTTATCCTCGACGGCGTCGGGAAACTGTTATTTGCCAACTCAGCCTATCGGGCTCTGGCCCAGCGAATTGACCCCAGCCTACACGGTGACGTCGGCGAGGCGGCGACGATAGAGGGCAAAATTCTGTCGCGCGTCCTGCGTGACGGCGGGCCGGTTGAAGACAGGCAATTGTATAAAAATTCGCGCGGCATTACCGCGCTGCGCAGCCGCTATTGGCTACTCCCCGGTAGCACTGGCCAAAACCAGGAAATCGCCGGCATCATATTCGACGAAAGCCGCGAAGTAGATGCAATTCGGACGGAACGCCAATCCCGGGCGCGGTTCGATGATATCGCACGCCTCACCTCCGATTGGGTATGGGAAATCGACGAATCGTTTTGTTTCACCTATGTGTCGCCGCGCGTCGCCGACGTACTGGGAATTCCGGCCCAGCTCGTCCTCGGCCACAATTTGTTCGATATGGGCCGATTTGACGGCTTCGAAGAGGCCAACAGATCGGAGCACCCCAATCCGGAATCGCGCGTGCCTTTCTCGACCATCCATTATTCGATGTTGGCCGCCGACAAGACCCCGCGCCTGTTCGAATTAAGCGGCGTGCCTGTGTTTGATGAGCGCTCGGGCCAGTTTGGCGGCTACCGGGGCACCGCCACCAACATTACCGCCCGCTCGGAAGCAGAGGACCGCGCGACACGGGCGCAGCTCAATTTGATCAGCACCGTCGAATCGATGCCGCAGGGTTTCGTGCTATGCGATTCGGAAGATAAAATTCTTCTCTGCAACTCTCACTTCGAGGAATTTATCACGCCAGGCGGCGATATGATTTCGCCGGGCGCCGATTATCGCAACTTGATCGAGAAAGCGGCCAAGAGCGAAATTTTTGATTTCCCACCGGACGACCGCGACGCCTTTGTCGCCGACCGTATCGCCAGCCACAAATTGGCGAAGCATGATACGGAATACCAATTGGCCGATGGCCGCTGGGTCCAATTGTCCTGCGAAATGACCGAGGATGGCGGCGCGATCGAAACCTGGATCGATATCACGCGCATGAAAGAGCGCGAGGCCGAGCTGCTCGAAGCCGAGGCCATCTCGCGTCACGGCCGCGAACAGGCCGAGCATGCGAGCCGGACCAAATCGGAATTCCTCGCCAATATGAGCCACGAGCTGCGCACCCCCTTGAACGCCATCATCGGCTTCTCGGAAATCATCAAAGACGAGGTGCTGGGGCCGCTCGGCAACGAACAATATAATAATTACGCGGCCGATATTCACGACAGTGGCCTTCATTTGCTTGGCCTGATCAACGATATTCTCGACTTCTCAAAAGCCGAGGCCGGTAAAATTACGCTGGTTGACCAGCCGATGGATTTGGCCGCCGCCGTCGAGGGCTGCGCGCGCCTTTTGGCGCCGCGCGTCGCCGGCACCGAAATCACGATTGAAACCAATGTTCAGGCTGACTTTCCGCGCGTGCGCGGCGATCTGACCAGGATCAAGCAGATCATCCTCAACCTGCTGTCGAATGGCGTCAAATTCACCGAGCAGGGTTCGGTCACCATCTCCGCCGAATTCGATTTTGAGGCCGGCATCACCGTTCGCGTGCGCGACACCGGTATCGGCATCGCCGAAGAGGATATCGATCAGGCGTTTGCACTATTCGGTCAGGTTGACAGCGCGCTGAGTCGAAAATTCGAAGGTACCGGGCTTGGCCTGCCGCTGTCGCGCTCAATGGCGCAATTGCATGGCGGCGATCTGGTGCTTGAGAGCGAACTCGGCAAAGGCACCTGCGCCATCATCACCCTCCCGGCCGAGCGCATCATCCGGTCCTGACGGCCTTCTCTTTTTTTATTCTAAGCGGCACACACCTCTTCGAGCAGGCGGCGCATGAACTGCTCGCAAGCCCGCACTTCGCTTAATTCAATAAATTCATTCGGCTTGTGCGCCTGGGCAATGCTGCCCGGCCCGCACACCACCGCCGGATTTCCGGCCTCCTGAAACTGGCCGGCCTCGGTGCCATAGGCGACGACCTCGGTCGTGTTCTTGCGCGCCAACGCCAGAACCAGCGCCTCGGCCGGCGAGCCGTCCTCCGGCGCCAATCCGGGCACAAAGGCGCGCACTTCCGTTTCAATGCCAGTCGATTTATCAACGGCATGCATCTTCGGCAGCACCACATCATCGACATAGGTCTGGAAACGGTCGCGGATTTCATTCGCATCCGAGCCCGGCATAAGGCGGTATTCCCAACTGAAGGTACAGTGGAGCGGCACAATATTCTGCGCCGTGCCGCCCTGAATGGTACCGACATGAACGGTGGTGTAGGGCGGATTGAAGCCGCTCTCGGGCTGGCTCCGTTGATCGCGCATTTCGTCGCTGATGCCGCTCAGGAAATGCACCAGCTCCGCCGCATAGGCAACCGCATTGACGCCGCGGTCGGTTTCGCTCGAATGGCGCTCCAAGCCATGCACGGTGGTGTAAAAGCTGCACACCCCCTTATGCGCATTGACGACCGACATCGAGGTCGGCTCACCAATGATCACAGCGCGCGGCTTAGCACCGAACTGATCCATTTTGGCAATCATCAGCGGCGCCCCCAAACAGCCGACTTCCTCATCGAACGACAAGGCCAGGTGAATCGGCGTCTTCAGTTTTGTGGTGGCGAAATCGGGCGCCAGGGCGAGCGCAATGGCGATGAAACTCTTCATATCCGAGGTGCCGCGGCCATAGAGCTTGCCGTCATTTTCCACCACCTCAAAAGGGTCGCTGTCCCACGCTTGGCCGTCTACCGGCACCACATCGGTATGGCCTGAGAGAACAATACCCGGCACATCCTTTGGGCCGATAGTGGCGTATAAATTGGCCTTTTCACCGCCCGCATCGTGGATCAAATTGGATACCACACCAAGATCCGACAGATAATCGGAAACGAAATGAATGAGTTCCAAATTGGACAGCCGGCTGGTGGTGTCGAAAGAGACCAGCTTTTTGATCATCTCGATGGCGCTATATCGATTGTCGGGCATGTGCGGCGGCTTCCAAATATTGCGGTGCAGGCGGCGATAGTCGCCGCACGCCGCCAACTTTTCAAGAACGATGCCGCGACTTAAACATAGAGAATGTCGAACGTTGTATTGACACAGCCGATCCCCCATATAGCGTTGGTAGGGGCAGCTTCGAAATAACTGAAAAGCTTAACTTTTGCGCCGTCGCCAGAGAATATTAAAGATACTTCTGCCGGTCCTCGTTCTCCTCGGAGCCCTGGCCGTTGCCGGCTACCTGCAGGCGACCAAGCCCCAGCTTGAGCCCGAAGCACCGGAGGAGCGCAATTGGCTGATCGCCACCACCCCGGCGCTGATCGCCGACCAGCAGCCGGAATTGCTGGCATATGGCGAAATCGTCGCCCAGCGCGACGTCGAAATGCGCAATCTCGTCGCCGGCCAAATCACCGCCGTCGGTGAAAATTTCGTCGACGGCGGCGTGGTACGTGCCGGCGACCTTCTGGTACAAATCGATTCGTTCGAATTCGACGCGGCGGTGGCCGAGCGCGCCGCCCAGGTCAAGGAAGCCGAGGCACGGCTGGCTGAGATCGAGGCGCAAATTGCGGCCGAAGAGAGTAATCTGGCGTTCGACCGCGAACAGTTGGAAATCGCCGAACGCGAGTTGCAACGCCGCGATGTGCTGGCCAAAGACAAAGTCATCTCCGAAAAAGCGCTCGACGATGCCCGCCTGGCGCGCAATGATCGGGCGCGCACTGTTTCGCTCGGCGAGCGCAATCTGCAAATGCTGCGCGCCAATAGCGACCGCCAGCGCGCCGTGATCGCGCAAACCGAGGTCGGCCTCAAGCGGGCGCGGCGCGATTTGCGCAACACCCGCCTGCTCGCGCCCTTCGACGGCTTTTTGACCGAAACCGGCGCCGCCATCGGCAAGCGCCTGCCGGTCAACGGCCAGGTCGCCCGGCTGATCGACCTCAATCATCTCGAAGCGAAGATTCATCTCAGCGATGATGAATTCGGCCGCCTCGTCAAACCGCCGGAAAGCCTGCTCGGCCGCCCGGCGCGCGCCGTATGGCGTGTGGGTGCGGAAATTTTCGAATACCGCGCCGAGATCGCCCGCGTCGGCGCGGAAATAGATGCCGCCAGCGGCGGCGTTCAGGCCTATGCGCGTATTGACGGCGCGGGCCTGCAAACCGCCCTCAGGCCGGGCGCATTTGTCGAAGTCTACCTGCTCGACCGGCACTATCGACAGGTTGCGCGCCTGCCCGAAAGCGCCCTCCATAACGACGAAAAGGTCTATGTCATCGAGGATGGCCGGCTGGCCCAGCGCCTGGTCGAATTGGTCGCGCGCATCGGCAACGATGTCCTGGTGCATGGCGAGCTCGCGCATGGTGAAATCGTGGCGACGACGCGATTTCCCGGCATCGGCCCGGGAGTCAAGGTTACATCCAGATGAAGGCGCCCCGGCGTGACCTGATCGGCGTCTTCGTACGCCACGGCACCGCCGCCAATTTGCTGATGGCCTTCCTGATCGTCATCGGCCTGTTTTCCCTGGCCCGTCTAAACACTCAGTTTTTCCCCAAATTCACTGTCGATTGGATCACGGTGACGGTCGATTGGCCGGGCGCCAGCGCCGAGGATATCGATGCCAATATTGTTGGCGTGATCGAGCCCAAGGTGCGCTTTCTCGATAGCGTCTACCGTGTCTCGTCGCAATCATCCGAGGGTATTGGCCTGGTCGCCATTCAGTTTCAGCAGGGCACCGACCTGCAAGCGGCGCTGGGTGACGTGGAATCGGAGGTGGCCCAGCTCACCACCCTGCCAGTCGACAGCGAGAAGCCTGTGGTGCAGCGCGTTTACAGCTATGAGCCGATCGGCCGCCTAATTCTCTCCGGCCCCTATCCCGAAGCCTCTCTCAAGTCACTGGCCAAGGACATACGCGAGGGACTGCTCGCCAAAGGGGTCGACCGGGTCGGGCTGGCCGGGGCGCGGCGTGAGGAAATCTGGGCCGAATTGCGCCCGCGCACCATGCGCCGGCTGAACCTTGAAGCCGAGGAGATTGCCGCCAGCATCCGCCAAAGCTCGCTCGACCTGCCGTCGGGCATCGTGCCGAGCGGCACCGACAAGCAAATTCGCAGCCTCGGTCTGGCCAAGACCGCCGAGGAGATCGGCCATATTGAAGTGCGGGCGCTCGACAATGGCGAGAAAATCCGCCTGCGCGATATCGCCCATATCTCCGACCGCTTCAACAAGGACGATCCGCTTGTCTTCCGCGGCGGCGAGCCTGCCATTGAACTGCAGGTGCAACGCGCGCCCTCATCCGATGCCTTGGAGCAGACCGCGCTGCTCAATGAATATGTGCGCGACATCCGGCCTTCGCTGCCCGCCAACCTGAAGCTCGAACAATATAACGACGTCGCCGAAGCGATTAACGACCGCATCAATCTGCTGCTCAAGAACGGCGCCAGCGGGCTGGCCCTGGTCATCGCCGTGCTGTTTATTTTTCTCAGCGGACGGGTCGCCTTCTGGGTCGCGGTCGGCATTCCCGTCGCCATGCTGGCAACGCTCGCAGCAATGGCCGTGATGGGGCAGTCGATTAATATGGTCAGCCTCTTTGCCATGATCATGGCGATCGGCATCATCGTCGATGACGCGATCGTCGTCGGCGAACATTCGGTGACCCGGCGCGCGCTCGGTGATTCGCCCACCCAAGCGGCCGAAACCGGCGCCAAACGCATGTTGGCGCCGGTCATCGCGGCAACGCTCACCACCCTCGCCGCCTTTCTGCCGCTCCTCATGGTCACCGATATCATCGGCCAGATCATCTACGCCATACCGATGGTCATCATTGCCATTCTGATCGCCAGCCTGATCGAATGTTTTCTCATCCTTCCCGGCCATCTCAGGGGCGCTCTCAAAACCGACCCGCGCGCCGAAAACCGCTTCGCGCGCTGGTTTAATCCGCGCTTCGAAGCCTTTCGCGACGGCGCCTTTCAGCGCTTCGTCCGCGCCTGCGTGGCGTGGCGTTATTTCACCCTGAGCATTGGCCTGGGTCTGCTCATTCTCCTGGGCGGCCTGATGGGCGGCGGACGGGTCGGCTTCGTGTTCTTTCCCTCGCCCGAATCCGATACCGTGTACGCCAATGTGGTGTTCGTCGAAGGCACCAAACGCGATACCAGCATCGCCATGCTGGAGGAATTGGAACGCGCCCTTTATGTCGTCGAAGACAAGTTAACCGGCGGCGAAGGCGACCTCGTGGTGATCAGCGTGGCCCAGCTCGGCAAGCCGGTTGGCCGTTCCGACAATTTCTTCCTGGGAAGCGGCGACCATATTGCCGGCATGCGGGTCGAGCTTGTGCCATCCGACAGCCGCAGCGTACGAACGACGCAGTTGCTCAGTAGCTGGCGCGACGAAATCCGCCTGATGGCCGGCACTGAAAGTTTCACCCTGATCGAGGAACAGTCAGGGCCGCCGGGGCGCGAAATCGACCTCCGTATCAGTGGCCAGTCGCTCTCCGACCTCAAGGCGGCGGCACTGGAAGCACGCACGCTTCTGGCGCGCTTCCCGGGTATCAGCGATGTCGACGATGATCTGCCCTACGGTAAGCAGGAAACCATCATGGAGGTGACACCGCGTGGCCGCGCACTCGGTTTCACCACCGAAAGCGTCGGGCGCCAGGTTCGCAACGCCTTTGAAGGCGCTATTGCCAAACGCTTCGCGCGCGGCGATGAAGAAATTACGGTGCGGGTGCTCTACGCCCGCGATTCCTTGAACGAAGCTGATTTCCGCGGCCTTTATCTGCTCAGCCCCGGCGGCCAGGAAGTTCCCTTGGCGGAGGTTGTCGCCTTCCGCGAGAAAGCGGGTTTTGCCCGCATTCGCCGCGAGGACGGTCTGAGAACGGCCAGCGTCACGGCCGAGGTCGACGAGCTCGTCAATACCAGCGATCAGATAATTCAGGCCATGCGCCAGGAGGGGCTGCAGGCCCTGGCGCATCGCCATGGCGTTAGTGTCGAATTCCGCGGCAAGGCGGAAGAACAGGAGCGCACCCTGGGCGACATGAAGCTCGGCACCTGGATCGCATTGATCGCGATATACATGATCCTGGCCGCCATATTCTCGAGCTATATTCGCCCAATATTCGTCATGGCGGTGATCCCGTTTGGCATCGTCGGCGCCATTCTCGGCCACCTTATTCTCGGCTTCGATGTTTCCGTGCTTAGCCTTGTCGCCCTGTTGGGGCTGGCCGGCATTGTTGTCAATGATTCGATCATTCTGGTGCGCGCCATCGAGGAGCGTTTGCGCGCCGGCGAGGCGCTGGTTGAGGCTGTCGTGGGCGGCGCGCGCGATCGGCTGCGCGCGGTTATCCTCACCTCGGTCACCACCATGTTCGGCCTGTTGCCGCTCTTGTTCGAAACCAGCCTGCAGGCTCAGTTCCTGAAACCCATGGCGGTCACCATCGTTTTCGGTCTGATGGGATCGACCGTTATCGTCTTGGTGTTGGTGCCGATCCTGCTCGTCATTCAGGCCGATATCACCGCCCTCTTTGTCCGTCTCAAATCTTTCTTCGCCACACGGCGGGATCCCGCCAACCTCTAATCACGCCAGAAGGTCGGCACCAGCAGGATGAGGACGGTAAAGAGTTCGAGGCGGCCGAGCAGCATGGCGAAAGAGAGCAGCCATTTGGCCGCCTCCGGCAGCGGCTGGAAGGTGCCGCTCGGGCCGATAATCGGACCAAGGCCGGGCCCGACATTGGCGAGCGCCGTGGCAGCACCGGAAATACTGGTGATGTAATCGAGCCCCATCAGCGACAGCGCCATGGCGAGCACGCCGAAGCTGACGATGAACAGGAAGAAAAAGCCCATCACCGCGCCCGGCACCGTTTCCGGTATGGGGCGGTGATTATATTTCATCGGAAAGACGCCATGCGGCTGGATCAATTGGTGAATTTGCACCCGTGCCGTGGCGTAGAGCACCTGGAAGCGAAATACCTTGATGCCGCCGGTGGTGCCGCCGGTGCAGCCACCGATGAACATCAATACGGTAAAAGCCGGCAGGGCAAAACTGCCCCAGCCGCTGTAGTCGGCGGAGGAATAGCCGGTCCCGGTCAACACCGAGATAGCGTTGAAGCTGGCATAGCGCACCGCATCATCCACCGCCATGCCGCCGGCCAGCCATTGCCAACCGGAAAGCGCCAGCAGCGCCGCCAGCACGATGCCCATAAACCAGCGCACCTGGGTATCGCGCCACAGGCGCTTGGCGCCGCCGCGCACGGCATGCAGATAGAGCACGAACGGCAATGAGCCAAGCACCATGAAGACGATGGCGATGCCCTCAATGGCGGCATTGTCGAACATGCCGAACGAGCGGTCCGAGGTCGAATAGCCACCCGTCGCAATCGTTGTCATACCGTGGCAGATGGCCTGAAACGCGGTCATGCCGGCGAGCCAATAGGCCAGCGCATTGATGATCGTCAGCGCCAGATAGACCAGAAAAATGGCGCCGGCGAGTTGTGCGGTGCGCGGCAGCACGCGTTCCGACTGATCCGAGGATTCGGCGCGGAAGAGCTGCATGCCGCCGATCCTGAGCATCGGCAGAATGGCGATGGCGGTGACAATGATGCCGATGCCGCCGAGCCATTGCAGGAGCGCGCGCCACAGGATAATGCCGGGCGGCGCATCGTCGAGTCCGCTGATCACGGTCGAGCCGGTCGTGGTCAGGCCGGACATCGCCTCAAAATAGGCATCTGCGTAGCTGAGGCCGAGATCGGAGAAAACGAAGGGCAGGGCCGCGAAAGCCGAAATGATTACCCAGGCGAAAGTGGTCAGGATAAACGCCTGCTTGACCGTCAGATTGGCCTCGCCGGTGCGGTTCACGAGAGCCATGGCGACGCCGATGAACAGCGTGAAAACACCGGCCGCCAGGAAGACGAGCCAATCCTTGTTGCCGGCAATGCCGTCGGCCACCGCCGGCAACATCATGGCCAGGGCGACCGTCGTCAGCAGAACCCCAATGACAAAGAATATGGGGCGAAAGTCCTTAACCGAGCCCATTCAAGCGGTGCTCCAGCCTAGTGGACGAAATCCAACATATGGTCGTCGGGCGCCTAGCGGGTCGGCGCTTGCCGATATTCTAGCCTACGGCTTTGCCAAGCTCATGCCCGATCACCGCGAGAAATTCGCGCCGCGTTTTCGGATCGGTACGGAACGTTCCTAGCATGCGGCTGGTCACCATCATCACGCCACGTTTTTGAATGCCGCGGGTGGTCATGCAGTGATGCGCCGCCTCGACCACCACGCCAACGCCGCGCGGCTTGATGACTTGATCCAGGGCATCGGCAATCTGCGCCGTCATTTTTTCCTGAATTTGCATGCGCCGGGCATAGACCTCGGCAATACGCGCCAATTTGCTGATCCCGACAACGCTCTTGTCGGGCAAATAGCCGATATGCACCCGCCCCACGATAGGCGCCATATGATGTTCGCAATGAGAATTGATTTCGACGCCCTTCAGCACCACCATTTCGTCATAACCGTCGGTCTCTTCGAAGGACTTATTGAGAATTTCGACGGGGTCCAGGCGATAGCCGGAATAATATTCCTCATAGGCGCGCACAACACGGTCGGGCGTATCCAACAGACCCTCGCGATCGGGGTCGTCGCCGGCCCACTTGATAAGGGTGCGAACGGCGTCGCGCGCTTCCTCTATACTGGGCCGATTCTTGTCGAAAGCGGAAATTTCCGCCGCGCTGGAATCGGTCGCTTCGTGTTTACTCAAAACACTTCTCCTATGGACGAAATAATCTCGGGGTAAGACGCCTGCGCAGGTCTCGGTGGCAATAAGGCATGGGAATTAAGTGAGCCAATGGCGCGCGCCTTATTTATCGCCTAATACGCTCGCGTGCAAGCGGTAGGGGCTTGAAAATGGGCAAAAATTGCACCCGCCTAATTTAACCTCACTTGCTGATTCGGGTCGTCGAGCGAAAATGTCGGTATAACCGCCTCAAACCGTTCGCCGCCATCCACTTCCATCTCGTAGAAACCGGTCATAATGCCTGATGGCGTCGATAGCGGGCAGCCGCTGGTGTATTCGAAGGTCTCTCCCGGCGCCAATACCGGCTGTTCACCGATCACACCGGGGCCACGTACCTCCTGAATCTGGCCCAGCCCATCGGTAATGTGCCAATAGCGGTTCAGTAATTGTACCGTCACGCCGCTCTGGTTGTGGATGGTGACATGGTAGCCCCAGACATAGCGGCTTTTATCTGGCTCGGATTGCTCGTCCAGGTAAAATGGATTAACAGTAATTTCAACCGAATTTGTTAGCTTTTGGTACATTTTCCGTCCAATACCCGCGAAACCTCAAGCGGGGCCGTCTGGCCCCGCCCGGTGCTCGGCTAATATTGTGGCAAGCAGCGCTTTTGTCCAGTGCCAGAGCACATGTATAGGCTTCTCAGCCTATCGCCTGGGCCAAGTCCTCCTTGATGTCCTCGGCGTCCTCCAGGCCAACGGAAAGGCGCAACAGGCCGTCCGAGATGCCGAGCGCCGCCCGTTCCTCCGGCTGTAGACGCTGGTGGGTTGTTGTCGCCGGATGGGTAATCAGGCTTTTCGCATCTCCGAGGTTATTGGATATATCGATCAGCTGAAGACGGTCGAGCAGGTCGAACGCCGCCGTTTTACCGCCCGGCATATCGAAACTGACGACCGTGCCACCAGCGCTCATTTGGCTTTGCGCAAGCGCGTATTGCGGATGGCTCTCAAGACCCGGATAAAGCACCTTTCCGACTGCGCCGCGTGATTGCAAAAAATCCGCTACCGCCAAGGCATTGGCGCACATGCGCTCGACCCTAAGTTCCAGCGTTTCCAATCCCTTCAGCAAGACCCAGGCATTGAACGGGCTGAGCGAGGGGCCGGTGTGGCGCAGGAACGGCAGCAATTCGTCATCAACGAAGGCCTGACTAGACAATATCGCACCGCCGAGACAGCGTCCCTGGCCATCGATATGTTTGGTCGCGGAATAGACCACGATATCAGCACCAAGCTGCATGGCGGGCTGCAACAGGGGCGTGGCAAAAACATTGTCGACAATCAGCCGCGCACCGCTTTCTTTTGCCAGCGCCGAAACCGCCGGCAAATCGATTATCTCGAGCGTCGGGTTAGACGGCGATTCCAAAAAGACGCAAGCCGTCTCGGGCCGGAACGCCGCTTGCCACTGAGCCATGTCCGTACCGTCCACCAGCGTTACCTCGATGCCATAGCGCGGCAGTAATTCACTGACAATATAGTGGCAGGAACCAAACAGGGCGCGCGACGCGACAACATGATCGCCGGCCCGTAGTTGCGCCATCAAAGAGGCGAATACAGCCGCCATGCCGGTGCTCGTCGCCTTGCACGCCTCGGCGCCTTCCAACAGCGCCAGGCGCTGTTCAAACATGGCGATGGTGGGATTGCCGAAGCGCGAATAAACAAAGCCCGGCGCCTCGCCCTTGAAACGCGCTTCCGCCTCGGCTGCACCGTCATAGACATAGCCCGAGGTCAGAAACATCGCCTCGCTTGTCTCGCCATGGCCAGAGCGCGTTGTGCCGCCGCGCACCAGACGGGTTGCCCTGCGCCAATTTTTCCCGCCGCCGCTGCTGTTCTTCGCCATCTCGAACCTTTCCCAATAAAAAACCCCGGCCGGTCAGGTCGGGGCTCGTACGGGCTCGACCTTTTAGCGGTTTGTTTTACGTGGCCGCAAGCCGGTCGGCTCAAATCACCACGTTCGAAGACCCCTGAAAAGCATGTATCGCCGACGTCGTCAAGGGGTGGATATGAAGAACGCCCTCTTAAGCGCCGCTTGCGGTCGCGCTGCAGGCGCCGCCGCCAAGCACACAGAAGCGCGCGCAGTGCGGGTGGTTGAGGCTTACCGGCTGGCGCGTCGCTTCGCCCAGCGTCTCGCCAAGCTCGAACCCGGGCGCATAGGGCAGCAGGGTGCAGGCTACCACCGCCGGGCGCTCCGCGCCCTTGCGCCGCACCACCATGCGCGACGTGGCGCACATCATGCTATCCGGATTGACGCCCAAAATATCCCAACAAGCGGTTGTGATTTCGGCCACGTCGCTGGTGGCGTCCATTTCCGGGAAGAGCACGAGATGCTCCGGATTGTAGGCATCCAGAACGACCCCGTGCGCGGCAAAGAGGGCGGCATATCCGGCGCGCAAATCGCTCTCGCTCTCACGCCAGCAGGTGCGCCCGGCGACATTCAGGGCAAATCGGTTTTGCACCAACCACGTAAATCCGGCCATCATGCGCGTCCACGAACCCTTGCCGCGCTCCATATCGTGCAAGGCGGCGGAATAATGGTCGATCGAAATCCTGAGCACCAGCTTGGCGCCAAAATCGGCCTTGAGCGCGGCCAAATCGGCCTTGCGGTTCAACAGCGGACGCATGGCGTTGGTCAATACCAACACGCGATAGCCGCGCACCAGGCAATCGCTGAGATGGCTGATAATATCGGGATTCATAAAGGGTTCGCCGCCGGTAAATCCGATTTCCTCGGCTTGCTGGCCCGAATCCGACAGCTCATCGAGATATTGCCGGACATCGCGCCGCGTCAGATAGGCCAGACGGTCGTTGCGCGGGCTCGATTCGATATAGCAATTACGGCATGTCACATTGCAGAGGGTGCCGGTGTTGAACCAAAGCGTGCGCAAGCCGCCAAATGCCACATCGGCGCGCGGCGCACCATCCTTGGTGCGCGCGGGGTTTTTAAATTTACCTGGATCGAGTGTCGGGCTCGGGAGCAGCTCGGATTGAGGCATCTATCTCTCGGTTGGATAAGGTCGGCGCGGATACGCAAAAGCACAGCAATACCGTTACAGCGACGCGCAGGACCAAAGCAATTCAATTCTCGGTGTATGAACGCGGCGGCAATTAAGTTGATGGAAACTTCTGTCCGGCAATATCGCACTAAATCAATCGGATTTGAGGAAGCGACCATGAAGTTCCGCCATCTGTTTGCCGCTTTTCTGTGCGTATTTTTGATCACCGGCACCGCCCGCGCTGCTGATCTCGGCATGACACCGAGCCATGTCGTCGGCCTGTGGAAAAATATCAACGCGGCGCTGGCGCCCGTCGCCTTGGTCGCCAGCGGAGACGATCAATTGGCGCAGCAATTCAGCGCCATTCAAGCGACGCAATTCGAGGGTAAGAAACCGGGCGATGTGCTTGAGAATGTGGTTCAGTTTCGCGCCAAGGTGAACCAATTGCGCGCCCGCGCTGGCCTGCCACCGGCCGAGGAAGCGCCGGTCGAGGCCGGTACTGTGGTGACGCCGCGGCACGTTTTTCTCAACTCCGGCTATGTGCTCGACGGTCTCTTGGACTGGATGGTGCGCACCGACACCACCGGCATCGCCATCAGCCCATTTTACAAGCGCGAGAAACTGTCGGGCCTGACGCCGAGCCACGTCTATAGCCATATTGAAGTGGCCAAGCAAAAAATCGATTTGATCTTGCGCTCAAAGAGCTGAGCGGCAGCAAATTCAAAATTACAATTATTCGAGATTCTGGAGAGCATCCGATGTTTGCCAAGTTAAACAATATTAAATTGAAAACCTTGGGTACCGCCTTCGTCGTCTTTACCATCCTGGCGACGGCACTGGTCATCGGTTCGTCGCTCTACACCATCAACGCGACGCGGCAAATCAACGATAATTGGAGCGCCTTCGAGAATGGCCCGGCGCTCAAATCCGCTCAGCTCAGCGCGCTACGCGATGCCATCGGCTATGGCGGCCAGATTCACCAGTTCAAGAATTTCGTCCTGCGCGGCGACCGTCCACGCATTATCAAGATTCAGCAAAAACTGCGCGCCGCCACGGTTGCCATCACCGCCTACCGCTCGATCGGCATCACTGAGCGCGAGGGCGTCGCCATGGATACGCTGGCCGCCGTACTTGCCCAATATGGCGATGCGGTGGAAGCCATCGAGGAACTCTCGCTCGGCGGCGCTTCGCCACAGCAAATCGATGCCCAGGTAAAAATATCCGATGGACCCGCTCTCGATGCCTTGAAAGTCCTGGACGCTGAACTGCTCGCCCAACGGGAAGCCAGCGCCAGCGCGACCTACTCGATTTTGGGCCAAACAGAGACCTTCACCACGATTGCGGCGATCGTTCTCGCGGCGATTCTGCTGCTGCTGATCGTCGGCTTTTTCTGGTACAGCCGCAGCCGCGTCGGGACGCCGGTTCAGCGCCTCGGCGAAATCATGACCGAACTCGCCAATGGCAACAGCAGTGTCGAAGTCGTTTATGCCGGGCGCCGCGATGAAATCGGCGGGATGGCCAAATCGGTTCAGGTGTTTAAGGAAAACGCGGTTGAGAAGGAGCGCCTGGCGGCCGAGCAGGAAGCCGAAAACAAGAGCCGCGAAGCGCGCGCCAAGCATATCGACGAACTGTGCGGCACGTTCGACAGCAATATCTCAGGTGTCGTCGATGCGGTGTCCGCCGCCTCAAGCCAATCGGAAGCAACGGCTGAATCCATGGCTGCGACGGCCGAGCAAACCAGCAAACAAAGCTCTGTCGTGGCGTCGGCCTCGGAAGAAGCGACCAGCAACGTCCAGACAGTGGCAAGCGCGGCCGAGGAGTTGGCTTCGTCGATTGGCGAGATCGCCCGCCAGGTGGATGATTCGACGCGCAACGCACAAAACGCCGTGGCCGAGGCAGAGAAGACCAACGCTACAGTCAAGAGCCTCTCCGAGGCGGGCCAGAAGATCGGCGATGTGGTGCAGTTGATCAACGACATCGCCAGCCAGACCAATCTCCTCGCGCTCAACGCCACGATCGAGGCGGCGCGCGCCGGCGAGGCGGGCAAGGGCTTTGCCGTGGTGGCCTCCGAGGTCAAGAGCCTGGCCAACCAGACGGCCAAGGCGACCGACGAAATCGGCGCCCAGATTGCCACCCTGCAGGGTGCGACGGGTGATGCGGTTGGCGCCATCGAAGGCATCGGCACCATGATCAGTGAGATCAGCGAAATCTCGACGTCGGTGGCGTCCGCGGTCGAGGAACAGCGTGCCGCCACCGGTGAAATCTCGCGCAATGTTCAGCAGGCCGCGTCGGGTACCGAGGAAGTCTCCACAAATATCACCAGCGTCCACGAGGCAGCGCAGGAAACCGGCAGCGCCGCCGGGCAAATGAAAACCGCCGCCGGCGAATTATCGCAGCAATCCGCAGCTCTCCGCCACGAGGTCGAAACCTTCCTCAAGAATATCCGCGCCGCTTAGCGCCGGGGCAGCATCACCCGGGCAGCAGGCTTGCACCGGCGGGGCAAAATTATCTATCTTTGGGCCGCACGCGGGTGTAGCTCAATGGTAGAGCATAAGCTTCCCAAGCTTGAGACGGGGGTTCGATTCCCCTCACCCGCTCCACTTCAGTATGGCCCCTCAGGTGCCGCGCGGATGCATCCGCACCCTTGGCTACCTCGTATTAACTCGGGCGGGCGGTCGCCCTTACCGGAATGCATGAGTGCAATCCGGAGGGTGGTGCCTTCCGGTATAGGTCGCTTATGGGATTATGACAGCGAGGCGCTGACCACGCCGAGACCCTCAACCTCATAGCTGTATTCTTCGCCGGCCTCAGGGAAACGCGTCGCCAGGGTCGAGCCGGTCATGACGATCATGCCGGCCTTGAGCTGCCTGCCCTGACTGGCCAGCAGCCCGGCCACCCAGGCGACCGATTCGAACGGATGGCCCATGGCGTCACCGGTCACGCCACTTTCGACGAATGTGCCGTTCAGCGACATTGCCACCGGGTTGGTCTTGAGGTCCAGATTCTGCCAGTCATGCCGCGCTTCACCGAGCACGATGCCGCCGCACCAACTGTTGTCGACCATGATCGAGAGCGCGTCCAAATCGCCGAAGTCGGCATTGCGGTCTTCGATCAGCTCAAAGGCCGGCATGCAGGCGGCGATATAGTCGCGCACGCTTTCGGCATCGAGCGGCGGCGCATCGAGCGGCACATCGCGCGCCATTTCCACCGCCAATTCGAACTCAAGGCCGAGATGCATGAAATCGGCGAGATTGAGGGCCGCCGGCGAGCGATGCACGGTGGATTGGTAAATCACGCCGGAGATCGGCTCATGGGCATTGCACATCTGGCGGATTTTCTCCGACGTCAGGCCGACCTTATAGCCGGCGATGGCGCCACGCCCCGCCGCCGCATAGCGCGCGTTCAATAAATCCTGAACGCGGTATCCGGCTTCCATGCTTTCAGGCCGCAAAGCGTCGCTGAGCCGTTGGAATGGCTTTCGTGTCTGATGCTCGGCAAACAACCGGTCCGCCAATTCCTTCTCTGCCGCGCTCGTCGCCATCGCCTTCCTCCTTTGCCCATTTAGCCCAATACACGCTCCAAACGGTCCATCGCCTCGTTCAACAGCGTCGGACTGGCGGCAAAACAAAGGCGGAGATAACCCTCGCCGACATCGCCGAACGCCGTTCCCGGCGCCAGGCCGACGCCGGCATCATGCAATATCCGCTTGGCCAAGGCGAGGCTGTTGCTCTCACCCTCGACCGAGAAAAAGGCATAAAAAGCGCCCTTCGGTTTGACCATGCCGATGCGGTTCAGCGCCGAGAGGCGGCGATAGACGAGATCTCGCCGTTCCTCGAAGGCGGCGCGCGAACGCGCAACATGCGCTTCCCCGTCGCGCAGGGCCACGATACCGGCATGCTGCACAAAGGTGGTCGGGCCGGCGATATTGTATTCGGTCAATTTCGCCATGCTCAGCAATAGGTCGGGCGGCGCCGTCATCCAGCCGAGGCGCCAGCCCGTCATATTCCAGGATTTTGAAAAGCTGTTGATGATGATCACCCTGTCTTCCGGCTCGGCCAACTCGGTGACGGAAGGCGCGAGGCGGCGCCCGTCAAACACCAGCCGGGCATAAACATCGTCGCAAACCATCCAAATGCCGTGCTTACGGCAAAATTCGAAGATCGCCTCCAGTTCGGCGCGTTCGGCCATCCAGCCGGTCGGATTGTTCGGTGAATTGACAAACAGAGCCTTGGCGCCATTGCCGAGGGCATCGAACAACATATTCAGGTCGATCTTCCATTCGCCGTTCGTCTCACGCAGCGGCACGATCTCGGCCCTGGCGCCAAGCACTTCAGCGGCATGAACGGCATTCGGCCAAATCGGTCCGACGATCACCACTTTATCGCCGGGATCGAGGATCGTCTGATAGGCCAGCATGATGCCATGCATGCCCGACGTGCTCACCGTAATGCGCTCAGCGCCAATGTCGCGGCCATAAAGCGTGCTCATATATGCCGCAATTCCCTCACGCAGCTCCGGCACGCCATTGTTCGGCACATAGAAGGTTTTGTCTTCGTTTAACGCCTCTATCGCCGCCTGCTTGACGAAATCCGGTGTCGGCTCATCACCCTCGCCGAACCATAGCGGGATGACGCCCTCCATGCGGTGGCCAAGCTCCATAATGTGGCGAATTTGGCTTTCAGGCAGTTTGGCAACGCTCTTATTTATTTGTGCGGTCATACGGGATTTTCCTCTTTTGCGACGCCAAGTTAGGACATAATCCGCGGCCACGGCAAGGCAGATATCGGCGCCAGCCTAAAGGCCTGCGTAAACCAGTTGCCAATCTCCCGGAGGCCACTACACTCCGCTCGCGGCATGGTATGAATCGGGCCTCGAAGGCATGAAATTTTTTCGCATTTTTAGCCCCCTTGCGGGGATGTTCTAGCGGTGTCCGTGACCATTACCCCGACTCCTTTGACGCCGGATTTAGGTGTGAAGACACCCGTTGCCGTCATCGACATCGGCTCCAATTCCGTCCGCCTGGTTGTCTACGACGCGGCCAAGCGGGCGCCGATTCCGGTATTCAATGAAAAAGTCCTGTGCGGCCTGGGCAGAGGCCTTGATTCAACCGGCCGGCTCAACGCCGAGGGCGCCAAGCTTGCCTTCGAAAGCCTGCATCGCTTCGCCGCGCTAACCCAGGCCATGGGAGTGGCGGATATCGACGCATTCGCCACCGCCGCCGTCCGCGAAGCCACGGACGGGCCCGATTTCGCCGCTGCGGTCGAGCGCGATTGCGGCTTCCCGGTGCGTGTCATTAGCGGCGCCGAGGAAGCGCGCCTGTCGGCATTGGGTGTGCTCGCGGAAATCCCCCGGGCGAACGGCATCATGGGCGACCTCGGCGGCGCCAGCCTGGAATTGGCCCATCTTAAGCGTGGCACCGGCGCCGAACAGACGAGCCTGCCGATCGGGCCGCTGCGCATTGCCTGTAACCCAAACGGCCCGGACAGTGCCGACAGCGGCCGCAGCATGGAAGAATATCTCAGCCAGGCCACTTGGCTGGGCGAGGCACGCAGCGGAACCTTCTATGCCGTTGGCGGCACCTGGCGCAGTTGGGCACGCATGCATATGCGCCACGTGAAGTATCCCCTCAGCATCGCCCACCATTATGAAATCACTGCCAATTCGGCACTCGAATTTGCCAAGGAAATCGCCGCCTTGCCAGCCGATGCTTTGTCCAACTTCGCCGGATTTCCGGAGGAGCGTGCTGATTCCATTCCCTTTGCCAATTTGCTGCTGAAGCGCCTGATAGAGCAAACCGGGGTCGCCGCCGTGCTTTTCTCGGCCTATGGCGTGCGCGAAGGATTGATTTTTGACCGCTTGCCGAATTCCCTTAAGGCAGAGGATCCGCTCATTGCCGCGTGCCGCAATTTGGCGACGATGACCGGGCGCGCCACGGCTGACGGCGAGGCACTGTTTCGCTGGACCTCTCCCGCCTTCGCTGAGGAGACAGAGGAAGAGGCGCGCCTGCGCCGTGCCGCATGCCTGCTCGCCGATCTCGAATGGTCCGAGCACCCGGATTACCGCGCCGAGCACGCTCTCCTGAGAATTCTGCGTTATCCCTTGATTGGTGTCGACCATCCCGGCCGGGCCTATATGGGCCTCGCCGTCGCCTCGCGCCACGCCAAGGTGCGCGACAGCCTGCTCGAGCGCTATCTACGCAGCCTGCTCGATGGCACAGAGCTGCGCCGCGCCAAAGCAGCTGGTCTCGCCATGCGCTTGGCCTATACCTTCTCCGGCGGCGTGATCTCCCTCTTGGAACAAACCGCCCTTCGCCGCGAAGGCAATAAGCTCAAGCTCGAACTGCCGAGCCATGCCGATGTTCTTGTCGGTGACGTCGTGCAAAGCCGCTTCCGCTCGCTCGCCCAGGAACTCGGCTGCAAACCGCATATAGCCTTGGTTTAGGAATGCCCTCAGACGCCGGGCACGCGCATCCGCGCGCTTGGCTTGGCACGCTTGCCGGAATGCCTGTCGCATTCCGGAGTGTGGTTCCGTTTGGGAGAGTTTTATGACGTTCAATTTAAGCGGCGCCCGCTACTTCTTCTGGTGTGCGGCCGACCACGGAGCAATAAATCTCCGTATCCGTTGCGCCCTCGCTGCCGATGAGCAACACACGCGCGTCGGGGCCGAGTTCGAGGGCCGCGCGCACAGCTTCATTGGCTGAGGCCGCGATCAATGCGGCGGTGGCCGCGCAGCCTGATTCGCCGGCAACGATGGGGCGGTCCCCGCCCACACCATTAGCCAGCAGGCGCATCGTCTCGGCCGCGCAGTCATCGGGAATGATCAACGCATCATCTATCGTCGGGCGCAGTATTTCCCAGGCTAGCGGCGACATTTCAGCCGCCGCCAGACAGGCCATGAAGGTTTCGACATCGCCCGGCACAGGTGCCGGCTTGCCGGCCAAGATGCTGCGCGTGATGCAATCTGCCTGCTCGGGCTCGACCACGATCGTGCGCGGCCGCTGGGCGCCTTGAACACGCCAGAAATAGCCCGCCACTCCGGCAGCGAGACCGCCGACACCGCCTTGAATAAAGAGATGGGTTGGCGATTCCGGTTCCGGCCATTGCCGGCTTATTTCATCCGCCATCACCATATAGCCCTGCATCACCCAGGCCGGCACTTCCTCATAACCCGGCCAGGATGTGTCCGAAACGACAAACCAGCCCTCCGCCGCCGCATCTTCGGCAACGATGCGGACTGAATCATCATAGCTGCCCGCCACGCGCCGCATTTCCGCGCCGTAAGCGGCGATTTCGCTTTCCCGCCCAATACTCACGCCGGCATGCAGATAAATGATGGCGCGGCAGCCGAACATCTGCGCCGCCCAGGCAACCGAGCGGCCGTGATTGCCGTCCGTCGCGCAACACACCGTGATTTCTTTTGTTACCGCCCGGTACTTGTCAGCCAATAATTCCCGCACGCCATCGATCTGGATACCCTGGCGGGCCAGTTCGCGGCGCACAACCTTCAACACCGCATAGGCGCCGCCCAGCGCCTTGAAGCTTTTCAGGCTAAAGCGCTGACCTTCATCCTTATAGTGTACGGCGTCCAGATCAAGCGCCGCCGCCAGACCATTAAGCGTCACCAGAGGCGTCGGCGTATAGCCGGGCCAGGCCGTGATTTCGCGCTCTGCCTCGGCAAAGGCCGCCGCGCCCAGGATTTCCCCAGCCCTACCGGCGAAGGGCTCTACTCTCGAGGCAAGCTGATTTATCTCGTGGCGCAGGGAAAATTTCGGCAGTTTCATCGCACCCACACTCCCATTCTATTCGGCACATATGGCTGCGGGATAACCGATACCGCTTCAGCGAGCACCTGCGCATTTTGCGAATTTTATTTCGTCGCCGTAATTCTATTACAGCCGGATGTATCTGAAAACCAAGCCGCCGCTCCGCCGGTCCCCAATCATTCAATTAATTTGAATGCTGAAGACCGTCGAAGCGGCGTTTTTTTCGTTGGCCAGGTGTTTGGGCTTTGCGCCAGTGTTTGTGGCGCGTCACCTCTCCTATTCGTCGTTGAAGGCTTCGTCGTCCTCGTCGTCCTCGTCGCCGAAGACGTCGTCTTCGTCGTCGAACAGGTCGTCGCCGGCGGTCTCGCCGCCGTCTTCGCCGTCGCCGTCTTCCTCAGGTGCGGTTTCGATCAGGCTGCCCCAGAAGTTGCCGAGGAAGTCGCCGCCATCGTCCGCGCCTTCATCGCCCTCGCCGTCGCCGCCGGCGGCAGGCGCCACCGAGAGGTTGGTGCCGAGCGAGAAGTCGACGCTGAAGATGTCAGCCACGAAGGTTGAGGTCGATTGCAAGGCCGACGGGCCGCTCAGATCGATTTCGCTGTCCGGCACATCCGTGTCAGCGTTGATCGAATCGATCACATCCTCGACATCGACCTGCGGCTCGAACACCACCGTCACGCCGTTGATCAGGAAGGTCGTGCCGTCGAGCGCGCCGAGCCAGGCAAAGCCCTGCACATCGCCGCCACCGAAGGTCCCTTCGATAACACCGCCCGAGCCGTCGAACTGCAGCGCCCCGGTGGTGGTGGCAACAAACGGATTGTCGTTCTCTTCTTCCGATACACCGATAACACCGGTCGCCAGGATCGTCACCGTTTCCGCGTTCTCCGCCGTCAGCGCGCCGAAGATATCGCCGGCATTGATGGTGAAGGCATCCTCGCCCAAGACCGTCAGCGTATCGCCGAGATCCACCGTGCCGCTGACATTAAACACACCGACATCGAGCGTGAACACATCGAACGGCGAGACAATGGTGAAGTTGTCAACGGCGGTGTAAAAACCGGCCACGGGGCGGCGTAAAAGTGTACCAGCTT
>CAYSDJ010000008.1:0-100353 GCA_964429775.1 uncultured Rhizobiaceae bacterium
TATTCGACAAAACTTAAAGTGACTGTGGGGTACAGGCGGACACCCCATCCGCCAGTGTTGTTCGACTTAATTGCGATTTTTTTAGGAGTGTGGCCGTTGCAAAAATTATTCGCTTCCGATGCGTTTGCCGGGAAATCGGTACTGATCACGGGCTCGACCTCGGGCATTGGCGAAGGCACGGCCAAGGCGTTTGCGGCGCATGGCGCGCAAGTGATGGTGTCGGGGCGGAACCAGGAGCGCGGCGAAGCGGTGCTGGCCGAGATTAAAGGAGCCGGCGGCGCGGCGGAGTTGATCATCGGCGACGTCGCGGATGCCGATTTTTGTGACAGTTTGGTAAGTGAGACGGTCGCGCGCTTCGGCAGGCTCGATATTCTCATCAACAATGCCGGCATCGTCATCCAGGGCAAAATCGCCAGCCATTCAAACGAGGCCTGGCAGACCTTGCTCAATACCAATGTGAGCGCGGTATTTTATCTCTCGCGCGCGGCAATCGGCCCGATGAAACAGCAGGGCGGCGGCGTGATCATCAATATTTCCTCGGAATGCGGCCTGATCGCCTATGAGGACCTCGCCGCCTACAGCTCGACCAAGGGCGCCATTTCGATGTTTACCAAGGTGGTGGCGATCGATCACGCCAGCGACAAGATCCGCGTCAACGCCATTTGCCCCGGTGATATCGACACGCCGATGACCGATATCGCCTGGAAGGCGCTCAATTTATCGCCGGAGGAAATCCGCAAACAACTCGAGGATCACATTCCCATCGGTCGCGTTGGCGAACCCAATGATATTGCCGCCATGGCGATGTTTTTGGCCTCGGATGCGGCCGGATTTATCACTGGAGCGGTAATCCCCGTCGATGGTGGCACGACAGCGCGATAAATTTGTAAAATTTTTGATATTTATTTCGTCTGGCAAAAATTAATGTGTCTAGTTCAAAACGCGGTTTAGTCCATTGAATATATTTCTAAATATTATAAACACTCCAATTATCTGACCTCCTGCCGGAATGAAATAGGGAGACCGGCGGATGTGGATATGATTGTGGATAGAAAAAATTAACTATTTACAAGCATATAATAATGCAAGTTAACGCAACGAATCGAAAGGGGCGGAAAATGTCTTCCGTGACCGAAATTTACGTTTGCAAACTTCGCCAGGAACTCAAGAAGGGCAAACTGTTCACGTCCGGTGACATCCACAATCGACAGGATGCCGAGCAGGACGCGCGCGAGCGCTGCAGCCACGACGATACGATTGCCAAAATCGGCTATTACGCCATGCAGGACGATGGCAGCTTCAAGAGCATTCTCCTTTACGAAAATCCCGATGTTGATCTCACCAGTGCGCCGCCGGCTGAATCCAGCGACGGTGACGAACGGGCGGACCTTATAGCTGCCGCGCAACAGGCGCACGCCGGCGTCACCTCGGACGCGAAACCGCGCAGTTCGATATTTTCCAAGGTCATGACGTTTTTTACCGAAGAAGCCAGCTGAACGTTTTCCTTTGCGGCTATTGCGGCTTTAAATGGCGCGAGCCCTTGCAAGGGCTGGCGCCTTTTTGATTCGCAAGCGAAAAACTCAGGATTGGCCGGTTGGTGCAGCGTTCCCCCGATATAGAAACAATCAGCGCCGATCACGGCGCCTATTTGCTGGCGATTGATCTTGCGCACGAATTGGTGCTCGATATCGCTGCGCTCTCCCCGCTCCCGCTGCCACCCGGACGTTATATTTATTGCGGTAGCGCCTACGGTCCGGGCGGCATTAGAGCACGTGTCCGCCGCCACCTCAGGCCAGACAAAACGGTGCGTTGGCATGTCGATCGGCTCACGCTTGCCGGCAGCGTCCGCCAGGTCGCGGCGCTTGTCGGTGGATCGGAATGCGCGCTGATGGCGGGCTTACGCGCCCGCCGCGATATTTCCGTGCCGCTGCCCGGGTTTGGCAGTTCCGATTGCCGCGCCTGTCCGGCGCATTTGGCAGCCGCGCCGAATAAATTCGATATTGAGGAATTTGTCAGCGATTTCCGTTCGCCAACTTGATGGCGTTGGGATGAGCGCGAAGACGCGCCATTGCCCAAAAGCCCAAAAATGGGCCTGCAGCCAATGGCGCGAAGGCCCACCCCCAACCCACCATCTCGACCAAATAAGGTATGAGATGGACCGAGGCGAGCGTAATCATAAAGCCGATGCTGGTCTGCATGGTCAGCATGGTGCCGATGTTGCTCGGCTCCGATAGCTTGATCACGGAGGACGAAAATTGCGCCGAATCGGCAATCACTGAGACGCCCCATATGGCACAGAGCACTAACAGCAGCCACGGCTCGGCACCGAACAAGGCGCCGGAAATAAGGGCGCAGGTGCCGCTCACCGCCATCGCCGCCATGGTCAAAGTCGTGCGCCCGACCCGGTCGGCAAACAGGCCTCCCAACAGGCAACCGGCGGCGCCGACGCCGATCACCGCAAAGCTGGCGAGATTGGCGAGAAATTTTGCCTCGCCGGTGGCCATTTCGGGGCGGGATAGGAAGCTCGCCTGGAGAAAGAGCCCAATCCAGGCCCACATCGCATAGAGCTCCCACATATGGCCGAAATAACCGAAATTGGCGAGACGCATCGCTTTGTCGCTCCACGCCTTGAACATGGCGGCGGGCTCGAAGCGCGAGCGCATGCCAAGCGCCGGGCCGAGCGTAACGAAATTGATCAGCACCGCCGAGCCGAGCGCCAGCGCGGATGTCGCCGCCAGGGTAAAGCGCCAATCGATACCGCCCGCTGCGTTAAACAGATGCGGGAAGGCCGAGCCGATGGTGAGTGCCCCGACCAGCAGGCCGACCAACAGGCCAGTATCCTTTTTGGCCCAGGTTGCGGCCATCTTCATGCCGACCGGATAGACCCCAGCCATACTGGCCCCGGTGATAAAGCGTAGCGCGATAACAGCCCACGATGTTGGCTCAACCAGGAGAATGGCGCCATTGGCGACGCCAGCGGCCAGGGCCGAGAACATGAACAGGCGGCGCGGTTGAATGCGGTCGGAGAGGCCGATAACGGCACTTATCAGCGTACCGAAGACAAAACCAACCGCGACACTGCTAGTCAGCAAAGCGGCATGGTCGTCGGAAAGGGTAAACTCCGATTTAAGCGATGGCATAATTGCCGTCGCCGAGAACCACAAGGAGAGCGCCATCACCACACAGAGAGATAGCAAGCCAATGGAAAGCCATTTTCGCCGCGTGGAGAACTGCGCCCCGGGCGCGCCTTCACTCATCTTCAGAAGCCTGGACCGTGCCGCTTAATCACTCGGCGGCAGAGCACGCTTGGCGCCATGTTCGTCGATTGCGACATAAACGAAGGTGCCCTCGGTAACCTTGACCTGATCCGCCGTTAGACGGCGCTTGGCCCAGGTCTCGACAACAACTGATATGGAAGTCGTGCCGGTCGCGGAAATTTGCGCATAGCAGGTGACCAGGTCGCCGACCGATATGGGCTGATGAAAGCGCATGCCATTAACCGCAACCGTGGCGATGCGCCCGCCGGCGCGCTCGACGGCGGGAACGGCGCCGGCTAAATCCATGTTTGCCATGACCCAACCGCCGAACACATCGCCATTGGCATTGGCGTCTTTCGGCATGGCGAAAATGCGCAGTGCCGGCTCGCTCTTGGGCGGCTGCTCGGTTGGTGACATGGCGCGGCACTCCTGTTCTCATGCGGTCCGATGACGGTGGACATGTTATAACGGCAGCCGCGTTCGCTTGCCCGTACTATTTGCGGACATAAACAGTGAGTAGGAAATGAACAATAAAACGATCAGCACAAAGCACAGCAATATTGCAATTCAATGGACGGGCGAAGCAGGCCCTGCTCTTCTCTTCGTGCATGGCAATTCAGCCAGTAAGGAGGTTTGGCAAAAGCAATTCGACAGCGACCTGGTGGCGGGCCACCGCTTGGTTGCCATGGACCTACCGGGTCATGGCACTTCTGATGATTCGCCCGACCCTGAAGCGAGCTATTGCATGGCCGGTTATGCCGATGCGGCGATCGCTGTGCTGAACGGGCTCGGCATCGACAAGGCGGTAATCGTCGGCTGGTCGCTCGGCGGCCATGTGGCGATTGAGATGCTGCCGCATTTTACCGGCATCGCCGGTATCGTTCTCACCGGCACGCCGCCGATTCACCGCGCCAGCATGGACGATATCAGTGCTGGATTTCACATGAACGAGACAACGGCGCTCGCCGGTCAGGAACAATGGAGTGCCGAGGAAGCGGGAAGATTCTCCGGCACGGCGCTCGAACCGGGCGCGCCTGTTGCGGATTGGGTATTGAAAGGCGCTATGCGAACCGATGGCCGGGCGCGGCGCATGATGTTTGCCGCCTTTGCCGCCGGCGAAGGAGGTGATCAGGCGCAAATCCTGGCACAAACCAGCGTGCCGACGGCGGTCATCAATGGCGCCAGCGAACGGTTCGTCAATAACGACTTTATCGCTGCGGCCGATTACGGAAATCTATGGCGTGGTCAGGTGCATTTGATGGACGGACTTGGGCACGCGCCGTTCTGGCAGGCGCCCGCGGAATATAATGCGCTGCTGGAGCGCTTCGTCGCAGAGGTGAGCTAGCGGGTTGCGCTCTCGGCGTCCAACATGGCCTGCACCATCTTATCCGCTTGGGCGCGTAGGCGCAGACCATTGGGCCCGTTGTGATCCGGATGCTTTTCCGAATCCTGCGCCGCATTAAGTGCATTGGCCAACATGTTTAGGCTAAGGCCGCGCGCCTCTTTGCCGTGACATTCAAGCCCGGCGCGCAACATGGCGCTGGCGGCGCGCATTTCGGCGGTGAGCGTATTGCCCCCCGCTTCAGTTGTTTTGCGCTCCGTGATCTCGTCGCCGAGCGCATGAATTTCCGCTGTCGCCCGCTTGAACAATTCGTTTGAATTCCGCGCCATGACCGATCCCCATCAAGCCTGTCAAAATGAAATCTTCCGTACCGGGAGCCATTTTGACCGGGGAGTCTTTACGAAGGATTAAGGATTAATGGTCCCACGACCAAAATTCCGTACCCTCCTGCATAAAGAAGCGCGCCATGACCATTTTGTGGACCTCTGATGCGCCATCGACCAATTTGGCCTGGCGCGCATAGCGGTACATCCACTCCAACAGCGTGTCCTGCGAATAGCCGCGCGCGCCGCAAATCTGGATGCAGGTATTGACCACGCTGTTGAGCATCTCCGCGACCTCAACCTTGGCCATCGACAATTCCTTGCGCGCCCGGTCGCCCTGATCGAGTTTCCAGGCGGCATACATGGTAAGCAGGCGACCGGTGTGGATTTGCATGGCGGCTTCGCCGAGCATCCACTGCACGCCTTCATGCTCAGCCAGGGTCTCGCCAAAGGATTCACGCTCCTTGGCGTAGTCGGCAGCGATCGACATGGCGCGCTTGGCCATGCCGAGCCAGCGCATGCAATGGGTCAAACGGGCCGGGCCAAGGCGGATTTGCGTCGCGCGTAGGCCGTCGCCGAGTTTCATTAGGATGTTTTCCTCAGGTATCTCGAGGCCGTCGAAGCGCAACTCGCAATGGCCGCCATGTTCCTCCGGCCCCATGATCGGCACCTTGCGGACGAGTTCCCAACCCGGCTGATCCTTGTGAAAGAGAAAGGCGCTGAGGCCGTTGCGCGGGTCATCCGAGGTGCGCGCGATCAGAATGAAATGATCCGAGGCACCGGCCCCAGTGATGAACCATTTGTGGCCATGCACGACCCACTTATCGCCTTTTTTCTCGGCCTTGGTGCGCATCATCCCGGCCGGGTCCGACCCGGCGCCAGGGTGTGGCTCGGTCATGACGAAGGCCGAGCGCACCTTGCCGTCGATAATCGGCTGCAACCATGTTTTCTTCTGTTCTTCTGTGCCGACCATCGAAAGGAGGCGCATATTGCCATCGTCGGGCGCGGCGCAGTTGAGCGCCGCCGGGCCGAAAATCGAATAATTGGCTTCTTCGTAGATCACCGCCTGCTCGGCCATGGTGAGGCCCATGCCGCCGAGTTCCTTCGGCATTTGCGGCGCCCACAGGCCCGCTGCCTTGGCTTTGTCACGTATGACAGCAAGTTTCTCCAACGGAATATTCTCATGCTCGTCGAACGACTCCCGCGGGCTTTCGAGGGGGATGCAATGTTCGTTCACGAACGCGCCTGTCTTTTGGCGCAGCGCTTCCAGTTCCGGCGAAAGGGAGAAATCCATGGTTCATGTCACCTTGTTTCGGTTATCGGGCCAAGCCCCTGATTATGAGGAATTCGCACGCTCACGCAGCACGAATTTTTGGATTTTGCCGGTCGCGGTCTTTGGCAAGGGGCCAAATACCACGGCGCGGGGAACTTTGAAGCGTGCCAAATGGTCGCGGCAAAAATCGATGATATTTTCGGCGCTGACCTCACCACTGTCTGGCTTAAGGTCGACAAAGGCATGGGGCGTCTCACCCCATTTTTCATCTTCCTTCGCGACCACCGCCGCCTCGAGAACCCGCGGGTGCTGGTAGAGAACATTCTCCACTTCAACGCTCGATATATTTTCTCCGCCTGAAATGATGACATCCTTGGAACGGTCACGCAGCTCGACATAGCCGTCTTCATGCATCACCCCGAGGTCGCCGGTGTGGAACCAGCCACCGGCAAAGGCTTTTCCGGTTTCTTCCGGATTTTCAAGATAGCCCTTCATCAGCGTATTGCCGCGCAACATGATTTCGCCCATCGCTTGCCCGTCGGCGGGTAGCCGTTGGCCGGTTTTCGGGTCGGCGACCGCGACATCGGATAAGGCCAGGGTTTGAACCCCCTGGCGCGACATTTTCGCGGCGCGCGCATCGACCGACATGTCCGGCCAGTCGTCCTGCCATTCGGCGATCAATGAGGGGCCGAAACATTCGGTCAAGCCATAGAGATGGGTGACGCGGAAGCCCATATTCTCCATCGCCGCGATAATCGCGCTCGGCGGCGGCGCGCCACCAACCGTCACATCGACCTGATGGCTGAATGCGCGCTTTTCCTTCTCAGGCGCGTTGGCGATCATATTGAGCACGACCGGCGCCCCGGCCAGGTGCGTGACCCGCTCCTCAGCGATCAGTTCGAATATCTTTTTCGGCTCGACGCGGCGCAGGCAAACATGGGTGCCGGCCAGCGCCGTGACACCCCACGTGTAGGTCCAGCCGTTGCAATGAAACATCGGCAGGGTCCAGAGATAGACGCTGTGGGCTGAGAGCGACGCCGCCAAAACGTTGGAGAGCGCGTTCAAATAGGCGCCGCGGTGATGATAGACCACGCCTTTTGGGTTGCCGGTGGTGCCTGACGTGTAATTGAGCGTAATCGCCTGCCACTCATCGGCCGGGCGCGACCAATCGTAATCCGGCGCACCGCCGGCAATAAAATCTTCATATGACTGATCGCCGAAATCCGACGTGGACGGCGTCTCCCCTTCAGGGTCATCGACCACCACGATATGGGGCTGCCGGCGGCTCAGGCTAAGAGCTTCATCAAGGACTGGCGCGAATTCCCGATCGACAATGACCAAAACACTCTCGGCGTGATCCAGCAGGCGCCCGATCAACGCCCCATCGAGGCGCGTATTGAGCGCGTTCAGCACCGCGCCGGCCATCGGCACGCCGAAATGCGCCTCCAGGGTTTCCGGAATATTGGGCGCCAGCAACGAGACCGTATCGCCGATGCCGATGCCGCGCGCCGCGAGCGCGCCGGCCAGGCGGCGGCAGCGCGCGTAGGTGTCGGCGTAGCTCTGGCGCCGCGCGCCATGAACGATCGCCGTCCGCCCCGGATGCACAAGCGCCGCCCGGGCGAGAAAGTCCAAGGGGGTAAGCGCCGTGTGGTTCGCCGGATTGGGGTCGAGATCGATATCGTAGCGGCTTTTTTGGGCCAAAAGGCGCCCTCCTCATTGCATTCATCCGCCCCATGGTTTTCTATCGCGCTTGGCCAAAGGTCAAGCACCAGCAGAAGCAAGATGACAAAGATTGCCGCTCGATGGGCGCGCATCCGGTTGCGGACCACGAGAGCTGGACACCACAGCAACCATAGCAGCGGGCAAGGCGCCGGATGCCGCGGTGGCGCTCTATTTCAGCCCATAAATCGCGCAGCGTGACTCGCTCAGCGGAGCAAATGTTAAAACCTTATTAGGGAATTCCTCATAGTCTGAAACCCAGGATATATCTGTAGATCGCTACAATTGTTCGGGGATTCTTAAATGGTGAATTCGGCCCGTGTTCTGGTTGCGGACGGAAACCTCAAAACGCTCAATCTCGTCAGCGAATGTTTACGCCGGCTTGGTTTGGTAAATTTGCTCGAAACCTCTGCTTCCAAGGCGATCAGCCGGGCACAAAATGAGCGCCCCGAAGTTATGCTTTTGGGGCTCGAATTCAATGACCGCAGCTGCGCGAGCATCATTTCCGACCTCAAGTCTTCCGACGAATCATGCGATATCCCGGTTCTTCTAATGGTCGGTGAAAATGGGGCGCCCGATTGGTCCAAGGAATTTGTCACCCAGTTTGACGAAGTGATCGAGTGGCCGTTCGGCGACGAGCAGGTTCAGGCGCACGTGACCGCCGCATTGCGTCTTGGCACCATGCGCTCGGAGCTCAACCGGAGAAACGAGACCTTGCGCTTTTTCGGCGCCGGCAGCGCCGACAATTGGCATGCCGAGAAATCCGATAATCCGCCCCATATCCTTTTGGCGCGCGGCGATGGCGCCGGCGACGACGGCGTCGAAGAAGCCTTGAAGGGCTTTTCCCGCTTGGAAACGGAGCAGCTCGGCAGCAATGTTCTGGGAACGCTCAGCGGCTCCGATATCGAATTTGTCGTAATCTCGGAAAATGACGATTTTCAGGCGGCGCTCGATACCTGCGACGATATCCGGCGCAACCCCACCCTCTTCCACATGCCGATCCTGACGATATGCTCGGCCGATCCTGAGCATATCGCGCAGGCCTACCGGCATGGTGCGACGGCGGCCTTTTCCCTGCCGCTCAATGGCGACGAATTGCGCGCCCGGGCAACGATGGGCGTTCGCTCGCATCGCCTGCGCGGTCATATGCTGAACGCTTATCGCGCCGGCAAAAATCATGCGATGAGCGACGGCACCACCGGGCTCTACAGCGCTGAATTTTTCCACCAGCATTTGCAGACCTTGGTGGCGGATGCCGAGCGCTGGGACAAATCGCTCTCTCTTAACGTGATTGCCGTGCCGGAAGTCAGCCATATCCGCAGTGAATATGGCGATAACGCAGCGGATCATCTGTTGAAACAATTGAGCGGCATGATTTCGCGCCTGGTACGCGGTGAAGATTTGTGCGCCCGGCTCGACGACACAACTTTCTGCATCGCCTTGCCGGAAAGCCCGCTGGAAGCGGCAAGCCCGACCATGCAGCGCATGGCCGGCGTATTGGGTTTCACCGAATATTCCCTCCTTGAGATCGCCGCACCGGTGAATATCCACCCGCGCATTGGCAGTGCCGAGTACAAATCAGGCGATTCGGTGGAAGACCTGATCGGGCGCGCCCTATCAACAGCATTGGCGGCCAACGCGGCCTAACTTTGCTGTCCGCGTCCCTCTCCGGGCGCGGTCACAAATACGTTAGCGGCTAGCACGGGGCTCGCCCGCATAGTCGTTGGCGGCTATACTTTGCGCCATGAAGGTTTTAATCGTATCGGACACGATTTGTCCCTGGTGCTTTGTTGGCAAGCGGCGCTTCGAACGCGCATTGGCCGAGCGCCCAGAAATTACCCCGGATATCGAATGGCGACCCTTCCAGCTCAATCCGCAAATGCCGGCGGCCGGGCTCGACCGCAAGACCTATATGCGGGCGAAATTCGGCAGCGATGAGCAGGCTGCGGAAATCTATCAGGCAATCGAGCAGGCCGGCGAAGCGGAAAAAATTCCGTTTGCCTTCGACGCCATCACACGCGTCCCCAATACCGTTGCCTCTCACCGGCTGATCAGTTGGTCGCTGAAGCTCGGCCGCCAGGACGCCGTGGTCGAAGGCCTATTTCGCTGTTATTTCGAGGACGGCAAGGATATCGGCGAGATCGATGTTCTCGCCGCCGTCGCCGGCGAGGCCGGGCTGGATGAAGCCGAGGCGGCGGCCTATCTCGCCAGCGAAGAGGGTGTCGAGCAAACGCTCGCCGAAACCCGCGAGGCGCAACAACTCGGCATATCCGGCGTACCCTGCTTTATATTCGATGGCAAATACGCTGTTTCCGGCGCGCAGGGGCCGGAAGTATTTTCTCAGGTGTTCGACTTGGCGCTACAGCCCGACGAAGCAGCGAGCGGCTAAATTTATCTATCGGTTGGTTTCGGGCCGCGGCTGTACGACCTCCGGCTCCTCAACTTCGTCGCCAGTTACGTCGCTTTCCTGGTCAAATATGGAGAACAGGTTTCTGAGGAATCCGGGCGCCAGTGCGGCAAGCGGGTTGACCGTCACTTTCGGCTCTTCCGTGGTGCCCTTGACCGAGAAAGTTGCGGCAAAAATTCCTTCGCCCTCGCCGCCGACCAAAAGATCACCGATCAAGGGGATATTGCCGAGAATACTGTTGAGCGCATAGGCCGGAACGATGGTTCCGCGCATGTCTACCCTGCCATTGTCGAGGTTGACCTTGCCGGAGGCGATTACACCGATCGAGAAGCCGGCGGTTTGTGCGCGTTCGACAGTCACAATGCCGTCCTTCAAGGCAAATGGCAGGTGGAAATCGGAAAATGTGATGCCTTCGCCCTGCAGAGCGTCAAATATGCCGGTGAAAGAGGCGACCGCCAGGATTTGCGCCAATGTGGGCGCATTGATGACCTTATAATCCTCAATTTGAACTTCGCCGTCTACCGGAGCGCCGGGCTGATCGTCATGGATGGTCGCATCGAGCACCAGACTGCCGCCGATAACATCGTCATAAATATTGAACGCCCGGGCGACGGAGCCGGCATCGTTTGAGCGCACCACAAGGCGACGTTTGGCCGCGCCATCGGGCTCAATAATGAGACGAATTTCCGAGCCCGAAGTGAGCGTGCCGATGAGAATGGCCGATTCCAGGCGTTCGGCGGTATTGACGACGCGGGCGCGCGCATCGGTAATCTGTTGATCGGCGCGGGTAATCAGGCGCTCGACATTGGCCTCAAGGATAAATGGCGGCAGATTTTCCTGATCCGTATCGCGCAATTGCTTGATATAGGGGCGTAAATCCAGGCTTTTGCCACCGACATCAAGAACAATGTTGTCGATGTCGTCGCGCTTGTAGCTGACCGTCACATCATTGTCTCCGAGTTGGACGCTGCTCAACTCGGCGCTAATCAGGTTGCCATGTTTCGGGCCAATTTCGGCTTGTCCCTTGACTCTGAGGTCCATCGAATTCAACTCGAAATTGGTAATCTCGACATTCTTATGATCTTCGAGGCGCGCCAGAACGAGGATCGAGGCGCGCTCGCCGACCGGCTTTTTCCAGAACAGTTCGGGAATTTCCATATGTGCGTTCTCGGCGCCAAGGGCGGCTGCAATGTGCTGCGCGCCATCGGGCGAGACAGTGTATGTGAAATTCATATCGAACGGCCCGATGGCGAAGGGTGCCACATTGACACCAAAGGTCTCGCGCGCCTGCTGGTCCAATATTGCGGAGATATCGTAGCGGCTTTGGAATGGCGCCTCGGGCGAAAAATTCTCAATCCATTTCACTTCGGCCGGCATGCCCTCAATCGCAATCGATCCGCCGACTTCCATATTGTTTTCATCCAGCGTAAGACGCATCCGCCCGTTGCTTACGTCATAGTCACCGAACAAATCACGGACGTTGAGATCATTGAGGCGCGCAACGGCGGCAAATTGCACTTCGTCGAACGTAACATCGCTGCGAAAGGGTAATTGTACCCCCATTTCGGCGGCCACATGGCCGGTAAATTGTTCGCTCTTCAGGCCCATCTTGCTGGGATAGCCAAACCTTGGACCATCGAGCAAACTGATTGCGTTATCGGCCGGGCCTTCAACATTGGCGATGATCGTCAACATCGCCGAATCCAGCATCAGGTCGGTGATCAAAGCGACACCGGTCGGTGCGTACATCCGCTCGATCGTGCCGTCGCGCATGTCCATGAACAGGTTGGCGCCATCGATATGGCCCTTGCCATCCACACCATAGGCATAAGGCTGTTCGGGAAAATAATTGACGGTGGCGTCGCGGTAACTGAAATCGACATCAATCGCCTTGGGGCGCATGCCGCGCTGCACCAGGTCTATTTCACCCGGCTTGATATCGAAATCGACGGTGAAATTCGAAATCACGCCGTCAAACACATTGGCCAATATCCAGCTTCTGGCATTCGTCATCAGTGTGTCGGGCCAATAATTCTTAAGGTCGTCAAACGGCATTTCCTTAAATTCGAATGTGCCGCCGATAGCAGTCTGATCGGAAATTCCCGACAACTCCCCGGAGAAGTTAAATGTCGGCCCGCCTGTGTCGATAAACAAGCTTTCGAGATTGAGCGTGTCAAAACTTGCGTCGGCGTCGCCCTGCAAGCGCAGCGAGGCGATGTTCGGCGGGGCGGGTAAAATCTTCGGCACCATCAGGGAACCGGCACCGCCGGCCAGGTCGAAATTTATCTTGTCAGTCAAACTGCCGTCCTGATTGACGGTAAACTCCAGTGCGCCCTCGATTGGCAATTTAAAGGCGTTAAGCGCGTCCAGCTTGGGCGAAATTGCGGCCAGTTTCGCCGGCACCACTTCACTGAATTGGACGTTGGTGTGGACCTTGCCGCTGGCGCGCTCAAACGCGGTTGCCGCAACGACCCGGAGGGCAACATCGGCAACTTCAATATCGGCCAGGAGTTCGCCATCAATTTTTTCGCCGTCGAGGTCGAAAATCAGATCCGCTTCCGGTGCGTGCCAGGACAGACCCAACAGTTCATCGTCAACCCGCAAAGCGGCCGAGAGAATGCTGATCCGTTTCAGCTGCCCGAGCGGATGGTCGGTGCCGGGTGCGGCAAGGAAATCCGCGATTAGTTCATTAACCGCTTCATCGGGTTCTTCGAATTCGGAACCGAAAGCAAACTCCAATCTGCCATCGAGATTGCGCACGAGATGAACCTCCGGATGGAGCAGCTCAACACTGGTCGGCGCGATCTGCCCTTTCAGCAGCGAAAGCGCGCTAAGGCCGAGGGAAATCTTCGGTACTGACGCCAATACCTCGCCCTCGGGCCCGACCGCATATGCATCTGTGATCAGAATATCGAGCGATCTGTTCCACCCGGCCCAGGTCAGAATGGTATCCTCGAATTCGAGGCGGTAGCTCAAATCTTCCGATTCGAAGGCCTCCTCGATATAAGGCGAAAGAAAGCCGATAGAGATCGGGCCGCTCGACAAACGCCATGACGCAACGGCAAATATAATTGCCAGGCTGCCGAACGTGGCCGCCGCGATATGAACGGTAAGTTTCAGGACTTTATGCATAGACAACTACAACAGCCCTATCGCCGGAATCTTGACCCGGCCTATTATGTCGCGCAGGTTGCGCGAAGAGAGGTATTTCACGATATAAATCAAAGCGTTTTGCTGAATCATGGCAACTATGTCTTTCTTAACAGATAACGCCCCCCCGCCGAAGCCCGCTGAGCCTGAGCGCGCCAGGCGAGAACTGGATATGTGGCGGCAAAATGCCGGCGCAAGGTCTAGCGATGAGCCAGAATTGGCCAGGTTCATGACCGAATTCGCGGCATGCGAGGAAGGCCGCCTGTTTTTAGAGGCGGTTTTCGGTAATAGCCCGTTTCTTTCCCAGGGCCTGCATCATAATCCGGTGCTTTTGCAAAACGCGGCAAATCATGGTTTTGACCAGGCATTCGAAGGCCTGCTCGAAACCCTTGCGGCGGAAAAACTATGGCAACGCGGCCGGCCGGAAGTTATGTCCGGCCTGCGTCTCGCCAAGCGTAGCGCCGCCCTCTCCATTGCCCTGGCCGATATTGCCGGCGCCTGGCCGCTTGAGAAAGTTTGTCAAAGTCTGTCGCGCTTTGCCGAAATATCGATTTCCATTGCGCTCAATTTTCTGCTCTGCCAGGCGACCAAGAGCGGGCAAATGTCTCTCGCCAATCCCGAAAATCCGGAATCCGGCTGCGGTATCGTTGTTCTCGGCATGGGGAAGCTGGGCGCCAAGGAGCTCAATTATTCGAGCGATATCGATTTGTTGGTCCTGTTCGACGGCGAAGCTGTGGATTATGCCAGCGATGGCGGGCCGCAGCAGGGCCTGCACCGCATGGTGCGCGAGCTGGTCGCGATCATGGGCGAGCGCAGCGCCGACGGTTATGTATTTCGCACCGACATGCGTTTGCGCCCCGATCCCAGCGCCACGCCGCTTGCCGTCTCGACCGCGGCGGCAGAACATTATTATGAGAGCCTCGGGCAAAACTGGGAACGCGCCGCCATGATCAAGGCACGCGCGGTGGCCGGCGACCAGACGGTCGGCGCACAATTCCTCAACCGCCTGGTGCCCTTTGTCTGGCGCAAATATCTCGATTTCGCCGCGATCGAGGATATCCATTCGATCAAACGTCAAATCAATGCCCATAAGGGGCATCATGAAATCGCCGTGGCCGGGCACGATATTAAGGTCGGGCGCGGCGGCATCCGCGAAATCGAATTTTATGCGCAAACCCAGCAATTGATCTGGGGCGGTAAGGAAGCGGGCTTGCGCCAACGCGGCACCTGTCAGGCGCTGCAGGCATTGGTCGAGGCCGGCCATGCCGATGCCGGCGTGGTTGCTGACCTGATCGCCGCCTACGGTTACTTGCGCCGCCTCGAACACCGCCTGCAAATGGTCGCCGATGAACAAACCCATCTATTGCCGAAGGAGGCCGACGAGCTGGCAGCGATCGCCTGTTTCATGGGTTACAGCGATGTTGAGGATTTGTCCGTTGCGGTAAAATTCCATTTGTCGCGGGTTGAAACGCATTATGCCGATCTGTTCGAAGACTCGCCGGAGCTTGCCGGCACCGGCGGCAATTTGGTTTTCACCGGCACTGAGGACGACCCGGATACCCTGCAAACCTTACGCAGTCTTGGCTTTAGCGATGGCCATGCCGTATCGGCAACGGTGCGCGGCTGGCACCATGGCCGTATCCGGGCGACGCGTAGTCCGCGCGCGCGCGAGCTCCTGACCGAATTAATGCCCGGCCTCCTGGGCGCCTTTTCGCAGACCGTCAGCCCCGACGCCGCCTTCCGCCGCTTCGATGAATTTCTCTCCAACCTGCCGGCCGGCGTGCAGTTGTTTTCGATGTTTTATGCCCGCCCGGGCCTGCTCGATTCGCTGGCCGAAATAATGGGCAGCGCACCCAGCCTGGCCGAACATCTCAGCCGCCACCCAACCTTGCTCGATGGCGTCTTGACCGGCCGCTTTTATGAGCCGGTCGGCGCTGTCGATGAGTTGGTGGAAAATCTCGACCACAGCCTGACCCAGGCCGCCGATTTCCAGGACCTGTTGGACGCGGCCCGGCGCTGGACCCATGACCGCGAATTTCAGATTGGTATGCAGCTCTTACGCGGCATGATATCCGGCGAAGACGCCGGCGAGGCGCTCAGTGATGTTGCCGCGGCAAATCTGAACGCATTGTTGCCGCATGTGGAGGAGGAGTTTTGCCACGCGCACGGCACCATGCCGGGCGGCGAATTCATCATCGTTGGCCTCGGTAAGCTCGGCGGCCGCGAGATGACTTTTTCGTCCGACCTCGACGTTCTCTTTATATATCGCGGCAGTGACCCCGATCAGAACCAGTCGGACGGGAAGCGGCCGCTCCCCCTCAGTCAGTATTATGGCCGCTTGAGCCAACGACTGGTGACGGCGCTGAGCGCACTCACGCCGGAAGGCAAGCTCTATGAGATAGATGCCCGCCTGCGTCCGTCGGGCGCTTCCTCACCGCTTGCTTCAGAGGTATCCGGTTTTGCCGATTATCAGGATAAATCGGCCTGGAGCTGGGAACATATGGCATTGACCCGCGCCCGGGTGATCGCCGGTACGCCGGCCCTTGCCACCGATGTGCGGGAAATAATCCTGAACGTATTGACGCGCCGGCGCGACAAGGAACAACTCGTCTGCCACATCGCCGACATGCGCGAGCGGATCGATAAGGAACGCTTCACCGAAAATGTGTGGAAACTGAAACATGTGCGCGGCGGTTTGCTCGACCTCGAATTCATCGCGCAATATTTTCAGCTGCGCGAAGCCTGCAACTATCCAGAGATCATTGCCGCCGAGACTGACAAGGTATTTGAACGGTTGGCCGCGTGCGGTGTGATCGAGCGTGAAGCGGCGCTCGATATGGCCAAGGCCTGCCGCCTGTTGCGTCGCCTGCAGGCCTTGCTCAGACTGACGGTTGGCGTGAGCCGCGAAGAAAACCATTATCCGGCCGGTGTCCGCCTGGCCTTGGCCGAGGCCGCCAGGGTCGAGACATTCGATGAGGTGAAGGCCCTGCTGATGGCGACAGAAGAGAAAGTGCGCGGCTATTATGCCGGCTTCATCGATCAACCGGCGCAAGCCATCAAAGACGAAGAAGAAATGGAGAAAATGTGAGCATGGAAGTTAGCGAAGGCAGTACGGCAATCGATTTCGATGCACCCTCGGATGGCGGCGGAACGCTCAAGCTGTCGTCCCTGAGGGGTAAGAATGTGGTGCTTTATTTTTATCCCAAGGACGACACGCCCGGCTGCACCAAGGAATCCTGCGAATTCGCTCAGTTCCAACAGAGATTTGCCGACCGCAATGCCGAGATCGTTGGCGTTTCCAAGGACAGCGTCGCCCGGCACGACAAATTCAAAAGCAAATACAACCTGCCCTTCACCCTGGTATCGGACGCGGACGGGACGATCTGCGAGGATTATGGCGTTTGGCAAGAGAAAAAGAATTACGGCCGCACCTATATGGGCATCTCGCGCTCGACCTTTCTCATCAATGAAAATGGCAAGGTCGCCAAAATTTGGCGCAAAGTGCGGGTTACGGGCCATGTCGAGGCGGTCATGGCGGCGCTTGATGAACTCTAGCCTGGCCACTGCCGCACGCTCGGTCTTAAACGAAGCGAACGCGGACGAGAAAGCGGCGCGCACGCTCATCGCCGTGGCGGCATGGCGCGCCGGTGATCTTCCGCCCGGCGATGAACATACCGCCATGCCGGAAAGGCCGGCGCGCCCGGCCCGGCCTAAGCTCCTGCCGCCGCGCGATATGCCGCGCCGGCGGACCGGTGGCACGGCAGGGCGCATCGCCCTCCTGCATGCCGTCACTCATATCGAGCTGAACGCGATTGATCTGGCCTGGGATTTGATTGGCCGCTTCGGCGCCGAGGACTGGCCCGGCGAATTTTACGCCGATTGGCTTGGCGTGGCGGAAGACGAGGCGCGCCATTTTCAATTATTGCAAGGGCGCTTGAACGATCTCGGTGCGGGTTACGGCGACCTGCCGGCGCATGACGGTTTGTGGCAGGCGGCGATGGCAACCGCGCACGATCCCCTCGCCCGCCTCGCCGTCGTGCCGATGGTGCTCGAAGCGCGCGGGCTCGACGTGACGCCGGACATGATCGCCCGCCTGCGCCGCGCCGGGGACGACAGCAGCGCCGATATTCTCGAAGTTATCTACCAAGAGGAAATCGCCCATGTTGCCGCCGGCACACGCTGGTTCAATCATCTCTGTCACGCGCGCGGCCTGCCCGAGATCGAAACTTGGCGCGCGCTGGTCGGCAAATATTACGGCGGAATTCTGAAAGCCCCCTTCAACGAAGCAGCGCGCAGCGCCTCTGGCATGGCGCCGGAGCTTTACGCTTCGCTCGGCTGATTTTCCTCACCGCCCTCGGGCGCATCGCCCAGCACGCCGATACGCTGGGCCAGGGATGCGGCCATGAATTCGTCGAGATCGCCGCCGAGCACCGCATCCGGGTTGGTGTTCTCGATGTTGGTACGGAGATCCTTCACGAGTTGATAGGGTTGCAAGACGTATGAGCGGATTTGGTGGCCCCAGCCGATGTCGCTTTTTTGCGCGTTCAGGGCCTGAGATTCTTCTTCGCGGCGCTGTAATTCAGCTTCATAGAGGCGCGCCTTCAGCATTGACATGGCGGCGGCGCGGTTGCGGTGTTGCGAGCGTTCTGCCTGGCACTGCACGACGATGTTGGACGGCAGGTGGGTGATGCGCACCGCGCTGTCGGTACGATTAACATGTTGTCCGCCGGCGCCCGAGGCACGGTAGGTGTCGATGCGCAAATCCTTCTCTTCGATGGCGATATCGATGCTGTCGTCGATCACCGGAAAAACCCAGACGGAGGCGAAGCTGGTATGGCGCCGCGCATTCGAATCGAAGGGCGATATGCGCACCAGGCGGTGCACGCCGCTTTCCGTCTTGAGCCAGCCATAGGCCATGGCGCCGGTGATCTTGATGGTCGCCGATTTGATTCCGGCCTCCTCGCCGGCACTTTCCTCGATCCACTCGACCTTGCGCCCGCTGGCGCCGGACCAGCGCACATACATGCGCAGCAGCATCTCGGCCCAATCCTGCGATTCGGTACCACCGGCGCCGGCATGGACCTCGAGGAAGCAGTCATTGGTGTCCGCCTCGCCCGATAGCAGGCTTTCAAGCTCGAGCTTCTTGGCCCGGCTTTGCAGCTCGCGCAAAGCTTCTTCCGCTTCGCTATAGCTCTCTTCGTCCTTTTCCTCTTCGGCCAGCTCGGCCAGGGCCAGGGCGTCGTCAAGCTCTTGCTGCAAAGAGTTGTAGCCGGTAATCGCCTGATCGAGCCGCGTGCGTTCCCGCATGACCGCCTGCGCCGCTTCGGGGTTGTTCCACAGTTCCGGATCTTCGGCGCGGACGTTCAGCTCTTCCAGATCCTTATTTGCCTTCTCGAGGTCAAAGATGCCTCCTCAGCAGAACCATGGACTGCTTAATCTGGTCGGCCAGGGAAAGAATATCGGCGCGCATTATCTGCTTCTCGGTGTTTGTTGCAAAATTTAGAGAATGTGGAGGCGTTAGACTTGCTCAGTATAAACCGCCGACCCCTTCGGTCAAAACAGGCGTATCGCCACCCTCGGCCCGCTCGCTCGCCGGGCGCGGCTCGGTACCGGTGCGGAACGCCTCCACCAGGACGTCCTTACTGCCCTCGCCAGCGGCCAGGCCGGTCTTGCTGTCGACGCGCACAAAGCGAATGCCGTGCGGCACACGGAACGGTACCGCCGGCGTATCGGCCAGGGCGTTGCGCATGAATTCGCGAAAAATCGGCGCCGCCACCTTGCCGCCGCTTTCGCGCCGCCCCAGCGTCTTCGGCTGATCGAAGCCGACATAGACGCCGACCGCGAGATCGGGCGAGAAGCCGACGAACCAGGCGTCGCGGAACTGGTTTGTTGTGCCAGTCTTGCCGCCGATCGGTTTGCCGAGCACCTTGATCGAGCGCCCGGTGCCACGCAGCACCACCCCTTCCAGCATTGAGACGGTTTGATAGGCGCTCAGGGGATCGGCCACCTGTTCACGTCTGTCGGGTAGCAGCAGTGGCGTCTGTTTTTCCCAGCGCAGATCCGCGCAGCCGCCACAGTCGCGCCCGTCTCTTGTATAGACCGTGCGGCCATGGCGATCCTGAATACGCTCGACAAAGGCCGGTTCGATATAGCGCCCGCCATTGACCAGCATGGCGTAAGCGGTGGTCAGCCTGAGCACCGTTGTCTCCCCGGCACCGAGCGCCATCGACGGCATCAGCGGCAGATTGGGGTGAATGTTGAAGCGCTTGGCGTAGCCGGCGATGGTGTCCATGCCGAGATATTGGGCGATACGCACCGTCATCAAATTGCGCGATTTCTCGAGGCCGAGGCGCAGCGTGCTCGGGCCATAAAATTTCTGCGAATAGTTTTCCGGCTTCCATTTGCCGAGCCCTTCGCCCTGATCAACCACATAAGGCGCATCGAGCACCACCGACGCCGGCGTGAAGCCATTGTCGAGGGCGGCGAGATAGACGAACGGCTTAAACGCCGAGCCAGGCTGGCGATTTGCCTGGGTGGCGCGGTTGAACTGGCTGAGGGCGAAATCAAAGCCGCCGGAAAGCGCCAACACACGCCCGGTGTGTGGATCGAGTGCCACCAAGGCGCCGCTCGCATCGGGTATTTGGCGCAGCGCAAAGCCGGCCGGAGTCTCCTCCGTTGCCGGCATAGCCTCGACATGAACAACGTCGCCGACAGCCAACACATCCGCCGGGTGGGTGATTTTGCCGCCACGTTTCTGGTCTTTCAGCGACGCCCGCGCCCACTTCAGTTCAGCAAGCAGCAGCTCGCCCGTCTCGCCGTCGGCGAAGATGAACTGCGCCGCCTCGGCCGTCATCCCGATAACCAAGGCGAGGCGCCACGGGACACTCGGCAGGATGAGTTCGAGGGCGTTGAAACGCTCTATCCAATTGTCCTGCTCAGGGCCGATATTGGCGAGCGGCCCGCGCCAGCCATGGCGCCGGTCATAGGCAACCAAACCGTCACGCAGCGCCTTGTCGGCATGGCTCTGCATAGCCGGGCTGAGCGTTGTCCGCACCGAGAGGCCACCCTCGTAAAGCTCGGCCTCGCCGAATTTATCGAACAGCCAGCGTCTGACTTCCTCGGTGAAAAAGGCTGCTTCAACGAACTCCTCCGCATCGCGTTTGGCGGTTCGAAGCGGCGCCAGCGCGGCGATTTCAGCCTCCTTGGCGCTGACATTTCCGTTTTCGGCCATGCGTGACAGCACCCAGTCACGCCTGGCAACGGCGGCCTCGTATTTCTTGACCGGGTGATAATTGTTCGGTGCTTTCGGCAGGGCGGCGAGATAGGCCGCCTCGGCGAGGCTGAGTTCGTCGAGCGATTTGTTGAAATAATTCAGCGCCGCCGCGGCGACACCGAAAGAGCGGTAGCCGAGATAAATCTCGTTGAGATAAAGCTCGAGGATACGATTTTTGGTGAACGCGTCTTCAATGCGGATGGCGAGAATGGCCTCCTTGAACTTACGCTCCATCGAGGTCTCGTTGGTGAGGAGAAAATTCTTGGCGACCTGCTGGGTGATCGTCGAAGCGCCGACCAGGCGCTTGTCCGAGCCGAAATTACCGATGTTCTGAATGAGCGCACCGGCGACACTGATCGGATCGAGACCGAAATGGTCATAGAAATTTTTGTCTTCGGCGGAGAGAAACGCATCGACCACCCGTTTCGGCATCGCCCCGATCGGGACAAAGACCCGCTTTTCGGTGGCATATTCTGCCACCAGCCGGCCATCACCGGCATGCACGCGGGTCATGGTGGCAGGTTCATAGGCGGCAAGCTGCTTGTGATCGGGCAGATCCTGGCCATAGTGATAGAACAGATAGACCACGACCGCGACGACAATCACGGCAATAAGCACGAGCCCGGCCAGGCTATAAAGAAAAATTTTCATATTGTGCGTTGTTGTTATTCGCGCTTGAGCGTGGCTGATAAACGATGGAAATGTGGCGCAGTTGTGGCGCGCTCAACATGTTTCATGAATGATAAAATAAGATGCAATTGCATTTGCCACCCGCTTCATCAGGGCGTAGCGCCCCTTTTCAGACAGCAGCAAGCGGCGATCCTTACTATTTGAGAGATAGCCCATTTCGACCAACACGGAAGGCACCTTCGGCGCCTTCAGCACCCTGAAGCCGGCAAACCGGTGGGTGCGGCCGAGCAATTTGGTCGATTTTCCAAGCTCGGGGATAAGTTCTCCGGCGAATTTGGCCGAGCAGGTCATGGTGGTGCGCTGCACCAGGGATATCAAAATCTTGCGCAGTTCCTCGTCATATTCCTGCGAGAAATTCACATCGAACAGGGCATCGACCTCATTTTCGCGTTGTGCCAAGGCTTCGGTTTCCGCGTCGGACGCCTTCTCGGACAAGGTGTAGACGGCGGCACCGCGCACCTTACTGTTTGCGTGCTTATCGGCATGCAACGAGACAAAGAGATCGGCATCAAGGTCCTGTGCGGTTTGTGCCCGCGCAGCCAGGCTGAGATATTTATCGCCGCGGCGCGACAGGATCGCCTTATGGCCCCTTTCATCAAGCAACAGTTGCAGCACCTTGGCCGCCGCCAAGGTGATATTTTTCTCATAGATATTGTTTCCGGCCACCGCGCCGGGGTCGGCGCCACCATGGCCCGGGTCGATAACGATCAAGCGGGCGGCCGAATGACTGGCCGCGTTGACCCGGCGCCCGGCCGCCGGCTTCGGCTTATCCGGCGGCAATATCATGGCCAACTTGGTGGCCGGCTCGTCTTCGGGCGGACGCGGTTGGCGCAATGAGGTGACCGGTTCGGCGAATTTTACCGAACCCAGTGTCGATGGCCGGAAGGACTGTATTGCGACCTCATCGAGGTCTATCACGAGGCGGTAATTCTTTGATTTTCCGGGCGGCAGAATAAAGGCCTGATTGACTTCGGCCGGCGCATTCAGGTCGACAACGATGCGCGCCGTCTCGGTTTGGAACTGACCGAAACGGACGGTTTCCACCAATCCCTGGTGAAGCGCCAGGCTTTTTTTGCCAAGCGCCCAGCCGGCGCCGGGCAGATCAAGCACCAGGCGGTAGGGATCGGCCAGGGTATAAATGCGAAACGCCGTATTTTCGCTGAGATCAAGCACGAATCGCGTGGCATCGGCAAATTGGCCGACGCGCGCGCCCTTGATGGTTGGCCGTGCCTGCAAGGAATGGCTGAAAAGCGCCGCCGACACCGTCAGCACAGCCAAAAAAAGCCAGAATGAGCGCTTCACGGGAGCGAATCACCTATTGGTTGGAGAACGCGAAAGTTTAGCATTTTTGCCCCAATTTTGCGCTATTCGAAGATTAGAATCGTATTAAACAGCGTTAAAACATTTGTCCTTGCCTGCCCCTCGGCTTATCATGCCGGCGCGAACTGAGGTTTTGATAATTCACCAGTCTACCTTTAGGGGTGGCTTTTCAACCCGAAAATCCAGCGGATGCCTGGCAAATTGAAGGAAGTCCGCAGCGTATTATTTTGGGTTGCTATCGGAACATGATGAAATTGATGACACAAGCGAAGCTGCAGCCGGACCATTTCCGGCATAAATTGGCCCCGCAGCCCCCGTCATGGCAGGACAGCTTCCTGCCGAGTTCGACGGCGCGTTGCGCTGGGCATTCAGCTTCCCAAAACCGACCTTATCGCCGCGCTTCGTTCGCAGCGCATGCGGTATCGTCGCGGAGAAACCCGACAAATGGTCAAAAGAATGCTTATCGACGCCAGCCATGCGGAAGAAACCCGCGTGGTGGTGGCGAATGGAACGCGACTCGAAGAATTTGATTTCGAAACATCGACGAAGAAGCAGCTAAAAGGAAATTTCTATCTTGCCAAGGTAATGCGGGTTGAGCCCTCGTTACAGGCTGCTTTTGTCGAATATGGCGGAAATCGTCACGGCTTTTTGCCGTTTGACGAGATTCATCCCGATTATTACCAGATCCCCGTCGCCGACAGAGAAGCGCTGTTTGCCGAACAACAGGCGGCTGTGGATGAGAGCGCGGACGAGAGTGACGAAGAGGCCGAGGGCGCCGATTCGATGGCCGCGTCCGGCAGCCGTGGCGACACTATCTCGGACAACGACGCACCTGAGGATAGCGAGGCCGAAAGCACCGGCGAGGCAGAAGAAGCGTCCGCCAGCGACGAGGAGCAAGAAAAGCCAGAAGCGCCAGATGATCCAGAGAGTGACGATGTAGAAATCGCCGCTGATAGCACGGATGGCGATGCCGCAGTGGAACCGGATGCGGCATCCGAAGAAGATTCGGACACGACGGAAGAAGAAACCGTATCCGAGGAAGAAATCGCGGCGGCGGCGGAAGATTCGGGCGATGAGGAAATCGCACCGAACGAAAACCGCGTCGCCAAAGCCAATGAATCGGTCGAGACCCTGGGTGGGGACGAAATAGACGATGAAGCGCAGCGCCGGCTCCATGTCAGCCGCTCGCTGCTGTCCAGGCGCTACAAGATTCAGGAAGTGATCAAAAAGCGCCAGATCATGCTGATCCAGGTGGTCAAGGAGGAACGCGGCAACAAGGGCGCGGCACTGACGACCTACCTTTCCCTGGCCGGACGCTATTGCGTGCTGATGCCAAATGCCGTTCGTGGCGGCGGTATCTCGCGTAAAATCGTCAACGCGGAAGACCGCAAGCGCCTGAAAACGATTACCAAGGAGCTCAAGGTTCCGGCCCGCATGGCGATGATCGTGCGCACCGCCGGCCTCGCCCGCACGCGGGCTGAGATCAAACGCGATTTTGAATATCTCCTGCGCCAGTGGGAAGGCATTCGCGAGGCGACGCTCGAATCGAGTGCGCCGGTGCTCATAAACGAAGAAGCCAATCTGATCCGGCGCTCGATCCGCGACCTCTATTCACGCGATATCGATCAAATTCTGGTCGAAGGCGATGACGGCTACCGCATTGCCAAGGATTTCATGCGCACGCTGATTCCCAGCCATGGCGCCAAGGTGCAGCCCTACCGCGACCGAATTCCGCTGTTCGCCCGCTACCAGATCGAGAGCCAATTGGACGCCATGTATAGCGCCCAGGTGCAATTGCGTTCCGGCGGCTATCTCGTCATCAACCCGACCGAAGCGCTGGTCTCGATCGATGTCAATTCGGGCCGCGCCACCAAGCAGCGGACGATCGGGGAAACCGCACTCAAGACCAATCAGGAAGCAGCGGATGAAATTGCCCGCCAGTTGCGCCTGCGCGATTTGGCCGGCCTCGTCGTTATCGATTTCATCGACATGGACGAGAACCGCAACCAGCGCAATATCGAGCGGCGCTTCAAGGAAGCCATGCGCAATGACCGCGCACGCATTCAAATCGGCCGCATCAGCCCGTTCGGCTTGCTGGAACTGTCGCGCCAACGCTTGCGCCCGAGCCTCCTGGAGACAGCAACGGAAGTGTGCGCCACCTGCACCGGCACCGGCGTGGTACGGGCCACGTCTTCATCCGCCGTGCATGTCCTCCGGGCGATCGAGGAGGAGGGCCTGCGCGAACGTAGCGCCGAAATCCGCGTCTCGGTGCCTGGCCAGATTGCGCTTTACATACTCAACCACAAACGCCAGGCGCTGAGCGAAATCGAATCGCTCTACGGCATGACGGTTGATTTCAAGGAAGACGCCAGCCTGATACCGCCGATGTATACGATCGAGACGCTAAGCGCACGCGAAGGCGCGCCGTCGGAGGCAGCGCTGGAAATTGCCCGGGTCGAGGAAGCTTCGAAAGCCGAGCGCGAGACACCGGCCGCGTCCGACGGTGAGGAACAGCCGCGCCGCCGGCGCAGACGGCGCAAGCCGCGCGGTGCCAGAAGCGAAGAAAGCCGTGACAGCAAGGTTGCCGATGGCGATGGCAGCGAAGCGGCTGAAACGGGCGAAGCGGCATCAGCGTCCGCTACCCCGGCCGCCGAAGAGGGCGAAGAGGGTACACGCAGCAAGCGCCGTCGGCGTGGCCGGCGCGGCGGGCGGCGGCGCAATTCTCGCAACCGTGAGGCTTCGGAGGAGAGCACGGCCCAGGCCCCAGAAGGTGCTGAGGTGGTTGAGGGCGCCGATTCCACCGAGCCCGGCGAGGCGGTTGCCACAACCGAATCCGGCGACGACAGCAAAACTGAAAGCGCTGCGCAGGATACGGCTGAGACTGAACAAAAAAAACCCAAACGGCGAAGCCGCCGCAGCCCCAGACGCAAGCCGAAAAAAGCGGCGGACGCGGAAAGCGCCGCTGCGCCGGTGGAAGATGGCGGCGAGAGCGATGCCCCGAAAGAGAGCGCGCCCTCAAGCGATACGCCAAGCGGGGGAGAGACGGACTCCCCTGCCCCGGCAGCACCTGTCGCGGCACAGAGTGCATCTCAAGACGCCCCAGCCGGCGGTGACACGAAGGCCGAACAAAAGCCGGCAGACGGCGACGAGGCGCCGCGTCGAGGCGGATGGTGGCAGCGCGTTCTGTCGTAACCGTCCGGGGGATCGCTATTCGGGTTTTAACCAGCCGATAAGGGCTTCCGCAGCGCGCGCAACGGTGGCGCTGTCGGCGGCGAAGGAAAAGCGCACATAATGGTTGCCGCGCCCGGTATCGAAATCGATGCCGGGCGTCGCCGCAACACCGGTCGCCTGCAGCATTTGGCGGCAGAATTTTTCTGAATCATTGGTCAGGCGGGTAACGTCAGCGTAGACGTAAAACGCGCCGTCGCATGGGGCGAGGTCGCCAAATCCGGCTTCCGGCAAGGCGCGCTGTAAGATTTTGCGGTTCTCGGCATAGCGCGCAACGTTGAGGTCAAGCTCCTCGCGGCAATCGAAGGCGGCAATTGCCGCGCGTTGGGCCAGTGCCGGCGGCGAAATGAATATGTTTTGCGCCAGACGTTCGATCGGTCTGACGAAATCGGGCGGCACGATAATCCAGCCGAGGCGCCAACCGGTCATGGCGAAATATTTGGAAAATCCGTTAGCGACGATTGCGTTGCCGGTGAATGCCAACACCGTCTCCGCCGGCTCGCCATAGGTGATGCCGTGATAGATCTCATCGGAGATAATGCGGATGCCTTGGGCATCGCAATATTTCACCACGGCTTCGAATTCCGCCAGTGGAATCATCGTTCCGGTCGGGTTCGACGGGCTGGCGACGATCAATCCCTGAACCGGCTTGTCCAGGCGTTTGAGCAATTCGACGGTCGGTTGAAACCGCGTCTCGGGGCCGGCGGGAAGGCCGACAACTTCCAAGCCAAGTGCGCTCAAAGTATTGCGATAGGCGGGATAGCTCGGCTCCGCCATGGCGATACGGTCACCGACATCAAAGGCCGTAAGAAAGGCGAGCAACAGACCGCCGGAAGAGCCCATGGTGACGGCGATCTGTTCCGGAGCCACCGTTTGGCCGTAATACTCCTGATAATGCTCGGCAATGCGGGCGCGCAAGGCCGGGTCACCCTCCGATTCGGTGTAGCCGAGCTTGGAATTGTCGAGCGCCGCATGGGCAGCCGCCAGGACTTTGCTCGGCGCGCCGCTGCCCGGCTCACCCGCTTCCATATGCATGATTTCGACGCCGTCATCCGCCATCTCATTCGCCGATTTAAGAATTTCCATGGCGTAAAACGGCGCTACATCGGAGCGCTTGGATATTTTCATGATGATGGATTCCTGACTACAAATCGCCGCCGCTGGCGAGGCCGTAACCGCGGCGATCCGATTCGAACGTGCAGGTCTCCGGGCTGCGCGGCAAGCCACCCGGGCAGTGAATGGCGTTGACGCGCCCGATTTCGCGAACATCGAACACTTCATGTTTATGCTGAACTAGGCTTTGGCGCACCGCCGCCGGCAGATCGGGCTCGACGAATACGGCGTTCGGCACACCGCCATGGTGCAAACGAGGCGCCCGAATGGCATCGCGCAGCGGCCTTTCTTCCAGAAGCGCGCGGCGCATGACGCTGGCCAAGGCCGAGGGCGCCGCCGCGCCGCCGGTCGAGGCGCCGGCAAAGAATACCTGACTGGTATTGTGATTGGCGACAATGATCGGTGCGAGAGAGGTGGTGGCGCTGCCGGATTGCGCCGGTGACGCAGCGAGTAGGATGCCCGTGCCCGGCACAATTCGCCCGGTGCCGAACAGATTGTTCATGGTCACGGCACAGGAGACCGTGAGGCCGCGCTGATCGACCGTCACAAAGCTGGTGGCGGCGGGGTTTTCGAGCCGGCGTTTCGGCGCCGGCTTGAGCGCTTGCGGCGAAGTCGCGCGGCCCGCCTTGTAGGATGCCATGCTCGCTTGCAGGCGTGCCATATCGAATCCGGCCGCTGTGCCGCCATCGAGCCAATTCTGCCGGTCGGCAAAGGCGCGTTTCGAAATCTCGGCGATTAGATGCGCGTGCTCGCCATCGGCCACACCAAGAAAGCGTCCATCCTCCGCCAACAGAGAGAATATTGCCCCGGCGGTGAGCCCGCCAGCGACGGGCGGTGCGGCGGTGTGAATAACATGATGGCCAAAGGGAAATCTGACACTCTCCCGCCATTGCGGGCTGTAGGCGCGCAACTCCGCCTTGTTTATAGCGCCGCGAGCCTGAGAGATGCCGGCAATCATTTTTTTGGCGATCGAGCCGATATAGAAATCCCCTGCCCCGCGCAGCCGCAACTGCGACAGCACCGCACCCAAATCAAGCTGGCGTATGAGATCTCCCTCGGAAATCGGTTCGCCGGCCGCGTTGAGAAAAACTCGGCGCAGTTCAGGGTCGGTAAAGAGTGCCGGTCCGGCGAGGCGCAGATCGCGCGCCAGGGCGCGGCTGACCTGATGGCCAAATCGGGCAAATCCCTCCGCCGGCGACAGCAATTGCGACCATTTGAGCCGGCCGTAACGCGCCTGCAAGGCATACATGCCGCGCACATTTCCTGGAACCGCATTGGGACGGCTTATGGATTCGTCCCGGGCCGCCGCCGGGGGGGCAAAAAATTCGATAATTTCCGTGCTGTCGCCGTCATCCTCGTCAGGTTGATGGACGAGACAGAGGCCACCGCCGCCAAGGCTCGCGGTCGAGGGATAGGTGACGGCAAGGGTAAAATAGAGCGCCACTGCAGCATCCGCGGCATTGCCGCCAGCCGCCAACACATCGCGCGCCACCAGCGCGGCGCGCGGCTCATCGGCCACGGCGCCGCCGAAATAGCGGGTGGATTCAAACATCGAAATATCTGGTAAAGTCTGGGTAACTTCGCAACCGCCCAATAAAACCAGCGCCGCCGCCGCAAGGACGGCACGCCGGTGCAGTCGGGAGACTCGCTTCGTTAACGAATTTGCCCCAAGGGAAACTACTTTGACCATATTCAAAGCGCGCACGGTCGGCTTCGTCATCGCAATATTTGTTTCAATGTTGGTGGTTGCTCCGCCGGTAGAGGCAAAAGGATTATCGCTTATCCGCGATACGGAAGTTGAAAATACCATCCGCGCCTATGCGGCGCCACTATTCACAGCCGCCGGATTGGATGCGGCTGCGGTAAAAGTGCACATTGTCAATGATTCACGCCTCAATGCCTTCGTTGCCGGCGGCTTGAATTTGTTCGTCAATACCGGCCTGTTGATGGCGAGCGATAATCCGGACCAGATTATCGGCGTTTTCGCGCATGAGACCGGCCATATTGCCGGCGGCCATTTGGCGCGCACCCGTGAAGCCGTCGAAAACGCCACAGCGGAGGCCATTTTGGCCTATATCCTGGGCGCCGCCGCGATTGTGGCCGGTGGCGGCGAAGCCGGCGGCGCCATCATCGGCAGCGGCCAGGCGATAGCGCAACAGTCGCTCATCCGCTACAGCCGGGCGCAGGAGCAGGCGGCGGACCAGGCGGCGGTACGCTACCTTGAAAGCGTCGGGCGCTCGGCTGAAGGCATGCTTGAGGTATTTCATAAATTGGAGGACCAGGAATTGCTCGTACCGGAGCGCCAGGACCCCTATGTGCGCTCGCACCCGCTTACCCGCGACCGGATTCGATTCGTGCAAAATTTCATCGAGTCGTCGACCTACTCGACCACCAAATCGAGTGCCGACGAGCTTATGGCGCACAACCGGATGGTGGCCAAACTATATTCATTTCTGAACTCACCGGGCCGGACCCTTCGGACCTACCGCACCAGCGATACCAGCCTGCCGGCCAGGTATGCGCGCGCCATCGCCTATTTCAAAATCCCCGATCTCGAAAAGGCAATTGGCGAAATCGACTCACTCCTCAGGGAATATCCCAACGACCCGTGGTTCCACGAGGTAAAGGGGCAAATATTGTTCGAAAATGGCCATATTGCGCTCTCGGTTGCGCCCTATGAGCGCGCCGTCGCATTGCGCCCCGACGAGGCTCTCCTCAGGCTCGGACTGGCGCGCGCCCAAATCGAGATAAACGATCCGTTATTCAACAAAAAAGCGATAGAAAACCTGATCATCGCGGTGCGCTCGGAACCCAATCATGCGCAACACTGGCATTTTCTCGGCATCGCTTATGGCCGTGACAAGCAACTGGCGCAATCTTCCCTCGCCCTGGCCGAGGCATCGATTTTGCGCGGCGAGTTTGTTGAGGCAAAATATCATGCCGAGAAGGCTAAACGCGGGTTGGAAAATGGCTCTCCGGCCTATTTGCGCGCCGAGGATATCAGCATGGCAGCAAACCACGGCAACCGATAAAAATATCCACAAGCAACAAATTGCGGTCTTACCGCGGTGGTTATGCACGGTCCAACGATTGTACCACAAATTTTGGAACCAAAATGAAACATAATTAACCAAAGATCCTGTGGTATGACCGATATGTAGTTTCGTATTACATTGTTTATTTACAAATTATTATATTGCAAAAAGGATGTAATACACGACCATTTGTCAGACACGATTCCGTGCTATGTTCCGAGTTCGTAAATTATAGCCGGATTGGCAATAGTTCACTGATCGTTCTGTACTACACCACAGTATTTAACTAAATCATGAGTTAATATCGTTAACTTATTGATATAAGACCCGTTTATACCGATTCTAACTTGATCACTTCAGCCCGATCCCGGCCGAAACGGATCTAAATCAGACCGCCGAGCGGCGACGACGGGTCGGCATATTGTTTTTTCGCCATTCGCCCGGCCAAATAGGCCATTCTGCCCGCTTCCACCGCGAGACGCATGGCATGGGCCATGGCGATCGGGTCCTTGGCCTCCGCGATGGCTGTGTTCATCAACACGCCGTCACAGCCAAGCTCCATGGCAATCGCCGCATCCGAAGCCGTGCCCACCCCGGCATCAACAAGAACCGGGACCGAGCTGTTTTCGATGATAATGCGCAGATTCACGGGATTTTGCACGCCAAGGCCGGAGCCGATCGGCGCCGCCAATGGCATGATCGAGACAGCGCCCAAATCTTCCAGCTTTTTCGCCATTATCGGGTCGTCGCTGCAATAGACCATGACATCGAAACCCTCTTTGACCAGCAATTCGGTGGCGCTCAGGGTTTCGATCATGTTCGGGTAAAGGGTGGTTTGGTCGCCCAAAACCTCCAATTTCACCAGTTTCCAGCCCCCCGCCTCACGCGCCAGGCGGAGCGTGCGCACCGCGTCTTCGGCGGTAAAACAGCCGGCGGTATTGGGCAGATAGGTATATTTCTTGGGGTCGAGATAATCGACCAGCATCGGCTCATCCGGGTTGCTCACATTGACGCGTCGGACGGCAACCGTGACGATTTCCGCCCCCGAGGCCTCGGCGGCACGGGCGGTTTCGGGGAAATCGCGGTATTTTCCGGTGCCGATAATGAGACGGGAAGTGAATTTCCGCCCGGCCACGCTCCAGCCCTGCCCCTCGCCGTCAAGCACCGGCGCGGCGCTTGCGGCGCTGCCGCCACCGATGAAATGGACGATCTCCAAGCGGTCCCCGTCCTCCACCGGCGTGCCGTCATAGGCGCCCTTCGGCACAATCTCGAGATTGCGCTCCACGGCGATCTTGCGCGGGTCGAAGCCGAGGCTCCGCAACATGGAATTGACCGTCAGGGGACCGTCAAAATTACGCGCTTCGCCATTAATCTGAATCTGCATTTCGCCGCTTTTATCCTTCCACCGGCGGCGGGCCGCGCCCGGCCGCCATATTGCAAACCAATCTGAATTAGAGTATGGCCACGTCCCTCGGCATTTCAACCGTTTGGGCGATCAAGCGGCGAAATTGCATAATAAACGCCCGAACCGCAGATTGAACCGAGACAATCGCTGAGCACGCGCCCGCTCTCTCTTGGTGCTAATAAGTTTGAATTGGTTTAGTATGGTTGCCCGATGACACACAAAATCTTGATATTAAACGGCCCCAACCTCAATATGTTGGGCGAGCGCGAGCCGGAAATCTACGGCAGCGATTCCCTGGAGGGAATTGGCGTGGCTTGCCAGCACAAAGGTCAGACACTTGGCATGGCGGTTGATTTCCGCCAATCGAACGCGGAAGGCGAGCTCGTCACCTGGATTCAGTCGGCGGCAAAGGGTTATTCGGGAATCGTCTTGAATGCGGCCGCCTATAGCCATACATCAATTGCCATTCTCGACGCCTTGCGGGCTGTCGATCTGCCGGTAATCGAGGTTCATTTGTCCAATATTCACCGGCGTGAGTCCTTCAGGCGTCATTCCTATGTATCCCAGGCGGCGCTCGGCGTCATTTGCGGCCTGGGCGCCCAGAGCTACCTGCTGGCGCTTGATGCGCTGGCCAGAATACTTGATGAGGAATAAGTAAATGGCGGCGGAACTGCCTTTAGAAAAACGCGAAGACGGGCCGCGCAGAGCCGATTTCGACCTGATTCGCGAATTGGCCGCGCTGTTGGACGAAACCGGTTTGAGCGAGATTGAAATCGGCGAAGGGCCGGAACGCATCCGCGTGGCGCGGACCATGGCCGGCGCCGCTGTCGCTGCACCGGCGCCTCAGGCCGCGCCCGCAATCGAGCCGCCGAGCGGCGACGCGGGCGAAGCGCCACAGGCGGTGAATATCGATTCAAACCATCCCGGTGCGGTGATTTCCCCCCTTGTCGGCGTTGCCTTCCACGCCCCGGAGCCTGGCGCCGAGCCGTTCGTCAAGGTCGGCGATTCGGTCAGCGAGGGACAAACCCTGTTTATCGTCGAGGCGATGAAGACGATGAACCCGATCAAAGCGCCGCGCGGCGGCCGAATCGCCAAAATATTGGTCGAAAATGGCACGCCGGTGGAATATGGCGAAGTTTTGCTGGTGCTCGAGTAATCGGTGCGATTCTCTGATATCGGCGGTCCCACACAATGTTCGATAAAGTTCTGATAGCCAATCGCGGCGAGATTGCGGTGCGTATCAATAGCGCCTGCCGCGAATTGGGCATTAAGACCGTGTCGGTTCATTCGACCGCGGATGCCGATGCCATGCATGCGCGTCTCTCCGATGAATCGGTCTGTATCGGCCCGGCGACAGTGCGCGATTCCTACCTCAACATCCCCTCTATCATCGCCGCCGCCGAGATCACCAATGCCAACGCCATCCACCCCGGCTATGGCTTTCTCTCGGAAAACGCCAATTTTGCCAGCATCGTCGAGGAGCACGGCTTTACCTTCATCGGCCCAACCCCGGAGCATATCAGCCTGATGGGCGACAAGGTACGGGCCAAGGAGGCGATGGAAAGTCTGGGTGTGCCGGTCGTGCCCGGCTCGCCCGGCACCCTGCACGATATTTCGGAATTTCACGCCATTGCCGAGAAAATCGGCTATCCGGTTCTGGTCAAAGCGGTCTCCGGCGGTGGCGGCAGAGGCATGAAGCGCGTCTATTCGGCCGAGGACATGGCGGAAGCCGTATCGATGGCGCGGGCCGAGGCACAGGCCGCCTTCAATGACGGCTCGCTCTATCTCGAAAAGCTGATCGATACGCCGCGCCACGTCGAGGTGCAGGTTTTGGCCGACCAACATGGCGCCGCGGTACATTTGGGCGAGCGCGATTGCTCGCTGCAGCGGCGCCACCAGAAAATGGTCGAGGAAGCGCCCTCCTCCGCTCTCAATGCCGCCGAGCGCGAACGCATCGGTTCTCAAGTGGTGAGCGCGGTGTCCGAGATCGGCTATCGCGGCGTCGGCACGATGGAATTTCTTTATGAGGCGGGCGAATTCTATTTCATTGAAATGAACACCCGTATCCAGGTCGAGCATCCGGTGACCGAAATGATCACCGGCATCGATCTCGTGCGCGAGCAAATCCGCGTCGCCGCCGGCGCACCGCTTGGCTATGGCCAGGAAGAGATCAAATTTAACGGCCACGCCATCGAATGCCGCGTCAATGCCGAGGATCCGGTCAATTTCCAGCCCTCGCCTGGCCGCATCTCCGGCTATCACCCGCCGGGCGGGCTCGGCGTGCGTGTCGATTCAGCGCTCTATCAGGATTATTCGGTGCCGCCCTATTATGACAGCCTGCTGGCCAAGGTCATCGTGCACGGCTCAAACCGCAACGAATGCCTGATGCGTCTACGCCGGGCGCTTGAGGAATATGTCATCACCGGTGTTGAGACCACGATCCCATTCCATCTCAAACTGATCGCCAATGCCGATTTCGCCAACGGCGCCTATGACATTCATTGGCTGGAGCGATTTATCGAAAACAGCTGATGATTGACCTGTCGCCGGAACTCATTCTCAAGGCCTATGCCTGCGGCGTTTTTCCGATGGCGGAGAACAAGGACGATCCATCTGTATTCTGGGTCGATCCGGATTTTCGCGGCGTTATCCCGCTTGAGGAATTCCACCTCTCGCGCCGCCTCGCCCGCACCGTGCGCTCGGGCAAGTTTCAGGTCAGCGTCGATCAGGCGTTCGACAGCGTCATCCGTAAATGCTCCGAGCGGACGCAAAAACGCGAAGAATCGTGGATCAATGATTCGATTATCGAGGTCTATGGCGAACTGCATCGCCGCGGCAACGCGCACAGCGTCGAATGCTGGAGCGGTGAAAACCTGGTCGGCGGGCTTTACGGCGTCTCGCTTGGCGCCGCGTTTTTCGGCGAGAGCATGTTCAGCCGCGCATCTGACGCAAGCAAGGTCGCCCTGGTGCATTTGATTGAGCGCCTGCGTGCCGGCGGCTACAAACTGCTCGATACCCAGTTCGTGACCGAGCATTTATCGACCTTCGGTGCCATCGAGTTGCCGCGCGGGACATATCTTGAGCATTTACGCGCCGCACTTGAGCGCGAGGCGACCTTCTATCCGTTTGATTCGGAATTTTCCTGCCAGATGGCGCAATCGAGCACCCAGACATCATAAACCGGATGCTCAAGCGCCGAGAGGCCGGGCGTCGAGGCGAACATCCAACCACTGAACAGAAGCTTGACCGGCTCGCCGCGCTGTTTCTCACGGATTTCCAGAAAGGCGGCGCTTTCCGGTGGTTCCTCGGGCGGCTTTTTGTGACACGCCTGGGCAGTAATCTCGAGCGTTCCAAAGCTGACCGGCACGCCGAGCTCGGCGCTAAACTCGGATATCCGCGCGGTTACCTTATCGAGCCCCTGTAGCACCACGGCCGTGCGTTCCTGCGCGGATACGCTCATCGGGCTCAACAGCAGGCCGATTGCCAGCACGGCAACGGCGCCTAGCGCACCTTGACTATTCATCCGAACGGCCCTGGTGGCTTTTTGTCCACCCACGGGCAGGCCTCCTCGAAGGCCGCGGCGGCGCGGAAAATATCCGTCTCCGAATTGATCCGTCCGACCATCTGAAATCCGACCGGCAGGCCCGCTTCGGTAAACCCGGCCGGAATCGATGCGGCGGGCTGGCCGGTGGCGTTGAAAGGATAGGTATAATAAACCCAGGATACGGCATTGCGGTCCTCCCACCCGGGCGGCACGTTCAGGCCGACACCGAAGGCGGCGACCGGCAATACCGGCGACAGCAGCAGGTCATAATCGTCAAAAAACTCACGCACCTGTTCGCGAAAGGCGTAGCGGGCAAAGAGTAGCGTGAAATAATCCTCGATCGAATTATCAAGCGCGCCGGACAGCAGTTCGACCACGGCGGGATCCAATTGATCGGCCGAGTCGGACAAAATCGCTTTTAGTTTGGTTCCGACCCCGCCATAAAATTCCGCCGCCCAGATATCGAGCGGCTCGTCGCCCAGCGGCGCCTCGACCAAATCGACCGTGCAGCCCAGTTGCTCGAAGGTCCGCGCCGCCTGTTCAGTGATTTGCAAAACCTCCGGATCGCTGCGGGCATAGCCGAAGGTTGGGCTCCATGCGATGCGCATGCCTTTGACCGATTGGCCGCACGCAGCGAGATAATCCGGCACCGGCCCGGCGACGGCAAAAGGATCGCGCCGGTCATGGCCGGAAATGACGCCAAGCAGCAGTGCAGCGTCGCGCACGGTGCGGGCGAGCGGGCCAACATGGGCAAGTGTCGGCGTCGCCGGCACCGGAAAAAGCGGCACGCGCGAGAATTGCGCCTTGATACCAAACAGGCCGCACAGCGAAGACGGAATCCGAACCGAGCCGCCGCCGTCGGTGCCGAGCGCAAACGGCGTGAGCCCGGCGGCAACGCTCGCCCCCGCGCCAGCGCTCGAACCACCCGGCGTCTTGGCCACATTCCAGGGATTGCGCGTGATGCCGGTGAGCGGACTGTCGCCGGTGCCCTTGCAGCCGAATTCACTGGTCGTTGTTTTGCCGATGATGCAGGCACCGGCGGCGCGTGCGCGTTCGACCGAGGGCGCATCGACGGGGCCAATATTTTCGGCGAACGGTTTGGAGCCGAAGGTCCAGGGCACATCCGCCATGGAGATCAGGTCCTTGACCGATAGGGGCAGGCCATGCAGGGCGCCCAGCTCCGCCCCCGCCATCACTGCCTGCTCCGCTTTACGTGCGGCTTCAAGGGCAATTTCCGGCGTGAGGGTGACGAAACAATTGAGCGCCGGCTCGAGCGCCTCCTGTCGCGCGAGGGTATCCGCGACCAGTTCAACAGGGGAAATTTCCTTGGCCGCGATCATGCGCGTGAGATCAAGAGCGGTGGCGTAAGCGAAACTCATGGCGGCGGTTTCCTCAAATCACGCCGGAGCCACGGTCGAGCGCTTCCGGTGCCGTGAACACGCAGGCGGAGAAACGCGCTTCGAGATCGGCCCGGTCGAGCCCCTTGCCAATGACGACGATACGGGTTTCAGGCTCGCCGCGTGGCCAGCTATCGGCATAGGTGGGCGGGCTGAATGTCGCTTGAACGCCCTGCAGAATAACCGGCTGATCGACATTATCGAACTGCACCAGCCCTTTGACACGGTACAAATCCTCACCATGCATCTCGGTCAGCTCGACGAAAAAGCGCAGCACCAGGTTCCAATCCATAACGCGCTTTTCCTGCAGACAAACGGCTGTGACTTCCGGCGTGTGCTCATGATCATGCGCGTGGCCGGCCTCCTCCTCGGTCGAGCCAAGCCAATCGCCGATCGCATCATCACGATTTTTGGGATCGAAGATGTCGAGGTCGACGATCTTGTCGACCGGCAAGGCACCGTGCGAGGTGACCTCCTTGCGCGAATAGGGGTTGAGCGCGCTTACCACGGCGACGGTGCGCTCGAATGCCGCATCGTCGACCATGTCGCGCTTGTTGAAAATTATCTTATCGGCAATGGCGATTTGCTTTTGCGCCTCGATCGAATTGGCAATCTCGATTTCGACATGCTTGAGGTCGACCACGGTGAGAACCGCATCGAGCTTAAATGTGAGATCGAGCTTTATGTCGGTATAGAGCAGTTTGGCCAAGGGCGACGGGTCTGCCATGCCGGTGGTTTCGATGATGATCTTATCGAACTCGATCTGCGGCTCGGCCAGTCCGACTTTGCGCATGAAGAGCTTGTTGAGGCCGTCCAAGAGGTCGCCCTGTGCGGCGCAACAGATACAGCCATTGGTGAGCTCAAGCATATCCTCGGTGGCGCGCGCGATCAGATCGCCGTCGATACCGATTTCGCCGAACTCATTGACGATGACGGCAATTTTTCCGGCGTCCGGGTCGCTCAGCACATGATTGATCAGGGTGGTTTTGCCCGCACCCAAAAAGCCGCTCAGCAATGTGATCGGAATGCGTTGATCGCCGTCGCGCGAATCAAGCCGAGGCATGTGCCGTCAGATCAGCCGTCCACCATCGCCCAGGCGCGAACCGGCGAGCCGCTGCCGTCACCTATTTTGAGCGGCGGACCAAAAAACTGAAACTCACCTTTGCCGATGAGCTGCTCTAGGTTGATCAGCCATTCATAGTGGGTGATGCCCCGGTCGCGGCAGACGCGATGGTTGGGAAAGAGATTATCCGACGGCTTGTCGGTCGACGGCCCTTCGACGCCATGCAGTTTGGACCCTCTGTCCGCCAGCCAATTGGTCGCATCGGCGGTAATGCCGGCATTGCTCCACACCACCTTGACGTCGGGGTAATGGCGCTCATGCAAACCGGTGCACATCAGAACAATATGGCCATCGATTTTGACACCGGCCTTTTCCTCTGCCGCTTCTATGTCGGAGATATCGATATCGCCGAGATCCGGGATATGGCGCATATCGAGGCATACCGATTTTCCCATAAACATATCGAGCGGCATATTGTCGACCGTGTCGCCATTGGGGTTGGTGTGATAGAAGGCATCCACATGGGTGCCGATATGATCGACCATACCCAAGAATGTGGTGGCGAACGAAAGCCGGTCGTTGGGCGTTCCGAGTTCGAAATCCTTGAGGGTTTTTTCGTGCGTGTAATGCGGAACGATGACGGGCCGCTGGAACAGTTTATGCGCCGGCATATTGTCGGTCATCTTTAATGTCAGATCGATCATCTGTTGGCCCATTTAAACCTCCCTGAATTATTCGAATTCCGAGCGAATTTCTAATTCAAGAAACACTAACAGGGCGCACCCAGCAGCCGCAATGCTACGCTCAACGGTGGCAATCAGCTGGCAACGGTCCCGGCGGAGAGGTAGGCGCCGTCAAATCCGGCCAACGTCATCAGCTTCTCGCGATCGAGAATGCGCAAGATGCCGCCGCGCAGATCCATCAGTTCCTCATCACGCAAGGCGCGCAGCGTCCGGTTGACATGAATTGTCGTGAGACCGAGCGCATCGGCCAAATGACGCTGCCGGAGCGGCATGAAGATGTGCCCGTCATGGACCGCACCGCGCCAATGCAGCAAGGCATCGAACTCAAGCATCAGATGGGCGATTCGTTCCTTGGCGGAACGCCGGCCCAAATTTGTCATATGTTCGTCCGCCATGGCGAGCTCGCGTTCATAGCAGGCATTGGCACTGGCGCTAAGCTCATCATTCTCGCGCATATGCTTCTTCATCAATTCGACATCGAATTCACTGACCACGGCCTCGGAAAGCAATTGCACCGAATAAGCCAGCGGGCGCGGCGACAAAGCGCTCAGCGTCACCGGATCTCCTGGTAACAGGAACGAAAGAATTTGCCGCCGGCCATCACTCAGCATCCGATAGCGCAACCCCCAGCCATCGAGAAGCGAATAGAACGCGGCTGCGTTCTGACCTTGGCGCAGCACGGTCGTCGGCTTGGTTACCACACTCTGGCGCACGCGAACGGCCTGAATTGATTCCAGCCGGCGCCAATCAAGTATCGCTGCAAAAGTGAACCCCTGGCTATTTGCCGCGAAACCATAATTTTCGCCGCCAATCGCGGGCGCATGTTTCATGTTTTCCTTAGGGCTCACAGCTTCGATCTCCCATTGAGTAGGCGGCGTTCACCGACAACAGATTTTCATTCGCTCTTAGTCCCAGTTAATCCACGACATGCGGTATTTAAAGAATCTTCCCCGCCACCATGATTATCTTGCCGCAAAGCGGCATTTATCAAGCACTCAAATACCCGTTATGCATATTTGAGGTGAAATTTTTCGTGATTCCCAACTTAGAATTGACCGGGTCAGGCTGATTTTGATCAAGAAAAATAAATCTCCGGGATAGCCCTGAGCTAAAACCTCAGCAGAGCAGTCTGAAAAAAATTGGAAAAATTGAAAAAAATATTTTTTGACTTAGTTCTTTTTTCCTATTTTTAATAACCTATGTCGAGGAAATAAATACACACCATAAATTATTAGTTCGTTGTTTTACATGGTTAATATCGCATCACCGCCACAGACGGCGGAAAATATCCGGTAATTTACGTATATTTCCACAATTTTTCCATGTTTTTAATTGCTTAACTATCCTGCGGCAAACTTCAATAAATATAACGGAAGTTATTGCAAGAGGGTAACAACCCCCATAACTGAGTAATTTAGTTAATAACCCAAGGTTTCGATGATCGGACCAAAACACAATCCGTCTAATAGTGAATGTCACGAACTGATCTGAGGATTTGCCGCCTAAATCTGGCTGCGGCACAGCAGCCACTCTCTTACCGAAGGAAGATTAGAAATGCCCAGAAGCTCCGCTGCAAAGAAGTCAAGTTCCCGTAAATCACCATCGAAATCCGGCGCCGCAAAGCCGGCACCGCGCCGCGCCAAGGCTGCGAGCAAACCCAAGGGGCCGTCCACATCGGCCTTGCAGGCCCGTATCAGGGGGCAACCTCCGAATCGGTTACCGCGATTGAAGGTATCGGCGGCACGATTGGACAGATCAGCGAAATCGCCACCACCATTGCTTCGGCTGTCGAAGAGCAAGGTGCGGCAACGCAGGAAATTTCCAACAGCGTGCAGCAAGCGGCACAGGGCACGCAGGAAGTGTCCAATACGATCCAAAGCGTCACTCAGGCGGCGCAGGAATCTGGCGAATCCGCTGGACAGGTCAAGGAAGCTTCGAACGAACTGTCGCAGCAGTCCGAGGGCATGCGCAGCACGATCGAAAACTTCATCGCCGGAATCTAATAATTAAGGTGAATGTCACTCACCGGGGGCGGGCAGCCAATTTGGTTGCCCGCCCTTTCCTTTTTTGCCGTGCCCTCTATTGTACCGATGAGCGCTGATGTATAGTTTCCGGGCAGGAATTGGCAGGAGTGAAGACGTCATGACGCCGGAAAAGATTCTGGCCCACGCGCCCAAGATTTTGAGCCAGGAAGAGCGCGAGGCCTATTTCGAGAGCGGATATCTGCTCAAGGAACGCTTTGTCAGCGAGGCCTGGTTGGAGCGCCTTGGCGAAGTAACCGGGCGCATGATTGACGAAAGCCGCAACGTCAGCGTTTCAGACGATAAATTCGATGTTGAAGACGGGCACACGCGCGAGGCGCCGAAACTGCGCCGCCTCACCCAGCCGGTCGAGCATGATCCCGTCTACTGGGAGTTTGCCGCCAATTCCATGATTACCGATCTGGCCGAAGACCTGCTCGGGCCTGACGTCAAATTTCACCATTCAAAGCTCAATTTCAAATGGTCCGGCGGCGGCGAAGAGGTGAAATGGCATCAGGACATTCAGTTTTGGCCGCACACCAATTTCAGCGTCCTCACGATCGGCCTCTATCTTGACGATGTCGACGATATGATCGGCCCGATGGGTGTCCTGCCGGGCAGCCACAAAGGAGAAATCTTCGACCAATATAACAGTGACGATCAATGGGTCGGCTGCCTGAGCGACAAGGACTTAGGCAGGGTCGCGCTTGAGAATGCGGTCTATCTGAAGGGCCCGGTCGGCTCGGTCACCGTGCATCACTGCCGCACCCTGCACGGCTCGCGTGCCAACAATCACCCAACCAGGTCGCGGCCGCTATTGTTGAACGCTTTCTCTTCCGCCGATGCCCTGCCGATCACGCCCAACCCGACACCATCGCGCCATAATGGCGAGATCGTGCGCGGCAACGCGGCACGCCACGCTGAGTTCGACCCCTACCCTGCGCGCCTGCCACCCGATTGGTCCGGCGGATACAGCTCCATCTTTGCGCTTCAGCAGGAAGAAGCGATTTAGAGCTCAGCCGATTATCTCGCCTTCGACAAAGGCCATCGCCTCAATTTCGATTTCCAGTTCCGGCAGCGCCAGACCGGTGATTTCAACGATGGTATCGGCCGGGTAAGGCGGGGTGAAATATTTCTCCCTGAGCCCGACAATTTTTCCGAAATTGCCCATATCCTTGAGAAAGATCGTCACTTTAATGATCTTCGAGAGATCCGAGCCGCCGGCGCGCAGCACGGCTTGCAGATTTTCGAAGGCCTGGTCCGCCTGGGCATCGAAATCGCCGGCGCCGACCACCTCGCCCTGCATATTTATCGCCGCCTGGCCCGATACATAAATCATATTGTCGACGCGATAGGCCTGGGCGAGGCGAAAGGCCTCATAGGGGTCCGGGTCGGTCTTAATGCGAATCGCCTGTTGCACCATGGTTCACGCTCCCTCGGGTTATTGTTGTCCGGTTAAGACTAATCGCCATCGCATCCCACAACAATAAGCGCCTTGTGCCTTAGGTGTGGCGTTTCCTGATGCCGCGATTGACCAGCGCCAGACCGAGGAAAAGCAACGCCAGCGCGCCCCAAATATAGACGCTCGGCCGTTCGGCGAAGATAAGCATGGCCCAGGCAATGCCGGCCAAAACGGTAAGATAGTTGAACTGTGAGAAAAACACCGACCCGGCGCGGCGCACGATTTCGAAAAACAATAGCCAGAATGCGGTGTTGATCGCCGTTGCCATTAGCACCGCCCAATCGCCCATGCCGTTTTCGCCAAGCGGAATATAGGCCTGCCCAGTGGCAAACATGACGGGTAAGAGAAACACGGCTGAAACCAGCAGCAAGCCGCAGGCCAGCATAACCGACGGTGCCTCCGGCGGGCGAAACTTGCCGGCAAAGGCGTTGACCATGGCGAAGGACACCGGCGCCAGCAGTGAGAGCAACAGCCAGCCGGCCATTTCCGGCTCGGGCAGACTTGCCTCGGGAACCACCATCAGCACCACGCCGGCGAGGCCGACCAGAATGCCGATGATGCAGACGATGCGGAACCGCTCCATGCCGAGCATGAGTGCAAACAGATAAGTCAGTGGCGGCGACAGTGCGAGAACCAGGGTGAGCGCGCTGGCCGGCAGCTTGGCGGCGACGAGAGAAAGCAGCGAGATCGGAAAGGCGATGCCAAGCACGCCGGAAACGACATATGTGCGGAGATAAATCAGGTCGAGGCGCGGCACTGATTTTGTAAACACGGAAAGTATCAGGAGTGCCAGCCCGGCGCCAAGACTTTGCCAGAAGGCGTAGGCGATCGGCGGTACGCCGCCCGCTATGGCAAAGCGATTAACCGAAAAAAGCGCGCCGAAGATGATCGCGGTGGCGATCAGCATGATCAGCGGTACAAATCGCTTCAGGTCATGGGACTCGCCATAACTGCGCAGGTCGCTAACATAGGAACCCATAGTGGGAGCCCTCTCCTTATGGGTGCGATTCGCCCATGTGGTGTGAAATTGTACCGGTCATGGTGCGGGGATTGGCAGCCTCGGGCTTTGACCCACATCAAACCGGACGGCGCATTCCGTGTCGGCAAAATGGACAAGTGAACGGGAGCTAAGATGGCGAAAAAGAAAGCGAATGTGATCCTCACCGAGCGCTCAAAGAACGTGCTCACTGTGACCCTCAACCGGCCGGAAGTGCTGAACGCGGTCAACGGACCGCTCACCGAGCAATTGTTTGAGGAATTGGCGGCGGTGGAAAATGACGCGCGCATCCGCTGCGTCGTGATTCGTGGCGGCAACGGACATTTCATGGCCGGCGGCGATCTCAAACTGTTTCACGGCGAGCTCGACCGCGACGGTGACGAACGTCGCCGTTTCTTTGAAAAATTCGTCTATCAGGTGCATCCGCTTATTCAGGTCATCAAGCGCCTGCCCAAGCCTGTTGTCGCCAGCGTTGAAGGTGCTGCAGGCGGATTTGGTGTCAGCCTGATGCTGGCCTGCGACCTGGTCATTGCCGCGGATACGAGCTTTTACACCATGGCCTATTGCAGCATCGGCACCAGCCCGGATGGCTCCTCGACCTATTTTCTGCCACGCTCCGTCGGCCTCAAAAAAGCCATGGAACTGGCCCTGCTGTGCGACCGTTTCGATGCCGAAACGGCGAAAGAATATGGCATGGTCAATTGGGTCGTGCCGGAAAAAGCCCTTGCCGCCGAGACCGCCAAACTCGCCAACCGTTTGGCAAGCGGGCCGACCAAAGCGTATGGCAACACCAAGAGGCTGCTTAACAACTCGCTGCACGCAACGCTCGACGATCAATTGCAGGCCGAGGCCGAAAGCTTCTCGCAATGTGCCGGCAGCGCTGACTTTGTCGAAGGCATCAACGCGTTCGTCGAAAAACGCAAAGCCCGCTTCAAGGGCAAATAGGAGAGCAACCGCATGGCCGAACGTTCACACGATTATTACGTCAAACTCGTCGAGCAGGATTATTTCGGCAGTGTCACGCGCCAGGACAAAGCCGCCATCCTCGATTGTTTCACCGAGGAGGCGCGCGTCACCATCTATCACGGAGACAACGAGCCGCGCCGCTTTGCCGGCAAATCGAACGCCGGCGAATCTCCGCTCGGCAGTTTTTTCGATCACTTGCTCACCAATTACGACCCGGCATTTGAGGATTTCACCCACTATGTCGATGTCGCGAATGACCGCTGCGCCGCCCATTTCAGGGTTCACCTGACACCCAAGGCGGATTCGCCATATTTGGCCGCCGGCGTTCTGGTTTTGCAGAATTGTAACTTCTTCCGCTGCCAGGGCGGCAAGATCGACGACATGATTCTCTACTACGCCAATCCATCGGCGGCCAACGCCGGCGGGGCGATGCCGACCGGTTTTCCCAAACAAAAATAGAAATGCGACAAGAAACTCTCATGAATAAGAAAACACATTCCGGTTTTTTCGGCGTCTATCCGATGCTGTTGGCGTTTTTTCAGGCCGACGGCAGTCTTGATTTGAACACAACCGCCCGGCAAGTCGATGCCCTGGTTAAACACGGCGCGCATGGCTGTGCGGTGATGGGTTTGGGGACGGAGGTCAACAAGCTCTCCTATCAGGAGCGCCGTGCGGTGATCGATGCAGTGGCCGAGCGTCTGGATGGCCGCCTGCCCTTCTGTGTCACTGTGGGCGAGAACAATGTTGCCGGGCAGATCGAATTCGCCCGCGCCGCCGAGGCCGCCGGCGCCGATTGGCTGATCCTCCAGCCGCCAACCGTCGGCGAATTGCCGGAGCGGGAATTGCTGCGCTTTTTCGGCCAGATTGCCGAGGCGATCAGCCTGCCGCTCGGCGTGCAGAATGCGCCGCAATATTTAGGCATTGGTCTCTCCAATGCCGGATTGCGCGATCTGCACGCGCAGCACGAGAATTTCAAAATTGTCAAAATCGAGGATGACCCGCTCGCCTTGCCGCCGCTGCTTGACGCCACCGATGGTGCGCTCGATGTGTTTGTCGGGCGCGCCGGCCTGGAGGCATTGGAAGTCTTCCGCGCCGGCGCCTGCGGCCTGATACCCGGCTTCGAAACTTTCGACCGCTTGGCCCTGTTGTTTGATCATCTTGATGAAGGGCGCGATGCCGAAGCCGATGCGCTCTATCAAAGCGTCGAGCCCGCACTCGTCTTCATGCTGAAATCAATCAACCATTTCGTTACCTATTCGCGCGAACTATCCGCCCGCCGCCTGGCGCTTGCGCATATACACCACCGGCTCGGCGTTGATGTGACGCCGCTCGGTCAGCGCCTGGTCGAGAAAATCGCGTTGCAGTTGGGCCCCCTTTGAGCGGCACACGAAAAACAACCGCGCGTCTCGACAATAGCGAAATCCTCGCCGCTGCCGGGCATGATTTGCGCCAACCGATGCACTCGCTCAATCTGGTTTTGGGCGCTCTCGCCGGACGTGCCGAAGATTCCGAAACCGCCGCACTGGTGAACAGCGCACAGATTTCAGCCGACGGCGTTACCAGTGTGCTGGAAACGCTGCTCGGAATTGCCACCATGGACGCCGGCGGCGCGGCGCCGGAAGTTTCCCAATTCGCCGTGCAGGACCTGCTCCAGCATCTCAGCGAACAATTTACCCAGCGCGCCGCCAATAAGGGTCTTCAGCTGCGCATTATGCCCTGCACCCTCAGCATCAGGAGCGACCGCGTGTTGTTGCAGCGGATATTGGAGGCGCTCCTCTCCAATGCCATACGCCATAGCGAAAGCGGGCATATCCTGCTCGGCTGCCGCCGAACAAAGCGTGCGCTGCGTATCGGTGTGTTGGACCAGGGGCCGGGCCTGAACGAAGAAATGGCGGCGCGATTTTCCACCGTCAACAGCCAAGATGGCGCGTTTTCGAAATCAAGCTGGCGCGGCTATGCCTTGGGCCTCTCGATCGCGCAATATATTTGCGCCGCACTTGGCCATGACATGACCGTGGTGTCGCGCCAAGGAAAAGGTGCCGCTATTTGGCTGAAAGTGGATTTGGTCGGGGCGCAGACCAAAAGCACCGCAGAAGCCGTTTCCCCTCCCCCCCTCGCCCCGGAAGAGAGCGATGCCGCCATCGCTATCATCGAGGACGACCCGGATATTCTATTTGCAACAACGCAATTCCTAACCGGTTGGGGATATCGCGTCTGCGGCGGCAAAACAGCAGCGGCGACAATTCAGGATATCGAGACGAATGGCGGCGGCGCCTGCCCTGATCTGGTGCTGTCGGATTTCAATCTGCCCGAGGGGCAAACGGCGGTGGACGCGATGGCCGAACTGAACCATCACTTCGACACGGAAATCCCGGCCATCATTATCACCGGTGACCCGTCCGCGCCGGGTATCGCCGAGGCACGGGAGCTCAATTACGAAATTCTGAACAAGCCGCTGCGCGCCGCCAAGCTGCGCGCGCTGGTTCGCTACACCCTGGCGGAGAGACCGCAAACATCGTGAGGCGCGCCGGCATCTGCCGAACGCGCCTCACATTTCATGGTTTACCAGTGCCAAACCTGGTCATGCGCATCGCATATGGCGGGAATATTCGAGCGCGATACCTGCTTGACGCCATCAACCAGATTTGCGTCCGCCAAGCCGCGCTCGGCCAAATCCTCGCTGGCGATATACACCTCTACGCCTTTGCCGACCAGGCCGCCGATATCGCGCGCCATGTTCGGCGGTTGGGTTTGTTTCCAGGCGCCAAATGAGAGCCCGGATGCGTCCTGGCCGTTGATCGCGTAATTGACGGCATTGCCGCGCAACAAAACATTGAGATCAGCACCCGCACCTTTCATCGCGTGGCTGATCCAGACGATGGTATCGTCTTGCTCCTCTTGCGTGGCGCGGTAGGCCGATTCGATAACCTGCAATACTTTCATGATCCCCTCCTAGCGCGTGCCGATGGTGAGCGTGTTGTCGGACTCACCAGCCATGGACCAAAGATCCCCCGGCGTGCCGCGCCTGACACCATCGATGGCATCGCCGACGCCGCGTTCATCGACACAGAGACCGCAATTCACCCAATCCAGTTTACCGCCATTTTTCTTGGCCTCGGTGATCAGCGCCGCGACCCAATCCTTGGGCAAGGGATGGTTTTCCTCTTCCACGTCATGTCCGTGCACCGCATTGGGATGCGCCGCCTGCTGGGCAAATGGCACACATACGGCCCCCTCATAAGCGAATACGTTTATGTCATAGCCGCGCGCCGCGGCGATATTCATCAGACGCAGCGCCGTGGTGTTGCGCGCGCTTTCATAGGGCGCGTCCATCAGCGCAAATGTCAGTGTTTTCTTGTCAGCCATTATCCCCTCCCTAATGCCACATGGTTTTGCAGCCGTCGGCCAAACCGTCGACGACAACATCCAGCGGCGATGATTTCACCCCGACCTGCAATTGCGCCGCATCAATGGCGCGTTCGCGCAGCGAAAAATCATCCGCCAACACTTCGATCCCCGCTTTTATGGCGCTTTCCAGCGCATCGGAACTGGCGCCTTGACGCGCCGGCAACACACCGTTCTGAACGAGAAACAAGGTGACCTCATTGCCTTCGTTCGCGAGGCCCCGGGCGAGGTCGAAATAATTGCCAACATCAGCTGATTCATAAGGGTCGCGAGATTCGATTAAGAGATATTTGCTCATCTATTGTCCTCCCCATTTAAGTCGCCCAACAATGCTAGGTCCGCTTGCGCCCGTCGGCCAATAAACTAATCGTGTGCGAACGTTGGCGCGACCGGGTAGCATGGCGAAAATTCATACAGCCATGCGAGTTTCAACAAGAAGGGAGACAAAATGAGTTCCGACGCAGCGGATGCAAAAACAGCGCTTAGAGTGAGAGCGCTTGAATCGTTGCTGCTCGAAAAGGGGCTGATCGAGACGGACGCGATCGACGAGCTGGTCGATATGTTCGAAAACCGGCTTGGCCCCTGGAACGGCGCCAAGGTCGTCGCCCGGGCATGGACCGACCCCGCCTTTAAGGAGCGGCTGTTGCAGGACGGCACGGCGGCGCTGGCGGATATGGGTTTCGACACCATCCAGGGCGAAGAAATGGTGATCGTCGAGAACACCCCAGCTATCCACAATGTTATCGTCTGCACGCTCTGTTCCTGCTTCCCCTGGGCGGTCCTCGGCCTGCCGCCGGTATGGTATAAATCGGCGCCCTACCGGGCCGAGGCGGCGCGCGACCCGCGTGGTGTGCTGCGCGAATTCGGCACCGAAATAGACGGCGAGACCGAAGTACGCGTGTGGGACAGCAATGCCGAGCTACGCTACATGGTGTTGCCCGAGCGGCCGGCGGGAACCGACGATATGGACGCAGCGGCGCTGGCCGAGCTGGTCACACGCGATTCGATGATCGGTGTCAGCAAGGTGGCGCCGCCATGAGCGCGCGCCTGAGAGGAGACCTGAGATGAACAGCATTCACGATATGGGCGGCATGCACGGCCTCGGACCGCTTGATCTTTCAGACGATGATATCGTCTTTCATGCCGCCTGGGAGGGCCGCGTCATGGCGCTGGCCCGCGCCATGATGGCGGGCAAGCACTTCAATCTCGATGAATACCGTCACGCCATGGAGCGCATCGACCCGGCCCGCTACCTGCAACTCAGCTATTATGAGAAATGGCTGGAAGGCACGCTCACGATGCTGATGGAGAAGGGCGTTATCACGCAGCTGGAGTTCGATGCGCATTTAAACAAATTGACAGAGGCGGATTCGTGATGCCGGTGGTCAATCTCGAATTGGTCAAGAGCCTCTACAAAACCCCTGGCGCCGCCCGCTTGCCGGTCGATGTGGCGCCGCGCTTCAAGGCCGGCGATTCGATCGTCGCGCGCAATATCAACCCGCCCGGTCACACCCGCCTGCCGCGCTATATCCGCGACAAGAAAGGTGTTGTCGAACACGATCTCGGCGTCTTCCACCTACCCGATTCACGCGCCGCCGGCAGCGGCGATAACGCGCAGCACATGTACACCGTGCGCTTCGAAGCACGCGAAGTCTGGGGCGACGAAGCGCCGGCCAATGACAGCCTGCGGATTACACTGTGGGACGACTATATGAACCCGGCCTGAGCGGCAAATAAGAGAAACAGCGATGCGAAAAATCCTCGCCGTGCCGAACCTCACCATGCCCGAGCAACGTGCCGGCGCCACCCTGCCGCGCGACAGCGACGATGTGGTTTTCTCCGAGGCATGGCAGGCACATGCCTTTGCCGTGATTATGTCGCTCTATCAGGATGGTCATTATAATTGGGCCGAATGGGACGATTATCTCGGCCATTGCATCCAGGCACCCGGGCATTTCGCCAAAGCCCCGGGCGAAGACACCGAAGGCGGCGAGGAAGCGATTCGTACTGGAAGCAATCGAAGCCCGTTCCTTACCGCCTGTGAGCGTGACGGCGCGAAATATTATCATTTTTGGCTCGCCGCGACGGAACAATTGCTCGACGCCAAAGGCCTGGTGAGCACCGCCGAATTGGATGCGCGTGTTGCCGCCATCGACAAGGCCGAACAGTCCGGGCCGCGCTTTAGCGCCGGAGGGCGCGTTCTGGTGCGAGACATCAAGCGCGAGGGCCACACCCATCTGCCGCTCTATCTGCGCGGCAAGACCGGCGTGGTGGAAAGCGACCGCGGCTTGTTCGTCTTTCCCGAAGGTGCCGGGCATAATCATGATCACGATCATAAGCATGACGGTGCCGACACCCTGCAGCATGTCTTTTGCGTCCGCTTTTCAGCAACGGATATTTGGGGTGAATCAGCTTCCGCCACACATGATTTGAATTTCAATCTCTGGGACTATCAGTTGGAGGCAGCATGATGGAAAAATCTGCTGCAGGTGAGCTGGCACGCCTGATTCGTGAGGATGACGGCGCTCTCTATGCCGACGATGCCGCCGCCCGCGCCATCGCCATCGTCATGAACCTGTTTCACCAGGAGCATTACGCCTGGCCGCAATGGGTCGACAAGTTCAGCGCCGAAATCGATGCGCCGGGGCATTTCCGGCATTCGCCGGATAGCGCCGAACACGCCGAGGCCGTGCTGAGCGGTGACGCCAAGCGCATCAATCGCAATTACGCCGAGCTGTGGCTCGCCGCTTGTGAAAAGCTATTGCAAGAAAAAGGACTAACGACGCCAGCTGAACTTAGCGCCAAGCTGGCAACGCTACAGCCTAAACAACCGCCCGCCCATGCCTTCGCGCTGGGCACGCGCGTTATTGTGCGCGATATCGAACCGTCTGAATCAGATCATTTGCCGCTATTCATACGCGGCAAGGCCGGCAGCGTGGAACGGCAATTGGGCGAGGCTAAATATAATGTTCGCTTCACGGCGCAAGAGATTTGGGGCACCGACGCACCCGGGCGGGACAGTTTAAACTTCACCATCGCGCACCAATATCTGTCGCCCGAAAACTCCTAGAGCCAGGCGGCGCCGCGCATGCCGCTTTCGGGCCCGTGTGCCGCTTTGACCAAGCGCGTGGCGGTTGGTTTCGTGCCGGTATGGCGCCCCCAAAGCTCGGGAACCTGCTCATAGAGGCCGCTGATTTCCGACAGGCCGCCGCCGAGAACAATGATATCGGGGTCGAAAAAATTGATCGCGCTCGCCAGTGCGCGGGCCAGACGCTCGGCATATTGCGAGATCGCCTGTTTGGCCGCCGCGTCGTTCTCCTCGGCGAGCCGCGAGATTTCCTTGGCTTTGGCCTCGCTTCCGCTCAACGCCTGATAATCGCGCGACAAGGCGGCGCCGTTGAGCCAGGTTTCGATACATCCTATCTGGCCGCAGCCGCACATTGTTTCCGCGCCATCCTCCGGCGTGCGCCACGGCAAGGGATTGTGGCCCCATTCGCCGGCAATGGCGTTGGCGCCGGTGACGATTTGCCCATTGACGACAATGGCGCCGCCGACACCGGTGCCGAGGATGACGCCAAACACCAGCTTGGCGCCGGCAGCGGAACCATCCGTCGCCTCCGAGAGAGCAAAACAATTGGCGTCATTGCCGATATGGACCGGACGCTCAAACAGGCGCTCGAGATCGGGGCGGAACGGCTTGTCGCGAAGCCACGGCAAATTGGCCACCATGACGGGCTCGCCCGAACGATTGACCACGCCCGGCATGCTGATGCCGATCCTGTTGGCCCGCCCGGCATGTTCCTCGAGATGCGAGACGGTATCGGAAATATTCTCGACGGTGCCGTTATAATCGCGCGATATTTCGCTGCGAAAGCGCGCCCGTTCCCTGCCCTCACCGTCGAGGATCATGGCTGCTATTTTTGTTCCGCCGATATCGATTCCGATACGCATATCAGCGCCGCCGGTTTCATTCATATTATTCGCAGTCCCCGTTTATCCAGGTCGCCCGCACCGAGAGTTCTTTATCGAGCCAGACAAGGCTGGCGTCAAATCCTGATTCGATTTTTCCCAGCCTATCTCCGAGCAAAAGAAATTCCGCCGGATAAGTTGCGGCCATGCGCAGCGCCTCATCGAGCGGAATCCCGACATCGCGCACACTGTTCCGCACGGCCTTCGCCATATCGAGCGCCGAGCCGGCCAGGCGGCCATCCGGCGTGCGGCAGCATCCGTTGTTGACGGCAATGGTTTCACCAGCGGAAACGAACCTGTCCATCTCCGCGCCCACGGGAGCCATGGCGTCGGTTACTAAAAACAGCCTGCCCGGACGCTTGGCGCGCCATGCGGCTGCAACCGAACGCTCATGAACATGGAAGCCGTCGACGATAATGCCGCACCAGAGATCCGCATGGGCGAGAGCCGCGCCGACCATACCGGGCTCGCGGCCGATGAACTGGCTCATGGCGTTAAAGAGGTGGGTGACGCCGACCAAACCTTCCCTGGCTGCGGCGTCGACCTGTTCCGCCGTGGCTTCGCTGTGGCCGGCCGAGACGCGTACGCCGCTTGCGCTTAACGCCGCGATCACGCCGGGTGCGGCGCATTCCGGCGCCAGGGTGACGATTTTTGCCGCCTTCAGGGCGCCGAGGCGGGCGATTTCTTCGGCATCAAGCGCGGCGATATGGCGGCTCTCATGCATACCGCGCCGCTTCGGGTTGATATTCGGCCCTTCAAGATGAAGGCCGAGCACGCCCGGCATGTTCCCGGAAACGGCAGCCGCGGCCGCATCGATCGCCTCGGCAATGCGTTTCCGGCTGTCGGTTATCAGGGTCGGCAGCAATCCGGTGGTGCCGAAACGCCGGTGCGCCTTGACCATTTGCGCCACAGTTTCGACGCTGGGCGCATCGTTGAACATCACGCCACCGCCGCCATTGACCTGAACGTCGATGAAACCGGGCGCCAAATGGCCGCCATCCAGGTCCATGACTGTCGCTTCCGAGGGAATTTCCGCAGCCGCGACGATTTCAACGATTTTCTGCCCGTCGATCAGCACCGCGTGCGCTTCGAGGCTGCTCGAGCCGGTGTGAATGAGGCAATTGGTCAGGGCGTGCACGCCGGAATCTCCGAATCAGATATGTGTCGCTGCAGCCTATCAGGTTTCAAACGATGCGAGCCTTGTTTTGCCCCTGGCCTATGGGTAGCGTGACGCCATGCTTTTAACCCTCCTTGGCACCGGCTGCCCGCAGGTTGACCCGCGCCGGCTCGGCCCCGCGCAAATCGTCCGCCATCAGGGCGGCACCTATCTCGTCGATTGCGGCTCGGGCGTCACCCAACGCCTCTATTCCGCCGGCAGCAGCGGCGCCGATATAGATGCCCTCTTTTTCACCCATCTTCACTCAGATCATACCGTCGACCTGTTTCAATTGATCATTTCGAGCTGGCATCAGGGGCGCGACCGGCCGCACCTGATCTATGGCCCGAAGGGCACCAAGCGCTATGTGAACGGCCTTTTGAAGCTATGGGAGCCGGAGTTCAAGCAGCGCATCGCGCATGAACTACGCTCATCGATAGCCGCGCTCGGCGCCGATGTGATCGAAATCGAGGAAGGCGAGGTATTTCGCGCCGGCGACATGAAGGTCACCGCCGTCGATGTCGATCACTACCCGGTCCGCCCGGCCTTCGGTTTTCTCTTCGAAACAGCGGAGAGCCGCCTGGCGATCAGCGGCGATACCACTTATTGCCCGGCCCTGATAAAGGCGTGCACGGGCTTCGATGTGCTGGTGCATGAGGTCTTTATCCATCGCGGCGAAAGCCACCAGATGGAGACGCGCGAGGATCTCGGCAGCCGCAACGTGATGAGTTATCACACCGCCTCGGACGTGGTCGGCAAAATTGCGCGCGAAGCCGAGGTCGGCGCTCTGGTGCTCAGCCACTTCGTTCCGACGCGCTTTGACGAAGAGGCGCTGCTGCATCAGGTCTGCGCCGATTTTGATGGCCCGATCCTGGTCGGCGAAGATCTGATGCATATCGATGTCGCCAACCGCCGCGTTCTGAGTTACGGCATGACCATGTCGCTTGGCGAAATTCCCGAACCCGAAGCGCAGCCGCCCGCCCCGACCCGGGTGCGTGGCCGGAAGAGGGCCAAAACAAAATTGACCGCCAAGAGCAAGAAAGCACGCGCAAAGCGGCTCTAACCGGAACCTGGAGGCGTTATCATGGCAAAAAAGAAGGTGTTGGTTTTGGTGCCCGTCGTGCTCGATGAGGATGGCCTTGCCAAACGGCGCACGCAGCAGAATTCGGTCGAGCTCGGCGACAATATCGAGTTCGATTACCGCCCGGTCAAGGCCGGGCCGGCGCTTTATGACAGCTATCACGATTTCGCCCTCGCCGATGTCGCCATGTTCGAGGCCGGCATCAGCGCCGAGGAAGACGGCTATGACGCTGTCTGCATCGACACCATGAGCGATTCAGGTGTCAACGCGCTGCGCTCGGTGCTCGATATCCCGGTGATCGCGCCGGCCAAGGCGTCTTACCTGATGTGCCTGCTGCTCGGATCGAACTTCGGCGTCCTCACCCAGTGGGATCGCTGGAACATCATTTACAAAAAGACCCTGCAGGAATATGGCCTCGCCGACAAATGCGTCGGCATCCGCTCGCCCGGTCTCGCGCCCGATCCGGTCAACCTGCTCGGCGGCAAGGAGGATGTGGTCTTTCCGCAATTCCTTAAATGCGGCCAGGAGCTGGTCGAGATGGGCGCCGAAGCGATCTGCCTCGGCTCGACCACCATGCACGAGGCGCACGCTTTTCTCAGCCAAGAGCTGCCGGTGCCGGTGATCAATCCCGGGCCGCTCACCTATAAGCTGGCCGAAACCGTGCTCGGCATGGGCCTCAGTCACAGCCGCAAGGCCTATCCGCCGCCGAGCTATCTCAAGCTCAACCTCACCCACGCCATGATGGACGGCGGCGCCGCCTATGACGGTGAAGATTAGGCCTTAACGAACTTGTCGTCGATAATATCGAGCGCCTGATCGAGCGAATCTGTCGCAAGGTCGATCTCGTCCTGGGTGATGGTGAAGGGCGGGCCGAGCTTGATGGTATTGGGCGTGAAACCGCCCAAGAACACGCCGCGCTTGGCGTTTTCTGCACCGATAATATTGTTGGGCATGTCGGCAAGGTCACCGGTAAAGGCGGAATAGCGATCCTCCGGCACGATCGGTTCGCCGTCGCCGTTGACCAGGTCGACGGTATAGAACAGGCCCCGACCGGAGACACGCCCGACCGAGGGGTGTTTCTCTTTAATCGCGTCGAGCCGTTCTTTCAGGTAAGCGCCACGCTGGCGCACCTGCTGCAGGATGTTGTTGGCGAGCATATATTCGAGATTGCCGACGATGGTGGCGCACACCAGCGGATGGCCGTCCCAGGTGCTGCCGCTCCACCAGCGCGCTGCCTCGAAATGCTCGGAAATCTCCTTGCTGGCAATCACCGCGCCGACCGGCAGGGCCGAGCCGTTCAGCCCCTTGCCCGCTGCGATCAAATCGGGCGCAACACCCGGCCAATGCATATAGCCGAACCACTCGCCGAGGCGCCCCACCCCGGTGATCACCTCATCGTCGATCCAGAGAAAGCCATGCCGCTTGGCGATATCGCAGAGGCCCGCCGTGTAGTCGCGGTGCGGAAAGGTGCCGCCGCCGCCGAGCATCGGCTCGGTGATCACTGCGGCGATATTCTCGCCGCCGATGGCGCTGACGATCTGCTCGGTTGCTTGCAATGACGGCAACCGGCCCGAGCCGTTCCAATCCTCGAATTCGGGCGCCGGAATGGGAATATAGCCTTGCGCCGGAAAGCCTGGAATATCCTGCACTTTGTCGAAACTGCCGTGCGCCGAAAGATTGGCGCGGTAGCCGCGCATCATGGTCGAGCCCATGACCATGCCGTGAAACGAATGCGCCTGGGTCAGGATCACCGATTTGCCGGTATAAAGCCGCGCCATGGTGATGCAGCTTTCAACCGCATCGGTGCCGGAGGAAAATATCCTGGCCCGCCCGGCCCACTCCGCATCACCCAACAGATCGGCGATAATGAGCTTGGCGGCGCGCGCACGATATTCGTTGGCGAGGCCGAAATAGGCGTGGCCGTAACGCTCCATGGCGCGGCTCAGCTCGGCGTGAATGGCGGGGTGGCGGTGGCCCATGCTGTCGGAGATGAGCTGGCTCATGAAGTCCAGCATGCGTGTGCCGTCGGCCAGGGTGAACCAATTGCCCTCCATACTGTCGACAGGGGTATAGTTATGCTCCGAAGCCGCCTGTAAGCCATGCAGATAATAGGCGCGGTCCCACTTTTCCAATTGCTGCCAATCGCGTGCCATTACTCTCTTGCCCCTGTTCACTGTTTGCCGGCCATGATAGCTGTCAGACCTAAGTTGAGAGAAGCGATTCGAGCAAATTATTAAAAATGCCGCTTTGGGCGGGAAAGGTCTGCGTGGCAACTACCGACAAAGAGAGTCTTCCCGGCCCGGATAGACACCCGCCGTTTGGCGCCTTGCGTGGGCTCGACCGCGTCGCTACTTGGTTTGTCGATGAACGATCTTATCCAGACCCGGATGACAGATTGCGCGCCAAAGTATTCGTCATCGCGCACTTTCTTTCTCCCAACCTTGCACTCGCCATTGCCGCCTTGCTGTATTTCGTCGCGGATGTTGCCGCGCCGCCCCTATATTGGCTGGTTCTCGGTTTCGCTCTGTTTTTTATCTATCCCTTTACGGTGAAGTGGGGCCTTTCCTACCGAATCGCGAGCGTTCCATCCCTTGTGCAGTTCTCGCTGTTGATCTATTCGGCGCTTTATTATTTCAACGGCATCGTATCCTTTATCATACCGTGGATTGCCGCCATCCCGGTCGTCGGAATGTTATTCCTCGGCGTTCGCGGCGCGGTGTTGACCAGCGGCCTCGCCGTGCTCGGAATTCTGACGATGCTGTTAATGCATTTCTCGGGTCACGAGTTTCCGCAAACAATTACCGAGGGTTTCCAGCCCCTGGCTTTTATTGTTTCGGCAACGCTCAGCCTTGTATTCATCTCAGGCATCGTCCTTTGCTATCTTAGCTTATATTGGCTATCGCAACGCCGCCTGTACCTTGAGCTGGCGCGCCATCGCCAAACGACGGCGCGGTTTCGTGCCGCCCGGGACGCCGCCAATGAAGCGAGCCTTGCCAAATCGCGCTTTCTCGCCACGGCCTCGCACGAATTCCGCACACCGCTTACAACCATTCAGGCGGGCGTCGATCTCTTGTTACGCTACCGGGACAAGCTCGACGAAAATGAGAGCACGGAATACCTCCAGGATGTGACACGTCAGGTAAACGCGCTGACGCAACTTTTGGATAATTTGCTTCTTGTTGGTGAGGAGGATGAGGCAAAAATTCTGTTTCGTCCCGAGTTGATCAAGCTCGCCGATGTCTGTCAGGACATCACACGCCAAATGCGCCTTAGCGGTGAATCCGACCTTCGCCTTGATGTCCGTTTCCTGAGCGATTGCAAAATAGCCTATTTGGATAAGGCCATCGTCAGACGCATCCTGTCGAACCTGTTGTCCAACGCGATTAAATATTCTCCGCCCGATGGCGAGGTTTCGCTCAGCGTTTCACGCCACAACGGCAATATTCTGTTTGAGGTCGCCGACAATGGCGAAGGCATCGCCGAAACCGAATTGGCGCGTATCTTCGAACGTTATTACCGGGTTAGTGAAACCGCACGGGTTGGCGGCACGGGCCTCGGGCTATCGATCGTCAAGGCGGCTGTCGAGGCACATCACGGTACGATACAGGTCGAAAGCAGCCTCGGCATTGGCAGCCGCTTTATTGTCAGCCTGCCCGCACCGCTTAATGCTGCGTGAAAGTTTACGGGCGCATATCGATATAATTGACGACGACACCGACACCTTCGGTTTCGCTCGAGACCTCAACGGCTTTCAACATCTCCTCCTGCGAGCGGGCGCGACCGATCAAGTAGACGCTGGCAAAAGAGTCGACCGCGACCCGTAAATTCACGTCGGCAACACCCGCCGTCCCAATCAGGTTGATGCCGACACGGGCGTCGAGCTCGATCGCATCGACCCAATCGAGCATTTCATCTTCATTCGCCTCCTGGTCTTCCTCGCTCATATATTCGATGTGCCAATAAAGCTCCTTGATGCCCTCGACCTCCATCACCTTGGTGCGGAATTCTTCATACAATTCGGCATCGTCAAACAGTCCGGTCATCAGAAGGCGCTGCTCGTAAATTTCGGTCGACGCCTTGATCGTGCCGAGTTCCGCCATGATCGCGTTGACCTTAATGACGATCTCATTGTCCTTGATAATATCCGAACTGCTGCGCGCTTCGATGGCCCGGTCGATTAAGGTTTTTGGCGCGGTTAGAACGTCATCCAATAAACCGGCCCGCGCCGGAACGGGATTCCAAAAACCAATGCAGGAAACGGCGACGGCCAGCAGTGCGGAAGTAAGAATATTACGCATTTATTCTCTCTTGGTTAGGTTGGCAAACGTACGAACGACAAGATTGCGCGCTCATTCAATGGCGTCAATGTTACTTGCTATGTGATTTGGCGATGCAAATAGGAAATTACAATTAATGTTTTTGTTAAGACTTCCGTTTGCATATCGAAGCGGCTCGGCATATACATCTAAGATCAGTCTTCGATAATCCGGTGTATCCTGCTTGGTTAAACACGCCACGCTGCAATATGTCACGGGGATCGGCGTGCTGAAATCCATCCGTGAGTTAATTGCGGATGACCGCAACGATAATGAGAGCACAGAGTAATATGAGTACAGGAACCGTGAAGTGGTTCAATTCCGTCAAAGGGTATGGCTTCATCAGCCCGGATGATGGTTCAAAGGATGCCTTCGTCCATATTTCCGCAGTTGAGCGCGCCGGATTGCCGGGCCTCGCGGAAGGACAGCGCGTTGAATTTGAGCTGCAACCGGGTAAGAACGGCAAAAGCTCGGCCGAGAATTTGGTTCTCGTCGACTAACCGACGTTTTGAAAAGTGGTGGAATCCTGATCGTTTATTAGGGCCTTCACCGCTTTACCGGCCTTGGACTAATATGCCCGGCAATGCTGTTTTGATTGCCGGTCGGCACCGCCGCCCACATATATTGCGGTGCGCCTAACGTTCGCGACGGGCAAGATTGCCAGTCGGGCAAGATCGAACGTTAAACAGTGGGATGCGGCCCAGAATTAAGGATGGTTTGGGCCGAAGTGGTGTTTTTTGCGCCTATTTTCAACAAATATTCTTAGCCAATTATTCGCTTCGCTGCTTGCGGATCGCGGCGGAACTTACTGCGGCTGAGGCTTGAAAACCCGCTCTGTTCCTTCGCACCCGTTGGCCGACTACATGATCAAATATCTCGCGGTATTCGGGATGCTCGGTACCGGCCAAACGGTCCCACCAGGTAAAATAGAGGCCATAATTGATGCCATCCGCACTGTGGTGCAAATCGTGATGGGTGTTGGTTGTCAGCCAGCCAAATACCCGGTGTCCGGCGGTGCCGCGCGGAAACAGTTCGAAGCCGCTATGGCCAATGACGTTGCGCCCAATCATATGCAGCATGAAGAGATAAATCACCATGACATGCACCGGCAGAACGAAGATGAGAATGGTGAGAAACAGCGTCTGCACCACGCTCTCCAGCGGCGCAAAAGCATAGGCCGCCCAGGGCGTTGGGATTTTCGATTCATGGTGCAGGCGATGAAACAGGTTGAACAGGCGCGGATGGTGCATCAGCCGGTGGGCCCAATAGAAATAGGCATCGTGCAGGACAATCGCGGCAATCAAGCTAAAGACGCTGTAAAGCCAGCCATATTCCGCCACCTCGGTATAGACCAGCGTCCACCCTTGCCCCATGAGGATGTAAATACAGAAGCCATTGAGGGCAAAGATCAGCGCGGCGAGGAGCGCATACCGCACTTCGCGGCGTATCACTGAAGCGGGCTCAAAGCCGGCTTGAATTTTACGCCGACGAAACGGATTGCCCTTCCAGCGATAGAGAAAGAGATAGGCGGCACTGGCCGGCACGGCAATCAGCAAAACCTGACCCACAAGTATCTTCAGCCAAATCGGAAACGCCGCGATAAAGTCCTCGAAACCGGCCATCAGGCCCCTCTTCTGCTTGGATTGATCTGTCCGGATGAAACGGCCCGGATAAGGGCGGCGCGATCCTCACATATCTCTGCCGCCCGGCGCAAGTCGGCCTCTAGTATTCACAGTTCTCGGGAAATCGCGTAACCCTTTACGCGTAAACAATCTGCGACTTCGCCGTTGAATTCGCGCACCGATTTGACCGCGCCAACGCCGACACCGATACCCGCACCGACCACCGCGCCAACCAATACGGCCTCAGCGCTGTCACGTGCGGCCCAGCCGAGACGGAGGCCGTGATAGGCGCCAACCAAGCTGCCCCACAGGCCGACAGCAGTTGTCTCCACCGCCGCCTCGACGGCGCTACCGCCGCGGCAATTGTTCAGATCGGTGAAATAGGTCTCATGATCAAAATGGGGCGCCGTTCGATCCACATTGGGACCAGCGCATGCGGCGAGCAGCGCAATGGTAAGAAAGACAGCTGCTGCTTTACGTTTCATGATTGGCGATGGTCGAGCACTCAGCAAAGCGAGTCAAGATGCGCGCTTGCCCACGCGCCACGAAGGTCAGGAAGCGTGCCGGCGATCGGAACATTGGCGGCGCTCGCCGTTGCGCCGGCGAACGCCCTGGCGCATTTCGTGAGTGCCCACATCAAGGCTCTTTTGCCGCCGTTCCTTCGCCTCGCGGCGATCGGATTTTTGCCGGCGCGGCGCCGAACGATGTTCTTCCATCTTCATCTTCACCCATCCACTGATGCCGTCTGCGTGACTGAACAACCCTTCGACTTTAACATACCGGCGACAGGAATGATAACATTGCTTACATATGTTAATGGTCAAAATATGGCTCGTCGATGTGCTGGTTCGCTGCGCGGCGGCAGTCTATGCTGTGAGATCACTAGATTGAGGGAATGCCGCCATGATGGACGACCGTAAGCCGGACGAAACCTTCAACGTCGCAGTCGACGGCCACAATGTTGTTGCCTATAGCTATGGCCAGGGCGATGAGGTGCTGTTTTGCCTCAATGGCGGCCCCGGCCTGCCGTGCGATTATGTGCGTGATTCCCATTCCTGGCTGGCCGACAAAGGCTATCGCGTCGTCGCCTTCGACCAGCTCGGCACCGGCAAATCGGACCGTCCCGAAGATACTTCCCTCTGGACCGTCGAGCGCTATGTCGAGGAAACCGAGATCGTTCGCAAGGCGCTCGATCTTGGCGTGGTGCATCTCTACGGCCAATCCTGGGGCACCTGGATCGGCATCGATTACGCGCTAAAATATCCGCAAAATTTCAAGACCATCACACTGGCCAACGGCGCCGGCGATATCCCCCATCTGGCGAGCGAGTTAAAACGCATCCGCCAGTCGCTTGGCGCCGAGACCGAAGCGATGATGCAGCGCCACGAGGCGGAAGACACGCTCGACCATCCGGAATATGAAGCGGCGGTGACGATCCTCAACTACCGCCATGTCTGCCGCCTCGACAGCTGGCCCGACGCGGTCAACCGCTCCGTCCTCGATTGGAGCATGGGCCCCTACAAAACCATTTGGGGCAGCAACGAGTTTTCGCCCGACGGCAATATCAAGGACTGGAACCGCATCCCCGACCTCGGCCGCATCACCCAGCCGGCCTTGGTCGTCTGCGGCCAGCACGACCACCTGACTCCCGCCTGCTCGCAAAAAATGCATGATGCGCTGCCGGATTCACGCATCAAGGTGTTCGAAAACGCCTCGCACCTCTCAATGTGGGAAGTGCCGGAAGCGTATTTCGAGGTGTTGTTGGGCTTCCTCGATAGCCACCGCGGTTGAGACGCGAATTCGGCGGGATTGTTGAAGATAGCGCTTTAACCGCGTCGATCATGCCACGACAAATTCACTGCCATTCCAGGCCGCCAGCATCCGACAGCTCACCGTCCAATATTGCCGGCGCCAGAAATCTGTAAGGGAATAGCTGTTCGGCAATTCTTAGCCGTTCGAATTACCAGGTTTATTCGATTCAATTGCGGTGGGTGCCATGCAGTTCCGTTATCCGGAACCGGCGATGGCCACCTCGCCTTTTTCAGCAGAAAAAGGACATGCCCTTTTACCGTAAGGAGAAGTGGATATGCCGACGGAACACGAGAGAATCGAGAAGAATACAGAGGATATTCTTGCTCTCAGCCGCAAACTGGAGGAATTCGGCCCGACACCGAAAAATGTGGGTACGGCGCACATTCCCACCATCGGGGGAGCGCAGTACTCGTTCTTGTTTGGTGGGGCTCAACCGGTTTTCGCGGTGAAGCACGACAGTTGGGAGGACTGTGAGGATTGCGACAACATCTATGAGAATAAAACAGGGTCGAAAAAGACTGTAACTGTCAAGATACATAACAGTACGGCCAACCGCTGGGACATAGACCTGGGTGACGGTGTCGGCGTGGTCTCTATACCCGGCGGAAAAACGAAGACGATTACGGTTGAAGTGCCTGCGGGTAAGGTCATTCATACCCAGGGTACGGGGAAATTCGACCCCGATATGACAGTCGTGTAACAAACTGTCGGCGACCGGCAGCGCCCGAAAAGAGATACATGCCCGGTCAAAGAGAGAAGCGTTGCATTGAAAACGGCGCCAGCAGGCCGGGCTTGCCGCTGGTGACGAAATTGGCGACCGCCTCGCCGACCGCCGGGCCGAGCTTGAAACCGTGCCCGCTTGAGCCGCAGACGACAAACAGCCCTTCGGCTCCCGGCACGCGGTCGATAATCGGCATATCGTCCGGGCTCATGTCGTAGACGCAGGCGTGGCCCGGCTTGATGCCGAGCTCGGCCAGTTTCGGCATGCGGGTGAGGAAGGTCTCAAGAATCTCGACGGATTCATCGTCGCTCACGGTTTGCGAATATCCATCGGCCTTGCTTATGAGCTTGCCACGTTCGGTGTCCTGGTTGCGTTCGCCGGTGCCGCCGCCCGGCCACGAGCCCAAATACAAGGCATCCTCGCCGTCGGGCCGGCTGTAATTCATGAACAAATTATCGGCCCACATAAACGGCATATGTTTGCGCGCCGTTCCCGGCGCATCCAAAACGGCGACCGTGGCGCGCTCGATGGTGAGCGGCAGTTCGACGCCAAGCTCGGCGATCAACGGTTTTGTCCAGACACCGGCGGCCGAAACCACCATATCGGCGGCGATACGCACGCCGTCTTCAAGCTCGACACCGGCAATATTGCCGCCCTCAACAATGAGGCTGCGCACGCGGGAATTTGTCCGAAGCTCAACGCCGCGTTTGGCGGCGCCCCTGGCGAAGGCACTGGTCGCGCTATAGGGATCGATATACCCGGCCGAGGGTTCCCACACCGCCATCGCCACACCGTCCCAATGATAATCGGGCATAAGTTTTTCGAATTCATCCGGCGGCAGCGATTCAATCGGCGTGCCCTCGTCGCGCACGCGGTCGACCGCATCGCCGAATAATGTGGCGGAATCGGGGTCCACCGCCCACGCCAACCCGACTTCCTGAAAATGGATGCCTTCACCGGTCAGTTCGGGAATTTGCCGCAGAAGATCGGTGCCGCGCGCCGCAAGCTGCGACAATTCGGGCATCAGATAGAAAGAATGGCAACAGGCGGTGGAATTGCCGCTCGGCCCCGAGGCCGGATGCTCACGCTCCAGCAAGGTTGTCTTGACGCCGAGCCCGGCAAGATGAAAGGCCGTACTGGCACCGGCGATTCCAGCGCCGATGACGATCGCCTCGGTGGTCGAAATATCACTCATCTCATGTCCAATTCTTGTTGCAAAACCGGCTTGGCAGCGAGCGTCGCACCGGGCAGGCCTCTGGACTTTGACTTGAATCAATCGCCCCCGGCAAGTGCCGCGCAATCATGCCCTGGCCGGGAACGGCATTGCACTGAAAGGGTGGAGAGACATGATGAATATAGATGACGTCGTCGCCATGCTCGACGAGGGCAAGCTCATCAGCCTGTTGCGCAGTCTGATCAAGATCCCGTCCTATATCGGCGAGGAGGATGACAAGGCGGATTTCGTCCAACATCATTTGGAACGCATGGGGCTGGAGATTGTCGAGATGGTGCTGCCGACGGCGGATTCCCATCGCCGCCGCAATGTGCTCGGCATCGAACGCGGCAGCCAGCCAGGCAAGAATGTCATGCTCTGTGCCCATCTCGATACGCACTGGCCCTCGGCCAATCATTTCTCGGCGCACGACGCACTTGTTCAGGATGGCAAGATTTACGGCATCGGCACCGGCGACAGTTTAACACCCATGGCGGCGCTGCTGAGCGCCATCGACACCGTTAAGCGCGCCGGCGTGCCGATCAAAGGTGACCTTATTTTTGCTGCCACCGTGGATGAGCTTGGCCACAAGCAGGGTGGCCAGATGATCGGCGAGAGCGGCATGAAGATCGATATCTGCCTCGAAGGTGATGTCGGCAGCCCGATGGAGGTGTTCATCTGTCATACCGGCAAGGTGGAAGTCGAAATCCGCACCAAGGGCTCGTCGGGATTCATCATCGGCGCCTTTTCCGAGCGCGCCGGCCACCAGACCGTCAACGCCGTCGTCTCGATGAACAAAATCATCAACATTCTGCAAAAAATGAAGGAGGAAGACCCCTACTTCCAGGTCACGCATCCGCTCCTGAACGGCACCGGCGCCGGCCTCCATATCGGGCCAATCATCGGCGGCTCGGTCGGCTTCGGCCTGCCGACGCGCCCGCCGGGAAAGGGACCGGGCGAGCATGGCGTCACCATTCCACTACCGACCTGGTGCAAGCTGCGCGTTGGCGGACGCTACTGGCCAGGTCAGACCGCGCAAGGCTTCGTCGATGCCGTAACGGCATGGGTCGAGAAGGTCAAAGCCGAGGATGACACCATCGAAGCCGAGATCGATTGCTATCTCGACAATGGCATCACCGCCTGGGAGACCAGCGAGGATACCGAGGCAGTGAAGCTCATCAGCGACGCGGTCACACATATCCACGGCGAGAAACCGAAAATGGCCGGCATGATCGCCTCGCTCGAACTGCCGTTTTATGACCGCGCCGGCATCGATTGCGTCTCCTATGGCGGCAATACCCGGGTCGGCAGCCCGGACGAGCACACCACGGTGAAGGAACTGGTCGATCTCACCAAGGTCTATATCGCCTTCATCATGAAAGCCTGCACGTGAGGTAAGAGCAAAATGGCCGGCGCCATCGCCCTGATCGCCACCCTCGATACCAAGGGTCCCGAAGTCAAATACCTCAAGGGCCGGATCGAGGAAAAAAGCGGCACGGTGCGCATCATCGATACCGGCATGCGCGGCACACCCCTGGCCGTCCAGGCCGATGTCGACCGCACCACGGTCGCAAACGCGGCAGGTTCGAGCATAGCCGAGATCGAAAAGCTTGAGCGCGGCCATGCCATCGATCTGATGCGCCTTGGCTTGGTCAAGGTTCTGAGCGAGGAACATGCGCGCGGCGCCATCGCCGGCGTGCTGGCGATCGGCGGCCAGGACGGCGCCCTGCTGGCGGCGCACGCCATGCAGGCATTGCCGCTCGGCTTGCCGAAAATGATCGTGACGCCAATCGCGCAAGGCTCCGAGCCGTTCGGCCCGTATGTCGGCACCAGCGATATAATTGTCATGCATTCGGTCGTCGACATATTGGGCGTCAACGCGATCAGCAGAAAAATTTTCGACCAGGCAGCCGGCGCCATGCTGGGCGCGCTCGACATGCGGGTCAATGTCGCGCTACCGCCCGGAAAGACAATCGCCGTGACCATGTATGGCAACACGACGCCGGTGGTGATGGTGGCCAAGCAGAAGCTGGAACAACTCGGCTATGAAGTGATCGTCTTCCACCCCAACGGCACCGGCGGGCGGGCGATGGAAGAGATGATCGCGCGCGGCCTGTTTAGCGCCGTCCTCGACATGACGACACATGAAGTGACCGACGAGCTATTCGGCGGCTTTCACGCCGGCGGGCCGGAACGCCTCGAGGTCGCCGGGCGCCACGGCGTGCCGCAACTGGTGGTGCCGGGTTGCGTCGATTTCATTATCCAGGGCGCGCAAAACGACCTGCCGGACAAATATAAAAACCGGCAAACCTATTATTTCAATCCCGAGGTGACGCTGGTGCGCCTCAGCCATTCAGAGATGCAAACGGTCGGCACCGTTATGGCCGAGAAACTGAACAAGGCCGAGGGTCCGGCCGGTGTGCTGATTCCGCTCGGCGGTTTTTCCGCCTACGCCCATGCTGGCGGCGCGCTCTACGATAACGCGGGCGACCGGAATTTCATCGAGAGCCTGAAGAAGCATCTGCGCCCCGGTATCCCCGTGGTCGAGTTCGACGCCCATATCAACGACCCGGCATTCGCCGAAAAGGCCGTGTCGATGCTGGTCGAAATCATGCCGGCGGAATAGCGCTTCAGGTTTGCAATATCGCCTGGCTGGATCCCTGCAATACCAAGCAGGTCAGCGTGCCGCTCTCAAAAGCGCCGGTGTCGATGTTGATCCGGTTGGGCAGGAATTCCGGTGTCGGGTGCACGGTGTGGCCGTGCACGACGACACAGCCGTGATCATCCGAGCAATCGATGAATCCCTCGCGGGCAAAGGTCAAGTCATGGCGGGTCTGTTGATCGAGCGTGGCGCCGGGCCGGATACCGGCATGAACAAAAAGATAATCGCCTTCCATGTGCCAGGTTTTGAGTTCGCGCAGGAACGCTAAGTGTTTCTCCGGTACCGCACGGCGCAATTCTTCTTGAATGCCTTCAAAATTCTCGGCGCCGGGTGCGGCCAGGGCGGGCGTTACGCCGTAATTATCGAGCGTGTTCCGGCCGCCATATTTAAGCCATTGCGGCCCGATCGAGGTGTCATCCATGAAGCGCAGCAGGTAATCCTCATGATTGCCAACCAGATAGATCGTCTCGAAACCGTCGATGGGGCCGGACGACATAAATTCGAGCAACGCCCGCGCATCGCCGCCCCGGTCGATATAATCGCCAAGGAATATGATCTTGTTGCGGCCCGCGCCGCGGCTGTCACAGTCTATGGAAATCTTGTCGAGCATTTCCCTGAGCAGATCGAGGCGCCCATGCAGATCGCCGATGGCATAAAGGCGCACATCTTCCGGTACGCTGGGCGCTTTCCCATTTTGTTTCTGCTGCATACCGAGGAGCGAATGCGCCATATGCCGATCTATCGAGAAAAGCTGGCGACCCCTACGGGAATTGAACCCGTGTCTCCACCTTGAAAGAGTGGTGTCCTAACCTCTAGACGAAGGGGTCTAAAGCCATGAGGCTAATTAGTCGGCTGGCGGCGTAAAATCAAGCTGACAATTGGTGTTTAGGCGCTAATTCTTAAGAATCCGGCAATTTAGGCGAAATCATCGCCTTGGGCCGGGGCTGCGTCCTGGATAATCAGTTGCGGGTCGTCGCGGTCCTGCCAGCGGTTGACCCGTAAATTACCCGCCAGATGAAGCGGTCCTTCGCTGGCCGAGAGCAGCATATGGCCGAGCTCCTCGCCGGCGGCGCGAAACGCTATCGCGGTCAGGCGCTGGCCGGTGGCGCCAGCCAGAATGCAGCGCACATGGCCCTTGCCGACGACATTGGCGCGCACGATGCGCGCGCCGCTCACCACCATGCGCGGCTCGGAATTGCCTGAGCCGAACGGGCCGACCTGGGCCAGTTCTTCGATCAATTCCAGCGTCGCGCCCTCGACCGTAACTGCGCCGTCGATGCCGAGGCTGGCCGATTGGCGCGCCGCCTCGACTGAGGCAGCGAGACGTTCCATCAAGAACAGGCCCAAATCCGGTATTTTCTCCTCCGCCACGCTGAAGCCGGCCGCCATGGCATGGCCACCGCCATTGATTAGGAGATCGGCCTGGCGCGCCGCCGTGATCGCGGCGCCGATATCGACGCCGGGAATGGAGCGGCAACTCGCCTTGCCGATGCCCTTCTCAACCGCAATGACAATCGCCGGGTTGGAAAAGCGCTCCTTTAAGCGGCTGGCGACAATGCCGACAACACCCGGATGCCAGCCCTGGCCGGCGGCGATAACCACCGGCGCCGGCGTTTCGCCGCGCTCCTCGACCTGGGCGATTGCAGCTTCAAGAACATCCGCCTCGATCGCCTGGCGTTCCTTGTTAAGCTCATCAAGGTGGCGCGCGATGGCATGCGCGGCCTCAACGTCGGCGGTGGTGAGGAGGTTGATGCCGAGGCTCGATTCGCCGACCCGTCCGCCGGCATTGACGCGCGGGCCCAATATATAACCGGCATGATAGGCGTTCGGCGTTTCATTGATGCCGGCGCTGTCGGCCAATGCGGTGAGGCCGAGATTGCCGCGCGCCGCCATCACTTTCAGACCCTGAACGGTGAGCGCCCGGTTGAGCCCGGTGAGCGGCACGACATCGCAAATCGTACCGAGCGCCACCAGGTCAAGGAGACCAAGCAAGTCGGGCTCCGGACAGGCATCGTCATAATGGCCGGCCTGGCGCAGCGCCCGGTTAAGCGCGACGAGCAACAGGAACGTTACGCCGACCGCCGCCAACTGACCCAAGCCGCTGTCGTCATCGAGCCGGTTGGGATTGACGATGGCCGTGGCTGCGGGCAGGCGCGCTTCGGCGATGTGGTGATCGACGACAATCACGGAGAGCCCGGCCTCCGCCGCCGTCTCCAGCGGTTCAAATGCGGAGATGCCGCAATCGACGGTGACGACGAGCGAAGCGCCCTGCTCTGCCAGCAACAGCAATGCCGGTGCGTTTGGACCGTAGCCCTCCGAAATCCGATCGGGAATGTAATAGCTGCCCTTGCCGCCGACGGTCTCAAGAAAGCGCAAAATTAAGGCACCCGAGGTGGCGCCATCGACATCGTAATCGCCGAACACGGCAATTTTTTCACCTGCCTGGATCGCCTCGGCAAGCCGCGCCGCCGCCTTGTCCATGTCGCGCAGTTGCGACGGATCGGGCAAGGCATCACGCAGTGCCGGATTGAGAAACGCTTCCGCATCCTCAGCGGCAATGTCGCGCGCCGCTAGAATACGCGCCAGAATATCCGATATCTCGAGCTGTTGGGCGAGTGCCATCGCCGCCCGTTCGTCGCTCAGGCGGGGTTGCCAGCGTTTTCCGGAAACGGAGCGCTCGACGCCGAGAAAGGATGCTGTTTCCGAGGCCCCAGCCGCCATCTAATCCTGCATTCAATCGCGCGGTGGACGACGGTCGAAATCGTGCTCGGCCTCGATCAGGCGCAAGGTACCGGTGCGCGAACGCATCACCACCGAGTGCGTGTGCGCGCCACCGGGAAAGCGGTGCACACCCTTCAGCATGGCACCGTCAGTGACGCCCGTGGCGGCAAACATGACATCGCCGCCGGCGAGCTCGTGCAGATTGTATTTGCGATTGAGGTCTTCGATGCCCATTTTGCGCGCGCGCTTCTTTTCATCGTCATTGCGGAACGCCAGACGGCCCATCATCTGACCGCCGATGCAACGCAGCGCGGCGGCGGCAAGCACACCCTCCGGCGCCCCGCCGGTGCCGATATAGATATCGACCGAGCGGTTGAGCCGCGTCGTGGCAATCACGCCGGCAACATCGCCATCGCGGATAAGCTGTACCCGGGCGCGCGATTCACGCACCTTGGCGATTAATTCGCTGTGCCTCGGGCGGTCGAGTATCAGCACCATCAAGTCTTCGACGCCACATTTCTTGGCTTTCGCCAGGCGGGCAAGATTGACCGCCGGTTCGTCGTCGATATCGATCAAATCATCCGGCAGGCCGTCGCCGATGGCGATCTTGTCCATATAGGTATCGGGCGCATTCAAGAATCCGCCTTCTTCGGCCATGGCGAGCACAGCCAATGAATTCGGCCCGCCGGTAGCGCAAATGGTTGTGCCTTCGAGCGGATCCAGCGCGACATCGACCTTCGGCCCGTTCTTGGTGCCGACTTCCTCGCCGATATAAAGCATCGGCGCTTCGTCGCGCTCGCCCTCGCCGATCACCACAGTGCCGTCAATATCGAGCGCGTTGAGCGAGCGCCGCATGGCATCCACCGCCGCCTGATCCGCCGCCATCTCATCGCCAAGCCCGGTCAACAGCGAAGCCGCGCGCGCCGCCGATTCAGTAACGCGGACGGCGTCGAGCGCTAAATTTCGATCCAGAGATACTGCTTCAGCCATGATTATCCTCTCAACGCTGCTTGGGCAGCTCTTGTTATAAATTAACGATGCGAATCATGCGTGGAGTTTCCAACACCGCACCCAATTCGTCCATCGCGGCGAGGGCGCGGGCAAGCGCTTCTTCTTCCGCCATATGGGTGGTCAGCACGACGGGGACGGCTTCATCGGGATTTCTGCCATGCTGCAGCAAAGATTCGACGGAAACCTCCTGATCGCGCAGACACGCGGCAACATCGGCAATCACGCCCGGTCTATCGACCACCATCAAGCGGATATAATAACTGCCGACATGGCTTCCGGGCGGCGCTTTCGGCCGCGCATTGAGGCTGGATACCGGCAAGCCAAAAGTCGGCAGCACCAGGCCGCGTGAGATATCGACGAGATCGGCAACAACGGCGGAGGCGGTCGGCCCCTCGCCGGCGCCCGGCCCTTCGAAGGTTGTCGTGCCGACAAAATCGCCATCGGCGACAACCGCATTCAATACGCCATCGACATGGGCAATCGGCGCACGCTCGGGCACCATGCAGGGGTGGACGCTCTGTTCGATGCCGGCATCGCTGGCGCGCGAGACGCCGAGCAGCTTGACGCGATAGCCGAGTTCCTCGGCATATTCGATATCGAGCACATTGATATGGCGGATGCCCTCAATCTGAATGGCATCGAAATCGACCGGGCAGCCGAACACCAGGCTGGTCAGGAGAGCCAGCTTATGCGCCGCATCGACGCCATCAACATCGGTCGACGGGTCGGCCTCGGCATAGCCAAGTTCCTGGGCTTCTTTCAACACAACATCGAAATTACGCGGATTGCCGGCGCGCACGCCGTCGCGCATCTCGGTCAGAATGTAATTGCAGGTGCCGTTCAAAATGCCGTAAACGCCGGAGAAACTGTTGCCGGCAAGTCCTTCGCGCAATGATTTGATGATCGGAATTCCGCCGGCGACGGCGGCCTCATAGCCCAAATGCACCCCGCTATCCTCGGCCAGACGCGCCAATTCATTGCCGTGATGGGCGAGCAACGCCTTGTTGGCAGTGACCAAATGCTTGCCGTTGTGCAGCGCCGCTTCAGAGAGCTGCAATGCAATTCCGTCGGACCCGCCGATCAATTCGCAAACCACATCGACATCCGCGTCTCCGGCGAGGCCGGCCGCGTCGTCATACCATTTGAGCGAGGAGATATCCTGGCCACCCGCGCGGCTGCGCTCGCGCGCACTCACGGCAACCACTTCAAGGCGCTGTCCCGAGCGGCTCTCCAACAGGCCGCCCTGCTGCTCAAGCAGTTTCAGCACGCCGCCGCCAACCACGCCAAGCCCCGCCAAACCAATGCGAAGAGTAGCGCTCATGGCCGGTTATCAGGCTTATGTTTAGGTTTAATAGGCACGGTTAAATACATGAAGTCGCTTAATATATCGCCCAACGAAACTTTCTAATATTCGATGTAGACGTCGGCCCGGCGATTTTCGGCCTCGCCGCGGGGCATATATTCATGCGTTAAAGGTTCATTGTCTGAGCGCGCCATAACCAGCACGGCATCGGCCGGCACGCCGAGACGGGTCAGTTCGACCGAGACGGCGGTGGCGCGGTCGAGCGATAGCTGGAAATTCACCCATTGATGGCTATCGGATTCCATATCGCGCGTGCGTCGGCTGGAGTGGCCGATGACCCGCACCATGCCGCCAAATTCCTCGTGCAACTTGACGATCTTTTTGAGCGCTGTGCGGTCCGATGAGTTAAGCGCGGCGGATCCGACGGCAAACGGAATGCTCGCCGCCTGGAAGGAGATCGCCGCCAGCCCGGAATCTTGCGCCGTAAAGGCTGGGCTCGGCTCGGGCACGGCTAATTCCATCTGGGCGCGCACCATGTTTTCGCTGCCGGGTGACAGGGCGCGGTCGGTCGCCAGACTATCGCCGGCAATCTGGGCCGCCTGCTGTTGCATTTGGCCGTTCTGATAGGGCGATTTCCCGGATGAATCGAAACGGGCGTTAAAAAGCTCGCGGAAATCGCTGATCGGCATGACACCGTAACTGGAGACCGAGGCGGAAGCGGTCTGAGTGGCCGATGCAACCCGGCTTTCACTGAGCGGAATGGTTTCGCTGGAGGCTGATCCGGCCGTTTGGCGGACCGACTGCCCGCCCTCAACCTGCCTGCTCTCGGCCAGAGCGCTGCTTCCGGAAGAGCTGTAGCTGCCCGCCTCGCCGTCGTCGCGCTCGATGCCTTCACGCACGATCGTGCGTTGCTGTAAATCCGTTGTCCGCCGTTCCTGAAGAACAGCATCCGAGGCCGGCTCGATACCGCTGACACGCCTCTCATCGGCCAAATCGCCCGATGTCCGCGCCGTTGCCGTTGCGCTGCCCTCAACGCGGCGTTGCTCGGCCAGTTCAGCCGGTTCCTGGCTGCTCTCCGTAACCGGACGCGGTGCCGGCTCCGGCGCGCTGGCGGCATCCGCCACCATACGCTCGGCGCCCTCATCGCTGTCATCGGCATACCGGCTGCGCAGGGTCTCGTTGGTATAACGCGCCTCATCGCGGTCAGCCACCAGCCCTTCAGCCAATTGATCCAAATCTTCTGGACTTGAGGCCGGCCTTATCGTATCAGGCACTTCACTCAGCTTTGGGAAATCTTGGTTATCGCCGGAATTCTCAAGCGCCTGGTCATTTGCTTCATCATCCTCGATGAAACTGCTGACATCATCCCAGACGGACGAACAGGAGGCCGCGCCCGTGAGAACGAGCGCCAAAGCCGCTCCCGCCAGGAAGCGGCTGGAAAGACGATACTTGATCCGGCGACGCAGCATTTATACCCACACGATCCGGGCTCTCCTATTGAGACCCTTTGATAATGTTACTAGCATAGTTCAACCACATATCAACGCTTTTCGGCCCCTGTCGCAGCGCCGAAACGGCAAGCGGAGAAGTTAATGACAGAGCAAAACAGCGGCACCCCGGGCGGATCGGACCCGATTAACCAAGCCAACGAATTCGCCCGCATGGCCGCGCAGGCGCAGCGCATCGTCACCGATTTTATCGCCCGGCAGCAAAAAGAGGGCAAAATAGAGCCGCAGGGGCCGTTCGACGTCAGCCAGGCATTTGCCGAAATGACACAGAAAATGATGGCTGATCCGGCCCGCGTGCTACAGGCGCAAATGGGCCTGTGGGAAGATTATGTAAACCTGTGGCAGCACACCGCTACGCGCATGATGGGGGGCGATGCCGGCGAGCCGGTGGTCCAGCCGGCAGCCGACGACCGCCGCTTCCGCGCACCCGAATGGCAGGAAAATCATTTCTTCGATTTCGTCAAACAATCCTACCTGTTGACCTCGAACTGGTTCCTCTCGGCGGTAAAGGACACCGAGGGGCTGGACGAAAAGAGTGCGCAAAAGCTCGCCTTCTACACGCGACAATATGTCGATGCCCTGTCGCCAACCAATTTCGCGCTCAGCAATCCGACCGTGTTGCAGGAGACGCTCGATAGCGGCGGCGAAAACTTGCTCAATGGCCTGCGCAACATGCTCGACGATATGGAGCGTGGCGGCGGCAAGCTCAATATCCGCATGAGCGACAAGGATGACTTTTCAGTTGGTGAAAATATCGCCATCACACCGGGCAAGGTGATCTTTCAAAACGACCTGATCCAACTGATCCAATACGCGCCGCAAACCAAGATGGTCCACACCCGCCCGCTGCTGATCGTCGCCCCCTGGATCAATAAATTTTACGTGCTCGACCTGAAGCCCAAAAATTCGCTCATTCGCTGGGCGGTCGAACAAGGCTATACGGTGTTTGCCATCTCCTGGGTCAATCCGGACGAGGCACTGTCGCATAAGAGTTTCGAGGATTACATGCTCGAGGGACCGCTTGCCGCGCTCGACGCGATTGAGGCGGCGACCGGTGAGAAGGAAGTGGCGGCGATCGGCTATTGCCTCGGCGGCACCCTCCTTTCCGCCACCCTGGCCTATATGGCGGCAACCGACGACAAACGCATCACCAGCGCCACCTTCCTCGCGACCCTGGTCGATTTTGCCGAGCCCGGCGAGCTCGGCCTCTTTATCGACGAGGAACAGCTCGCCAGCCTGGAAGAAATGATGCGCGAACAAGGCTATCTCGACGGCGCCGAGATGGCGGCAACCTTCAATTTGCTGCGCGCCAATGATTTGATCTGGTCGTTCGTGATCAACAATTATCTCATGGGCCGCGAGCCGTTCCCGTTCGATCTATTGTATTGGAATGCTGATTCGACACGCATGCCAGCGGAAATGCACAGCTTCTATTTGCGCAGGATGTATCAGGACAACGCCCTGACTGTGCCCGGCGGCATCGAACTTAACGGCGTGCCGATCGACCTCGGCAAGATCAAACTGCCGACCTACATACTGGCGGCGCATGAAGACCATATCGCGCCGTGGCTCGCCTGTTTTAAAGCGACCGGTCTTTATTCCGGCAAGCTGCGCTTTGTGCTTGGCCAATCGGGCCATATTGCCGGAGTGGTCAACCCGCCCGAGGGCAACAAATACGGGTTTTGGACGGGCAAGCTCACGAAGGGCGAAAGCGGCGAGCAGTGGCTCGGCGGCGCGGAGCGCCATGAGGGCTCGTGGTGGACGGATTGGCAGCGCTGGCAATCGCGTCTTGCCGGCAAGAAAGTCGCGGCGCGCGAGCCAGGCGCGGGCAAGCTCAAGATAATCGAGGATGCGCCCGGCAGCTATGTGAAGGTACGGATATAACTAAAGCGGATTAATATATTCCTTGGCATGGGCAACGTAATTGGCGACCGTACGGGCGATTTGTTCCGCTTCGGCGTCGCTCACCGGGCGTACGAATTTGGCCGGCCGGCCCATCCATAACTCACCGCTTTTGACCCGCTTGTTCGGTGTTATCAGCGCCCCCGCCGCGACCCAGGCGCCGCTCTCGACGACGGCATAATCCATGATCACGGAGCCCATGCCGATCATGCAGGCATCTTCCAGGATGCAGGCGTGCAGCAGGCATTGGTGGCCAACGACGACATCTTCGCCGATCAGTGTCGGGCCATCCTCGGTCGCGGTATGAATCACGGTGCCGTCCTGAACGTTGGAGCGCGCACCGATGCGCACCCGGTTGACGTCACCCCGCACCACGCTGTTGAACCACAGGCTCGATTGCTCCGCCATCTCGACATCGCCGATCACGCTGGCGCCGGGTGCGACATAAACATCGGGCGCAAAGCGGGGCGTCACATTGCGGTAGGGAATGATGTGCGCGCCTTCAGTGCCCATATTATCAGGGAAACAGCGGCGCCTGTTCGAGCCCGGTGGTCTCCGCCAGGCCGCACATCAGGTTCATATTTTGCAATGCCTGGCCGGAAGCACCTTTGACAAGATTGTCGATCGCCGTGAGCAAAATAGCGCGGCCCGGCAGGCGGTCGGCAAAGAGGCCGATCAGGCAATGGTTCGAGCCGCGCACGTCGCGCGTCGCCGGCGACACGCCTTCCGCCACCATATGGACGAACGGCTCCTGGCTATAGCTCCGCTCAAGATTTTCACGCAGATCGGCAATGCCGACGCCATCGGCAATACGGACATAGATCGAGGCCAGGATGCCCCGGTTCATCGGCATCAAGTGAGGCGTGAAATTTACCGTGATCGGCGCGCCCGCCGCCTCGCTGAGGCCCTGCTCGATCTCCGGCGCGTGACGGTGCTTGGCGACGCCATAGGCGTGCACCCCCTCGCCGACCTCGGCAAAGAGCGTGTTCTGCTTGGGCTCGCGTCCGGCGCCGCTTACGCCCGACTTGGCATCGATGATGATGTCTTGCGGTAAAATCTGTTTGGCCGCGAGCAACGGCGAGAGCGCGAGCTGTGGCCCGGTCGGATAACAGCCCGGATTGGCGACCAGCCGCGCCGCCGCGATCTCAGAGCGCTTCAATTCAGTGAGACCGTAGACCGCTTGCTTCTGCAGCTCCAAAGCCTGGTGGGCATGGCCATACCATTCGGCATATTCGGCCGGGTCGCCAAGGCGGAAATCCGCCGACAGGTCGACGATCTTCAAATGGCTGGGCAGGCCGGCAATTACCTCCTGCGTGGTGCCATGCGGCAGACAACAAAAGACCGCATCCAAGGCGGAATAATCGGCCTCGTCGATCTTTATCAGATCGGGTGCGTTCAGCGCCGTCAGATGCGGGTACACCTGGGCGAGCGGCAAGCCGGCGCGGCGCTCGGCGGTGAGCATGGCCACGTCCATGCCCTCGTGTCCGGCCAACAGGCGCAGCAATTCGCCGCCCGTATAGCCGCTGGCTCCGAGGATTCCGATCCGTATCTTGCTCGTGCTGTCTTTTGTCATCTCCGTCACATCAACCTTTCAGGCGCTCGATAATTTCGCCCTTCTCGTTCACCCGGCCTTTGATACAGGCGGGGTTACCATAGACCAAGCTATATTCGCCGACATCGCGCGTCACCACGCTGCCGGCGCCGATCATGGCGTAGCGGCCGATGCGCACGCCGCAAACTACTGTCGCGTTGGCGCCGATGGTTGCGCCCTCGCCGACAAATGTCGGCTTCAGCTCGGCATCAAAACCGTCTTCGCCCTGTTGGCTGCGCGGCAGCAGCTCGTTGGTGAAGGTGACGTTAGGGCCGACAAAGACGCCATCTTCCAACTCGATACCGTCCCATAGCTGCACGCCGTTTTTAACCGTTACGCCATTGCCGACCCACACTTTATTTTCGATAAAGCAGTTGGCGCCGATATTGCAATCCCGTCCTATAACCGCGCCGGGCAGAATGACGGCAAATTGCCACACGCGGGTGCCCGCGCCGATATGGTCGGACTGCGTATCCGATAGCGGGTGAATCACCACCCCCTCACTTGCTCAGATACCACGAACCGAGCGCCATGCGGTCCATGCCGGTCGAATAGAAATTGGCCAGTGCGGCGCGCGGATGGGCGGCGATCGGCTGGCCCATCAGATTAAGCGAGGTGTTGAGAACCACCGACACGCCGGTCAAGCGGCCGAACTCGGAGATCAATGCGTGGTAGCGCGGATTATATTCGCGAATCACCGTCTGCACCCGAGCCGAGCCGTCAACATGGGTCACAGCCGGAATGATCCCGCGCTTGTCAGGCAGCACGCTGAAGGTCTGGGTCATATAAGGCGAGCGTTTGATACCTTCAAAAAATTGGCTTGCCGCTTCCTCTGTCACCGACGGCGTGAAGGGTCGGAAACTTTCGCGGAATTTTACCAGCAAGTTGATGCGGTCCTTCATCTCCGCCTTGCGCGGGTCGGCGAGGATGGAGCGGTTGCCGAGCGAACGCGGACCGAACTCCATCCGCCCCTGAAACCAGCCAACGACGAGGCCCGCGGCCAAATCCTCGGCCGCCCGCTCCGCCACGTTGTCCAGTTTTTCGTATTTCAGGTGACAATTGCTGATCACCTCCTCGATTTCCTCGTCGCTGAAAGACGGTCCGACATAACAATGCTGCATTGGCTCGGGGCGCACACCGTGCGCGACGGATTGCAGCATCGCGCCGCCGATCGAGAGGCCGGCATCCGAGACATGCGGCGGCACGTATAATTCATCGATCAATCCGGATTCGCGGATTTTTTGATTCATTACGCAATTGAGCGAAACGCCGCCGGCAAGACACAAACGCCTGAGCCCGGTTTTTTTCACCAGGCCCTCAATCAAATGTAGCACGACATCCTCGAGCTGCTTTTGCCCGCTCGCCGCAACATCGCGGTGATAGTCGGTGAGCGGCTCGGACGTGAGTCGCGCCGTGCCCGGCAGCCCAAGGTCGCCCATATAAATCCGTTCCTGTTTGGAGGGCGCCGGCAGATCGGGCGAGACATGGCTTTTCAGATATTCGGGATTGAGGCTATAGGTCTCGCCATTCTTGGCTAGGAGACCGCTCATATCGACCACCGGTTTGCCATAGGGCGAGAGGCCCATAACCTTGTATTCGTCGCTGTCCTTCATAAAGCCGAGATATTGCGTGAGGACGGAATAATAGACGCCGAGCGAATTGGGCTTGCCCATGCGCAGGACCTCGCGGATTTCGTTGCCCTCGCCGACCGCAGCCATGGTACAGACCCTATCGCCGGAAAAATCCATGGTGAGAATCAGCGCCGGGTCTCTGTCCCAGGCGAAATATGTGGCCGCCGCATGCGCTGTGTGATGATCCACGAGCTCGATTTTCGGCGCATGGCCGAAATGAAACTCGAAATAATCTTTCAATATGGCATCGAAGTCGCGGTAGGTCTTGCCTGGAAAGGAGACAGATTCGACGTCCTGAATGGTGATACCGGCTTCCTTCAGGCAATAAGCGATAGCGCGGCGCGGCAGATTTCCCGAGGCGTGTTTGTCGCCCAGAAGCCGCTCCTCTTCCACCGCGGCAATCAGCTTGCCGTCCTTCATCAAGGCGGCACCACCGTCCTGATTGCCGATCATGACACCACCACTGATGCCGAGAAAATACATTGCGTACCCTTCCGTGCTTACTTTTTTTCCCGTGTTCGATTGTCAACACATGAATAAACCACTGAGTCGGCTATGCCGGTCGAAAAAATCCAGCGTTTGGAAAAACGGCAACTAGAACTTTGTCGTTTTATATCAGAGCTATTTGGTATCCATGCAAACGATATACGACGACAAAAAATTTTATTCCTCGACATAAGTCAAATTGTATTTTCCCAAAATCTCGGAATATTTTTTACTTTCCCGAATTTTCTCGAATGCGCCCACAAATTTCTTCCTAAGCTTCTCATCAACATTCTTACCAAGCGCAAGGTAGAGTTTATTTCTCTCTCGGAGCTGCGGATAATCGATCTCTACCAATGGCTTACAATCCAATTGATGCACCCTGCACTCTTCACTAATCAGTGTGGGAAAGGAAATTGTAAAATCCGCTCTCCCATGCAGCAGCATTTGAATTAACTGCTTGTGGCTACCGACCATATAATGTTCAGCCTCGAGACCGTTGGCGACCAATTTGTCAAACCTCAGTTTACTCGCACTACCTCTCCACAATACGGCCTTCTTCCCGGTGAGCGGATCTTCCGAACTGCCGGCCGTGAAATTATTGCGAACGATAATTCTCGGCGTTAGTCCGTCAAATAGATAACAGCACCAGTCAAACAGGAGCTCTCTTGCCGGTTTTCTGGTCATGGAAAAAATGGCGATATTTCCCTCGCCCGAAACTGCCAGATTGTAAGATCTTGCCCAAGGAAAGAAATGAATCTGATCCGGGGAATAATTGATCTTCGAAAACACCCGCATCAGGATTTCATATGTTGCGCCTGTCCGTTCAGGCGTCTGGTAGGGGTAATCATCCGTTGTGACAAACGTAATCTGAGATGTCTCGTTTTCTATTCCTGTTGACGATGGATCATCAGCCATTTGGCCGGCAGCGGGATAAGCAAGGCAAACGATCAAGGCGAAAGCGAGAAAGCCAGTTATCGCGCCAATCCATAAGGGTGAATATTCGGCTGTTCCGGAAGAAAAATCGGCCACGTTGTGATCCAATCAAGTCACTAACGGTCGCACAAAACTTAGTGCAGCAATTAAGGTTGGCAATGTTGCGCAACAAAAAGGGCCGCCCGCGGGCAGCCCTTTGATTGTTCACCTGTTCTTCCAGCCTTAGCGCTTGGAGAACTGGAAGCTCCGCCGCGCCTTGGCCCGGCCGTATTTCTTACGCTCGACGACGCGGCTGTCGCGCGTCAGGAAGCCGCCTGATTTCAGCACCTTGCGCAGATCGGGTTCGCGCAGCACCAGGGCGCGTGACAGGCCGTGGCGCACGGCGCCTGCCTGGCCCGAAAGGCCGCCGCCTCCAACCGTGCAGACGATGTCATATTGCTCGCGCCGGTCGGTGGCATCGAAGGGTTGGTTGATGATCATGCGCAGCGCCGGACGGGCGAAATAGGTCTCGACCTCGCGCTTGTTGACCGTGATCTTGCCGTTGCCCGGCTTGATCCAAACCCGGGCCACGGCATCCTTGCGTTTGCCGGTGGCGTAGGTGCGCCCTTGCGCATCGATCTGGGGCTCCGGCGCTGCGGCGTCCGCGACCGGTTCCGCGACTTGGCCCAACTCGGCCAGACTGTCGAGTGTTACGGATTCTTCCTCAGCCACGGATCGAGCTCCTCTTATTCTTCGGGTTCATTGCGGCAATATCGAGAATTGCCGGCTGCTGCGCCTCGTGCGGATGTTCGGCGCCGACATAGACTTTGAGATTTTTGATCTGCTGACGACCAAGCGGGCCTTTGGGGATCATGCGCTCAATCGCCTTTGACACCACCTGCTCGGGCGTCGGGCCGGCGAGAATGCCGGCGGCGGTGCGGCTCCTGATCCCACCCGGATAACCGGTGTGGTGATAATAGGTCTTGTCCGAAAGCTTGTTGCCGGTCAGCTTGACCTTCTCCGCATTGATGACGATGACATTGTCACCGCAATCCATATTCGGGGTATAGCTCGGCTTATGCTTGCCGCGAAGACGCGTGGCGACAATGGCGGCGAGACGCCCGAGGACAAGATCCTCGGCATCCACCAACAGCCATTTCTTGTCTATATCCTTTGGCGTGGCCGTATAGGTTTTCATGATATCCATGGTCCATTAAGAATGGCGCGCCGCAATATCCGCCGCGCTTCGAAGAGGCGGCAGTATGCCATGGGATTACACCCAGTCAACCCGAAATATCGTTTTATTTCATTAATTTATTAGGTGGTATCTGGGTAGTGCCAGGTACCGCTTTGACCGGCTGGCGGCATGGCCGCGGCTCGTTATATATTGCCGCCAGGCAATCGAGGAAAATAAACCATGGCATCCGAAGCCGCGCCTCTCATACAGGAAGACGATCAGCTGTTGCGCAGCGATGCAAACGGCATTGCGCACCTCACGCTGAACCGCCCCAAGGCGAGCAATAGCCTATCGCTCGGTTTGATGGCGGCTCTACAGAGTGAACTGGACAATATCCGCAGCGACAAGAGCGTCCATGCGGTGGTGATCGCTGCCACCGGTAAGGTGTTTTGCGCCGGCCATGATCTCAAGGAAATCCGCGCCAATCCGGGCCGCGCCGCCTATGAGGCGCTGTTCAGCCAGTGCAGCAGCCTGATGACCAGCATCGTCAAGCTGCCGCAGCCGGTGATCGCCCGCGTGCATGGCCTGGCCACGGCGGCGGGCTGCCAATTGGTCGCGAGCTGCGATCTGGCTGTCGGCGGCGCGAGCGCGCGCTTTTGCACGCCGGGCGTCCATATCGGCCTTTTTTGTTCGACCCCGATGGTCGCCCTCAGCCGCAACGTGCCGCGCAAGGCGGCGATGGAAATGTTGCTGACCGGCGAGGAAATCGATTCAGCGACGGCGGAGAAATTCGGCCTGATCAACCGCGCCGTGGCGGACGATGCGCTCGACCCGACGGTCGATGATTTCTGCGCCCGCATCGCCGACAAATCGCCGCTCACCCTGGCGATTGGCAAAGAGGCGTTTTACCGCCAGCTCGAGATGGGTCTGGACGAGGCTTATGACTATGCCAGCCAGGTGATGACCGAAAACATGCTGGCGCGCGACGCCGAGGAAGGCATCGACGCCTTTTTGCAAAAGCGCCCGCCCGTTTGGCAGGGAAAGTAGCCCTTTGGATTGTGAGGGCGACTTGACTCTGGCAAACTGTCAACTTAGTTGTGCACTTCCTGTAAATTCTCCGGCCTTGGCCGGAAACTTCAAAGGCTTCAGGCATGGTAGACGTCGCCATTAAATCGACCGACGGGCACCCGCTCGTTTACCTGCCGCGTCACGATTATTATTCCGATGATCTGTTGCGCGGCATTCTCAGCAAGATTCGCACCTTCGCCATGGTCGGCGCCAGCACGCACTGGAAACGGCCAAGTTCCTACGCGATGAAATATCTCTCGAAAAAGGGCTACAGGGTGATTCCGATCAACCCGGCGCGTGCCGGCGACGAAATCCTCGGCGAGCAGGTCTATGGCAGCATCGCCGATTATCCCGGCCATCTCGACATGGTCGATATCTTCCGCACCTCGGAAGAAGCCTACGACATCACCAAGGATGTCATTGCCAACATCGCCGACAAGGGCATCAAAGTTTTGTGGATGCAGCTCACCGTGCGCAATGACAAGGCCGCTGAACTGGCCGAGGAAGCCGGCTTGACCGTGGTCATGAACCGTTGCCCGAAAATTGAATTCGCGCGGCTCTCCGGCGAACTCAGTTGGAGCGGCATCAATTCCAAAATCGTATCGGCAAAAAGCTTGAGGCCACCCAGAGCATGAGCAGAGCAAAAAATCCTTCAGAAGAAACCGTCTCCAACGTTCCCGGCGGCGCGCAAACGCCGCGCGAATATGGCCTGGAAACCATCGCGGTCCATGCCGGCGCGCGGCCCGACCCGGTCACCGGCGCACGCTCCACGCCGATATTTCAAACCACGTCGTTTGTGTTTGAAGACGCCGAGCACGCCGCCGAGCTCTTCAACCTGCAGACATTCGGCTACATCTATTCGCGCCTGACCAACCCGACTGTCGCGGTGTTGGAAGAACGTGTCGCAGCGCTCGAAGGCGGGCGCGGCGCCGTTGCGGCAGCGAGCGGACATGCGGCGCAGTTTCTTGTCGCCGCAACCCTGATGCAGAGTGGCGATGAGTTCATCTCGTCGCGCAATCTCTATGGCGGCTCGGTGACGCAGTTCGGCGTGAGCTTTCCCAAGCTCGGCTGGAAATGCCATTTCGTCGATCCGACCGATCCCGACAATTTCGAAAAGGCGATGACCGACAAGGTCAAATTCATCTTCTGCGAGGGCCTCGCCAATCCCGGCGGCATCGTTCTCGATCTGGAGAAGATCGCCGCGATTGCCCACAAACACGGCATCCCGCTGGTCGTCGACAACACCCTGGCCTCACCCTATTTGTGGCGGCCGTTTGATTGGGGCGCCGATCTGATTGTCCACTCGACAACCAAATTCATCGGCGGCCACGGCAATACCATGGGCGGCATGGTGGTCGAATCGGGCAGATTCGATTGGTTTCAGAACGACAAGTTCCCTGCCCTGTCGCAGCCCGACCCGGCCTATCACGGCCTGACCTTCGCCGAGACGTTCGGCGATTTCGCTTTCACCATGAAGACGCGCGCCGTGGCGCTCCGCGATTACGGCCCAACCATGGCGCCGATGGCGGCGTGGAACCTGTTGCAGGGGGTTGAGACATTGCCGCTCAGGATGGAGCGCCATTGCGCCAACGCGCAGAAGGTTGCCGAATATCTTGAAGGCCACCCGCAGGTCTCATGGGTCTCCTATCCGGGCCTCAAATCCAACCAATTCCATGAGCTGGCCAATAAATACCTACCCAAGGGTTGCGGCGCGGTGTTCACGTTCGGCGTCAAAGGCGGCTATGAGGCCGGCGTCAAGATCGTCGATCAGGTCAATATGTTCTCGCATCTGGCCAATATCGGCGATACGCGCAGCCTGATAATTCACCCCGCCTCGACCACCCACCGCCAGCTCACCGAAGAGCAGCAAAAGGGCGCGGGCGCGGGGCCGGATGTGGTCCGCCTCTCGGTCGGCATTGAGACGGTTGAGGATATCATCGCCGATCTCGATCAGGCACTGGCTTCGCTCTAGGCGCTGCCTACCAGGTCGCGGCCAAAACAAATGGCGGCATTAACGGTGACGCCGCTATAAGCGGCGATCGGGGTAAATTTCAGCTCGCCATAGAGCGCCTGCGCGGCGTGCCATTCCGGCAGGGTGTGCAATACCATGCGGTCGTAGCCGAGCGCCCCGGCTTCGTGCATGGCGCGCTCAACCAAAGAGCGGGCAATGCCGAGGCGGCGGAATCGCGGGCGCACAAACAACCGGGCCATTTCGGCCTCGCCCGTCTCCAGGCGCGAAAAAGCGACCCCGCCGGCAATCGATTCGCCGCTCATGGCGAGGAAATAGCCGCTATCCGGCCGGTCATAGGGCGCCGGTAGCCCTTCCAGGGCGGCTTCGACTTCTTCCTTGCAGGCGCTGCGGTCGATGGTCTCGATATATTCCTGAATCAACGCCGCAATATCCGCTGTATCGCCCGAAAACTGAGCGTGACGAATGGTTAAGTGATTCATGCTCTTAGCCCACCAAATGAGGTTTCATCCAGTATTTCACCGATTGACGCAAAAGGCTTAATAAAATAGCGGATGTGGTCTTCATCGGAAGCATGTAGATTCGTGGCTGAACTTGTATGAATCCCCCGCCTTCGCTACAAGAGCCGGGGGAATAACCACGGACTGAGGCCACTCGATGCAGGTAATTTTGGCGGAGCCAAGGGGTTTTTGCGCTGGCGTCGAGCGTGCCATCGAAATTGTCGAGCGCGCAATCGAGGTCTATGGCCCGCCGGTCTATGTGCGCCACGAAATTGTCCATAACAAGCGTGTCGTTGCCGAGCTTGCCGAAAAGGGCGCGATCTTCGTTGATGAAGTAAGTGAAGTGCCGGAAGGCGCGGTGACGATTTTCAGTGCGCATGGCGTTTCCGAGGATGTCGAATGCCAGGCGCGCAAACGCGGCCTGCCGGTGATCGATGCGACCTGCCCGCTGGTCGCCAAGGTGCATATCGAAGCGCAGCGCTACGAAACCGAGGGCGACGAAGTGATCCTGATCGGCCATGAAGGCCATCCCGAAGTCGAGGGCACCAGCGGCCGGCTGAAAAAAGGGCCGCAAATTGTCGCCACGGCGGAAGATGTGCAGTCGATCAGCGTGAGCGACCCCGACATGGTCGCCTATGTGACCCAGACAACGCTCAGTGTTGACGATACGCGTGAAGTTATCGAGGCGTTGAAAGAGCGCTTCCCGAAGATCTCCGGTCCCGACGTCAAGGATATCTGTTACGCCACGCAAAACCGCCAAGCGGCGGTGCGCGCCCTGGCCGAGGACGTGCAGCTCATCCTCGTGGTCGGCGCGCGCAACAGTTCGAACTCGAACCGACTGCGCGAGATCGGCGAGGAAATGGGCGTGCCAACCTATTTGATCGAGGATGCCACTGATCTTAATCATGGCTGGTTCGAGGGCGTCGAGCGCGTTGGTGTTACGGCGGGCGCCTCCTCGCCGGAGCAGTTGGTGCGCGAACTGTTCGCCAAATTGCGCGAATTCTCCACGGTGGAATTGAAGTTCCAAAACGGCATCAAGGAGCGCGTGCGCTTTAAATTGCCCGAGGAGCTTGTGCGGTCAGGCGAGGATGGCCGCACACCGGGGCGCGATCAGATTACCGCGCCCTGATGGTTGCAATGAATTGACGAGCCGAAAGGGCGCTTTGAGAATATGTCCGTACCCTTAATTCAGCAGATCCGCGTTGGCGCTTATGTCTTGTCGAAGCGCCTTAAGCGGACCAAGCGCTATCCCCTGGTTCTGATGTTGGAGCCCCTCTTCCGCTGCAACCTCGCCTGCCCGGGCTGCGGCAAGATCGATTATCCGGCGGCGATTCTGGACCAACGCCTGAGTGTTGAGGACTGCCTCGCCGCGGTCGATGAGTGCGGCGCCCCGGTGGTTTCCATCCCCGGCGGCGAGCCGCTCATTCATCCGGATATGAAAGAAATCGTCGAAGGTATCGTCGCACGTAAGAAGTTCGTCTATCTCTGCACAAACGCATTGCTGCTCAGCAAAAAGATCGAGCAATATACGCCAAGCCCCTATTTGACCTTTTCAATTCATCTTGATGGGCTGGAAGAGGCGCATGACAAGGCGGTCGATCAAAAGGGCACCTTCAAACGCGCCGTCGCCGCCATCAAGCAAGCCCAGGCGCTCGGCTTCCGCGTCAACGTCAACTCCACCCTGTTCGATGGCCAGGCGCCGGAGGCGGTGGCGAAGTTTTTCGACTTTGTCACCGATGAACTAAAAATCGACGCGATCACGACCTCGGCCGGCTATTCCTATGAGCGGGCGCAGGATCAGGATCACTTTCTCAACCGCGCCAAGACAAAAGAACTGTTCCGCGATGTGTTCCGGCGCGGCAAAAATAAAAAGTGGCGCTTCAGCCAATCGAGCCTGTTTCTCAATTTTCTCGCTGGCAATGAAACCTATGAATGCATGCCATGGGGCAACCCGACGCGCAATATTTTCGGCTGGCAGAAGCCCTGCTATCTCTTGGGCGAAGGCTTCACCAAAACCTTCCGCGAGCTGATGGAAGACACGGCGTGGGATGATTACGGCACCGGGAAATATGAAAAGTGCGCCGATTGCATGGTCCATTGCGGCTATGAGGCGACCGCCGTGGAAGATACCCTCTCGCACCCGTTGAAGGCGTTCTGGGTGAATTTGCGCGGTGTCAGGACGGAAGGTGATCTGGCGCCTGAAATCGACCTGACAAACGCGCGGCCGGCGGAATATCTCTTTGAATCACATGTCGAGACCATGCTCGCCGATATCGAAGGCGGCGATAATCCGTCCTCACCGGGTGGCGCGAAAAAGCGGCGCGCTACGGAGAGCCACGCGGCGTAACGCGGCAAAGGCAATCCGCGCATCGAGCGCCAGCGACAACAGCTCAAACACTTCCCACGGCCTGGCCGTAAGGCTGCGCAACACGCGGCCCGGCGCAGCCTTGCCGTCCGGCGTTATGCCGGCCAGCGCGGAGCGCGGGATCGACCGGTTCGAAGGGTCTGAAACAACTCTTAAAACGATAAACGGAATGCCCGCCTCCGCCGCCGCTTCGGCCACGGCCTGACTCTCCATATCGCAGGCCAAGCCCGAAGTTTGAGCAAACAGGGTCAGTTTTTCGCCAGGCATTGTGATCGCCCGCTCAACACCGACAATATCGCCGCGCCATGTTTTATTGCCCAGCAATGGGAGCAATTCGGCGCACAAATCAGGGCCGCTTTCATACACGCCATCCGGTTCCATCCTGTCGTGCGCCGGGGCAGCGGCATCTTGGCGGACCAGATTTCCCAGCCCCTGCAGCGTCGATCGCCGGCTTTCCGCCGGGATCGGCTGGCGCCACGACAAAACCCGGTTTGCGACGATCACCGCGCCCGGGCCGAGGCGCGGATCGAGCCCGCCGGCAAGGCCGAAGCTGATCAGCAATTCGGCGCCGGCGGCAATCAAATCACGGGAAACTTTCGTCGCCTGTTCGGCATTGGCGCCGGAGAGCGCAATCGGATTGTCGATGCCGGCGGCGCGTAGGCAATTGGCCTCACTTTCCATGCCGCAGACAAAGGCCGTTTTTTGCAAGCCAAGGGACGCCGGCATGAGAGGCGGGCTCCTACATTCCGTAGCGCGTTTGCGGGTCGTTTTGTTCTTTTAAGGATCGATAGCGGGCCAGCGCCCAGAGCGGGAAGTAAGCGCTGTAGCCGTGATAGCGGAGATAAAAGACGCGCGGAAAGCCGACCGCCGTATATTCCGTCTCGTCCCATTTCGGGCCGGTGCGGTCACTATTGAGAAGAAAATTGATGCCGCGCTTGACCGCCTCACTGTTGACCTCGCCCGCCGCCATCAGGGCAAGCACGGCCCACGCGGTTTGCGACGGCGTGCTTAATTTGGCAAAGGATTTTTCCGTGCGTTCGGGATAATAGCTCTCCCCCGTCTCGCCCCAACCGCCATCGTCGCGCTGTTTCGATTCAAGCCAGGCAACCGCCTTGCGCACGGGCGCTGAATCAGATGCCACATCCGAAATAGCGAGCGCACACAATGCCGACCAGGTGCCATAGACATAATTGGTTCCCCAACGGCCGAACCACGAGCCGTTTTCCTCCTGTTCGCTGAGGAGATAATCGATGCCCTTTTGCACGACCGGGTGATCGGGCGCATGGCCAAGCTGGGCGAGGAACCCGATGCAACGCGCGCTGACATCAACCGTCGGCGGATCGAGCAGTGCGCCGTGATCGGCGAAGGGTATGTGATTGAGATAATATTTATCGTTCTCGGCATCAAACGAGCCCCAGCCGCCATTCGAGCTTTGCATCGCCTCGATCCATTCGGCCGCACGGCGCACCGGCTCGGCGTATTTCTCCGCGTCCGCCCGGTGCAGCGCCATGGCGACGACCGCCGTGTCGTCAACATCGGGATAGTGGTCATTGTTGTACTGAAATGCCCAGCCGCCGGGCTTTGCCTCGGGCCGGGCATCGGCCCAATCGCCGACCACATCGGTAATCTGACGCTCGACCATCCACGCATTGGTGGTCTCCATCCCCTCGCCGTCCGGCTCCTCGCCGGTTTCCATCATGGCGAGCGCGGCAAGGCCGGTGTCCCATATGGGCGAGACGCAGGGCTGGCAATATTGGCTGTCGCCGATGGGCTTGGCCAACAGCAGATCGAGCGAGCGCCGCACGGTTTGGCGGACTTCATGGTCGCGCGCATATCCCAAACTATCCAAAACCATCAGCAGATTGGCCATCGGCGGAAAAATCGCGCCGAGCCCGTCCTCGCCATTGAGACGGGTCATGCACCAGGCCAGCGCCGCATCGATACCGCGCCGCCGCAACCCCATCGGCATAACGCTCTCATAGCCTTTGAGCAGACGGTCGATGCCGAGAAACATCTTTCCCATGCGTGACTGAACCTGAAAATAACGCCGCTCTTCCTCCGCCGGCGTGACGAACAGCTCGCGGATATGAACGCCGCGCGGGTTCTTGGCGCGTGGGCGGAGCGTCATCAGGATCAGGAGCGGCACCAACGTGGTGCGCGACCAGTAAGAAATTTTGCTGAGATGAAAGGGAAACCAGCGCGGCAGATACATGATCTCGATCGGCATCGACGGCACCGCGCGCCACGGCACCGCGCCAAACAAGGCGAGCGAAGTGCGGGTAAAAACATTGCTGCGCGCCGCACCACCATGGGCAATAACGGCGTCCCGCGCCTTTTTCATATGCGCGGCATCCGGGTCGTCGCCAACCAGCTTCAAGGCCAGATAGGCCTTTACCGTGCAGCTGATATCGAAGTCGCCGCCATGAAAGAGCGGCCAGCCGCCATGATCCTCCTGGCGCGAACGGATATAGTTGGCGAGGCGCGCCTCCACTTCATCATCGATTTCATCGAGAAAGTGGTTGAGCAGAATATATTCCGACGGAATGGTCGCATCGGCCTCGAGCTCGAACAGCCAATGACCATCATCACGTCGCGCCGCACTTAATTCGCCGGCGGCATCGTCGACAACGCGGTTCAGTTCGTCGCTGGAGACGAATTCACCCGCCAAAGTCGGCGGCACATCCTCGGTGGATGGCAGCGATTGCGATATGGAGTTCACGATACCGGCAAGGCTCGGGCCACCTATGTCTCAAGCCCTCAAATCGGCCATGGCCGAATTGCTGCCGAGCGTCGCCAAGGCGGTGTTGACAATGTCGGACACCGCCAAGCCGGCATCCTCATACATGCCTTGCGGCGAGCCGTGCGCGATGAAGCGGTCAGGAAGGGTCAGCGGGCGGATCTTGAGGCCGCTATCGAGCAGACCTTCCTTGGCCAGGAATTGCAGCACATGCGCGGCAAATCCGCCAACCGCACCTTCCTCGATGGTGATCATCACCTCATGCTCGGCGGCGAGACGACGGATCATGGCCTCATCGAGCGGCTTGGCGAAGCGGGCATCGGCGACGGTGCAGGAAAGACCATGCGCCTGTAATTCATCGGCCGCATCGAGGCTCTCCTGCAAATGCGCGCCAAGCGACAGGATGGCGATCGAGCTGCCTTCGCGCAGGATCCGGCCCTTGCCGATTTCAAGCGGCTCGGGCTGCGCCGGGATATCCAGACCCACCCCCTCGCCGCGCGGATAGCGGAAGGCCGAGGGCCGGTCGTCGAGACAGACGGCGGTGCGTACCATGCGCGTCAGTTCCACTTCGTCCGCCGCCGCCATGACGACAAATCCCGGCAAGGTGGCGAGATAGGTGATGTCGTAACTGCCGGCATGGGTCGGCCCATCGGCGCCGACCAGGCCGGCGCGGTCGATGGCAAAGCGCACCGGCAGGGACTGGATCGCCACATCGTGCACGATCTGGTCGTAGGCGCGCTGCAGGAAGGTCGAATAAATCGCGGTGAACGGCTTCAGGCCCTCGGTCGCCATGCCGGCGGCGAAAGTCACCGCATGCTGCTCGGCAATGCCGACATCGAAGGCGCGGTCGGGAAAGGCCTCGGCAAATTTATCGATGCCGGTACCACTTGGCATGGCGGCGGTGATGGCGACGATGTTCTCGTCGCGCTCCGCCTCCTTGATCAGCGCATTGGCGAACACACCGGTGTAGCTCGGCGCTTTTGATTCGCCCTTCTTCTGCTCGCCGGTAACGACGTTGAACTTCGCCACGCCGTGATATTTGTCGCTCGAGGTCTCGGCCGGCTCATAGCCCTTGCCCTTTTGCGTTACCACATGGATCAGAACCGGACCTGGCGTTTCATCGTCCTTGACGTTGTTGAGGATCGGAATCAGGTGATTGACATTGTGGCCATCCACCGGGCCGACATAGAAAAACCCAAGCTCCTCAAAGAGCGTGCCGCCGGTCACCATGCCGCGGCCATATTCCTCGGCCTTGCGCGCCGCCTCGCCGACCGGGCGTGGCAGTTTTTGCGAGAAGTGCTTGGCGATCTCGCGCAGGCTGCGATAAGAGTGGCTTGAGAGCAGACGCGACAGATAGGCATTAAGCGCGCCCACCGCCGGTGCAATCGACATTTTATTGTCGTTCAAAATGACAATCAGGCGGGCATCCATCGAACCGGCATTGTTCATCGCCTCATAGGCCATGCCGCCGGTCATGGCGCCGTCGCCGATAACCGAGATCACATTGCGCTTTTCGCCCTGCAGCTCGCGCGCCACCGCCATGCCGAGGCCGGCCGAAATGGAGGTCGAGGAATGGGCCGTGCCGAACGGGTCATATTCGCTTTCGGTCCGCTTGGTAAAGCCATAGAGGCCGCCGGGCTGACGCAGGGTGCGGATTTTGTCGCGCCGGCCGGTCAGGATTTTGTGCGGATAGGCCTGATGGCCGACATCCCAAATAAGGCGGTCATACGGCGTGTTGAAGACATAGTGAAGTGCGACGGTCAGCTCGACCACGCCAAGGCCCGCGCCAAGATGACCACCGGTTACCGAAACCGCATCAATCGTCTCGGCGCGCAGCTCATGACAAAGCTGCTTCATTTCTTTCGTCGACAGTTCCCGTAGGTCCTGCGGCGTGTGCACCCGATCCAACAATGGTGTGTCCGGCATGCTATGCCCCCTCATATTGGCGCGGTGTATCTCGTCTTGTTAATTATTCCGCGAATCCGCGCAGGCGATAAATTACACCAACTTTTTAGGCGAGCCAAAGCCTTTTGCTCAATTGCTGTGGACATATTTGTGGTTAACTTGTTGAAATAGCTCTAAAGACGGTAGGTATATCTGAGGCCGAAGGTGTCCAGGCCCTCATTGTTTTCATCATTGCCGGCGTTGGAAATATGGTCCAAATGGAGCGAAATCCCGTGGTGATCGCCGTAGCGATAGCCCAGTTCCAGCGATTCACGGAATAGCACGGGCAGTCCCAATTCCTTGCGATCTAGGTCATCCGTGTCGGTTTCGCCGTCATGCAGGGACAAACTCAGGCTGCCACCGCCAAAAAAGCCCCAGCCGAGGTCATACATCCAGGTTCCGCCCAGAAAGACCTGATTGGTATTGCCGTCGGTGTTGTAATGGACGCCGATATGCGGCTCGGGCGAGAGGATAAAATCCCATAACCAGCCGCCAAACGGCGTGAAGCGTATTTCGGCGTTCAAATCCGCGCCGGATTCCTTGCGACGACCGAACGCCCCGACATCATGCCCGCCAAAGCCGAGAACCACGGCTGTCACGCCGAAATCCCGGTCTCTTGCCGGTGACTTCATAGCGGCAGGCCGTTCTTCCACCCTTGCCACAGTCGCTGTCTCTGTCGCCGAGGCGCGCACCAGGCGCGGCTGCGACGGCGCGGCGTTGGCCTCGCTCCAGGCGAGGTTCTTGAAGCCCGGAAATGCCGCCGTGACTTTTTCGGCGATATAGATGCGGTGGCGCGGCGAAGCCGACATGGCGGTGCGGAGGATCGTCCTGGCATCGCGCGGATAGCTCGCAATGGCCGACACGGTCTGGGCGCTCAAGCGCGTGGCGACTGCGCGGCGCTCGAACTCGGGCGTCGAGGCGCGCACCTCCGTCCGGTGCGCCACTTCACCCGCCTCGGCAATCGCCAACAATATGTGCTGCGGGACGCTGGCTTCCTGAGCCACCGCGCCACCGCTTAATGCCGTGCCAAGCCCCAACAGGCTCACGACAATCACCACCCGCCAAAAAACTGCCATGTTGATTCCGCCTTCCGACTCCACTTCCGCACCAGCTTTAGTGTTTCGACGCCCGACATGCAATGCAATGCTATTGTCCAGCACGGGGACGGAGGCTCAAGCACATCATGAAATTCGCACTTCTCTACATCACCACGCCAAGCGAAGCCGAGGCCAAGAAGATTGCCCGTGCCCTGCTCGATGAGCGGCTGATCGCCTCGGCCAATATTATCCCAGGCGCCGTGTCGCTCTATCGCTGGCAGGGCAAGCTCGAGGAAACCGAAGAATGTGTGCTGATTGCAAAAACCCGGGAGAAAATGGCGAATAAAGCGGTGCAGCGGGCGGAACGCCTGCATTCCTATGAATGCCCGGGCATTCTTGTCCTACCTGTGCAGGACGGCAGTCAGACTTATCTTGACTGGATCGCCGGCGAGACCGCAGATTTGAAATAATTATTGGCGCCGAACCATTCCACCGCGTCGCTCAGCGCCTGCTCGGCGGAACGGGAGGTAAAGTCCAGTTCGCGCTTCGCTTTCTCGGACGAAAAGAACATGTATTTGCGCGCCATGCGGAGCGAATCCACTGTCAGGCGCGGCTCCATGCCGCTGAGCCGGGCCCAGCCCTCGACGCCATAGGCGAACGGCACCAAGAGGCGGTTGGGTAACCTCACACCCGGCGCCGGGCGGCCGGTGATGCGGCCGAGGGCGAGCAGGATTTCGCGCAATGTCAGGTCTTCGCCGCCCAATATGTAGCGCTCGCCGATTTTACCGCGCTCAAACGCCAGCAGATGGCCGCGCGCGCAATCGTCGACATGCACCAGATTGAGGCCGGTATCGACATAGGCCGGCATGCGGCCATTGACGAAATCGACGATAATACGCCCGGTCGGCGTCGGCTTGATATCGCGCGCGCCGATCGGCGTCGACGGATTGACGATCACCGCCGGCAGGCCGTTTTTTGTAATCAGTTCACGCACTGCTTCTTCTGCCAAATATTTCGAGCGTTTATAGTGGCCGGTCATATCGTCGAGGCTGACCGGCACGTCCTCGTCGGCGGGCGTGCCGTCTTTATGCAGGCCGAGGACCGCGACGCTTGAGGTATAGACGATGCGCGCCACCCCCGCTTCACCGGCGGCACGCATCAGATTGCGCGTGCCCTCGACATTGATGTCGTAGATTTCCTTGGGCCTGGGTATCCACAGGCGGTAATCCGCCGCGACATGGTAAAGCGCATCGCAGCCCTTCGCCGCCGCCTTGAGGGAGGCCATATCGGTGAGGTCGCCGGTGGCGCGCTCGATGTCGAGGCCATCGATATTCTTGGTGTCGCTGCCGGCTCGCACGAGAGCGCGCAATTGCTGGCCCTCCGCCAACAAAAGCCGCGCGACGGCGGAGCCGAGAAAGCCGGTCGCGCCGGTGATCAATGTGGTCATTTCGCCCCTTGGAATATTTCCCGCCGGTAGCGCACCAGCGCCCACAGGCCAAACAGCGGTGCACCGATGGTGGCCAGGATCAGAATCGGGATCAGGCCGCCGCCCCAGATCGCCGGGCCGATGAGATACATCACGTCTTCGGTCTCGAAGCCGGCGAAGCGCGGCAGGCCGGCCTGCTTCTGCCCCATACGGTTTTCGAGATATTGAAACAGGGTGAACAGGCCGGCGACCGAAATGCCCGAGACCAGCCCCATCACCCACGCCGCTTCGCCGAGCCAGCTATCCATCAGGCCGATGCCAATCGAGAAAAACAACAGGATGTGCACGGCAATATCGGAAAAGAGGTCGTAGAGATGGCCGAAACGGCTGGTCTTGCCGCTGAGGCGCGCCAGCTCGCCGTCCATATGATCGACAAAGTTGGATAGCGCGAAAAGTCCCGCCCCCCAATGGATCAACGGCACCTCGCCATATGCCAGCAGGGCGCAGGCGCCGAGGCCGAGCAGCAGGCGAAGGGTGGTGATGTGATTGGGCGTTACCGGGGTATGCACCAACGGGCGCACGAGGAAACGCGCGATACGCTGGTCCCACGGCCCCTTGCGCGGCGGCGCTTCCTGTTTTTCCAAAATTGGCGTTTGCTCTGTCATGCGCTCGCGCTGAAGTGTAAGTTTCGCGCCATGATTATCCGCGACGATCAAAGAGTTGCAAGATGCGGGCGGTGATATTTGCCGCCGGCCTCGGCAGCCGGCTTGGCGACGCCTCTGAACAATCGCCGAAAATCCTGCTCCGCTTCGGCGGCCGCAGCCTGCTCGAGCGGCATTTAAGCCAGCTCGCCGCCGTCGGCGTGAATGACGTTACCTTGGGCGTCGGCTATGGCGCCGATCAAATTGAGGCTGAGCTTAAGCGCATCGGCGCGCCCAGGGTGACGCTGGTGCACAACCCGCATTACCGCGAGGGCAGCGTGGTCACGCTCTGGACGTTGCGCGAATCTTTCACCGGCGGCGGCAATATATTGGCGATGGACGGCGATGTGCTTTACGACCGGCGCATGCTCGAGCGCCTGATGGCGAGCCGGCACAACAACGCCTTCCTGCTCGACCGAGAGGTCGGGTCCGGCGAGGAGCCGATGAAATTAGCCATCCGGGGCGGCCAGCCGGTCGATTTCCGCAAGAACCTGGAACAGGAATGTGACTTTTACGGCGAATCGGTCGGCATCTTCCGCTTCGATGAAAGCGCCGCGGCGGAGCTTGTCAGCGCAGCAGAAGCCATCATCGCGGCCGACCGGCGAGGCGATTACATGGAGGAAGCGATCCGCGACGTGTTGCTCGCCTCCCCGCCCGGCCGTTTCGGCTATGAGGATGTCACCGGATTGCCGTGGATCGAGATTGATTTCGCCGAGGATATGGCCCGCGCCGCCGATAAAATCCTACCCCGCCTTCTGGCCGAAGACCGCTAGCTCTAAAGCGTGCGCAACAGCGCCGAGAAAACCATCGAGAGTTTCTTGAATTTGCCGAATTTGATACGCGGCCCGTCGACGCGGAAGCCGGTGGCCTCGATGCGGTCGAGATAGGGTTCATAAACGCCGCGCATGAGAAGCGCTGGGCGCATATTGCGCCGCTCGGAGGTCGGCATGGCACGCGACGCCTCGGTGAAGCGCTTTCGTGCCATCGCGCCGATCTCGGCACAGACCTTTTCCACCCCGGGCGCCTTGACGATGTCTTGCGGCGACACCTCACCGAGCCCGTATTTGGCCAATAATTCAGCGGGTAAATAAATCCGACCGCGCTCGGCATCCTCGGCCACATCGCGCAGGATATTGGTGAGCTGGAAGGCATGGCCGAGATGCAGCGCAAAGGTCGGAATGGCGGCTGAGCGATAGCCGAATATCTCGACCGAAAGCAGGCCGACGCAGCAGGCGACGCAATAGCAGTAGCGCTCCAACTCATCCAGGCTGGGCCGCAGCATGGCGCCCGAGCGGTCCATCTCGAAGCCTTCGAGAATATCCTTGAAATGATCCTTCTTGAGGCCGAATTGATTGATCGGCCCAACCAGGGCGTGGCTGACCGGGTGGCTCGGGCGGCCGTCAAAAAGCGCGTCGATCTCCTCCCCCCAGGCTTTGATCAAGGCGCTGGAAAGGGCGTCATCCTCAATCTCGTCGGCAACATCGTCGGTTTCGCGGCAAAAGGCGTAGAGCGCTAGCATGGCTTCGCGCCGGGGCCGGGGCAGCAGCATCATGGGCAGGAAAAACGACGAGCCCGAGGCGCGCGTCACCTGGGCGACATATTGTTTCGGATCGTCGGTCTCGGGAATCGGCAGGCCGTCAAAATCGATTGGCAATTCCCCAGCCGGCGCCATATTTACCACGCGCCGAGCACGCCACGCAGGCCGCATACCAGCCAGCCGGCCTTGCTTACCTTGACCCGCCCGGCCACCGGATCCTGCCGGCGGAGACGCGCCGCCAGAGCCCAGGCGAGTTTGAGAATAAAGGCGCTTTCGAGCCGCAAGCCGCGCCGCCTGACGGAACGCGGCATGCTTTCGGCCCGGCGCAGCAATGCTTCCGTTTCATCCAGACAACGGTCGAGCACCTGGCGCACCGCCGGCGTCGCCTGATCGAGCGCCAAATCTTCGACGCTGCCGCCCGCCTCCACCAGCCACGGTTCGGGCAGATAGACGCGGTCGAGCGCGACATAATCCTTTTTGCAATCCTGCATGTGATTGAGCATTTGCAGGGCGCAGCACAGCGCGTCCGAACCTTCGATATCGGAATCGGTCTCGCCGTGAATATCCATCATCACCCGGCCGACGGAAGCGGCCGAGCGCATGCAATAATCCATCACATCGTCCCAATCGCGATATCGCGTCTTGGTCGCGTCCTGAATAAAGGCGGAGAGCAGATCGCGGCCATTGACCGGCGTGTTGCCGCTGTCGATCAGGCTATGGTGATAGGCGAGCGCCCAGCCCGGCAACTCCGCCTCATCCACCGCGAGCACGCGTTGCACCGCCTCAAGCCGCGCCACCTTCTCTTCCGCCGCGATGTCGGGCGAGTCTGCAATATCATCAGCTTGGCGCGCGAAAACATAGAAAGCGTGGACATGCGGGCGGCAATCGCGCGGTATCAGAAAGGAGCCAACCGGAAAATTTTCGCTGTTGGCTTCAATCAAGCCGCTCGCATCAAGATTGGCGCCGCTCTCCGCTTCCGCCGCCGCCCGTCCGGTCATTTCGCTTTCAGCCACAATAACCGCCGCTTCATTTGGCAAACCAAATTATAAGTAAAACATTATTATGCATTGTATTTATTATTTTTTATCGATTATCTCGGCGGCAATGACTCGGGTTTCGCGATCGATTTCCTTGACCCTATCGATGCTCGTTACCGGCGCCGTATCGGCCCGTTCCAGACATGTTTCGACAATGCGCGGAATATCCATGAAGCCGATATGATTCTGCAAAAATCCGCTTACCGCCACTTCGTTGGCGGCATTCAAAATTATCGCCGCGCTGGCGCCATCTTCGAGCGCACTCTGGGCCAAACGCAGACAAGGAAAACGCTCTAAATCGGGCTTTTCGAAATTCAACGTGCCCATCTCGGCGAGGTCGAGCTTCGGCGTCGGCGCGCTGATGCGCTCCGGCCAGGCCAGGGAATAGGCGATCGGCGTGCGCATATCGGGCGAGCCGAGCTGGGCCAGCACCGAGCCGTCGATATATTCGACCATGCTGTGAATGACCGACTGCGGATGCACCAGCACCTCGATTTGCTGCGCCGACACAGGAAACAAATGAAAGGCCTCGATCATCTCGAGGCCCTTGTTCATCATGGTCGCCGAATCGACGCTGATTTTTGCACCCATATCCCAGTTGGGATGATCGACGGCCTGCTCGGGCGTGGCTTTGACCATGGCCGCCATATCGGAGCCGCGAAACGGACCGCCCGAGGCGGTCAGGATAATCTTCGATACCCCGCTGTCGCGCTCGAAATCGAACACCTGGAAGATCGCATTATGCTCCGAATCGACCGGTAGCAGCGTGGCACCTGCGCGCTTCACTTCGCTCAGCATCAATTCGCCGGCACAGACCAGGCATTCCTTATTGGCGAGGCCGACAATGGCGCCGCGTTTGACCGCCGCCAGGGTGGGCTCCAGCCCGGCCGCGCCAACAATACCCGCCATGACAAAATCGGCCGGCATACTGGCCGCTTCCTCGACCGCCTCGGGACCGGCGGCGGCCCGGATATTGCTGCCGGAAAGCGCCTCCTTTAGCGCGCCATAAAGGCTGGGATCGGCTGTAACTGCCAGTTTTGCTCCGGTTTGTCTTGCCTGTTCGGCCAACAAATCGATGTTGCTGTTGGCGGTCAGCGCGGTGACGCGAAAGCTATCCGGATGGCGTTGCAGCAAATCGATGGTGTTGCCGCCAATGGAGCCGGTCGAGCCCAGAATGGAGACGCTGCGCGGCGCAGTATCATGCAGCGGCAAGCTCATGCCAGCCCTTTCGTTGGATATTTTCGCGACCGCGTCCATTAAGCAGGTCCCATAGACCGCTCCCCTCCGGCCCTCGGTCGTGACCGGTTGGATTGATTCTTTCAATAGCGAGCATATGACGCAACATAAAATGCCTTATATTTACATCGGGGAGGAGAGAATATGAATTTAAGCGAAATATCATGCGTGCCCTGCCGGGGCGGAATTGACCCCCTGGAAGCGGCACCGGCACAACATTTGCTTGCCAGTACGCCGGGTTGGGTACTGCTCGACGGCGCAACCAAACTCCAGCGCAACTTCGAACTTGCCAATTTTGCCGCTGCCCTCGATCTGGTCAACAGGATCGGCGAACTGGCCGAATCCGAGGGTCATCACCCGGATATCACCTTCGGCTGGGGATATTGCAACGTGCTGCTCTACACCCACAAGATCAAGGGCCTGCATCAAAACGACTTCATCATGGCGGCGAAAATCAACGATCTCTCAGACGGTCATGCCGCCGAGGGTTGAGAGCAGGCGCTGAACCCCTTCCAGGCGCTGTTGCGCGATCGGCCAATTACGGTTGATGACGAGCTTGTTGTCCGGGCGGAGTATCAGGCCGAGGCTCGGATTGGCGACGTGGGTGATCAATTTTTGCGGATCGACCCTGGTATCGTCGCGGAAGGTGAGCACCGCGCCCTTCGGCCCGGCGTCGATGCGCGCAATGCCGGCCGCGCGGCAGAGGCGCTTGATGGCGACGATATCCAACAGGTGATTGACCTCCTCCGGCGCCGGGCCGAAGCGGTCGGCCAGCTCTTCGATAAATTCCTCGATTTCACCGCGATCCTCGAGGCGCGCAACGCGGCGGTAAAGCGCCAAGCGCACATCCAAATCCTCGACATATGTTTCGGGAATCAAAACAGCGGTGCCGAGGCTGATTTGCGGCGACCATTCGGCCACCGGAGCGTCTTCCGTACCGTCCGCATTACTCGATGATGAGGCGCGCGCCTGGCCAACTGCCTCTTCCAGCATGTGCTGATAAAGCTCGATGCCGACTTCGCGGATATGGCCTGATTGCTCGCCGCCCAAAAGATTGCCGGCGCCGCGAATGTCCATATCGTGGCTCGCCAGGCTGAAACCGGCGCCAAGACTGTCGAGGCGATGTATCACTTCGAGGCGCTTGCGCGCCGTTGGCGTGACGCGGTGCGCCGGCGGCAGGGTGAAATAGGCGTAGCCGCGCAATTTCGAGCGCCCGATGCGTCCGCGTAGCTGATAAAGCTGAGAGAGACCGAACATATCGGCACGGTGCACGATCATGGTGTTGACGCGCGGCAGATCGAGGCCGGATTCGACAATCGCGGTCGAGACCAGCACATCGAAGGCGCCGTCATAGAAAGCCGCCATGATATCTTCCAATTCGGCCACCGGCATGCCGCCATGGGCAACACCTATTTTGACCTCCGGCACCAGTTTGCGCAGACGATCGGAAACGCCATCAAGATCGGCGATGCGCGGGCAGACGTAAAAGCTTTGGCCGCCGCGAAAATGCTCACGCATCAGCGCCTCGCGCGTCACCACCGGGTCATACGGCATGATGAAAGTGCGAATGGCCAGGCGGTCAACCGGCGGCGTGGCGATAATGCTCATGTCTCGCACCCCGGTTAGCGCCATTTGCAGGGTGCGTGGGATCGGCGTGGCGCTCAGCGTCAGAACATGCACCTCGGCGCGTAGTTTTTTCAGGCGCTCCTTGTGGGCGACGCCGAAATGCTGCTCCTCATCGACAATGAGGAGGCCGAGATCGGCAAACTCAATCGCTTTGCCGAGGAGCGCATGGGTGCCGATGACGATATCGACATCGCCTGATTTCATCGCCGCCCGGGTCTCGTTTGCCCGCGACGGCTTGACCAGACGCGAGAGCTGCTCGACGCGCACCGGCAATTCCTGAAAGCGTTCGCGGAAATTCTGGAAATGCTGGCGGCATAGCAGTGTCGTCGGCACCAGCACGGCAACCTGTTTGCCGCTCATCGCCGCGCTGAAGGCGGCGCGTAGGGCGATTTCGGTTTTGCCGAAGCCGACATCGCCGCAGATCAGGCGATCCATCGGCCGCCCGCTCGCCATGTCGGTCAGGCTGTCATCGATGGCAACCGCCTGATCGTCGGTTTCGTTATAGGGAAAGCGGGCGCAGAACTCCTCAAACGGGCCGCTCTCCGCCTGCAACACCGGCGCCGATTTCAGGGTGCGCTGGGCGGCGATCTTCATCAGTTCCTGAGCCATCTCCTTGACCCGCTTCTTGAGGCGTGCTTTTCGCGCCTGCCACGCCGCGCCGCCGAGCTTGTCGAGCGATACCGGTTGATCGGCGGAGCCATAGCGCGACAGCAGCTCGATATTCTCGACCGGCAGCAGGAGACGGTCATCGCCGTCATAGAGGAGACGCAGGCAATCATGCGGCAGATTGTCGACATCGAGCGTCACCAGCCCGTCATAGCGGCCAATGCCGTGATCGGCATGGACCACCAGGTCGCCCTGGGAAAGCTCGGAGGCATCGGCAAGAAATTCTTCCGGTTTGACGCGGCGCTTGCGCTGGCGGCGGTTGAGGCGGTCGCCGAGAATATCCTGCTCGGCGATAACCGTAAGCCCAGGAGCGGTAAAGCCGTGTTCCATCGGCAGCACAGCCAGCGCGATGGTCATCGGCGAAAGGTTTTCACCGGCCGGCCAATTCTCGACCGGGGCCAGATGATCGATGCCATGTTCGCTCAGGAGGCGGCTGATGCGCTCGCGCGTACCGACACTCCAGCCGGCGACGAGAATGTGCTTTTTGGCGGCGATTTCCTTGTTGAGATAGGCCTGCACCGCATCGAACAGATCGCCGGCGAGCTTGCTGCGCTCGGCAACGAAGATGCGGCCCTGG
>CAYSDJ010000009.1:0-89201 GCA_964429775.1 uncultured Rhizobiaceae bacterium
GGCATGCCGCATCTCGTCATTCCCTATTCCTACGAGACCAACGACAATCGCTGCGATCAATCGAACGGCTTCGCCCAGGCGGATGATTTTTTCCAATATATGCGCGATGCCTTCGACCTCCTGCACGAAGAAGGCGGCGACAGGCCCGGGCTGCTTTCGATCGGCCTGCATGACCGCCTGATCGGCCGCCCGGCGCGTGCCGTCGGCTTGATCAAATTGTTGGAATATATGCAGGACAAGGGCGATGTGTGGTTCTGTACCGGCGCCGATATCGCGTCCCATTGGCGCAAGACCCATCCCTATCAGGCGCCGGTCTGATTGATCTTAGGCGGTGCTGCGAAACCGGGCGGCAAGCACGGACATGCGCATGCTGGCCAGCATCGACAGCACCACGCCACCGGCAAGCGCGTAAAGCCCCGGATGCAGTTCGACATCGGCGATCAGGCTGAAATTGACCGCCGCCACGGCAACCGCCATGAGGAACACATCGAGCATCGACCAGCGGCCGAGCATTTCGGCCCGCCCGAGACGCCGTTCAAATTTATCCGTGAACATGTCTTTGCTGCGCCACAGACCGTAGGAAAGAATTATTTTCACCAGCGGAAAGAGCATGGAAAAAAACAGAATGATAAAGAACAGCAGATATTGACCGCGCGCCAACAGGCCTTCCATGGCTTGAATCACGGATATCTTGTCTTCGAAAAAAATCAGCCGGCGCACCGTCATGATGGGAACAAGCCAGCCGCTGACCAACAGGCCGGCGGCGCCAAACAGCGCCACGCCGAGCAGCCGGTCGGGCCCTTGTGCCCGCGCAGCGAGGCTCTGCTCCGCGCGCGGCGAAAAGAAAATGCCCCGAAAAGAGCCCAAAATAGGCCGTGGAAACATGACGCCATCCAAATTCGTGATCCATCACATATGGGCATTGCCGCCCACAATGTCAGCGCCGGTCCAAATTGGTTAAATAAACCGTCCCCGTTAGCGCGCGCCGGCGCTGACGATCGAGCAGGATGAGGCCATGCGCACGCCGGTGCCGTCATGATAGGGTGCGAGCGTGGTGTTGAGCGCCGCTTCAACCTGGCGCTTGGTGTCATCATCCGAATCCGCCAGGACCCGCGCGACCGGGCCCATGCGGCAGGTGTGTTGGGCGGCTTCCGCCACCGTCCCCGGGCCGCTCAGATGAAATTCCTCGTTAAGCGGCGAGACGGATATATCGGTAAAGCCTGCAGCGCTCAGTATTTCGTCCACCCGGCCCGGCTCGGCCAACATGAACGGGCCCGGGGCGCCGGGCGGCGCAGCCTCGGGTTTTGCCGCGAATTGATAAGCCACCTCGAGCGGGACCGACATCCAGGGATTTTCATCGAGCGCGCGCCAGCAGATAAAGCTCAACCGCCCGGTCTCTTTCAGGGCGCTCCGGATATTGCCGAACGCAGCCACCGGATCGTCGAAAAACATCACGCCGAAACGCGAAAAAGCGTGATCGAATCCGGCATGCGGAAATTCATGGGTCTGGGCGTCGACCTGCTCGAAGCGGAGGTTCAGTTCCGGCTCCTGCGCGGCGCGCTGGCGCGCATGGTCAAGCATGGGCGCTGAAATATCGACGCCCAGCACAGCGCCGCTTTTGCCGACGCGGCGCCCCAGTCCAAGCGCGCTATCGCCGCAGCCGCAGCCGATATCGAGCACCCGCTGGCCCGGCTGGAGAGCGGCACGGTCCATCGCAATTTCGCCGAGGGCATGAATCTGACCGTCCAATTGGCGCTGATAGCGCACCCAGTTCGGCCCGGCCTGGTCATTCCAATATTCGGTCATATCCGAATTTGCCGTGCCGCCCGGCGTCGCATTATTTCCGCCTGCCGCGTTATTCATAGCCGCCCGCCCGTCCCTGATGTGTCATGTCGAACTGGCGGCAGACTTTGGCCAGATCGCGCCACGCATAGGCGATTTCATCGAGCTCAACGCCGAAATGCGATTCGCGGCGCTCCGCCGCAACTTTGCCGCCCATGGCATGGTAGAAAAAACGCGCCGGATTGGCCGCCAGCACCCACAGCATGGCCGAATCGAAATTTTGCGTCCGCAATCGGTCAAACATGGAGAACAGCAGTTCCCGGCCCAGGCCTTGGCCCTGGTGATCGGGCGAGACATAGAGCGTATAGACCTCACCGCTCTGCGGCAGACCGTTTGGCCGCGCCGGCCCGGCGCTGCCATAGGCCAATAATTCACCGTCCACCGCCTCGGCGACATGGACCGAGAATTCATCATCGACGGTGGCAATGATGCGCGCCCAGTTGCGCCGCTCGGCGCTGGGCGACATGCCGAGCAGGACAGCGTCAGGCAGAATGCCGGCATAGGCCATGCGCCAGATGGCGACATGCATCTCGGCAATCGGCCCGGCATCGCCGGGCTCGGCTGTCCGTATTCGGATCATCATATCGTCAGACATAGCATGACCCCGGCTGTGTCCCAAACGGCGTGCCGCCAAACAGAGAAAAAGCCCGCCTGCGCGAGCTCTCTCCGGGTCGCGAGGAGGATATCTGCTCTAAGCCGCCTGAGCGCTTTCCAGGGCGCTATCCTCAAGCCCCGCCACCTCGGGCACGTGACTGCGGCGCGTGGCAATAAAGAGGATCGCCACCGTATTGATGGCGCTATAGACATAGAGGACGGTCGAGCCCTCGGGCGTCAACGCGACAAGGACGGCGACGCTGAACAGAATTCCGGCGATCGAGCCGATTTTGGCCCGTATCGGGATAACCCGATGCTCGCTCCATTGGCGCAGCGACGGGCCGAAAAACTTGTGCTGATAGAGCCAGGTGTGAAAACGCTCCGAGCCCTTGGAAAAGCTCCAGAGCGAGAGCAGCAGAAAGACCATCGACGGCATCACGGGCACCATGGTGCCGACAATGCCAAGGATGAGGTTGAGCCAGCCGAAGGCGACAAATGCGGCCCGGACTGAGGAGCGGGATGACCCGTTGAATTCTGTCATGGGTTACACAGACAAAGGTGTACATGCCGACGGGTGAAACCGAGGAAAATTGGACGCAAAAGATAGTCGGAGAGCAAACCCGACGAATGATATACACCTCCCAATTCGACTTGTTCTTGTCAATTGCCGGCCTGGTTCAATGTGAGTTTGCAAAATGGAAGGACCCTGACGCGTATATAGTTGAGGAGCGGTTGGAACTCGTCGGATATCATTTATGCTCGAAAGAATTGCAATCCGGATTTTCCCGATTCACGGTGATGAAGATTATTGAAACGGATAAGAACCTTTTCATCACAAGCTGGATTTGGCGCGACCAAGCATTTGAAGCCACTGAGTCCGAGAAAATACTTCAAATATATTCCGACTGGGAATCCTGGCCTCAGGAAGCCACGGTTTGCGGCCCGAAAGACAAATCCGAACTTTGCACCGGCACGAATTTACCGGGCTCGATCTAAAAGCAGGATTAAAATCAGGCCGTCTGCGCCGCCACGGTGTCGCTGAGCGGTTGGTCGAGGCGGGTGATCATTTCTTTCGGGCAGATTTGCCAGAAATTGCCGGCCTCGAGGGTCCAGTCGGCGAGCAGGCGTTCGGTGAAGCGCGATTGGGTCTCAATGTAATGTTCGCGCACCAGGTCGCGGCAAACATTTTCCCAATGGCGGCTTTGAATGCGCTGCCAGATGACAGAATCGGCATTGACGCGGTGTTCGAAACTGCCGTCGGTATCGTAGACGAAGGCCATGCCGCCGGTCATGCCGGCGCCAAAATTATCGCCGACGGGGCCGAGAATAACGGCGACGCCGCCGGTCATATATTCGCAACCGTTCGAGCCGCAGCCCTCGACAACAGCAAGCGCGCCAGAATTGCGCACGCAAAAGCGCTCGCCCGCCTGGCCGGCGGCGAACAATTTACCCGATGTCGCGCCATAGAGAACCGTATTGCCGATAATGGCGTTTTCGTTCGACACCAGCCGGCTCGAGGTCGCAAGGCGGAGCACGATGGTGCCGCCCGAGAGGCCCTTGCCGACATAATCATTGGCCTCGCCGATAACCTCGAGCTTGATGCCCTGCACGGCAAAGGCGCCGAGCGATTGGCCGGCGGCGCCGCGCATGCGCACGGTGAAATAATCCGGCGGCAGGCCGGTCATGCCAAAGCGCTGCGTCAGGTGCGAGGACAGCTTGGCGCCAATCGCGCGGTGGGTATTGCCGACCGTATAGGCAAGCTGCATTTTCTCCGGCACCTCGAGCGCGTCGTCGGCATCGCGGATCATCTGTTCGTCGAGGCTTTCCGGTACCTCGTTGCGCCCGCTGCGCGGCGAGGTGCGCGGGAAGCCGCCGGGATCGGCCTGCACCAGGATCGGGTTGAGGTCGAGATCGTCGAGATCGCGGCTGCCGCGGCTGACCTGGCGCAGGAGATCGGTGCGCCCGACAATCTCATCGAAGCTGCGCACGCCGAGCGAGGCCAAGATCTCGCGTACTTCCTCGGCGATGAAGCTGAACAGATTGACGACCTTTTCCGGCGTGCCCTCGAATTTGGCACGCAGTGCCTCGTCCTGGGTGCAGATGCCGACCGGGCAGGTGTTGGAATGGCATTGCCGCACCAGGATGCAGCCCATGGCGACCAGTGAGGCGGTGCCGATGCCGAATTCCTCGGCCCCGAGCATGGCGGCGATAACGACGTCGCGTCCGGTCTTGATGCCGCCATCGGCGCGAAGGGTGGTGGTATGGCGCAGGCGGTTGAGGGTCAGCACCTGATTAACCTCAGCCAGGCCCATTTCCCAAGGCACACCGGCATATTTGAGGCTCGATTGCGGCGAGGCGGCGGTGCCGCCGTCATGGCCGGATATGAGAATGACATCGGCCTTGGCCTTGGCGACGCCGGCCGAGATGGTGCCGATGCCGGCTTCGGCCACCAGCTTGACCGATACCCGCGCCTGCGGGTTGATCTGCTTGAGGTCGTAAATCAGCTGGGCCAGATCCTCGATCGAATAGATATCGTGATGCGGCGGCGGCGAGATCAGCGTCACGCCGGGCGTGGCGCAGCGCAGGCTGGCGATCTCCTCCGATACCTTGAAGCCCGGCAGCTGGCCGCCTTCGCCCGGCTTGGCGCCCTGGGCCATTTTGATTTCGATCTCACGGCAGCGGTTGAGATATTCCGCCGTGACGCCGAAGCGCCCCGAGGCGATCTGCTTGACCGCGGAGTTGGCGTTGTCGCCATTGGCGCGCGGCTCGTAGCGCGCCGGATCCTCGCCGCCTTCGCCCGAGCACGAGACGGCGCCGATGCGGTTCATGGCGATGGCCAGCGTTTCATGCGCTTCGCGCGACAGGGCGCCGTGCGACATGCTGCCGGACATGAAGCGCTTGCGAATTTCGGTGATCGATTCGACCTCTTCCAGCGCGACGGCCGCGACTTCGGATTTAAAACCCAGCAGGTCGCGCACATGCACCGGCGCCATGTCGTTTACGCCGCTCGAGTATTTCTTGTAGGTGGCGTAGGAATCATTGGCGAGCGCGTGCTGCAGCATGTGAATGAGGCGGCCGTCAAAGGCATGCACTTCGCCCGAGCTACGCGCCTTGTAGAGGCCGCCGACCGGGAGCGTGGTGTGGATCGTCTCATGCGCCTTGGTATGGAGGCGTAGCACCCGCCGCTTGATACCGGAAAGGCCGATGCCGGAAATGCGCGAGCTCATGCCGGGGAAGAATTCCGCAACCAAGGCGCGCGACAGGCCGACCGCCTCGAAATTATAGGCGCCGCGATAGGAGCCGAGCACCGAGATGCCCATTTTCGAGAGAATTTTGAGGAGGCCGGCATCGACGGCGGTGCGGTAGCGCTGGCAGCATTCATCGAGGCTGAGATTGCCAAACAGGCCACGCGCCTGACGTTCTGCTATGCTCTCCTGGGCGAGATAGGCGTTGACCGTGGTCGCGCCGACGCCGATCAGCACAGCGAAATAATGCACATCCAGGCACTCGCCGGAGCGCACATTGATCGACGTGAAGGTGCGCAGTTTTTGTTCGACGAGATGGCTGTGTACGGCGCCGGCGGCCAGGATCATCGGCACCGGCGCGCGCTCGCGCGAGGTGTTTGCATCGCTCAGCACCAGATGCACGGCACCGCCGCGCACCGCGTCTTCGGCCTCGCGGCGAATCCGGTCCATCGCTTCGGTCAGTTCACTATGGCCCTCGCCGGCTTCGAAGGTGCAATCGATCCAGGCCGCCTTGTCGCCCATATAGCGCAGCATGGCGTCGAATTCGGCATTGGTCAGAACCGGCGAATTGAGCTGCAGCAGATCGGTCTGGGTTTCGCTTTCGCCGAACATGTTGCCGAGATTGCCGAGCCGGGTTTTCAGGCTCATCACGCCATATTCGCGTAAGGAATCGATCGGCGGGTTGGTGACCTGGCTGAAATTCTGGCGGAAGAAATGATGCAAGCCACGATGTTGTTTCGACAGAACCGCAAGCGGCGTGTCGTCGCCCATCGAGCCGGTCGGCTCCTTGCCGTCCGCGACCATGGGATGGAGGATCACTTCGAGCTCTTCCATGGTATGGCCGAAGATGCGCTGGCGGTGATGCAGTTCGTCGGAAGCATAGATCACCGGCTCTTGTTCCGAGCCGATCAGGCTGTCGATCTCAACGATCTTCTTGACCCAGTCGCCATAGGGGTGGCGCGCCGCCAGCATGTCCTTCAGTTCGCGGTCATGATAGAAGCGGCCCTCGGCGAGATGGACGCCGATCATCTCGCCCGGCCCGAGGCGGCCTTTTTCCATCACTTCGGCCTCATCGAGCGGCACCATGCCGGTCTCCGAGCCGACCACCAACAGGCCGTCTTCCGTCACCGTGTAGCGTAACGGGCGCAGACCATTGCGGTCCATGCCGGCAATCACCCAGCGGCCGTCCGAGGCGGCGAGCGCCGCCGGGCCGTCCCACGGTTCGATCACGCAGTTGCAATAGGCGAAGAAGTCGCGGTGCGCGTCAGGCATATGGGGGCGGTGCGACCAGGATTCGGGCACCACCATGCAATGCGCCGCCGGAATCGGCCGCCCGGCATGGACCAAGGCTTCGACCACCGAATCGAGGGCCATGGAATCCGAGGCATCGGGCTCGATCAGGGGAAAGATTTCGTCGTTATATTCGTCGAACACTTCGCTCGCGGCGCGCGTTTCATGGCTGCGCATCCAATTGGCGTTGCCCTTGATGGTATTGATCTCGCCATTGTGCGACATCATGCGGAACGGTTGCGCCAGGCGCCAGGTCGGGAAGGTGTTGGTCGAGTAGCGCTGGTGAAAAATGGCGAAGCTCGAGATGAAGCGCTCGTCCAGCAGGTCGGGATAAAAGGCGGTGAGCTGTTCGGCCAGGAACATGCCCTTATAGACCACCGTGCGGCAGCTCAGCGAACAGATGTAAAAATCCTTGATGTGGTGCTCGAGCGCCTTTTTCTCGATCCTGCGGCGGATGATGTAGAGGTCGATCTCGAACTGGTCATCGTCGACACCGCTGTCGTTCGAGATCATCACCTGTTCGATCTCGGGCCGCGTGGCATTGGCCTTCTCGCCGATCACCGTATAGTCGATCGGCACCTGGCGCCAACCGTATATGCCGTGGCCGAAGCTGAGAATTTCGGTCTCGACAATACCGCGGCAGGTTTCCTGCGCGCCGAGGTCGGTCTTGGGCAGGAACACCATGCCGAGCGCGAGGCGGCCCTGCTTTGGCCGGTGGCCGGTATTTTCGGCGTGTTGCTTGAAAAAATCCTGCGGGATTTCGACGTGAATGCCGGCGCCGTCACCGGTCTTGCCGTCGGCATCGACCGCACCGCGGTGCCACACAGCCTTTAGGGCGGCAATACCGGCCTCGACCACATCGCGGCGCGGCCTGCCGTCAAGTGCGGCGATCAGGCCGACGCCGCAGGCATCATGCTCATGTTCCGGGCGGTAAAGTCCGTCGCGCTCGAGCCGGGCGGCATTTTCCCGCCATTCGGAGGCGAAGCGTTGGCCGCTTTTCGGGTCGTTTGTGATTGTCATAAGCCTGGCCTCAAATCACTTCGTCGAGCGGCACGGCGCGGGCGCCGATATAGCGGTGAATGGCAGCTGCGGCGTCGCGTCCGTCGCCGATCGCCAAAACCACCAGCGAGGCGCCGCGCACGATGTCTCCGGCGGCGAAGACGCCATCCAGATTGGTCATCATCGAATTCCAATCGACTTTCACCGTGCCCCAGCGCGTCACATCCAGTTCGGGCGCGTCAAACAAAGTGGGCAGGTCCTCCGGATCGAAGCCGAGCGCCTTGATGGCGATATCGGCGGCGTGGGTGTGGCTCGAGCCGGCAATCGGCTGCGGCGACTGGCGCCCCGAGGCATCGGCCACGCCGAGGTGAATATGCACCGCACGCACGCCCTCGACCGTGCTGTCGCCGACAAAGGCTTCCGGCGCCGAAAGCCAGGCGAAATTGACGCCCTCTTCCTCGGCATGGGTTACTTCCTGCAGCGAGCCCGGCATGTTCACACGGTCGCGGCGATAGAGGCAGGTGACGGATTTGGCTTTCTGGCGGATCGCGGTGCGCACGCAGTCCATCGCCGTATCGCCGCCGCCGATGACGACGATATTCTTGCCCATCGCATTGAGGCTGCCGTCGTCAAAGCGCGGCACGCTATCGCCGAGGCCCTTGCGGTTGCTCGCGGTGAGATAGTCCATCGCCATATGGATGTTGTCGAGGCCGACACCCGGAACCTTGATATCGCGCGCCTTGTAGGCGCCGGTGGCGATCAATATCGCCTCGTGGCGGCCACGCAATTCGCTCAGCGTGGCGTCGCGGCCGACCTCGAAATTGAGATGAAATTTGACGCCGCCTTCGATCAGCAGATCGGCGCGCCGCTGAATGATCTGCTTGTCCAGTTTGAAATTTGGGATGCCGTAGATCAGCAAGCCGCCGACGCGGTCATAGCGGTCATAGACATGCACCTGGTAGCCCTGCCGGCGCAGCATCTCGGCTGCCGCCAGTCCGCCCGGCCCGGCGCCGATGACGCCAACGGATTCGGGCCGCTCGCGCACCGGGCTGACCGGCTTGACCCAGCCATTTTCGAACGCCGTATCGGTGATATAGCGCTCGACCGCGCCGATGGTCACCGCATCGAAGCCCTTCTCGATCACGCAATTGCCTTCGCACAGTAAGTCCTGCGGGCAGATGCGGCCGCAAATTTCGGGGAAATTATTGGTTGCCGAAGAGACCTCATAGGCCTCCTGCAGGCGTCCGGCGGCGGTCAGCATCAGCCAATCGGGGATATTGTTCTGCACCGGACAGTGAATTTGGCAGAACGGCACGCCGCATTGCGAGCAGCGCGAGGCCTGCTCACTGGCGCGCTCGGTGGCGAAATCGCGGTAGACCTCGCCCCAATCGGCACGGCGTTCCTTCGCCTCGCGCTTGTCCGGCCGTTTTGCGGCGATATCGACGAATTTAAGCATGGCTGCTTCCGCTTGCCCCTGATTTCGCGGTTTTTGATATTGCGACGGCTGCCGGTAAAAAAAGTCGTGGGCGCCGAATGTGAAGGGGCAACTTAGCGGAAAGGTTCCGCAATCGCGAGTCATTCCCGCATCTATGTCAGAAGTGCTGACATAGATGCGGGAATGACTTGCTGCAAATTGAAATTATTAAAATGTAAAACAAGGAAGAACTTATAATTAGTCCGGTTTTGAGACTGTTTCAGGTGATTCCAACCTGTCCGCGGCCCGCCAAAATTCCTTTTACCGGCAATGGCGAATTGCAAATTTTCCTGAATTGGCAATATGATACCGCCCATCTGTTGGAAACCCGCCATTCCACTCCCATAACAAGCAGGCTGCTGGCACATTGCTGTTGTTGCATATCGTCATCCTGGCGGCCGTCCAGGGCATTTCTGAATTTCTGCCGGTCAGCTCGTCCGGGCATCTTGTCCTGCTGCCGAAAATTGCCGGCTGGCAGGATCAGGGTCTCAATATCGATATTGCCGTCCATGTCGGTACGCTGGGCGCGGTGCTGGTCTATTTCTGGCGCGATATCCTGGCCATCATCCTCGGCTTTTTCGGCGGCAAACGGCGTGAACGGCGCGCCGGGCGCATGCTTGGCATCTATATATTGGTCTCTCTGCCGCCGGTGATTGTGGCCGGCGGCCTGCTCGTCTATTTCGCTCCCGATTTCTTCCGCTCACCCCTGATCGTCGCCTATACGATGATCATATTCGGCGTCATCCTGTGGTTCGCCGACCGTGTCGGCATGACGGTGAGAAGGGTCGAGCATATGAGCTTCGGCAGTGCTTTCGTTATCGGCATGGCGCAGATATTGGCGCTCGTTCCCGGCACCAGCCGCTCCGGCATCACCATGACGGCAGCGCGTTTTCTCGGCTTTGAGCGCGCCGCGGCGGCGCGTTTCTCGATGCTGATGTCGATCCCGGTGATTGTTGCCGCCGGCGCCGTGGCCGGGTGGGATCTGATCGAGAGCGGTGAGCCGGTCGTCACGGGTGACGCCGGCCTGGCCGCGGCGCTCGCCTTCGTCACCGCGCTCATTACCATCGCGGTGCTGATGCAACTGCTCAAACGGATGAGCTTTACACCCTTCGTCCTCTACCGCCTGTTCCTCGGCATCGTGCTGCTGGTGCTCTATTACGGCATTGATTGGACGTTAATGCATTAAGTTTGCTCGTGCGGCGTTGAATCCAGACGGGCGCGGCGGAAGCGGTGCATATAGGTCGGCAGGATCAGTTCCGCCGGCGTGGCTGAAATACCGAGATCGCTTAATTTGAGGGCGTGCTCGGAGACCACATTATCGGCGCGCAGCATCTTCGCCTGATCGGCGGTAAATATCGGCTCGGGCCAGAATTGCATGAAAAAGCCCATCACGTCGGCGGCAAAATAGGGCACCGGCACGAGGTGGCGCTTATATTGCGTTTCCGTGGCAATCAGTTCCATCAGTTCGCGGAAGCTGTATATTTTGGGCCCGCCCAATTCAAATGTCTTGGCGGCACTTTCAGCCGGTGAGGCGGTGAGGATCTGGCTCAGCGCCTCGGCCACATCGCCGACAAAGACCGGCTGCATGCGCGTTGTGCCGGCCTCGATCTCGGGCATCATATAGAGGCCTTCCATGTGAAATTTCGGCATTTGGCGGATGGCGAAGAACAGCGGCAGTACCGGCGAGATGCGGGCGAGGGCACCGAACTTGTTAAAAAAATCATCCTCCGTGCCGAACATCACGCCGGGCCGAACGATCGTCGCCGCCGGATAGGCGTCGCGTAAAGCGGTCTCGCCGGCGGCCTTGCTGCGCCCATAGGCCGAGACGGCCTCTGGTTTGGCGCCGATGGCGGACACATGGATCAGCCGTTTCACGCCGGCCTCGCTTGCCGCGCGGGCGATGCGGCCAGGCGCCGCGGCGTGCACTTCGGAGAATTTTTGCCGCCCGGTTTCAGCCAGGATACCAACCAGATTCACCACCTCGTCGGCGCCCGCGACGGCGCGCGCGACCGAGCCGTCATCGCGCACATTGGCCTGTACCAAGGAGACCTGGCCGACCTCGCCCATGGGGACCAGGAAGCCGGCAAATTCGGGTCGCCTGACCGCGACCCGGATTACCGTGTCCTGGCGTGCCAATTTGCTGATGAGGTGGCGTCCGAGGAAACCGGAGCCGCCGAAAACCGTAACGATGCGCTTGCTCATAATGCCGCTGCTTTGCTCGTTGAGGCCCCTGTGGAGCCCTTGTGAAACCTTTGTTTATGATACTTCATGCGGCGCTGCCAGGGGAAAAATACGTGCGAATATGTTGACAGGGCGAAACCACCCAGGCTACCCAGTCGGGTATGGCTAATCATTTGCATATAAACGACTTGCCGCCCGGTCTCACCTTCGGCGATATCGTCGCCATCGACAGTGAGGCAATGGGGCTGCATCCGCACCGCGACCGGCTCTGCCTGGTGCAGATGTCGCGCGGCGATGGCGATTGCCACATGGTGCATTTCCCGCCGCCGGGCGATTATGCGGCGCCCAATTTGCGCGCCCTGCTGGCCGACCCGTCTGTCTTAAAGCTGTTTCACTTCGCGCGCTTCGATTTGGCCGTGATCGAACATTATCTCGGCGTGACCTGCCAGCCGGTTTATTGCACCAAGATCGCCTCCAAGCTGGTGCGCACCTTTACCGACCGCCATGGCCTCAAGGATCTATGCCGCGATTTACTCGGCGTCGATATCTCCAAGCAGCAGCAATCCTCGGATTGGGGCGCCGAGGAACTCACGCCCGACCAACAGGCCTATGCCGCCTCGGATGTGCTGCACCTGCACGGCATCAAGAAGGTTCTCGACGAACGGCTGGCGCGCGAGGGCCGGGCCGAGATGGCCCAGGCGTGTTTCGATTTCCTGCCCCATCGGGCGAAGTTGGATCTCGCGGGCTGGGAAGAAGTCGATATTTTCCACCACTAAAGAAGTCTCTTTAGGTTTGCCCTCAGACGCCGGGCGGGTGCATCCGCCCCCTTGGCTTAACTCGGGCGGGCGGTCGCCCTTGCCGGAATGCAGGAAGCATTCTGGTTGGAGGTTCCGCTTGGGCAGCTTTTATTTCTCTCGCCTCAACGCGTCATTTCAATTCCGGCCGGTTCGATCTTGACGCTGCCTTTGGGGCCATCCGTCACATAGCCGATGCGCTGGCAGGCCTTGCCGTGGCCGCGCACGATATCAATCACCTGGTCGGCGTCATCCGGGCGTACCACCAAGCAAAAACCAATGCCCATGTTGAAGACGTGATACATCTCCATATTGTCGCTGCCGGTGATGTCCTGAATGAGCGGGAACAGGGCCGGCGTTTCGGGCAGGTCGTCGATGACGAAACCGACATCGGCCTTGACCCGGCAGAGATTGAGGAAGCCGTCGCCGGTGATATGGATCAGCGCGCCGATATCTTTCACGCTCGCCAGAATATCGAGCGCCTCGGCGACATATATGTAGGTTGGTCGCAATAACTCTTCGCCGATACTGTGGCCGAGCGCTTCTATATGTGTGTCCGCCTCATAGCCGGCCACTTCAAACAAGGCGCGGCGCGCCAGGCTGAGGCCGTTGCTGTGGATGCCGTTGCTGGCAATGCCGACGATAACATCGCCGGGGCGGACGGTAGCGCCGAGATTGATCTTGTCGAGGTCCACCCGGCCCACGGCGCTGCCGGCGAGGTCGAAACCAAGCCCCTCGCCATGGCCCTTGATGATGTCCTTGAGCTGGGCGATTTCGCCGCCTGAAATGGAAATGTTGGATTGCCTGGCACCTTCCGCCAGGCCAGCGCCGATCGCTTCCAGCATCGCCGGTTGGGCGCTTTCGACGGCGACATAATCGACCATGCTCAAGGGCGTGGCGCCGACGCAAACCAGATCGTTGACGTTCATCGCCACGCAGTCGATGCCGACGGTGTCGTATTTGCCCACCATCTGCGCCACCAACGCCTTGGAGCCGATGCCATCGGTGCAAATGGCGATGCCTGTACCGGCGACGTCAATGACATTGGCGTAATAGCCGAGATCGAGCTGGACCCGTGCATCGCTCAACGACCAAGTCGATTTAATATGGCCGATCAGCCGGCCGAGCCCATCCTCCGCCTGATCCGTATTTACGCCGGATGCTTCATAGCCGGGGGAAGTTGGGCCGGGTTTGGAAGAATCGCTCGGGGCAGCCATTAAATTTGTCCATTGGTTATTCGAATCCCGACACCACTATGGTTACTAGGCTTGCTGGAAAGGTGCAACAAATCGGCCCCGTGTGGCGGCATGATCTGTCAAATAATTAGCCTTTTTTTACATGTTCGGACTATTACTGCGTCGCCGGTCGCGGAAATTCGGTTAAATTCCCACTGAAATCCCTGTGGAAGCGAGTATGTTAGCCATATCGCGCGGATTCGCTCCGCTTGGCACCACCGGCGAAAATGCCTACGAACCATATTGTGAATGTTCAAATGAATGCGCCATCAGACAATGCGGCACCCCTCACCGGCAGTGACGATTCGGCGGAGAATCAAGATTTAGCCGCCGGCCGCCGGGTTCTCCGTTTGGAAGCGCGCGCGCTTGCCCGCCTGGCCGATGAATTGGGCGCCAACTTTAGCCGGGCGGTCGAGATACTGAGCCAGGTCAAGGGCCGTATTGTCGTCTCGGGCATGGGCAAGAGCGGCCATATCGGCAACAAAATTGCCGCCACCTTGGCCTCGACCGGCACGTTGGCGATCTTCGTTCATCCGGCCGAGGCGAGCCATGGCGATCTCGGCATGATCACCGATGAAGACGCGCTATTGGTTCTGTCCAATTCGGGCGAAACCACCGAATTGGGCGACATGCTGCATTTTTCCAAACGCTATGAGATTCCGATGATCGCCATTGTCGGGCGCGCCGGCAGCACCTTGGCCGAGAGCGCCGACGTTGCCTTGATCATGGCGGATGAGCCCGAGGCCGGCACGCTTGGCCTTGCGCCGACGACCTCGACCACCATGACACTGGCGCTCGGCGACGCGCTCGCCGTCGCCCTGTTTGAACGCAAGGCGTTTTCCGAAAGTGATTTTCATGTCTTTCACCCGGGCGGCAAGCTTGGCCAGAGCCTGGTGCGGGTGCGCGATATTATGCATGGCGCCGATGATCTTCCGCTCGTCCGGCCCGAAACAATAATGCCGGAAGCGTTGATCGTCATGACAGCGAAGCGCTTTGGCTGTGTCGGTGTGATCGACGCGGCGGGCGATTTGCTCGGCATCGTCACCGACGGCGACCTGCGCCGCAACCTCACCGATGATCTCTTGGAGCGGACGGCCGGCGATCTGATGACCGAAGCGCCGACGGTCATCCGTGAAGACGCGCTTGCCGCCGAGGCGGTGCACGTTATGAACGAACGCCAGATCACCGGCCTGTTTGTCACCGAGGGCGCCCGGCCGGTCGGTATTCTGCATATCCATGATTGCCTGAAGGCGGGCATCAGTTGAGCGCCAGCCAAAGATATGGCAGTACGCCGCCGCCGCGTGACCCGGCGCCGCCGCGTCTTGCCGGTCTTGAGGCACGCAGCGGTTCGGGTGCTGCCGGGCGCACGGTCGGTTACAGCAATTTTGTCGGCATTATGCGCTATGGCCTGCCGCTGGTGGCGCTGCTGCTGCTCGGCCTGGTCGTCGTCTGGCCGCTCGCCACCGGACGCGAGGAGGGTTTCCGCATTTCGTTCAGCGATGCGCCCGATCTCGATGGCTCGCTGCGCATGGTCAATGCGCGCTATCTCGGCGTCGATGACCGCAATCAGCCTTATACGGTGACCGCCGCGGAAGCCAGCCAGAGTGAGCCGAATTCGCCGCTGGTGGCGCTTAAGGATATTTCCGCTGATGTGTTCATAGACGATGGTAGCGGCCAGTGGTTTGCGCTAACCGCGCATGAAGGGCTCTATGAACGCGATGCACGGTTTTTGGATTTAGCGGGCGATGTTTCGATATTTTCCGATCAGGGGCATGAGTTTCATACCGACCGCGCGCATGTCGATCTTGGTGCGCGCACGGCGGATGGCGATGCGCCGGTGCAGGGCCAGAGCCCGCTCGGCCTTTTGGAGGCCGGCAATTTTCGGGTCGATGATGATAAAGAGATTATGTTGTTTGGAGGCGGCGTGAAGATGACGATTTTCCCCGGTGGGCAGGGCTGAGATGAGGCGCACCCCGTTTGCCGTAATTTTCACGCTGGCGATGTTTCTCGGCGCCGCCGGGATCGCACCGGCGCTGGCGCAGCTCGACGAATTGAACAGCAATCATGACAGCCAGGCGCCGATCGAAATTACCGCCGATACGCTGGAAGTCAGGCAGTCGGACAATCTCGCCATTTTCCGCGGCGATGTCGATGCGATCCAGGGCGAGATGCTGCTCAAGGCGGACATGCTGGTTGTCCATTACCGCGAAAACAGCGAATCGCCCGATGCGCCGGGAATCTCGCAAATCGACGCCGAAGGCAATGTCTTTGTCTCGTCGCCCAATGAAACGGCGCAAGGCAAACGCGGCGTTTATGACGTCGACAACAAAAAGATCTGGCTGAGCGGCAATGTCATTCTCACGCAAGGTGAAAATATCATTGAGGGTGAGGAACTTGAGCTTGATTTGGTGAGCGGCAAGAGCAAAGTCATGAGCGCGGCATCCGAGGGTGGCGGGAAAAAGCGCGTGCGCGGCATGTTTGTGCCAAAAAAGGAAGAAAATTAACAATTTGAGGTATAATAAGGCTCATGTCTGACAGCGGCGACATGCAAAGCCCAAATTTAGATGGCGGCGGCGGCGGTTCAGCCCCCCGTTTGGTGGCCGACAACAAGGGTCTGGCCGCGCAAAATCTCGGCAAACGCTTTAAAAAGCGGCCGGTTTTGCGCGATGTCAGTCTCTATGTCCGCCGTGGTGAAGCTGTCGGCCTTTTGGGCCCGAACGGCGCCGGTAAGACCACCTGTTTTTATATCATGACCGGATTGATCGCTTCGGAATATGGCACCGTCCAGTTGGATGGGCATGATATTACCGATCTTCCGATGTATCGCCGGGCGCGTCTCGGCATCGGTTATTTGCCGCAGGAAGCATCCATTTTTCGCGGCCTCTCGGTCGAAAACAATATCCGCGCGGTTTTGGAAGTGGTCGAGCCGGTGCGCGAAAAGCGCGAAAATCTGCTCGATGAACTGCTCGCGGAATTCTCCATCACCCATCTTCGCCGCACGCCGGCCCTGGCGCTCTCCGGCGGCGAACGGCGGCGTGTCGAAATTGCCCGCGCTCTGGCCTCGAAGCCGAGTTTCATTCTGCTCGACGAACCGCTGGCCGGCATCGATCCCATTGCGGTGGCTGAGATTCGCGAACTGGTTGCGCACCTCAAGGACCGTGGCATCGGTGTTCTCCTGACCGACCACAATGTGCGTGAAACCCTGGAGATCGTCGATCGCGCCTATATTCTCTATGAGGGCGCGGTGCTGATGGAAGGCAAACCCTCCGATATCGTCAGCGACGAAGAAGTCCGCCGCGTCTATTTGGGCGACAGGTTCCAGCTCTAGGTAGGGAAAGTTGCTCACATGGCATTAACTCCCCGCCTCGATCTGCGGCAGGGCCAGTCCCTGGTGATGACGCCGCAATTGCAGCAATCGATCAAATTGGTGCAGCTCAACAATATTGAACTTTCCGCTTTCATCGATGGCGAGCTGGAGAAAAATCCATTGCTCGAGCGCAAGGACGGCGCGACATCGGAAAGCGATACGCCCGAGCAGCCTGAGGGCGCGGCGGCGGACGGTGAGCCGCTGGCCTCCGATTCGGCGCTTACCCGCAACGCCGATATGCCGCATGGCGAGGAGCTCGCCGATATCGATTTGAGCTCCGATGATTATTGGACCGGCGAAGGGCGCGCACCGGGCGGCGGGGCCAGCGATTCAGGCCAAGGCGCCGCCATTTCCCTGCCCGCGCGCGGCGCCAATCCCGACGCCAGCATGGACGGAATAGAGCAGGCGGAATCGGCGCCTGAAACCCTGCGCGAACATCTTCTCGCCCAGCTCGGCATCGAAATTTCCGAGCCGTCGGACCGGCTGATCGGCAGTTCCCTGATCGATATGGTCGATGGTGCGGGTTATTTAAGCGGCGATCTGATCGGCGTGGCGGAAAGCTTCTCTTGCCCGCTTGCGCGCATCGAAGCGGTTTTAGAGAGGCTGCAAAGCTTCGATCCGCCGGGTGTGTTCGCGCGCGATCTCGGCGAATGCCTGGCGATTCAGCTGAGAGACGTGGGCCGCTTCGATCCGGCGATGGCGGCGCTGATTGATAATCTGGACCGCCTCGCGGCGGGCGATGCATCCGCACTGATGAATATATGTGGCGTCGACGCTGAAGACCTGAGCGACATGGTGGCCGAGATCAAACGTCTCAACCCCAAGCCCGGTCTCGCCTTCGATAACGACGTGGCGCAGGCCATCGTGCCCGATGTGTTCGTGCGCCCGGCGCCGGGCGGCGGTTGGACGGTCGAGCTCAACAATGAAACGCTGCCGCGCGTCATGGTCGACAATCACTATCATGTCGAGCTGCGCGATCTCAGCAAAGGCAGTGAAGAGCGTAGCTTCATTTCCGATTGCTATCAAAATGCCAACTGGCTGGTGCGCGCGCTCGATCAGCGCGCCCGGACGATTTTGAAAGTCGCGACCGAACTGGTGCGCCAGCAGGAGGCGTTTTTCAGCCAAGGCGTGCAGGAATTGCGCCCGCTGACGCTCGCCACCGTGGCCGATATCGTCGGTGTGCATGAAAGCACCGTGAGCCGGGTCAGCAACAATAAATATATCGGCACGCCGCGCGGCACCTATGAAATCAAGTTTTTCTTTTCCGCCAGTCTCTCGAACAGCGACGGCGGTGAAGCGCATGCGGCGGAAGCGGTGCGTCACCGTATCCGCGAGCTGATTGATGGCGAATCGAACGGCAAGGTTCTCTCGGATGACCGGATTGCCGAGATTTTGAACGATTCCGGCGTCGATATCGCGCGCCGGACCGTTGCCAAATACCGTGAGGCGATGCATATCCCCTCTTCGGTGGGCCGGCGGCGTGAATTGGCGAAAGCAGCCCGTGGATTATAGTATAATTCGTTGAAGTGATTATATAATTATAGAGCAACAGCGTTGCTCGATGAGCTACTATTGACTCGCTTTGGGCGTACAACTATGTTGCTGCCGCCTTTCCGAACCGGGGCGGACAGCCGAATGTTTCGAACCCAATAGCGCCCGGCCGCGTGAAGGGATTTTGCCATGCAGTTAACCGTTAAAGGTAGACATGTTGGGGTCAGCGAAAGGCTGCGCGAACATGTGCGCGAACGTCTTGAATCCGCCATCAGCAAGTATTTTACCGTCGCCATCGATGCCCATGTGGTGTTCGCCAGCGAAAAAAGAAATTTTGAAGCCAATATCACCGTTCATGTCGGCTCCGGCATTACCCTTCAGGGCCAAGGCGAAGCGGATGAGATTTTTGCCTGTTTCGATATCGCGGCAACGCATGTTGAAAAGCGTCTCAGGCGCTATAAGCGGCGCCTGCGCGATCATCACAGAGGCCGCGACGGCTCGAACAATGGCCTGCCGGCGCAACAATATGTGATTGAGGCCGGTTCGGATAATGAGCACGCCGACGAATATGACGAGCCCGATAACCTCTCGCCGGTCATCGTCGCCGAGGCCAAAACTGAGATTGCCGAACTGACGGTGGGCGAAGCGGTTATGCGTATGGATTTGGCCGAATCGCCGGCGCTGATGTTTTTTAATCGGAGCCACGGCGGCATAAATGTCGTTTATCGCCGGACCGATGGAAATATCGGCTGGATCGATCCGCAATTACCGGCTGCCAAATAGCTGGCCGGCAAATATTCGGTTGGAGAAGTGTCGATGGAAATAGCCGAAATCCTGTCCCTGCAGGCTGTCCTCGCCAATCTCAAGGCGGGCAGCAAGAAGCAGCTGTTGCAGGAATTGGCGGCGGTGGCGGCCAAGGAGACCGGCGTTCACGAACGCACGATTTTCGATGTTCTCCTCGAGCGCGAACGGCTCGGCTCGACCGGCGTCGGCAAGGGCATCGCCATTCCGCACGGCAAGCTCGGTGATATCGACCGGCTCTATGGTGTCTTTGCCAGGCTGCCGGTCGCCGTCGATTTCGAGGCGATTGACGAGCGCCCCGTCGATCTCATTTTTCTGTTGCTTGCCCCCGAGACCGCCGGCGCGGATCACCTCAAGGCGTTGGCTCGCATATCGCGCTTGTTACGCGATGAAGATGCCTGCATCCGTCTGCGTGGCTCGGAAAGTGCCGAGGCCCTGTTCGCCCTTCTCACCCAAACAGCCGAAGTGCCAGCCGCCTAGGATTACTATGTTCCGGGCAAGCCGGATTGACAGGTGGCGGGCGGCGTTTCACCCTGTCGGTGAAATGCATCTCAATCATGCCACCTGTATTGCGCTGGCCGGTAAGGGCGTGCTGTTGCGCGGCTTTTCCGGCGCCGGGAAATCGGATCTGGCGCTGCGCCTGATCGATGGCGGGGCGGAACTGGTCGCCGATGACCAAGTGTTGTGCGACGCCGAGGCGGGCGCCGTGTTCGCATCCGCGCCGCCGGCGATTGCCGGTTTGATCGAGGTGCGTGGGCTTGGTCTGATGCGCCTCGAATATGTGCCGCGTATCGAGCTCGCCCTGGTCGTCGATCTCGTTGCGCCGGAGCGGATCGAACGTTTGCCGCTCGCCGCGGTTTGTGAAATCGAGGGAGTCGAATTGCCGCTTATTGAACTCAGCCCCTTCGAAGCATCGGCGCCGGCCAAGCTCAATCTCGCGTGCCAGATGCTTGCCCGCGGCGAGGCGTTGGGCGAGGCGATGTCGCCTTTCCCGCCGCAGCCGGCATGAGCACCGGGTCCGCCGCCACGCCGACGCGCCGGCGCCTGCTGCTGGTCACCGGCATGTCGGGGGCGGGAAAATCGACCGCCCTGAAGGCGCTTGAGGATATCGGCTATGAAGTTGTCGATAACCTGCCGCTATCGCTGCTCTCCAATCTGGTGCGCCCGAGCGAGAGCGCTGGCGCGGAACGCGTCAGCCGGCCGCTCGCTCTCTGCATTGATGTCCGCACCCGCCAGTTTGACCTTGAGCATTTCGAACAGGATATCGCGCCCTTGTTGGATCGCACCGACCTTGATGTGACGCTGCTGTTCCTGGACGGCGATGATGAGGCTCTGAGGCGGCGCTTCACCGAAACCCGGCGCCCGCATCCGCTGGCGGCCGACCGCCCCGTCATCGACGGCATCCGGCGCGAGCGCGAACGGCTCAATTGGCTGAAGAGCCGTGCCGACCTTACGGTCAACACGACCGAACTTAGCATTATGGATTTGCGCCGCCTGCTGGAGGGCCATTTTAGCCACCCGGCCGAGCCGGAACTCAGCATTTTTGTCGTCTCATTTTCCTATCCGCGCGGCCTACCGGCGGATGCGGACCTGGTGTTCGACGTCCGTTTTCTCTCCAATCCGCACTATATGAGCAATCTTCGCACGCTGAGCGGGCTCGATTTGGCGGTCGGCAGGCATATTGAGGCCGATTCGGCCTTTGCGCCGTTTTTTGCTAATCTAAAGGACATGCTCATATCACTATTGCCCGCCTATGAGCGCGAGGGTAAATCCTATTTGACCATTGCGGTGGGCTGCACCGGTGGGCGGCACCGCTCCGTATTTGTCGCTGAACGCGTTGGCGAGGCATTGCTGGCGACCGGACGGCAAGTGGGCGTGCGCCACCGTGATCTAAGCGGCGGTCAGAAACAAAAGGAAACGCCAGACAGCATGTCGTGATGTTTTGGCGTAAATAAGAATTTCGCCCGCGAGGCGGAAGGAAATTTGTTGGGGGGATTGATGATCGGGCTCGTGTTAGTAACCCATGGCCGGCTGGCCGAAGAATTCGTTGCCGCGACCGAACATGTTGTTGGCCGCCAGGCAAACACGCGTGCCGTCTGCATCGGTGCGGATGACGATATGGAATTACGGCGCAAGGATATCCTCAGCGCTATCGGCGAGGTCGATGACGGCCATGGCGTGATATTGCTGACCGATATGTTTGGCGGCACGCCGTCCAATCTCGCCATTTCGGTGATGGACAAGGCAAAGGTCGAAGTGATCGCCGGCATGAATCTGCCGATGCTGATCAAACTGGCGAGCGTGCGCGGCGAGGATGATTTGGTCGCCGCCGTTGCCCTTGCCCAGGAGGCCGGGCGCAAATATATAAACGTGGCGAGCCGCCTGTTGGAGGGGGAGGAATCGTGAGCGCCCGGAGACGCAGGCGCTCGTGAGCCAGGGCGTTGAGCGGCGCACATGCCTGATCACCAACCGGTTGGGCCTGCATGCGCGCGCGGCGGCGAAATTTGTCCGTATGGCGGGATCCTTCGATGCCGAAATATGGGTCAGCCGCAACGGCACCCGGGTGTCCGGGGTTTCAATATTGGGTCTGATGATGTTGGCGGCGGCGCCGGGTACGGAAATTGTTCTGGAGGCCGAGGGGCGCGAGGCCAATCAAGCTTTGGAGGCATTGCTCAAACTGGTGAGCGATAAATTTGATGAAGACTGAGGCGAAAAAGAAAGCGGCCGCCAAACAGGCAAAAAAGGCTGTGACGCGCGGCGCGCCGGCGGAGCTGAGCTATTCCGGCTTGGGCGTCTCGGCCGGTATTGCCATCGGGCCGGCGCATGTCATGGAGCGCGGCCTGATCGATGTGCCGGACTATTGCGTCTCCGATGTCGATGCCGAGCTGAAGCGTTTCGATGTTGCGGTCGAGCTCTCGATCAAGCAGGTCGAAAAACTGCGCACCAAGGCGTCGACGCTCTCTGAGGCGGCTGCGGAGGAACTGACTTATCTCCTCGATGCGCACCGGCAAATGCTGGCCGGCTCGCGCCTGGTGCGCGGTGTCGAAGAGCGCATCCGAGCGGAAAAACTCAATGCCGAAGCGGCGGTGCAGGCCGAGCTGTCGCAGATTGCGCACGCATTTTCAGCCATGGAGGATGCCTATCTTGCCGGCAAGATCCAAGATGTGCGCGAGGTAAGCGCGCGTCTGGTTCGCAATCTCACCAAAGCCGGCTATCAGGCATTTTCCGGTCTCGCGCCGGGCGCCATTATCATTGCCGAGGAAATAACCCCGGCCGATACGGCGCTGATGGACCCGGCCATTGTCGGCGGCTTTGCCTCGGCGCTGGGCGGCGCCGAAGGGCATACCACGATCATGGCGCGCTCGCTCGGCTTGCCGGCGGTGTTGGGTGTGCCGAGCCTCGTTCACGCCGTGAAACCAGGCGATATTATCGCGCTTGACGGCGTGCGCGGCACGGTCGTTGTCAATCCGAGCGAGGCGACGATCGCCAGGTTCGAACGCCGGCGCGAAGCCCTGGCGCGGCGCCAGCGCCGGCTCGACCGTTTGCGCGGTGTCTCGGCGGCAACGCGCGACGATGTCCGCATTACCCTGCAATGCAATTTGGAACTGCCCTCGGAGCTCGCCTTGGCACAGCAGGTCGGCGCCGAAGGGGTGGGCCTGTTGCGCAGTGAATTTCTCTACATGAACCGCGACACCCTGCCTAGCGAAGACGAGCAATATGTCGCCTTCAAGGACATTGTCGAGGGCATGGAAGGCGAACCGGTGACGATCCGCACGCTTGATGTCGGCAGCGATAAACTGGCCTATTCGCTGGGCGAACATATCAGCCCGAGCGTCAATCCGGCCCTCGGATTGCGCGCCATCCGCCTGTCGCTCAAAGTGCGCCCGCTGCTGGATACGCAGCTCGCCGCGATGCTGCGCGCCAGCGCCCATGGCAAGCTCCGTATCCTGCTGCCGATGATCAATTCAAGCAGCGAAATAAAGCGCGTGCACGAAGCCATGGACAAGGTGGTCAAGCGCTTGAGGCGCAAACGCGTTGCCATGTCGGATCCGCTGCCCGAGCTCGGTATCATGATCGAAACGCCGGGCGCGGCACTTGCCGCCGATAGCCTGGCCAGAAGTTGCGATTATTTCTCGATCGGCACCAACGACCTGACCATGTATACCCTCGCCGCCGACCGCGGCGATGAGCAGGTCGCGCATCTCTATGATCCGCTCCATCCGGCCGTTCTCAGGCTTATCCGCGCGGCCGCGCAAGCCGCCGATAGCGCCGGCATCCCGGTCAATTTATGCGGCGAGATGGCGGGCAATCCGCGCTTCACCGCGCTTCTTCTTGGCCTCGGGTTGCGCGACCTATCGATGTCGGCGCCCAATTTACCGCGCATCAAGCAGCGCATATTGGGGCTCGAAATGGCGGATGCCGAGAAGCGCACCGCGCAAATCATGGAGCAATCCGATTCGGGCGTCATTGCCACCTTGCTGGATGATTTCAACGCACTTGAGTAGCGCGGTTGTGCCAGAGCTGCGGCGATGCTAAAACGCCGCGCGCGGCGGGCGGCGCTCGGTTGTCCGCCTTTCGCCGCATTTCAACAGACATTTAACGCCGGAGAATAATTCATGTCGGACGCCACGGACTACAAGGTTGCGGACATTTCGCTCGCCGATTGGGGACGCAAGGAAATCGCCATCGCTGAAACGGAAATGCCCGGCCTGATGGCGCTGCGCGAGGAATTCGGCGCCAGCAAGCCGCTCGCCGATACGCGCATTCTCGGCTGTCTGCACATGACCATCCAAACCGCCGTATTGATCGAGACTCTGACGGCATTGGGCGCCGAAGTGCGCTGGTCGAGCTGCAATATCTTTTCGACCCAGGATCACGCGGCGGCGGCGATTGCCGCGACCGGGGTTCCGGTGTTTGCCTGGAAGGGCGAGACGGAAGAGGAATTCGACTGGTGCATCCGCCAGACCATCGAAGCGCCGGGCGGCTGGAAGGCCAATATGATCCTCGACGATGGCGGCGACCTGACCAAGATGATGCATGACGACTATGGCGACCAGATGGACGCCATCAAGGGCGTGTCGGAGGAGACCACCACCGGTGTGCTGCGCCTCTATGAGATGGAAAAGGCCGGCACCCTCAAGGTGCCCGCCATCAACGTCAATGATTCGGTGACCAAATCGAAATTCGACAATCTCTATGGCTGCCGCGAGAGTCTGGTCGATGGCATCAAGCGGGCGACCGACGTGATGCTGGCCGGCAAGATTGCGGTGGTGAATGGCTATGGCGATGTCGGCAAGGGCTGCGCCGTGTCTTTGCGCGGCCAGGGCGCGCGCGTGCTGGTGACCGAGGTCGATCCGATCTGCGCTCTGCAGGCCTCGATGGAAGGCTATGAAGTGACGACCATGGAGGATGCGGCGCCCGTGGGCGATATTTTCGTCACCGCGACCGGCAATCTCGACGTCATTACGCTCGACCATATGCGCGAGATGAAAGACCGCGCCATCGTTTGCAATATCGGCCATTTCGATTCGGAAATTCAAATCGACGCGCTGCAAAATTACGACTGGCAGGAAGTAAAACCGCAGGTCGATGAGGTCGAATTTCCCGATGGCAAGCGTTTGATCGTGCTCGCCAAGGGACGTTTGGTGAATCTGGGCTGCGCCACCGGCCATCCCAGCTTCGTCATGAGTGCGTCATTCTCCAACCAGGTACTGGCCCAGATCGAGCTGTGGCAAAATGGCGAGAATTACGACAATAAGGTTTACACCCTGCCCAAGCATCTCGACGAAAAGGTCGCGACGCTGCATTTGGGCAAGCTCGGCGTGAAACTGACGAAATTGAACGCCGAACAGGCGGCCTATATCGGCGTCACCCCGGACGGCCCGTTCAAGCCCGATCACTATCGTTATTGATCACTATCGCTATTAAGGGCGGCTGGCCCCCTTTGTAGGGGGCTGTCCAACCCGGATTTTGGCTTAATCGTCGCCGCTTCCGGGAACGAAATCCGAAGATTCGGCCGCGCGCGGATCGAACATCAGCTTGCGCGCGCAATATAATATTCCAAGGCCGATAATGCCCGTCACGAGCATGACAAGAAGGGGTAAGGCAAGTTCCCAGGTCATCGGTTCACTCCTCAACTATTGACAATAAAACTCAATTGCCAGCAATCCTCATTCCCAGCACCTGTTGATTGAACCAGATAGCGGCCAATACCGCCTTGAGGCAGATCAAACCGGAGATGCGACTATCTTGTCTGCCGCGCGATTGGCCCCTAACATTGCTCCGCCAATGATTGTTCACAAAGCCCTTTGCGCTGCGCGCCGTGCGGCGGCAGGAATAATGTTTCTGTCGGCCGCCTTGAGTGCCAAAAGCGCGTTTGCAGCCTGGCAGACCGATGATTCGGCGCTCCTCGGGGTTGGAGTCGTTGCTTTGCTGGCGATTGCGGCGGCAATTCATCTGCGCGTTGGCCTGTTGCATGAGCGCTCGTTGCGCCAGCAACAACTCGGCGCCGCAAACAATGCGCGGCGCAACCTCGAAGCCGAACTCAAGACGGCCGGTATTCATGTCGTGGCACTCCGGGCGGGTGAGAAAACGACCGAGGCGCTGTCAAATCTTTTGACGGCGGATGGTGCGGCCGAAGTCTCGGCCGCCGCCGATAGCCTGTCGCAGAAAGGCGAAGCCCTCACATTGCGCTGCGCCGGCAGGATCGCGGGCGAGTCTTATGATGTCAGCGGCTTTGCCGCGGCTGAAGGCGAGGCCACGATTATTTTGCGCGATCGCTCCCAGGCGGAGAGTGAAAGCGCCAAATTGGACGCGGAAATCAGCCATTTGCGTACCGTGCTCGATGCCCTGGAAATGCCGGTCTGGCAACGGGCGGCTGATTTGCAACTGAACTGGTGCAATGCGGCCTATGCCAACCATGTCGAGACATCGCTGCGCCGCGTCCTCAAGGAACACGGCCCGGAACTGGTCTCCGGCGTGTCGGAGAGTGAGGCACGGGCCCTGGCGCGCGAGGCGCTTGAGGCGCGCATGCCCAAACGGGCGCGCCACCATGTTGTGGTCGGCGGCGAACGCCGCCTGCTGGATATTGTCGAAACGCCACTGGAAAACGGTGGCGGCGCCATCGGCTGGGCCCATGACATTAGCGACCTGGAGCAGGTCGAGGCCAATCTCAAACGCCATATCGAGGCCCACGCGCAAGTGCTGCAATCGCTCAATACGTCGATTGCCATTTATGCCCCCGACAGGCGGTTGGTTTTTTACAACAGTGAATTCATCAAATTGTTCGGCCTGGATGAGGGCTGGCTCAATGGCGAACCGACCCTGTCCGAGGTTTTGGAGGCGCAGCGCGAACGCCGACGCTTGCCCGAGCAGGCCGATTGGCGGCTCTACAAACAGCATGCCAACGACCTTTTCACCAGCGTCACCGAGCCGGAAGAGGAGCTGCTGCACCTGCCCGACGGCTCGACCATTCGCCATGTCGTCTTGCCCCATCCCTTCGGCGGCCTGCAGTTCATGTCGCAGGATGTGACCGACCGCTACACGCTGGAGCGCTCCTATAGCACCCTCACGGCGGTGCAACGCGCGACCCTCGATAATCTGTTTGAAGCGGTCGCCGTGTTCGGCGCGGACGGAAAGCTGAAACTATCGAATCCCGGCTTTGCAACATTGTGGCAGCTCGATCAGGAGCAACTCGATGGTGAGCCGCATATCGCCGAAATCACCGAGCTGTCACGCAAGTTGATCGACGATGGCGAGGATTGGGAAAATTATAAAACCCATCACATCGCCCGTATCTCAGAGCGCGCGCGCTCGGCGATGCGGCTGCAACGGCGCGACGGCAAGGTGCTCGACTGTACCTATGTGCCGCTGCCCGACGGCGCGACGCTGATTACCTATATGGATATCACCGACAGCTTCCAGGTCGAACGTGCGCTGCGCGACCGGGCCCAGGCGCTGGAAACCGCCGACCGGCTCAAATCTGAATTTATCGCCAACGTTTCCTACGAACTGCGCACGCCGCTCAACACGGTGATCGGCTTCACCGAAATTCTCGCCAATCAATATTTTGGCCAGCTCAACGAACGCCAGCAGGAATATGTCTCCGGCATCCTGCAGTCGTCGCAGCAATTGCTGTCCCTGATCAATAACATCCTCGATCTGGCCACCATCGAGGCCGGGTTGATGGTGCTGGAAATTGAATCGATTGACCTCCGAGCGACCCTCATCACCATGCTTAATTTGGTGCAGGAACGTGTGCGCACCAAACGGCTGCAAGTGGAATTCGAATGCGCCGAGGACATCGGCCGTCTCGAGGCGGACGAACGGCGGCTCAAGCAGATCGTGTTCAACCTGCTTAACAATGCCATCAAATACACCCCGGCCGGGGGCGACATTACGCTCAACGCCAGCGCCAAGGGAGAAGATATTTTGATATCGGTGTCCGATTCGGGAATCGGCATTGCCCATGAAGAGCATGACAGCGCCTTTGAGCGTTTCTGGCAGGCCGACAATCCGCTGGCGCGCCAGGGCGGCACCGGGCTCGGCCTCTCCCTGGTCAAGAATTTCGTCGAATTACATGGCGGCACGGTTACTTTGGATTCCGATTTGGATCGTGGCACGACGGTCAAGTGTCTGTTCCCGCGCCACCATGAAAGCAGCGCGGGTGACAAGGTTTGACCACCCTGTTGGCGCTCGACAGTTTGGCTGCCACCGAGGCGCTGGCGGCACGTTTGGCGAGTATGACCGAGAGCGGCGATATCATCGGCCTTGCCGGTGAGCTTGGCGCCGGCAAAACGGCGTTCGCGCGCGCCTTCATCGGCGCACGCCTCGGCATTCAGGAAGTGCCGAGCCCGACCTTCACCCTGGTTCAGGTCTATGAAAACGACAATGGCGGCGATCGCGGCGATGGCGGCGCGCCGGTCTGGCATTTCGACCTCTACCGCCTGGAAAGTGGTGAGGAAATATTTGAGCTCGGCATCGAAGATGCGTTCGATAGTGCAATTTGCCTGATCGAGTGGCCGGAAAAAATGGCCGGACATGGGCCTGAAAATTGGCTGGAGCTGCGCCTTCTACCGGGCGATACGGCGCATGCGCGGCGCGCCCAATTGACGCCGCACGGCGCCCGCGCGAGGCATTTGGTCGAGCTCCTTGTTGCGCCGGATGGCTGAGCGCAGCCGGCACATCGACGAATTTCTTGCCGCCGCCGGATGGGCGGGCGCGGCGCGCACGGCTTTGGCGGGCGATGCCTCGGGGCGGATATATCAACGCCTGCAACAGGGCGGCAAATGCGCCGTGTTGATGGATTCGCCGGCAGAGGATGTTTCCACCTTCCGCCATATCGCGCGTCACCTCGCTGGTTTAGGGTTTAGCGCGCCCGAGATTTATGCCGAGCATGATGGCCATCGCCTGCTGCTGCTCGAGGATCTGGGGGATCTTCGTTTTGACCGTTATCGTGAGGCCGATTCCGCCCCGCTCTACGAAGCAGCCGTCGATATGCTTGTCGCTCTTGCGGCCGAGCCGCTGCCAAGCGATAGCGCCGTCATGAATGAGGCCTATCTCGCCGGCGAGGTTCGCCTGTTTGCCGAATGGTGGCCGCCGGGCGGCGGCGATGCATCATTGGCGACCGAGGTGGATAGCTGGACCGAGGCGTGGCGCGCTGCCTATGCGCCGGCGCTGGCCATTCCCACCGGCCTTGCCTTGCGCGATTTTCATGCCGGGAATTTGATGTGGTTGCCGGCGCGGCGTGGCATTCGCCGGGTCGGCCTGCTGGATTTTCAGGACGCGCTCGCGGCGCCGGTCTCCTACGACCTCGTTTCCCTGCTGCAGGATGTGCGCCTGGACGTGCCGGATGACCTGCAAGCGGCGATGATTGAACGCTTCGTTGCGGCCCTGCCAGGGCTGGATGGCGAGGCTTTCCGCTCCTCCTATGCGGTATTGGGCGCGCACCGCAATCTCCGCATCGCCGGAATTTTCTCGCGCCTGGCGCGACGCGACGGCAAGCGCGGCTATCTTCAATACTTGCCACGCGTGTGGCGCCATGTTGAAACAAATCTCCGCCACCCGGCCTTGGCGCCGGTCGCGGCGTGGCTCGCCCGCCATGTCCTGGCCGATCAGCGTGGGCGAGCGTGATGGCGGGCGCCGCTCCAAGTCACGCCTTGCCAAATCATGCCATGGTGCTCGCTGCCGGGCTCGGCAAGCGCATGCGCCCGGCGAGCGACACATTGCCCAAGCCGCTGTTGAGCGTGGCCGGAAAGCCGCTGATCGATTATGCCCTCGACCATCTCGCCGCCGCCAATGTGTGCCAAGTGGTGGTCAACACGCATTACCTCGGCGACCTGATCGCGGCCCATGTTGAAGATTATGCCGCCGGGCATGACGGTATGGCGGTTCATCTGTCGCCGGAGGAAATCCTGCTGGAAACCGGCGGCGGTGTGGCCCATGCCCTGGCGCATCTCGGCGCCGATCCATTTTTCGTGCTCAACAGCGACACCATCCTGCGCGATGGCGTGGCGCCGGCGCTGGCCCGCCTGGCCGCCGCCTGGGATGGCGCGCGCATGGATGCGCTGCTTCTGCTTTGCCCGCCGGCGCGCGCTGTTGGTCATGGTGGCGGCGGCGATTTCAGGCTCGGCGAAGATGGCCGCCCGGTGCGTGCCATCGGCGCCCGGGATGCGCATATCTTTTGCGGGGTTCAGCTGTTGCATCCGAGTCTCTTCCGCCATGCGCCAAGCGGCGCCTATTCGCTCAACCGGCATTATGATGAGGCCGCCGATGCCGGACGCCTGTTCGCCCTCGAGCATGATGGCTGGTGGTATCACGTTGGCACGCCGGAAGCCCTGGCCGAAGCGGAGCGAGAATTGGCGCCATGAGCAGGCTCGAATCGGCACCGCGCATTTTCACCATCGCGCCTGAATTGCCGTTCGCCGATGCCTTGGTCGACGGCCTGTTGCATGGTGATGTTGTCAAACTCGATGCGGCTGACCCGCTGGCGCTCAGCCGGGTGACGATCCTGTTGCCGACACGGCGTGCCTGCCGGGCCTTGAGCGAGGCGTTCCTCCGGCAATGCGAAAGCGGTGCCATGCTGCTGCCGCGCATCCGCCCGCTCGGCGATCTCGACGAGGACGAAGCCGGCTTTGGCGCCTCGGCTGTGGCCGAGGGCGGCGATCTACCGCCCGAAATGCCGCCTCTGCGCCGTCAATTCTTGTTGGCACAATTAATTCTCGCGCGTGAGGCCGAGGGCCATGTCGATCAGGCGCTTCGTCTCGCCGAAGAGCTTGGCGCCTTTCTCGACCAGGCGCAGAGCGAGCAACTCGATCTTGCCGGATTGAACGATTTGGCGCCGGAGCGCCACGCCGCGCACTGGCAGAAAGTGCTCGATTTTCTCAAAATACTGGTCGAACACTGGCCAAAAATCGTCGCCGAAAACGATGCCATGGATGGCGCCGCGCAGCGCAATGCGGTGCTGGAGAATGTCTCGCGGCAATGGCGCGAAACGCCGCCCCAGGGGCCGGTCATCGCGGCGGGCTCGACCGGCAGCTTGCCGGCGACGGCGGAATTGCTCGCCGTCGTTGCCCGCCTGCCGGAGGGCAGCCTCATATTGCCCGGACTGGATGAAAGCCTGGACGATGAGAGCTGGGAGGTGCTCAGCCCCAGCCATCCGCAATTCGGTCTGAAGCAGCTTCTCATGCGTGTTGGCGCGGTGCGCGGCGAGGCGCGTGCCTGGCCGGCGCCGAATGTACGCGCCGGCTCTGCTGCCCGCGCGGCGCTGATCGCCGAGGCCATGCGCCCGGCCGAAACCGTCGGCGCGTGGCGGGAAATGGCGCCGGTCGATCCCGCCGCGCTCAGCGATTTCACCCTCTGCGAGTGCGCCACATCGAGTGCCGAAGCCGGCGTCATCGCCCTTCGCCTGCGCGCCAGCCTGATGCGCGAGGGTGCCACGGCGGCGTTGGTGACGGCGGATCGCGCGCTGGCGCGCCGCGTCGCGGCGGAATTGCGGCGCTGGAATATCGAGATCGACGATTCAGCCGGCGCGCCGCTCGGCAAGAGCGCGCCCGGTGTCTTTCTTCGGCTGTCGGCCAGATTAATTGCCGAGCGCGCCGCGCCGGTTTCCTTTCTTGCCGCGCTCAAACATCCCCTGGCGGCGGGCGGTGAGGCGGCGCAAGAATTCCGCGCCTCGCTGCGCGCTGTGGAGCGCGCGGTATTGCGCGGCGCGCGGCCCGATGCCGGGCTAGACGGATTGGCGCGCGCCCTCGACGCGGCTGGGGAAACGGAAGGGGCGGCGTGGCTCGCCCCGATTGCCGCCGCCGCGGCGCCGTTTATGTCATTGATGGCGGAGAAGGTTACCCTGGCCGAGGTCGTGGCGGCGCATGTCGGCTTTGCCGAATGGCTTGCGGCGAGCGAATCCGAGACGGGGCCGGAGCGGCTCTGGGCCGGCGAGGCAGGCGAGGCCGCCGCCGCCTTCATGGCGGAGCTGGCTGAGAGTGCGGCGCAGGCACCGGCGCTCAAGGGCTGGGAATATCCCGCCCTTTTCGATGCGCTTCTCGAAGGGCGCGTGGTGCGGCCACGCTTTGGCGGCCATCCCAGGCTGTTCATCTGGGGCCCGCTCGAAGCGCGCCTGCAACGCGCCGATGTGATGATCCTGGGCGGCCTCAATGAAGGCAGTTGGCCGCCCGAGCCCGCTGCGGATCCATGGATGAGCGCATCCATGCGGGCCGAGTTCGGCCTGCCCTCGCATGAACGCCGCATCGGCCTCTCGGCGCATGATTTCGCCCAATGCTGCGCCGCGCCCGAAGTGATGCTGACGCGTGCGCGCCGGGTCGAGGGCGAGCCCAGCGTGCCGTCACGCTGGATATCGCGCTTGAAGACGGTGCTCTCGCCGGGCCGGCTCGATCGCTTCATCGTTGAGGAATCGCGCACCTGGTTGCGCTGGCAGGCGCTGCTCGATCACCGCGACGCCGTGCCCAGCCCGCCGCCGGCGCCGCGCCCGCCGCTGGCCGCGCGGCCACGCCAGCTTTCGGTCACCCAAGTCGAAACCTGGCTGGCCGATCCCTACGCCATCTATGCCCGCCATATCCTCCGCCTCAGACCGGTCGACGATATCGACGCCGACCCCGGCGCCGCCGACAAAGGCACCGTCATCCACGATATTCTCGACCGCTTTATCGCCGAGCAGCGGGGAGAGATCGATGCGGCGGCGCTCGACCGCCTGTTGGCGCTCGGCGAGGAGGCGTTTCAGCGCTTCGCCCGGGTTCCGGGCGTGATGGCCTTCTGGTGGCCGCGTTTCGAACGCATCGCCAGTTGGTTTGTCGACAATGAAATCGCCTGGCGTGAGGCCGCCACGCCGCTCGCCTCCGAAGTAAGCGGGGAATTGATCCTCAAGGGGCCTGAGGGCGATTTCACGCTCAGCGCCAAGGCCGACCGCATCGACCGCTTGGGTGATGGCGGGCTTGCCATTATCGACTATAAGACCGGCAATATTCCGAGCGCAACGCAGGTTGCCGCCGGCCTGCGTCCGCAGCTTCCGCTCGAAGCTTTGATCGCCGAGGCGGGTGGCTTTGCCGGTGTGGCGCCGGCTGGCGTTCGCGAGCTTGCCTATTGGAAACTCGATGGCGGCGAGCCGGCGGGAGAGCGCCGGGTGCTCAAAAAGGATGTGGCGGAACTGGCCGCAGGCGCCCAGGCCGGGCTGCTCGAACTGATCGCCGCGTTCGACAATCCGGAGACGCCGTACCACGCCTTGCCGCGCCCCGAAGCGCGGCCGGTGTGGAACGATTACGCCCATCTCGAGCGCATTCAGGAATGGTCGGGCGGCGGCTCGGAGGGCGAGGGATGACGAAATCGCAGCAGCTTGCCGCCGACCCCGAAGCATCGGTCTGGGTAACCGCCTCAGCGGGCACCGGTAAGACCAAAGTGTTGACCGACAGGGTATTGCGCCTATTGCTCGGCGGTACCGATCCGGGGCGAATCTTGTGCCTCACTTTTACCCGTGCGGCGGCGGCTGAAATGTCGATCCGCATCACGCGAACGCTCGGTGAATGGACTGCCGCCGACGATGAAGCATTGGACGAGGCACTAGGGGAACTAATGTGGCGGGCACCGAGCGTGGACGAACTCGTTCGTGCCCGCCTGTTGTTCGCCCGTGTATTGGAGACGCCGGGTGGCATGAAAATTCTTACCATTCACGCCTTTTGCCAATCTCTGCTGCGCCGCTTTCCGCTTGAGGCCGGCATCGCGCCGCATTTTGCCGTGGCCGATGACGGCACGGCGCGCGAATTACAGAACGAGGCGCAGAATCGCCTGTTGCGCCATGCCCGCCACAATGACAACGACAATGAGGATGAGCTACTTGCCGCCGCTTTTTCCACCATCGCCACGCAAGTTGGAGAAGGAAATTTTGCCATATTGATGGGTGTGCTTGTGAGTGCGCGGGACAAGCTGCGCGGGGCTCTGGGTGACGAAGCGTCGGTCGCGGATTTGGGCGAGAAAATCGCCGAACTGTTAAGTGTGGGAATTGATGAGAGCGAACAGGAACTGCTTGGAACTGCCTGTGCCAGTAAGTCATTCAATGGCGTAGCGCTGATCAAGGCCGTTGCGGCGCTCGACGAGGGGTCCGACTCCGATATTGCGCGCGGCCGGCAGATTGCGGAATGGTTGGTGGCTGATGAAGTCGTCCGATTTGCAAAGTTGGAGGACTATTGTCGAATTTTCATTACGTGGGAAGGTAAGCCGCGCCAAACATTGGCAACAAAACCGGTCCGCGAAGCAGCGCCGGATGTCGCCGAAACGCTATTGGTGGAACAGGATCGTTTGTTGACATTGCGGGAGCGCCGCATGGCTATTGCGGTGATGCACACCAGCGCCGCCTTGATCCGCTTCGGCGCCCGCATGTTGGACTATTACCGGCAGGAAAAGGCGGCTCGCGCCGTTCTCGACTATGGCGATCAGATCATGGAAACGCGCAAGCTCCTCAGTGCCGAGGACATCGCGCCCTGGGTTCTCTACAAGCTGGATGGCGGGCTCGACCATATTCTGGTCGATGAATCGCAGGACACCAGCCCGGCGCAATGGTCGGTCATCGCCGCCCTGGCCGAGGAGTTTTTTGCCGGCGAAGGCGCGCATGAAGGCACGCGCACCATTTTTGCCGTCGGCGATGAGAAACAATCGATCTTCAGCTTTCAGGGCGCCGACCCGGAGGCCCTGGTCAAGATGCGTGCGGCTTTCCGCCGGCAAGTGGAGGCTGCCCGCCAGGGCTGGCGAGAGGTGCCGCTTGAGCGTTCGTTCCGCTCCACCGAAGCGGTGTTGCGCGCCGTCGATGCGGTGTTCGCGCACGCCGATGCGGCAGCCGGCGTGGTGCGCCCGGGCGAGACCATGCATCACGACGCGGCGCGCGCGGGCCAGGGCGGGCTGGTCGAATATTGGCCGATCGCCGTACCGCGCGATCTGTCCGGCGCCGCATCCTGGGCACCGCCGGTCACACGCCATGCCGGTGATATTCCGTCCGAACGCCTGGCCGGGGTGATTGCCGATAAGATTTCCGGCTGGGTTGCCGCCGCGCCGGGCCCGGGCGAGGATGGCTGGCTGGACGCGCAAAACCGCCCCATCCGGGCCGGAGATGTCATGGTGCTGGTGCGCCGGCGTGGCACTTTCGTGCCCGCTCTGGTGCGCGCTCTGAAAGCGCGCGGCGTCGAGGTCGCCGGTGTCGACCGCATGAAATTAACCGAGCAATTGGCAGTCATGGACCTCATGGCGCTGGGTGATTTTCTCCTCCTGCCGAGCGACGATCTCACCCTCGCGGCGCTGCTGAAGGGACCGTTCATCGGCTTTGATGAAGAACAGCTGTTTGCGCTCGCTTGGCAGCGCGGCAAGCAAAGCCTGTGGCAGACGTTAAGCGCGCGGCGCGATGAAAACCCCGCCTTCTCCCGAGCCCACGAAATATTAAGCGGGTTGCTCGCCAAGGCGGATTTCCAGCCGAGTTTCGAGTTTTATGCCGAATTCCTGGGTGCTGGCGGCGGGCGCGCGCAATTGCTCGGCCGTCTCGGCGCCGAAGCGGCCGATCCAATTGATGAGTTTCTTGCCGCCGCGCTCGCGTATGAGCGCGGCCATCCGCCCTCGCTACAGGGGTTTCTCCACTGGCTGCGCGCGGCGCAAACCGAGTTGAAGCGCGATCCGGAACAGGCGCGTGACGAAGTGCGCGTGATGACGGTGCATGGCGCCAAGGGCCTGCAGGCGCCGATCGTATTTCTGCCTGATACGGTGACGCTACCGAGCGACCGCCGTTCGATACTTTGGGCAGAAGAGGACGAAAATTCGTCGCTGCCGCTGTGGCCTGGGCGGCGTGCGCGCGAGGAGCAGGTCTGCAAGGCGTTGCGCGAACAGGCGCGGGAGCGCGATATGGACGAATATCGCCGCCTGCTTTACGTCGCCATGACACGCGCCGAGGACAGGCTTTATGTCTGCGGCTGGCAGGGCAAGGGAGTAAAAAACCCACCCGAGAATTGCTGGAATCATATTGTTCGCCAGGGATTGGAAAACCTGGAAGGCACCGAGCAAATAGATTTGGAATTTGTCACTGACGACGGCTGGTCGGGCGATGGCTTGCGATTCTCCTGCCCACAGGTGGCGGAAGCCACACCAGCAACAGAATTGGCCCCCGATATGGCGGAAATCGAGGAGTTGAAACCCTATTTCCGTGAGCCGGCGCCGCCCGAGCCGGTGCCGTCGCGCCCCCTGGCGCCGTCGCGCCGGCATGATGCGCCGCTGCCGGCGCGCGGGCCGCTTGCGGAAGGCGGTGGCAGTTCGTTCGTGCGCGGCCGTCTCATTCACCGCCTGTTGGAGCTGCTGCCCGAGGAAGCGCCGGCGCAGCGCGGCGAAGCAGCTGGGCGCTTTCTCGCCCGCCCGGCGCATGGCTTGACGGCAGAAGCGCAGACGCAAATTGCAGCTGAGGTTATGGCTGTTCTGGCCGACGGGGATGCCGCGCCGCTGTTTGGCCCGCTGAGCCAGGCCGAAGTGCCGCTCGCGGCGGTGATCGGCAAACATGTGGTGTCGGGTCAGGTCGACCGCTTGCTGGTCGAGGAAAACCGGGTGCTGGTGGTCGATTATAAATCGGGTCGCCCCGCGCCGGCTGACGATTCGGCCATCCCCGCAGCCTATTTGGCGCAGATGGCCGATTACCGCGCCGTGCTCACGATAATTTTTCCCGGCCGTGAGATTCGCTCAGCCCTTTTGTTTACCGATGATCCGGCGCTTGTGTGGTTGCCCGATGCCGCGCTCGATGCGCACGCGCCTTGACGCTCAGCGGCGCCGCACCTAAATTGAATTCACCCCACCGGCAGGAGAAAATCATGTCCGTTACCCATGTCACCGACGCTGAATTCGACGAAAAAGTACTCAACGCGCCGGGTCCGGTATTGGTCGATTTTTGGGCAGAATGGTGCGGCCCGTGCAAGGCCATTGCGCCGGCGCTGGAGGAAATTTCCGAACAGCTCAACGGCTCCGTCACCATTGCCAAGGTCGATGTCGACAGCAACCCCTCGACGCCGGCCAAATATGGCGTGCGCGGTATTCCGACGCTGATTATCTTCAAGGATGGCGAGGTTTCGTCGATGAAGGTTGGAGCGCTGCCCAAGGCCAAACTGGAAGAATGGGTGCGCGGCGCGGTCTAGCCGTCTGAATTCCGCTCGCATTATTTATGGCAGAGCAATTCAAAGACCAGACAATCATCATTACCGGCGCGACGAAAGGCATCGGCCGCGCCATGGCGGCTGTGTTTGGCGCCAACGGCGCGAATATTCTCGCCACCGGGCGGACAAAAGACGAGCTCGATTCCATTTGCCTTGAAGTTGTGCGGGCAGGCGCCCGGGCCGTGCCGCTGGTCGCCGATCTGGCGCTTGCCGACAGCCCGGCGCGGATTGCGCAACAGGCAATCGATTGTTTTGGCCGCATTGACGTTCTGATCAACAACGCCGCGATCATTCACGATTCCGCCAGCCTGGTCGAATTCGATGCCGAACTGTGGCAGCGCGTGCTCTACGTCAATCTTGTCGCGCCGGCGCTCCTCACCAAGGCGGTATTGCCGCATATGATCGAGCGGCGCCACGGCAAGATCATCAATATCGCCAGCATCGGCGGCCGGCGTGGCGGCAATGGCCGCTCCGCCTACCGCGCCGCCAAGGCGGGGCTGATCAATCTGACCGAAAGCGTTGCCGCCGAGGTCAAGCAATATGGCATCGACGTCAATTGCATCTGCCCGGGCGCCACCGATACGGAGGGCTTCCGCAGCGCCTTCGATCACAAGGGCAGGCAACAGGACGCCAAATTGATGGAATCGCGCGAGATCGCCGAGCTGGCCATGTTTTTGGCATCTCGCCAGGCCTCGGCGATAACCGGAACGGCGATCGACGCGTTTGGCGCGACAAACCCGATTTTTCAGTCGGACTCCCGTAAGGGGAAAATCTGATCTAGGCCGATGGTTTAGGCTAAATACGTAGAGTCTCGTACGCGGCCCTACGAATTGAGCGCTACCAAAAATTAACCGATATTACCAAACCGAATTGAGCGAAAAAGTTCATTTTCGCTGCATGTCGCCCGCCGCCTGTTCACCTGAGAATGTATCGCCAGGAGTCTGAAAATGAAGCTGCTATTAATCGAAGATGATTTTGCCGCCGCCAGCGCGGTTCAGGCGGTGCTGCATGCCGAGGGCGATAAGTGCGATGCCACGCAATCGGGTCAGCGCGGTGTTGAATTGGCTCTGAGCGGCGATTATCAGGCGATAATTCTGGACCTCTTGCTGCCGGATTTGGACGGTATCGGCGTGTTGGAGCAGTTGCGTGCGGCGAATATTAAAACGCCGGTGCTGATGTTGAGCGGCGTCGGCGATGTGGCGAGGAAGATTGCCTGCTTCCGGGCGGGCGCGGACGATTATCTTGTCAAACCGTTTGAATCGGCTGAGTTGCTTGCGCGGCTTTCGGCCATCGTCCGGCGCGGCAACGCGTCGCACAGCCAGAAAATACGCGTTGGCCGCCTCTCCGTTGATATCGAGGAAAATGTTGCCAAGGTGGATGAGGAACCGCTGGCCCTGACCAACAAAGAGTTCAGCGTTCTGAAATTTATTGCGACGCGCCGGGGGCGGGCCGTCAGCAAGAGTAGTATTTACGAGCACCTTTATCCCAACAGCGAGGCGGTGCGGGCAAAAATTATCGATGTTTTTATTTGCAAGATCAGGAGCAAGCTCAAGGCCGCGACGGGGGGGGAAGATTATGTCCAAACCGTTTGGGGCCGGGGCTATACGTTGCGCAAGGAAGAGAGCGATATCGATGAAAGCAGCGCCACAGTGACAGAGACGGGAGCTGAAAACGCCGACATTATCCATACTGCGACTTTGGATGCGCCCGCCCCGATGGCCGCGCATAGCGGATAAATTCGATGCCGCAGCCGGTGTGCTGCGTTAACGCGCGTTAGCGATTAAACATTTATAAAAATAAGGCTATATGATTGCGCCGATTGAATATCACGGCACGATGCGATGTGATAAATCGAATAAATCGGCGAAGAGCAATTAATGATACTTGTTCGCGATGACACATAGTGCGGTAAAATCAGGCCCGTTGGATACGTCCGAGCAGACATACCGGCACCTGTTTGAAACCAACCGGGACGGTCTGTTTGTGACCGACCGGACGGGCCGTATTGAGGACGCAAATCCGGCGTTCTGCCGCATGGTTGGGTATGAGCGGGACACGCTTTGCACCATGACGGTCGATGAACTGACACCGGAACCGTGGCGAGAGTTGCTCGCCCAATCCCGCGCGAATATTAATTTCACCGGCTATCTCGATGATTACGAGAAAGAATTCCGTCGCCGCGACGGCTCCTTGGTGCCGGTGTCGGCCAGCGCGTGGTTGGTCCCGGGTTCAGAGAGCACGGGCGATAGATATATGGCGAGCATACGCGACCTCAGCGAGCGCAAGGCAGAGAAGAAAGCGCATTCCATCTTGTTTGATGCGGTCGAAAAGGTGGAGGTCGGCGTGGCCATATTCGATGCCGGGCAGCGCCTCGAATATTGTAACAGCCGTTTTTCGAACGACTATCCGGAAATCGCCCATCTGTTTGAGCCCGGTATTTCGTACGAGGAAATTCTTCGCGCCGCTTATCCGCACACAACAGGCTTTTTCGGCGGGAAGCGTTACGAGCTGGAAGAATATGTCGAGCTCGGCATGCGTGTATTGCGCTCGGGCCAGGATTTCGAATATCAGCTGCGCGATGGCCGGTGGATGAATGTTCAGGATCATGCTCTCGGAGATGGCCGGCACGTTCGATTCCGCAGCGATGTCACCGCCTATAAGCAGGCGGAAATCGCCCTGGCCGGCAGCGAGGCGCGCTTTCGTTCGCTTTTTGAAAGCGCTAGCGTGGGCGTCACCATTACGGATGCCGATGGCCGCTACAGCATGGTCAATGCGGCTTATCTCAGCATGCTTGGTCATGACGAGAACATGGTATTGGGCAAGCGCTGGCAAGATTTTAGCCACCCGGACGAAATCGAAAATACGGAGCGTGACGTCCGCCGCATGCATGAAACACGCTCGGGCGGGGTGACTTTCGAAAAACGCTTTATCCGCAAGGATGGCAGCCCGATCTGGGCGCGCGTGAGTGTCATGTTGATTGAGAGCGAGGGTACGGAAACACTTCTGCAAGCGGCGATTATCGAAGATATTACGGAGCGCAAAAAAGCGGAAATCGAGGCGATGCGCCTGCGCCAAGCGATTGACCAATCGACGGAAGGGTTTGCCCTTTATGATGCTGAAGACCGTCTCGTCTACGCCAATGAGCGTTGGCGCGAGCTCTATGATGTGGTTCGGCATATGATAGTGCCGGGCAAATTGCGCCGCGATATTTATCGCGCCTATTGCCAGACCGGCGCGATTCCGAAGGCGATCGGGCGGGTTGACGAACATGTGGCGGAGGAGAGCAGGATGTGGCGCCAGAATACCGGCCCGGCGGAATTGTTGCGTGCCGACGGCAGCTGGGTCCGCGGTAGCAATTATCCCTTGGCGGATGGCGGTACGGCGGCGATCCGCAGCGACATTACGGCAATCAAGCAGCGCGAAATCCAGCTGACGGAAAGCGAGGCGCGCCTGGAAGCGGCGCAACGCATCGCCCGGATTGGCAGTTGGGAATTCTATGAAGCTTCGGATAGGCTCGATTGGTCGCCTGAAACCTACCGGATATTCGGCGTCAGCCCAGAAACATTTCAGCCTTCCGTAGAGCGGTTTTACGAGTTTGTGCATCCCGACGATCGCGACGCGGTTCGCCTTCAGGTCGAGCAGGGTTCGGAAAGTGGCGAACTATACCGCTATGAACATCGTATCGTTCTGGCCGACGGCCAGGTACGTTGGGTGCACCAGGAATCGGAATCATTCACAGACTCAGATACTTTCCGCGGCAGCCGGCGCGGCACCATTCAGAATATTACCGAGCGAAAATTACGCGAGAATGAATTGCATGCGAGCCGTGCGCGGCTGGAGGAAGCCCAGGCAATTGCGCATATCGGAAGTTGGGAGGTCGATCCGCGCGATGGGGCATTGATCTGGTCCGATGAGGTGTTTCGCATATTTGGCCGCGACAAGGCTGAATTCAATCCCACCTTCGAATCATTTATGATGTGCGTCCACCCGGAGGACCGGGAACATGTGCTGCGCTCGATCGAGCGTGACACGGAAGAAGTCGATGACCTGTCCTACGATCACAGAATCGTTCGTCCCGATGGCGAGGTGAGAACAGTGCGCGAGGTTTCGCTCGTCTATGCGCGGAAAGGCAGCATCGTTACGCGCCGCGCCGGTACGGTGCAGGATATCACCGAACAAAAAAACGCGATTCAGCAGCTCAACATATTGGAGAATGAGGTTCAGCGGCGCTACCGCATCAATGTGATGGGTGAGCTTGCCTCATCGCTGGCGCATGAGCTTAATCAACCGCTCGCAGCGGTCAGCAATTATGTCGAGGCATCGAGATATATATTGAATTCCAGCGATCAGAAACTGCCTGACGCGGCTGTTGACTGCCTCAACAACGCCGTTTCGCAAGCGCGCCGGGCGGCCGGCGTGATCAAGAGTTTGCGCCGCTTTGTCGGCAAGGACGATTCGGCGCGCCTGCCCGAAGACCTGAACGAAACCATTCGTGAAATTTCAGGCCTGGCGTCGACGGGTGCTGTCGCCGATGGTGTGCGCCTCGAGCTTACTATGGCGGACGAACTGCCACCGGTCATGATCGACCGGGTTCAAATCCAGCAAGTGATTGCCAATTTGATGCGCAACGCCGTGGAATCCATGAAGGAAAGTCCGCGCCGTGTCTTGTCGATTTCATCGCGGCAAGATTCTGAGGACGAACTCGTGGTTGCGATCAGCGACACCGGCCCGGGCATGTCCGAGGACGCATTGGGTAAATTGTTCGAGCCGTTTCACACCTCCAAGCCGGGCGGTATGGGAATCGGCTTGACCATATCCAAGAAAATTATCGAATCCCATGGCGGGCGGCTTTGGGTCACGCCAAACACAGATGCGGGGACGGTTTTCAATATCTCCCTGCCGTTGGAAGAGGAAAGTAGTGCCTGAACTTCAAGATCAATACACGATTTATATCGTTGATGATGATGATGCGGTTAGAGATTCGCTGCGCACCCTGTTGGAGGCGGTCGGCTGGTCGGTGCAATCTTATGAATCCGGCAAGGCGTTCCTGAATATATGCGACCCTTCCATGCGGGGCTGCCTGTTGCTCGATATCAGAATGCCGGGACTTGATGGCTTGCAGGTTCAGCGCATCCTGTCGCAGCGCGGTGTGACAATGCCTTTCATCGTTATCAGCGGGCACGGCGATGTATCCTCCGCCGTCAGTGCGATGAAAGCCGGCGCGGCGGAATTTTTAGAGAAGCCGTTCGATAGCGAACTCGTGTTGCGCGCGATTCGCACGGCGCTTGAAAGCGATGCCGAGGCGCGTGGCAAACAAGCTGTCGCCACGGCGGCGGCTGCCCGTCTCGATACCTTGACGCGGCGCGAGCGCCAAGTCTTCGATTGCCTGGTTGAAGGGGCGCAAAACAAGATGATCGCGCGGCAACTCGCCATCAGTCCGCGCACCGTCGAAGTTCACCGCAGCCGGATCATGAAAAAATTGGATGCATCAAGCCTGTCGGAAATCGTCCATCTCGCGCTCGAAGCCAGGGCGAAACTCGATGATACATAATTCGCACTTAAGGTATAGTCAGGGCTTTATATAAGTAGTGCTACGAATCCTGACCGAATGTTTTCTGTGTTAACTCTCGTTTTCTAGCCTGTGTCTCAGCGACCAAAAAAGAGGCGAAAGCCGAATTTGAGCACAAAGAGCGGCCTTGTCTATATCGTTGACGATGATCTTGCCGTACTGGATTCTCTCAAAGTTTTACTGGAATCCATTGGTATTAGCGCAGCGACATTCGATTGCGGCAATAAGTTTCTCGCCCAGGCGGATTTGAACTCCGGCGGCGCGCTTGTGCTCGATATCAATATGCCCGGCACAAGCGGGCTCAATGTATTGGACCGCTTGGCCGAATTGAAAAGCAATCTCGCCGTTATCGTGATATCGGGCCGTTCCGAAGCATCGGCACAAGCTTACGCGACCAGGATGGGCGCCGTTGCGGTTCTTGAAAAACCGGTCCAAGTCGAACTGTTTGTTGGTTGTGTGCGCAAGGCTCTCGGCACGACTTAGAGCGGCCAAAATATGATTTACGGCATGCGGGCGAATGCGTACGTGGCATTGCGAATGTCATCTTTGCTGTCGTTAATGATAGTTAGCATTCAGCGCGCGTCGGCGCGGGGCTGTTCGCTTCGTTGGGGTGGTTGAATAGGCATGGCAATGAATTACGGCGACGCCGGGACGGTGGCCGATGTTTCATCGGAGCTGCCCGATAGATCACGGACGATATTGCTGATTGACGATGAACAGAGTGTGCGGGATTCACTCGCCATGCTGTTTCAGCTTCATGGCTGGTGCACCGTAACGGCATCATCCGGCGCCGAAGCCATGAAAGTGCTTCAATATGAAGCCATTGACCTCATTGTGACCGATATTTTCATGCCTGATTTTGATGGCCTGGAATTGTTGCGCGAAGTGTCCCGGCGATGGCCAGGATTGCCGATCATCGTCCTCTTTGGAAAACCAAATTGGGGTGACATTGATTGGTTGAGAATGGCGCGCCATTTGGGAGCGCACGCGGTTTTGGAAAAAACATCCGCCTTTGATGATGTGCTGCGCGAGGTCGAAGCGGCTGTGCCGATGACGCCGGCATAGCCAAAGTTAACTAGCCGAAATAATCCCCCGAAAAAAATGGGAAGACTCCTTTCCGTTTAGGAATTGGAAACCTCGATCACCTATGTTGCGGTCGTTGCGGTCAAGCTCGAACGGAATGAAGAGCGGTACGCAACACGAAAATTAACCTGCGCTCGACGCGATCGTGAAATTGCCGGGGGGATGGCACCACAATGCTTCAATCGATTGTTCCGGGGCGCGCTTCACTGCAGCATCAGACGGGCAAGCCACTGAAACGCAAACTCGCAAGCTCGGTTTCGCCCAGTGGCCGGGAAACATTCTTTGGCGAAAATGACATCATCGTCAGCAAGACCGATATTCGCGGCCACATCACTTACGCCAACGATATATTTCTGGGAGTGGCGCGAATGCGCGAGCATCAGGCGATTGGCGCGCCGCACAGCGTGATCCGCCACCCCGACATGCCACGTGCGGTATTTAAACTTCTGTGGGATACGCTCGGGGCGGGCAACGAGATATTCGCCTATGTGAAAAACATGGCGCTTAACGGCGATCATTATTGGGTGCTCGCCCATGCGACGCCGAGTTTCGATCATAAAGGCACGATCATCGGATACCACTCGAACCGGCGTGTTCCCGACCGCCCGGCGGTGGAATTCATCTCCGGTCTCTATGACAGCTTGTTGGCTGAAGAACGCAGTCATACCGATCGTAAAAAAGGAATGGAAGCGTCGTTCCAGATGCTTGTCGGCATTCTCAAAGAAAAAGGCGTGAGCTACGATGAATTTGTCTTCTCTCTCCAAGGCTAAGATTTTTTGCTGGTTGTCGCTGGCGCTGGTGCTCGCCGGCGGCCTGGGTGGCATCGTTCTCTGGGGCGCCGAGGCGGCATTTCTGTTTGCCGCCGGCGTTGGTCCCCTGGCGGCGCTTTTCTCCCTGACACAAACATCAGCCAGCTGCCGCCAGGCCGCCGATGTTTGCGCCCAGGCGGCAAAGGGCAATTTGGAGGCGCGGGTGGTGGGCATCCGCGATAAAGGCAATGTTGCCGAGATGTTGCGCAATCTCAATCATCAGCTCGATGTGACCGACGCCTTTGTGCGTGAATCCGGCGCTTCTTTAAGCAATGTCAGCAAAGGCATCTTTTATCGCCGCGTGATCGAGCGCGGCATGCCGGGCGCGTTTCTCGGTACGGCGCGCATCATCAATGAAGCAACGGTCGGCATGCAGGGCAAGGTCGAGCGCTTCGCCGAATTGACGGACGAGTTCGAGGATGTTGTGAAGGGTGTGGTCGATACCGTCGGCAGTTCCGCCGGCGATCTTCACTCGACCGCCGAGCAATTGTCCGGAACCGTTGGCAATGCCGGCACGCAGGCGGATGTCATCCGGGACCGCGCCGGTGGCATGTCGGATGATGTTGCCTCTGTCGCCGCCGCCGCCGAGGAATTGGCCTCCTCCATTTCAGAGATCGCCAAACAGGTCGACAATTCGGCGACAATCACGTCCAAAGCCGTGGCCGAAGTTGATAATGCGGGCACGGCCGTTGCCGCACTGGTTGAATCATCAGCCGAGATCGGCGAAGTCGCCGAGCTCATCAAGGGGATTTCCGATCAGACAAACCTGCTGGCGTTGAACGCGACAATCGAAGCGGCGCGCGCCGGCGCCGCCGGCAAGGGCTTTGCCGTGGTTGCCTCGGAGGTCAAGAATCTTTCGTCGCAAACCGGCAAGGCAACGGAATCGATTTCAACGCAAATCGCGACCATTCAGGAAACCTGCGATATTGTCGCCAGCGCGATCGGTGGCGTTGGCGATACGGTCAGGAATATGTCCGAATCTTCGACCGCCGTATCGGGCGCGGTTGAGGAGCAGCGTGCGGCGACCACGGAAATTGCTGAGACCATGCAGCGCACGACGCAAACCACGCAGGATGTGTCAAACAATATCGGTGGCATATCGGAGGCGGTCGGAGATTCTAAATCGGCCGCCGAAACGGTGCTGACGGCATCGAGCAAGCTCTCCGATCAATCGGGATCGCTGGCCAAGGCGGTTGGGCAATATTTGGAGATGGCGCGCGCGTCTTAATTCAAGCCGTTCATTAGCGCCGTCGCTTCGCCGCGCAATATTTCGTCAAACGCTGTCTCGGTGGGCAGCGCCAGCGCCGCTTCGAGCTGTTCGCGGGCGAGCGTCGCGTTGTCGTCAGCGTCAAGTTCGAGGATCGCGCGGGCGAATTCGATGCGAATTTGCAGGACATCCGGCGAAAGGCGAATGGCTTCGGCGTAATGGGCGAAGACCTCGTCTTCCTCGGCGCCATACACCATGCGGCCGATAAAGCCGGAATTGTTGATAATTGCCGCGTGCCAATTGGCGAGCAGCATATGCGCCGCGGAATTGTCGGCTTCAAGCGCCAGCGCCGCATCGATATGCTCGCGCACCCGCCCGGCCAGGCCTTCGCTGATCGCTTCGACAACGCCGATCTGCTGCGAGTAACGCCCGAGCGCATGGGCATTTTGTACCTGCACAAAGGCGCTGTTGGGGTTGAGCTCCAACGCCGCTGCCGCCATCTCAATCGCGCTTTCATAAAGCGCCAGGCGCTCTTCCTCGGGCGCCAGATAGCGGCCGAAATAGCAGGTAATTTGCGTTGCCAGCGCGAGGCCCTCGGCGCCGCCGGCGACGCGCGCCTGTTCCGCCGCCGGTAAATAGTCTCCTGCGGCAAAGAGATTTCTCGCCTGGCCGAGCAAATCACCATCATCGGCGCGCGCAATTGTTGCCGCCGAGAAAAATAAGGCCATAATTGCCGTAACAACGAGAATCGAGCGCATGGCGGCATGGTAACAGGTCATGGCGCAGTTGCGAGCATGCGTTGCGTGCACGGGCTCGAATAAAGGTGCCAACGGGGAGAGAATATATGTGGTTTTTTTTACGCTGGTTGGCGATAGCTGGATTGGGAATTGGAATTATGGCCTCTGATACGACTGCTCGCGATCTTGAAAATACAATTTATCTCGATCTCAAGGATGGCCGCGTGGTGATCGAACTGCGCCCGGATTTGGCGCCGAATCATGTCGCGCGGATCAAGGAATTGACACGTGAAGGCTTTTACGACGGCCTGAAGTGGCACCGCGTCATTGATGGCTTCATGGCGCAAACCGGTGATCCGAAGGGCTTGGGCATCGGTGGTTCGGGTCAGAATATCAAAGCCGAATTCTCAGGCGAGCCGCATGTGCGTGGCACCGTTTCCATGGCGCGCTCGCAAAAACCGGACAGTGCGGACAGCCAGTTCTTTATTGTCTTCGCGCCGTCCTCCTGGCTCGACCGGCAATATACCGTTTGGGGTCAGGTCGTCGAGGGTATGGACTTCGTCGATCAGATCAAAAAGGGCGCCGGCCAGAGCGGGCGGGTCAAAGATCCCGATGTTATTGTCCGCATGCAGGTCGCGGCCGACGCGGAGTAGCCGCCCCGGAATTTAAAACGCGCCGGGAAACCGGCCGCCATCGATCAAGAGATTCTGCCCGGTGATGTAACCGGCTTGGGCGGCGCAGAGGAAAGCGCACGCCTCGCCGAATTCGGCCGGATCGCCGAAGCGCTTGGCCGGCACCGTTTGCGCGCGCTCATCGATGGCTTCCTCAAGGCTGAGGCCGCGCTCCTCCATCGCTTTGTTGAGCGCCGCATTCTGCCGGTCGGTGAGAAAGAATCCCGGCAGGACATTATTGATCGTCACATTGTGCGCGGCCACTTTCGGCGCGACCCCGGCCAAGAACGACGTCAGTCCGGCGCGCGCGCCGCTCGAGAGGTCGAGCCCCGGTATCGGCATCTTGACTGAGAGCGAGGTGATATTGACGATCCGGCCAAAGCGCCGCTCGGCCATGCCGTCGATCACTTTCTGAATGAGTTCAATCGGCGTGATCATGTTCATGGTGACACCGGCGACCATGGCATCGCGGTCAAGCTCGCGGAAATCCTTGAATGGCGGGCCGCCATTATTGTTGATCAGAATATCCGGATTGGGGCAGGCCTCCAGCAGCGCGCCTTGGCCCTCCAGCGTGCTGACATCGCCCTGGACGCGGGTCACTTCGACATCATGGGCGCTTTCGATATCGCGCGCCGTCGCGTCGAGCGCTTTTTGATCGCGCCCGTTAATCACCACCGAAACGCCGTTCTCCGCCAGTGATAGGGCGCAGGCACGCCCCAGCCCCTTGCTCGAGGCGCAAACGATGGCTTGCTTGCCTGAGATACCGAGATCCATATTTTCGACCCATTCTTTGCTGTTGGAGTTGTCTACCCAGCCTGAGCGATGCGATCGAGGCCGGCAAGAGCGGCACGCAGATAGGTATCCTGCGCATAGCCGCGCAGCCGGTCTATCTCGGCCCGCGCCGCGGCATCATTGGAGTTGCTGCCGATCGCCGCAATGGCGCGCGCACGCTCGATATAAAACACCGCATAGGGCAGCGGGTCCTCGGCCATGAAATCGGCCAGCGCCTGGGCGTGGCGTTCGGCGCCCTGCCAGTCGCGGCGCTCCAAATAGCTTTCCATGGCGTCTCTGTGGAACCAATAGAAATTATGTCCGAGACAACCCTTGTCGAGAATGGCCTGGCCTTCGCCGAGCGCCTTGTCTCTCTCCTCGGCAGATTCGCTGGCCAGGGCGAGCACACCGAGCACGCCCGGGCCGCAAAAGCCCATGCCGGTGTCGCGGCAGATGCCGGCCGCTTCGCGCGCCAGCTCGGCCGCTTGCGCACGCTCGCCCTGAAAAATCAAACAGCGCGCCAGATTCATCAGGCCGATCGCTTCGAAGCGCTTCATTTTGGTCGCACGGGCGATATCGAGGGCGTTATTCAGGTGCCGCTTGGCGGCGTCATAGTCCGCCATCTCGGTGGCGATCCACCCCAAACCGAGCCGGGCGGCCAGCTCGGCGCCGCGATTGCCGATTTGCCACGCCGCTTCCGCAACCGCGCGGCATTCGTCCGCCGCGGCATCCCATTCGTTCTGATAAATCCAGGTACGCAGGACCATGTTGCGGTTGGCGGTCTCGAGCGCGCCCAGGCCGAGGCTGCGGCAGAGCTCGATCGAGCGGTTAAAAAAATGATGCGCCGTGGCGATCTGGCCGCGTGCGTAATAGGCATCGCCGAGCCCGCTCAGCGCGTGCGCCTGCCAGTGCGGCGCGTCGGCTTCGGTGGCACAATCGAGCGCCTTTTCATGTGCGTTGAGACAGCCCTCGCGGTCGCCATCGACGAACAGCAGGCTGCCCCGGTAATAATAAATTTGCGCCAGGCCGATGGTAAAATTGGCCTCTTCGGCAATTTCTTCGGCGCGCGCGAGAATATCCATCGCCTCCGTGCGCCCGCCGGTCAGGCGCAGGCCGGCCGCCTGGCCGATCAGGGCGTCGCAGCGCGCCAAATCCTCGTCCGCCATGTCATAGGCCTGGCGATAGGCCCCCGCCGCTTCCTCGCCGCGCCCCGCCGAGAGCAGCAATTCGCCGCGATAGAGCGTCATCTGGGGGCGGCCGGAGTCGTCGGTTAGCTCCAGAGCTCTTTCGAGCAGGCTTAAGGATTGGTCGTAACGGTGCAGGTCGGCGATTTCACGTGCTGCCTTGAGGTAGGCATCGCCCGCGCCGGCATCATCGCCCCTGTCGAGATGCTGGGCGCGCAGCACCGAATCCCTGCCGTCATACCATTCCGCCGCCTTCTTATGCAGCTCGCGCCGCTTGGCCTGGAGCAGGGAATCATAGGCGCCGTCGCGGGTCAGCGCATTGGCAAAGACGAAATCACTGCCATCTTCGCGGATGAGATAGTTTTTGACCAAACCGGCGCAATCGAAATTCTTATCGTCGATGATGTGGCGCAGCATGTTGAGGCCGAACCGCTGGCCGATCACCGATGCCGCCAACAGCGCATTCTTATCCGCTGCATCGAGCCGGTCGAGGCGGGCCAGCACGATTCTTTGGATCGAATCGGGGATTTCACTGGTTTGCTGGGCATGGGCGTTGATCAAAAGCTGCTCGAGAAACAACGGGTTTCCCGCAGCGCGCTCAATACAGTCGAGGGTATAGCGGTTGATCTTGTCGAAATAGGTCTGGGCCAACGCTTTGGCATCTTCTTCGCGCAACGGACCGACATTGACGGTGGTCATCGGCACATCGGCGATACGGTTGTGCCAAACCTGATCGAGAGGATCGCCGCCGCGCCGTGCTGTCATCACGAGGACGACCGGGCTGTTGTTAAGCGCAGATGCGACAACCGCAAGATCGTCAAGCGTGTCCGCCTCGGCCCAGTGAATATCGTCGACGGAAATGAGCAGCGCCTGTTTGGCGGCGGCGCCCTCGATCAGCGCCGCCAGCGCGGCCTGGCGGCCTTGATTGCGCGCCTCATGGTCGAGGGCGTCGAACATGGCGCGTAGTTCGGGCGGCTGCGGCACGTCGATCAAAGTGTTGACGAAGGCGGCGTGGCTTTGATTGAAGACGCCGTTGTTGAGCGCTGTCTGCGCCGCCTCGCGGCGTATTACCTTGGCCGTGCCGGCGGGAATGCCGAGCAGGCGGCGCGCCAGGGCGCCGATCGCGTCCTGGCCCTTGCCGACGCCGAAATCAAACACCGCCACCTCGTGCACGGCAAATTTACGTTCTCGCGCAATATCGCTGAAGCGGTTCAGCAGGGACGTCTTGCCGATGCCGACATCGCCGACAATGTAGACGATCTCACCGCGGCCGGTTTCCAGACAGGCATCGGCGGTACCCTTGAATTTTTTCAGCTCCGGCTGGCGGCCGACGAAAATATTCGTTTGCGCCCCGTCATCGCTGGCGAGCAGGCCTTCCAGTTGATACGCCATGACAGCGGAATCGAAGCCCTTGACCGATATTTCGCCGATGGTGCGCGCCGCGATCAGCTTGCGCGTTGCCTGATAAACCGCATCGGATATGTAGGTTTCGCCGCCTTTTGCCATTTCCTGCAGGCGCGAGGCCAAATTCACCGATTCGCCCGTGACGGTGTATTCGCGGTGGCTGTCGCTGCCGGTGCCGCTGGCGACCACCCGACCGCTGGCGATACCGATATGGACGGTCAATTCGCGGCCCGTTTCACTGCTCAGTTCGACCATCGCCGCATGCACCGCCAGCGCCGCGCGAACCGCGCGTTCCGGGTCATTGTCATGCGCGACCGGCGCGCCGAACACGCCCATCACCGCATCGCCGATATGCTTGTCGACCGCGCCGCCGAAATTCTTGATCTCCGAATCGACCTTGCCGAAGAAGCGTTCGAGCAGTGCATGCACCTGTTCGGCATCAAGTTCGTTGGATAATCGCGTGTAGCCGGAGAGATCGATAAAGAGAATGGTGACCTGGCGGCGCTCACCGCTTGGCGTTTGCTCGGGCGGGCTCTCTTGGGGCGCCGCTGGCGCGGCTGGTGTGGCCGGCGCGGCTGCCGCCGCCGCCGGGGCTTGTACCGCCGTACCGCAGCCGGGGCAGAAATTTGCCCCCTGCGGCAGGCTGGCGCCACAGTTGAAGCAAAAATTTGGCGTTGCGTCCGTCATAGGGTTGTTCGCCCGGAACTATTTTACTCTAGCAAAAGTCGTGACATCATGCGGCAACGACCCGGCCTTGGCCAGCGTTCAGATGGGGCCGAATACAATGGGAATACCGGCAGCGGGTGAGGCAATGCGGATCCGAAAAATGGCGGCAATCGTGGCGCTCATTGGCGTTTTCAGCTTGGCGGCGCCGGCCATCGCCGGGGAGGCCGATGTGCTCGAAGCCAAAGCGCGCCGGGGCGCTGACAATAGCTATCATTTCAGCGTTACCCTGCGCCACGCCGACGAGGGCTGGGATCACTATGCCGACCGTTGGCAGGTGGTGGCGCCGGATGGCACGCTGTTGGCGACGCGCGTGCTGGCTCATCCCCATGTCGGCGAGCAGCCCTTTACGCGCAGCCTCTCGGGCGTCGAGATCGCGCCAACCATAACCGAGGTCATTATCCGCGGCGGTGATTCACAACATGGGCTGGGTGGGGTGGAATTGCGGCTCGAATTGCCGAGAGAGTAGTGCTCAGACTTCCCGGTGCTGGCGCGGCACGGCAAAGCGCACCGGCTCATTGTCGCCGGGCTCGCAAATACGCCAATAGGCGACAATGCGTTCCGCCCGCTTGCAGCTAAGCGCGTCGAACAAAGCGCAGGCCGGGGTGAGGGAGGCGCTGCCGAGCGTCGGAGCGCAGGACAGGGTCAGCGCCTCGAAAGCGCTGCGTGATAGCCCTAACGAACGGCAGAGGACGGCCAGCGCGGCCGTATCAGGTGTTCTCAAAAAGCGGGCGATGAGGGTTTCGGGCAGGGCGGAGAGGTCGCTCAGATAGGCACCGATCGGTTCCGCCGGATTGGTATTCATGGCGTAACAGGAATGGGCGAGGAGCTCGAATTCGATCGGGTCGCTCAGCTTGAGCCACGGTAAAAGCATGGCCGTATCGCGTTTCTGCGGTTGCCGTAATTCACCCATGACACGCACCCCATTTGCCATCGCGCCGGTAGATAACAGGGTTAGAATAGAGCGGTTGTGCGCCAATTCATGTGATGCAAATCACAGGATACTTGCCACAGAAACTATCCTTAGGGGCAACTATCCTTAACGCAGCGATTCCTCGTCGCCTTCCATGGCGTCGGTCATATCCATCATGCGCTCCTTATCGAGGATAAAGAGCGTGCGCCCTTTGCGCTCCACCACTTCGGCCCGTGTCAGCTGGCCGAGAACACGCGCCACGGTCTCACGCGACGTGCTGGCGCGGCGCGCCAGGTCGCGCTGCGTCGGCAGCGGGCGAATCAGGTCGCGCTCGGCTTTTTCGTCGAATTCGGTGAGGCGCAACAGTTCGACATAGACGCGCTGCACGGCCTTTAGCGTACTGAGGTCCATGATGCGGTCGTCGGCGGTGCGGATAATGTGCGCCAGGCGGCGCAAAACCTGCATCGTCGCCGGCGGGCTCTGGGTGAGAATATCGGTGAAGATGTCGGGCGGTACGACGAGCAGCAGACTGCTCTCGACGGCAATGATATTGGCCGAGCGCCGGCCGCCGTCGATGGCCGACAATTCGCCGAAATAGCCGCCTTCGGAAACATGGCCGAACGCCACCTCGCGTCCCGAGATGGAGTAATTGACCACCTCGACGCTGCCTTCGACGATTAAAAAGACATCGCGCGATGGGCTGTCACGGTCGAGAATTTGCTCATCGCGGGTATAGCGCCGCCAGTGGCTGCGTTTCTCAAGCGATGAGATGGCCTCCGCGCTCATGTCTTCCAACAGGCGCACGCGCGATAGTTTTTCGAGTATTTCTTGATTCACCCGAACCTTGCTCCCCTCAGGCAGATTGCCGAAACCGCCACCCGACAATTGAATTTGCCGCACATTAACACTTCATTTGGGCTCGCCGTCAATCCGGCCTCTAACAAAGGACGTAGACCGAATCCATAAAACCGCCGGCAATTGCCGTGGCGGCGAAATCGATGGGTGCGGAAGGTGGCGGGTTTTTGATACATTTTCCGTCCGGCTTTGAGTTGGGAGATGCCAGGTGGAGAAATTTCGATGGATAAAATAACCCAGAGTTACGTTCACGGCGCGAGCGATGTGCCGCTGATCGGCAAGACGATCGGCCAGCAATTCGACGAGACCGCCGCGCACCACGCCGGCCGCGATGCCTTGATCGTCTGCCATCAGGACATACGCTGGTCCTACCAAGAGCTTAAGCGCGAAGTCGATGCCGTGGCGGCCGGCCTATTGACCCTGGGTCTTGAGCGCGGCGACCGTATCGGCATCTGGTCGCCGAACAATTCGGAATGGGCCGTGAGCCAATTCGCCAGCGCCAAGGCGGGGCTGGTTCTGGTCAATATCAATCCGGCCTACCGCCTATCGGAATTGGAATATGCGCTTAACAAGGTGGAGTGCAAGGCGCTGATATCGGCTGAATCCTTCAAATCGAGCCGCTACCTCGAAATGATTAGAGAGCTGGCGCCGGAGATCGATCAATCCGCACCGGGCGAGCTGGCCAGCGAAAAATTGCCCCATCTGAAGACGGTGATCCGACTTGGCGCGGAAAAGAGCGCCGGCATGTTCAATTTCTCCGAGCTCGCCGGGCGGGCGGGAGAGGCCGAGCGTGGCCAGCTCGAAAAATTACAGTCCGAGCTACAATTCGACGACGCCATTAACATCCAGTTCACCAGCGGCACCACCGGTTTTCCCAAGGGGGCGACGCTGACGCACCACAATATTCTCAACAATGGCTATTTCAACGGCCAGGCGCTCGGCCTCTCGGAGCAGGACCGGGTGTGCATTCCGGTGCCGCTTTACCATTGTTTCGGCATGGTCATGGGCAACATGATGTGCGCCGCTTACGGTGCCGCGATGGTCTATCCGAGCGAGGGCTTCGATCCGCTCGAAGTTTTGCGCGCGCTCGAGGCCGAGCGCTGCACCGCGCTTTACGGCGTGCCGACCATGTTTATCGCCGAGCTCGACCATCCCGAATTCGCCAATTTCGATCTCTCGTCGCTGCGCACCGGTACCATGGCCGGCTCGCCCTGCCCGATCGAAGTGATGAAACGGGTGATCGGTGACATGAATATGGAAGAGGTCACCATCGCTTATGGCATGACCGAAACCAGCCCGGTCAGCTTCCAAAGCTCGGCCGAAGATTCGATCGAGCGGCGGGTCTCGACGGTCGGCCGCGTGCATCCGCATGTCGAGGTAAAAATCATCGATGACGACGGCATTATCGTTGCGCCCGGCCAACCCGGCGAGCTTCTGACGCGCGGTTATTCGGTCATGCTCGGTTACTGGAACGATGATGAGAAAACCGAGGAATCGATTGACGATGCCGGCTGGATGCACACCGGCGATCAGGCGACCATCGACGAAGAGGGCTTTTGCAAGATCGTCGGGCGCATCAAGGATATGGTGATCCGGGGCGGCGAAAATGTTTATCCACGCGAGATCGAGGAATTCCTCTATCGCCATCCCAAGGTCCAGGACGTTCAGGTGATCGGCGTGCCGGACGAGAAATATGGCGAGGAGCTGTGCGCCTGGGTGTGCCTCAAGGAAGGCGAGGAATCGAATGAAGAAGAGATTCGCGCCTTCTGCAAGGGCCAGATCGCGCACTTTAAAATTCCGCGCTATGTCAAATTTGTCGACGGTTTCCCGATGACCGCCACCGGCAAGATCCAAAAATTCAAAATGCGCGAGACAATGATTGCGGAGCTGTCCCTGGACGTACAGGAGACGGCCTAACCAAAATTGCAGGGAGACGAGCGAATGGCAAAACTAACACATATCAATCCGGATAAATTGGCGCCGTATCTGCCCTATGGTTTGAGCCATGCGGTTGCGGCCGAAGGCGGCAAGACGGTTTATCTCTCGGGCCAGGTGGGCTGGGATGTCGATGGCAATATCGCCGGCCCGGACCTCGCCAGCCAACTGGCTCAGGCGCACGCCAATATCAAGATAATCCTGGATGAGATCGGCGCCACACCGGCCAATATCGTGCGCCTCAACACCTATGTTGCGAATTATAAGGGCCTCGAGGACGGCGAAGTGGTCAACGCCGCCAATCTTAAATTGTTCGAAGGGATGATGCCTGCATCGGCGACCCTGCTTGGCGTGCAGTCGCTCTATACGCCGGATTTTCTCTGCGAGGTCGAAGCTACGGTGGTGCTGGACGAATAGCGCTCAGCGTTAGCGCGCGATGCCGGGGATGGTCTCGCCGGCATATTGCATGATCGCGCCGACCGCATCGTCAACGGCGCGGAAGCCCGCCTCGCCGCCCTGGTTGGTGACGACAAAGAGGGCGATGTTCAGCACCGGCATGACCCAGGCGACCGAGTACCAGTTGAGATTGCTGCCGGCATGGGTCAGCGCCAGGCCGCCGGCGAGCGGGCTTGCCACCACGACCCAGCCGAGGGCGTAATCCTCATCGCCGCGCGGGCGGTGCAATTGGCCAAAGGTTTCCGGCTCGAGCAGCCAGCCACGCCCACGCGCACCGAGCAAATGGGCCGAAAGATAGCGCCCGACATTGTCAAGCGAAGCATGGATGGTGCCGGCCGGGCCGAGCGCCGGCGGGCTGTCGCCGCCCAATCCGGGCTCGACCGGAACAATGCGCGAGCGGCCCTCATAATGGCCCCAGGGTTGATCGAGCTTGGCCGCCGTGCCGGGCGCGCCGAAGCCGCTTGACGTCATGCCGAGCGGCTCGAACAACTCGTTAATCATGAGCTCGTCCCAGGGTTCCCCGGCGGCGCGTTCGGCCATGCTGCCGGCGATGACATAGCCGGCATTGCTGTAATGAAAGACCACGCGCGGCAAGGCCTGCGGTATCAGCGCCAACGCTTCCTCGGCAATGGCGAGGCGCAGTTCGGATTTCGCCTTGGTGCTGCGCCACAGATTACCGTCCCAGATATCAAGCTCAGTCATCGCCCCGACCAGGCCGCTCCTGTGCGACAGCAGGTCCTCCATCGTCACGGCGCGGTAGGAATCGTCCATCTCCGGAACGACCGCGCCGAGCGCCTTGCCGATATTGAGGTCCCACGAAAAAGTGCCGCGTTCAACCAGGCGCGCGATCATGGTGGCGGTCATCGATTTGCCGATCGATCCCAGGTGCCAACGGTCAGCGCGGCTGACTTCGGTGGTCTCGCCCGATTTGCGGTAGCCAACGGCGCCGATGCCGGCGACCCGGTCGCCATGCATTAATATTGCCGCCAGCGCCGGGATATCATAGTGCAGCCGGATCGGCTCCAGGAGCGCTTCAAAATCGTCCGACGCCCGCTCCTCCGCCGCGCCGCTGCCTGCGACCGCGAAAAGAGCAAAAACAAACGCGGCGGTGGTGATCCACCGCCGCGCTGTTCCTTGGCCCATAACCGTGCGCTCGCCCGGCTACATTTTCTTCCAGTTGCCGATGCCCTCAAAGGCATGCGCGGCCTGGATCACGGCGGCATCGTCATAGCGCTTGCCGACCAGCATCATGCCGATGGGGAGGCCGTTATTCATGCCGCATGGCACGTTCATGCCGGGATGGCCGGAGCAATCGAACGGCGCCGTGTTGTTCAGCATGTTGAGCGCCGCATCGACATATTCTTCCATCGAACAATCCGGCGCCGGCAGTTTGGTCGCTTGTATCGGCAATGTCGGCAGGACCAGCACATCGACATCCTCAAGCGCCGCGTCATAGGCCTCACGCAGTTTGCGGCTGAGGTTTTGCGCCTTGGCGTAATAGTGGCCGTGATAATTCTGGTGCATATACTCGCCCAGCAGCATCACCAGCTTGACCGTCGTCGAGAGATCGTCCGGCCGTTCGCGCCAGCCATGCGCATAGGCGTCGAGCAGGGAGGTCGCGTAGTAGCCCTCCCAATTGGTGCCCATGGAGTTGCCCTTGACCATCAGTTCGGTGGCGCCTTCAACGGCGATGGCATTCCAAATGTCGAGCCCATAGAGATGGAGCGGCACCGAGACCTGTTTGACCTTGGCGCCGAGTTTTTTGAACTTTTGCGCCGCCGCCTTGACCTTCTGGTCGACCGCCTTCTCGCTGTTGGCATGGCCGAAGCCTTCTTTCAGGATGCCGATGGTCATACCCTTGACGCCCTTGCCGAGCGCCTTGACGTAGTTCTGCGTCTTGGTGCCGATCTGGCGCGGGTCATGGCCATCCGGTCCGGCGATGACCTGCAGCAGGGTGGCGAGATCGGTCACATTGTTGGCCATCGGTCCGGTATGATCGAGGGTCTGCTCAATCGGAAACACGCCGGTATAGGGCACCAGGCCATGCGTCGGCTTGTGGCCATAGACACCCGTCCAACCCGCCGGCATGCGGATCGAGCCGCCCTGGTCGCCACCCATCGCCATATCGGCTTCGCCGATCAAGACCAGAACCGCGCTGCCGGCCGAGGATCCGCCTGAGGAATAGCCCTTCTTGTGCGGATTTTCGACCATACCGGTGGCGGTCGTGGCGCTGCCGCCGTCGAAACATAGATAGGTGTTGGCCGCCTTGCCGATAATCGTGCCGCCGGCATCGAGGATACGCGTCACCACGGTGGCATCCACATCCGGCACATAGCCTTCCAGCACCGTCGCGCCGTTCATCATCGGCACGCCGGCGAGGCAGATATTGTCCTTGAGGACGATTTTTTTGCCGGCAAGCGGCCCCTTGGCCTTGCCCTTGACTTCGCTTTTCCAATACCAGGCATTATAGGGATTGTCTTCGGCGCTCGGCCGGTGGCCCGGCGTGCGCGGGTATTTCACCGGCAGTTTGGGCTCCACCAAATCGTCGATACGGTGATAGGACTGGATCGTCCCGGCCATCAGGCCCTGATAGGATTCGGCCTCATCGACCGAAATCGACAAGCCGTAGGAATCGGCGATGTCGAGCACTTCCTCAATGGTGGGTGTGCGTACCGTGGGAAACTTTGCCATGACGACCTCCCTGTCGTTTTGTCTTGCTGGGTTTATTTACTGAAGATTTCTTCGCAAACATAATGCGTGATCTCGCCGTCGAACAGATCGCCATATTTATCGCCCCATTCGGCCCGGTAGGGTGAGCCGTTATGGGCGTCCATGGCCTCTGTGTCGACAAAGCGCTCATAGGTATTGAATATTAGAGGATCGCTGGTGTCCCGCCCGACAAAAAAGCCGACCGTGCCGGGCTCGTTGTGGCTGACATAATCGCCGATTTCAACCAGCGCCTGATGCAGCGTCTCTTCGCTGCCGGGCTTGGCCTTCAAGATGGCGTTGAGTGTGATCATCGCGTTCTCCTTTGATTTTGATCTGTAGGATTTGCGCATGTGCCTGTCAAATGGCGTGCAACGATGGTGCGCCGCACAATGGTTCGTTTCGAGCGAAACCATATATGGACTAGCGCTTGCGGCGAATTCGCCAGGTGCGCTATAAGGCGCCTATATTGCGCTGCACAAATTGTGCGGAATGCGCCTTGGCAACACTCTCCCAGATGATAAGGAAACGGAATGCACCCAGCGGCGAACGAGGACGGCCTGACGAGCTATTGTTTTGAGGATTTGCACGTGGGCATGCAGGGTGTTTATCGCCGTGTTATTACCCAGAGCGATGTTGAACTGTTCGCCCAAGTGTCGGGCGATAACAATCCCTTGCATCTCGATGAGGCGTTTGCCGGGCGCACCATGTTTGAGGGTCGTATTGTTCATGGCATGTATACCGCGGCGATGATTTCGGCTGTGATCGGCACCCGCATGCCGGGGCCGGGCTGTATTTATATGAGCCAAAATCTGCGGTTTATGGCGCCGGTGCGCGCCGGAGACGAGGTCGTCGCGAGCGTTACCGTGGCGGAGCTGTTTAGCGCCAAGCGGCGCGCCAAAATGGATACCGAGTGCCGCGTTGGCGACAAGGTGGTTCTAACGGGCGATGCGCTCATTTTGGTGCCGACGCGCGAACAGCTGGGCGCGCTCGGCGATGCCGGTTAATGGCTGGCCAAGATGCGGCGATGCGCCTATTCTCTGCGCCGTTTTAGGGCGATTGGCTTTTATCCATTAGTGGATAAAATCTAATATATGGTACCCATACGACGGTTTCCCAAGCCCACCCGGTTAGGCGCCCGGTGCGCCGCGATGCGGTGCCATCGCAAGCATCGGGCAACGCAGCCGGTGGGCTTGGGAAATCGCCCTAAGGGTCCCCTATCCCGGCTTCTCGATGCGTCGAGCGCCCTTGACGATGCTTCCGGCATCGCCCGCGGGCGCTCTCCTGCCGAGAAACCGGGATAGGGGATCGTATGGGTGCCATATGTTAGATTTTATCCACTAACAATTTGTATGTAGGAGCGGGCGCGGCCATGCGCATCTACAGGCATTGGCGCGATGTGCCTGCCCAAGGGCGGGGCGCGGTCGTTGCCATCGGTAATTTTGATGGCGTCCATCTCGGCCACCAGGCCGTTATTGCGGAGGCCGGGCAGATTGCGCGCGCCACCGGCGCGCCGTTGGCCGTGCTCACCTTCGAGCCCCATCCACGCGAATTTTTCGGTCGCACCGATGGGCCGTTCCGCCTCACACCGTTTCGCATCAAATTGCGCGAAATTGCCGCGCTTGGCGTCGATATTCTCTATCTTCTGCGCTTCGACGCGGAACTGGCCGCCTTGGAAGCGGATGACTTTATCCACAGCCTGCTGGCCGGCGGCCTCGGTGTCAGCCATGTCGTAGTCGGTTATGATTTCGCCTTCGGCCGGGCGCGCGGCGGTAATTTTGCCCTGTTGCAGCAGCATGCCGAAAAAGGCGGTTATCAGGTCGATCAGGTCAGCGTCGCCGGGTCAGAGCACGGCATCTATTCGGCGAGCGAGGCGCGCACGCTTTTGAGCGCCGGCGATGTGGCCGGCACGGCGCGCATTCTCGGCCGCCCGTGGGAGATCGAGGGCCGGGTGCAGGACGGTGAGAAGCGTGGCCGCCAGCTCGGCTTTCCGACCGCCAATCTGGCCGTTGGCGGAACACTCCATCCTGACCACGGCGTCTACGCCTTGTGGGCCGGGCTGAAAGATGCGGCAAGCGGCGGCTGGCAGTGGCACCCCGCCGTCGCCAATCTCGGCCGTCGCCCGACCTTCGATGAAAAGGAATTGCTGCTCGAAGTGCATGTGCTTGATTTCGACGGCGATCTTTACGGCCAGCGTCTGCGCGCCTGCTTCGTCGAGCGCGTCCGCCCCGAGCGGCGTTTTGACGGGATTGAGGCATTGAAGGCACAAATCGCCGGCGACACGGCCAGCGCCCGGGAAATATTGGCGGCCGGCCTAAGCCCCGGTATCGTTTCATCCGCAACCAATTTCTAATCCAACAGGCCATCATTATGAGCGTCGATTACCGCAAAACCGTATTTCTGCCGCGCGCCGAATTCGCCATGAAAGCGAAGCTGCCCGAGCGCGAGCCCGCCATGCTGGAGCGTTGGGAAAAGCTCGGTATTTATGATCGCCTGCGTGCCGCCTCGAAGGGCCGGGAAAAATTCGTCCTGCATGATGGCCCGCCTTACGCCAACGGCCATATTCATCTCGGCACGGCGCTCAACAAAATCCTTAAGGATGTGGTGGTCCGGAGTCAGCAGATGCTGGGCAAGGATTCGGTCTATGTGCCGGGCTGGGATTGCCACGGCCTGCCGATCGAATGGCAGATCGAGCAGGCCTACCGCAAGGAAGGGCGTGACAAGGATGCAGTGCCGCTGGTGCAATTCCGCCAGGAATGCCGCGCGCACGCGGAGAAGTGGATCGATGTGCAGCGCGACGAATTCAAGCGCCTCGGCGTGATGGGCGATTGGGCCGATCCCTATACCACCATGAGCTTCGAGGGCGAGGCGCAGATCGTGCGCGAGATCGGCAAGTTCCTGGTCGATGGCAGTCTCTATCAGGGCTCGAAGCCGGTGATGTGGTCGCCGGTCGAGAAAACCGCGCTGGCCGAGGCCGAGATCGAATATCACGACCACACGTCGACGACGATCTGGGTGCGCTTCCCGGTTGTCGAGAGTGGCATGGAGGAATTGCTCGGCGCCGATGTTCTTATCTGGACGACAACACCCTGGACCATCCCCGGCAACCGCTGCATCTGTTACGGCGAGAGCATTGACTATCACCTCGTCGAGTTGACGGAGGTGACGGAGGAAAGCCTGGCCAAGCCGGGCGACCGCTTGATTGTCGCCGGCGAAATGATGGAGGGAATTGCGGAGGAGAGCGGCGTTAGCGCTTGGAAGGTGCTCAGCGAAGACATCGATGGCGCGGTTCTGGCCGGTACGGTTTGCGCTCACCCGTTGCGTGACGCCGGCTATGATTTTGCCGTGCCGCTTATTCCCTCAGGCCATGTCACCACCGAAGCGGGCTCGGGCTTCGTCCATACCGCGCCCGGCCATGGCGCCGAGGATTACGATGCCGTGATGGCCTATAATTCCGGGCTCGAGCAGGCGGGCAATGCCGATGGCGCGATCGAGGTGCCGCAGACGGTCGGTGGCGACGGCACCTTCTTCCCGCATGTGCCGCTCTTTGCCGGCCAGCATGTCTACAAGGCGGACGAGCCGGTGGCCGGCGCCTTGCAAGAGGCCGGCACCCTGCTGGCGCGCGGCAAGCTGGTTCATTCCTATCCCCATTCCTGGCGCTCCAAGGCGCCGCTGATTTTCCGCAACACGCCGCAATGGTTTATCAGCATGAACACCACCGGCTTGCGCGAAAAAGCACTCACGGCGATCGACGAAGTGCGCTGGGTGCCGGCCTCGGGCCAGCGCCGCATTCGCTCGATGATCGAAACCCGGCCCGATTGGGTCGTGTCGCGCCAGCGCATCTGGGGCGTGCCCATCACCGTTTTCGTCGATAAAAATAATGGCCAGCCGTTGCGCGACGCCAAGGTGGTCGAACGCGTTGCCGAGGCGGTTGCTATTGAGGGCGCCGATGCCTGGTTCTCGAGCGACAATGCACGCTTCCTCGCGCCCGAGCATGACCCGGACGCCTATGACAAGGTCACCGATATCCTCGACGTATGGTTCGATTCGGGCTCGACGCACAGCTTTGTTCTCGAAGACCGCGACGATCTGATGTGGCCGGCCTCGCTCTATCTCGAAGGCTCGGATCAGCACCGCGGCTGGTTCCATTCCTCGTTGCTCGAATCGTGCGGCACGCGCGGGCGCGCGCCCTATGAGGCGGTGCTGACGCATGGCTTCGTCGTCGACGGCGAGGGCAAGAAAATGTCGAAGTCGAGCGGCAATGTGGTCGCGCCGCAGCAGATCATCGACCGCTACGGCGCCGATATTCTGCGGCTTTGGGTGATGGCCTCGGACTATTCCGAGGATTTGCGCATGTCGGACGATATCCTCAGACACCAGACCGATGCCTATCGCCGCCTGCGTAACACGTTGCGCTATCTCCTTGGCAATCTCGCCGATTTCGACGCGGCGGAAACGCTCCCTGTTGAGGAGATGCCCGAATTGGAGCGCTGGGTGCTGCACCGCCTGTGGGAGATCGACCGGGATATCCGCGAGCGCTGTGAGGATTATGATTTTCACGGCATTTTCACCGCGCTGCACAATTTCTGCGCGGTCGAGCTCTCGGCGTTTTATTTCGATGTGCGCAAGGATTCGCTTTATTGCGATGCGGCCACGAACCCGCGCCGGCGCGCCGCGCGCACGGTGCTGGATCAGATATTTGAGTGCCTGACCGCGTGGCTCGCGCCGTTCCTCAGTTTCACCGCCGATGAAGCCTGGCTGTTGCGTCATCCGGACGCGGACGGCAGTGTCCATTTGCGCGATTTTCCAATCATCCCGGATGGTTGGCGGGACGATGCTTTGGCCGAGAAATGGGCGGTTTTGCGCAATCTCCGGCGCGTCGTCACCGGTGCCCTCGAGATCAAGCGGGCCGATAAAACCATCGGTTCGAGCCTGCAGGCGGGCGTCACCATCCATGCCGGCGGTGATTACCGCCAAAGCTGCGATGGCTTGGATATGCCGGAGCTGTTCATCACTTCCGAGGCCCAATTCGCCGCCGGCGACGCGCCGGACGGCGCCTTCGAGCTTGAAGAAGTGCCCGGCGTTAGTGTTATCGTGACCCTGGCCGGCGGGGAAAAATGCGCCCGCTGCTGGCAGGTTTTGGCCGATGTCGGCGCCCAGCCGGCACATGCCGATATTTGTAGTCGCTGCGCCGGAGCGGTTGACGCGCACCAGGCGGCGGCGGAGTAGGTGCCTTAAGAGATGGGTGAGCCAGGATGATCCGCTTCGGTGCACCGGTCGCGGTGCTGGCGCTCATTCTCGACCAGCTCACCAAATGGCTCGCCCGCGACCATCTGTGGGATCCGCCCCTGCGTGTTGAAGTGCTTGGATTTCTCGATTTTGTACCGGTGGAAAACAGGGGCATCAGCTTCGGCCTGTTGCAAAGCGAGGGCGGCTTTGGGGTTTGGTTGATCTCGGCTTTTGCCCTGGTTGTCGCCGCCGGCCTCGGCTTTTGGCTCTATCGCACGCGGCGCAAATGGCCGGCACTGGCGCTCGGGCTCATCATCGGCGGCGCGCTCGGCAATGTGATCGACCGCCTGCGCCTCGGCTGGGTGATCGATTTTATCGACTTTCACGTCAACACCTGGCATTGGCCGGCCTTCAATATTGCTGACGCTGCGATCACGGTCGGTGTCGGAATGTTGTTGATCGATGGCTTGTTCACAACGGCGAAAAAGCCTAAATAGAGAGCATGCTTACGCTTATCTTGAGAGCTGCGAAGACGATCCGGCGTTTGGCGCCGATTCGGACGTCGGTTGCGCTGCTGGCCGTGGCTGGTGTGGCCGGCCTTGCAGGCTGTGGCGGCGTTGGCAATTCTCTTGGCTTCGGCAAGCAATCGCCGGATGAATTCGCCGTCGTGCGCAATGCGCCGCTCACCTTGCCGCCCGACTATAGCTTGCGGCCACCCCGGCCGGGTGCTGCGCGCCCGCAGGAAGAGCCGCTCCGGGCCCAGGCTGAAAGCTCAATATTCGGTCAGGAGGGAGGCGGCCAGGCGCGCCCCGAAAGCGAAGGCGAATACGCCTTTTTACGCGAGGCCGATGCGCTCGAGACCAATCCCGAAATCAGGCGCGTGATCAACGAGGAGTTCACCATTTTCGCCCAGGAGGGCGAAGGCTTCTTCGAATCACTGCTGTTCTGGCGTGCCGATGAGCTGCCGGGTGAAGTCATCGATGCGTCGGGCGAGGCGCAAAGGCTGAACGAAAACGCCGCCATGGGCCTGCCGCCGGATAGCGGCGAAACGCCGGTCATTGAGCGCCGCGAAAAGGCCCTCCTAGAGGGGATATTCTAAGCTGGTGCGCGCCGCTGCGGTAATTTCCCGTATTCTATCGCGTGCCGCCCGCCGCAGGGCGCTGATTTCGTTTTTCGCTATTGCTCTTGTTACCCTCGCGCTGTCCGCGCCCCGGCCGGCCGGCGCCGGGCCGTTCAATTCGGAATATTTTACCCTCGACAATGGCATGGAGGTGGTGGTTCTGCCCAACCATCGGGCGCCGGTGGTCATTCACATGCTGTGGTACCGGGTTGGCTCGGCCGATGATCCGGTCGGCAAGTCGGGCATCGCGCACTTTCTTGAACATCTGATGTTCAAGGGAACCGACGATCTGCCGCCGGGCGAATTCTCACGCATCGTGGCGCGCAATGGCGGCCAGGAGAACGCTTTCACCTCGTGGGATTACACCGGCTATTATCAGCATGTCGCGCGCGACCGGCTGGAAATCGTCATGGCGCTCGAAGCCGGCCGGGTGCGCGGGCTGGTGCTGGACGAGGAAATCGTCATACCGGAGCGCGCTGTCATTCTTGAAGAGCGTAGTTCGCGCACCGATAACGATCCCGGCTCCCTATTGGCCGAGCAAATGAGCGCGGCGCAATTCCTGCGCCATCCCTACGGCACGCCGATCATCGGCTGGCGGCATGAGATGGAGACCCTCGACCACAACGACGCGCTCAATTTTTACCGTCGTTATTATGCGCCCGACAATGCCATTCTTGTCGTCGCCGGAGATATCACCGCCGCTGAGCTGAGACCGCTGGCGGAAAAATATTATGGCGTCATTCCAGCCGCCGGCATCAAACCGCGCCAGCGTCCGGCCGAGCCGCCGCAAATCAGCCCGCGCCGGGTGACGCTAAGCGATGCGCGGGTGGCGCAGCCCTCTTTGACGCGCAGCTATCTCGCACCCAGCCATGGTAGCGGTGCCGAGGGTGATAGCGTGGCGCTGCAGATCTTTTCTGAGATCCTCGGCAACAAATCGACCAGCCGGCTCTATCAAGCGTTGGTGGTCGATCAGGCGTTGGCTGCCTGGGCCGGCACTTCCTATCAGTCGATGATGCTCGATGCGTCACGTTTCTTCGTTTATGCCGAGAGCCTGCCGGGCATTGCCATCGAAGATGTCGAGGCGGCGCTCGACGAGGTGATTGCCGATATGCTCGCCAACGGCCCGAGCGACGAGGAGATCGCCTCTGTCAAGGCGCGCCTACAGGCGGTTGTGGTTTATGCGCTCGATAATCCGCAATCGGTCGCCAGCATATTCGGCAATGCCTTGAGCGTCGGCATCACGGTCGAGGAAATCGAGAGCTGGCCCGAGCGGGTCGAAGCCGTGACGCGCGATCAGATCATGGCGGTGGCGCGCCGCGTATTGCGGACTGAGCGTTCCGTCACCGGCTATTTACTGCCGGCGGAAGAGGGCTCGTGATGATCCGCGCCTTCCTCGCCATATGCTGTCTGCTTCTCGCCGTGAGCGTGTTTTCCCCGGTACGCGCCGACGAGACGATCGCCCGGGTGCAGCGCGTCCTATCGCCGTCGGGGATCGAGATTTGGTATGTCCAGGAAGCCAACATACCGGTAATTTCCGTCTCGCTCGGCTTTCGCGGCGGCACCGTGCTCGACCCGCCGGGCAAGGCCGGCCTCGCCAATTTTGCCTTGGGCCTGCTCAATGAAGGGGCGGGCGAAATGGGTGCGTTGGCCTTTCAGAAAGCCGTCATCGACCGGGCCATCCACCTCAACACAAATGCCAGCCGCGATCTGGTTACTGTCAGCCTGCAAACGCTGAGCCAGAATCGTGACGAGGCGTTCAAGCTGCTCGGCATGGCCTTGAGCGAGGCACGCTTCGAGGCGGCGCCGGTCGAGCGGGTGCGCGCTCAGATTCTCAATATCCTCGCCGACGAGGCGCGCAATCCGCGCACCATCGCGGCGCGCACCTGGTTCGGCGATATTTTCGCCGATCACCCTTACGCCCAGCGCTCGAACGGAACGGAAGAGACGATTCGCGCCATCACCGCGGCTGACCTCAAGGATTGGGCCAGGGGGCGTTTCGCGCGCGACAATCTGATCGTCGGTGCGTCCGGCGATGTCGCGCCGGAGGAGATCGCGCGGCTGGTCGATATCGCTCTCGCTGGTCTGGCCGCGCACGCCGACGCCACGCCTGTGCCGGAAGCGGTATTCCCGGCGTCCGGCGCGACCCAGGTGGTGCGCATGCCGCTGATGCAGAGTGTCGTGGTGTTCGGCATGCCTGGCCTGAAGCGCGACGATGCCGATTTCTACGCCGCCTATGTGATGAATTATATACTGGGTGGCGGCGGCTTTACCTCGCGCCTCTATGAGGAGGTGCGCGAGAAGCGCGGCCTGGCCTATTCGGTCTACAGCTATCTGGCGCCGTTGCAATATGCCGGCCTTTATATGGGCGGCGTGGCGACACGTAATGACGGTGTGGCGCAAACCCTCGACATCATCCGTGCCGAGATCGCCCGTTTGGCCGAGACCGGCATTAGCGCCGAGGAATTGTCGGCGGCCAAGCAATATCTGACCGGCGCTTTTCCGCTCCGCCTCGACAGCGGCAACAAGGTCGCGGGCATCCTTGTTCAGATGCAATTCGAATCGCTCGGCATCGATTATCTCGACCGGCGCAACGGTTATATGGAAGCCGTGACCATGGCGGATATCGTCCGGGTGGCCAAGCGGCTGCTCAATCCGGAACGCTTGCGCGTCGTCGTCGTCGGCGATCCGGAGGGTTTGCAAGATTCCTGAGAGGCGGCGCGGCCATGCGGTATGAGCAGCTCTCAACGAAATGTTTCGAGGCGGGTGTCAGCGAGGAAGACTATCTTCATGCCCTGGCCCGGACGGCGCCCGCATTGGCGCGAATTAAAGGCTGGCAGAAGAACGGCGAACAGACATTTCTGCGCTATCCCGAAATCAGCGATGATCTCGCCATGCTGGAAAGCATGGCGCAAAACCTGCGCCAGCGTTTTGCCAGAATTGCCATAATAGGTGTCGGCGGCGCGTCGCTCGGCGGCCAGGCGGTTTCTGCTCTTACCGCCAATTCGGACGCGGACGGGACAGCGCTCGCCTTTCTCGACAATCCCGATGCGGCGCGCTTGCAGGCGGAATTGGACGGTGGTCCAGATACCGGCTTTATCGTCATCTCAAAATCGGGCGGCACCGCCGAGACCCTGGCGCAAACCATGATCGCGCTGGAGCAGGCGGCGGCGGAGCGTTTTCTCTTTGTCACCAGCCCCGGCGACAATCCGTTGCGCCGTATCGCGCAAGAGCGCGGCGTGAGCGTATTGGATCACGATCCCGATTTGGGCGGGCGGTTCTCGGTATTTTCCGCCGTCGGTGTGCTGCCGCTGTTGATCGCCGGTCTCGATGCCAAAGCCTTCCGCCAGGGCGCCAACGAAACATTGCACGCGCTGTTGGACGCGGACGAGCCCGGCGCGGCGCCGCCGGCGGCCGGCGCCGCCCTGGCGTTGGCCTCCAGCCCGGCCGCCACCGTGTTCATGCCCTATGACGACCGCCTGCTCGGCCTGGCCCAGTGGATTTGCCAATTGTGGGCCGAATCGCTTGGCAAGGACGGCCTTGGCACGACGCCCGTGGTGGCGCGCGGCGCGGTCGATCAGCACAGCCAGTTGCAGCTTTATCTGGATGGCCCGGCCGATAAGTTTTTTACCCTTTTCCGCGTCGAGGCGGCGGTGGGCGGCGCGCCTATCGATGCCGGTCTTGCCGCCATCGCCGGGGCGGATTATCTCGCCGGGCGCAGTCTTGGTGAGTTGATGGCGGCCGAAGCGGCGGCGACAGGCGATGCTCTGGCCGAGGCCGGGCGGCCGGTGCGCGAGTTCGTCATCCCTGTGCTCGACGAGGCGGCGATGGGCGCGATGATGATGCATTTCATGCTGGAGACCGTGCTGGTCGCGCTCAGCCTGGAGATCGACCCGTTCGATCAGCCGGCGGTCGAGCGCGGCAAGGTGTTGGCGCGCGAATATTTGCTGCGCCAAGCGACATGACGATCCGCTTGCTGCCCGATGGCGTAATCAACCGCATCGCCGCCGGCGAGGTGGTGGAGCGCCCGGCTTCGGTGGTCAAGGAACTGGTTGAAAACGCTGTTGATGCGGGTGCCGGGCATATCGAGGTGCGTGTTGCCGAAGGCGGGCGCGCGCTTATTCAAGTGTCGGACGATGGACGCGGCATGTCAGAGGCTGAATTACCGCTCGCCATTGCGCGCCACGCGACATCGAAACTGCCGCGCGACGACGACCTCAGCAATATTGCCACTCTCGGCTTTCGCGGCGAGGCGCTGCCGTCGATTGGCGCCGTCAGCCGGCTTGAGATTACCAGCCGGCAGGCCGGCGCGGAGAATGGCTGGTCGCTCAGCGTTGAAGGCGGTGCGCTTGGCGCGCCGGCGCCGGCGGCACGCTCGCCCGGCACCACCGTCACCGTGCGCGATCTCTTTTACGCCACGCCGGCACGGCTGAAATTTCTCAAGACCGAGCGTACCGAGCTTGGTCATATTACCGACATCCTGTCGCGCCTCGCCATGGCGCGGCCCGATATCGCCTTTACGCTTATGGATGGCAGCAGGGATGTGCTGCGCGCGCCGGCCGGCGCCGATTTGCTCGACAATCGCCTGACCCGCCTGGCGCTCATTATCGGCCGCGATTTTGCCGATAATGCGGTCGAGGTCGAGGCCGAGCGCGAGGGGGTAAAGCTCACCGGCTTTGCCGGCCTGCCGACCTACAACCGCGCCACGGCGCGGGCGCAATATCTCTTCGTCAATGGCCGCCCGGTGCGCGACCGGCTGCTTGCCGGCGCGGTGCGCGGCGCCTATCACGATTTTATCGGCGGCGGACGCCATCCGGTGCTGGCGCTTTTTATCGAGCTGCCGCCGGATGCGCTCGACGTCAATGTGCATCCGGCCAAAACCGAAGTGCGCTTCCGCGACGGGGGTGTGGTGCGCGGCCTCATTGTCGGTTCGCTCAAGCGCGCCCTCGCCGAGGCCGGCCACCGCGCCGCGACCACGGTAAGCCACGCTGCCCTTGGCGCGGTGCGGCCTGGTGATGGCACGTTCCAGCCGGCGCTCCCCGCCCATGGAGGCAACACGCCCTATCCGCGTGCCGCCGCGCCGGCGATGCGCGGTCTCTCCGATGTCGCGGCGGGCTATCAGGCGCCGCTGAGCGAACCGGCAGGTGACATTGTTGAAGACACATCGGAGACAAGCGAAAATTTCCCGCTCGGTGCGGCGCGCGGCCAGGTGCACGGCACATATATTGTCGCGCAAACCAGCGACGGCATCGTCATCGTCGACCAGCATGCCGCGCACGAGCGCCTGGTCTATGAGCAGATCAAGGCCGATCTCGATAGTGGCGGCGTTGCCCGCCAGATGCTGCTCCTGCCTGAAGTGGTCGAGCTCGAGGAGAGCGCGGTGGCGCGCCTCACCCAGCGTCAACAGGAACTCGCCGACCTCGGCCTGGTGCTCGAAGGCTTTGGCCCCGGCGCCGTCATCGTGCGCGAGACGCCGGCGCTCCTCGGCGAAGGCGATGTCAAAGGCCTGGTGCGCGATCTCGCCGAAGAGCTGGTCGAATTCGGCGATAGCGTGGCGCTCAAGGAGAAGCTGTCGGATGTCTGCTCAAGCATGGCCTGCCATGGCAGCGTCCGCGCCGGACGAAAATTGAAGGCCGAGGAGATGAACGCGCTCCTGCGCCAGATGGAAGCCACCCCCCATTCCGGCCAATGCAATCACGGCCGCCCAACCTATGTCGAGCTCAAGCTCGCCGATATCGAAAAATTATTCGGGCGCCGCTGAACCCAAATATTTCATGATCAGGATTTCCGCCGCACCGTAGCGCCGCCGGTCGATTTCCTCGAAGCCTTCGGGGGCGGCCAGCACTTCCTTGGCGCTGGTCTCGGCGACAACGATGGCGCCGTCCATGAGCCAGCCATTCTCGGCCAGCGAGGCGAGCGCCGGTGCCGCCTTGCCGCCGCGATAGGGCGGGTCGAGAAAGGCGTAGGCGCAGGGTTCGGGCGCCAGCGGCAGGCGGGTGGCGTCGCCCTGGATGATGCGCGCCTTGTCGTCGAAATCGAGCGATTTGACGTTTTGTTTGAGGCTGGTAAGCGCCGCAGCATCGCTTTCCACCGCCGTCAAATGCGCGGCGCCGCGCGACAGCGCTTCCAACCCGAGCGCGCCGGTGCCGGCAAAGAGATCGATGACGCGCGACCCCCGGATCACGTGCGAGGCGAAATCGCGGTGGCCGAGAATATTGAACAGTGCCTCGCGCGCCCGCTCCGATGTGGGGCGTAGCGAGCGCCCCTCCGGCGCGACCAGCCGCCGTGTTCGCCTGCTACCGCCGACGATGCGCATTATTCTTGCCCAATTGTTCGCGCACGACTTTGGCCGGCACGCGCGCCACTTCGCCGCGCTTCATTGAGCCCAATTGGAACGGCCCATAAGCGGTGCGGATCAAGCGGTTGACCTGCAGGCCGAGATGTTCGAGCACGCGGCGCACTTCGCGGTTCTTGCCCTCCTTCAGGCCGAGGGTGAGCCAGGCATTGCTCGCCGTGCTCGAATCGAGCGCCGCCTCGATCGGGCCGTAGCGCACGCCCTCGACAGTAATGCCTTTGGATAGATCCTTGAGCCGCGCCACATCCGGGCGGCCATAGACGCGCACGCGGTAGCGCCGGAGCCAATCGGAGCGCTCGAGGAGGCGCGACAGGCCGCCATCATTGGTCAGCAGCAGCAGGCCTTCCGAGGCGAGATCGAGGCGGCCGATCGAGAGCACGCGGCCGAGATCCTTGGGAAGTTTCTCGAACACGGTCGGCCGTCCTTGCGGGTCGCTGTGGGTGGTAATGAGACCGGGCGGCTTGTGATAGCGCCAGAGCTCAGCCGGTTTGGCGCCGGCGATCGGTTTGCCGTCGACCGTCACCGCGCTTTTCGCCGTCACGAGAAAGGCCGGCGTGTCGAGGGTCTTGCCGTCGACCGCGACGCGCCCGGCGCCGATCAGGCGCTCCGCCTCGCGCCGCGAACACACGCCGGCGCGGGCCAGATGCTTGGCGATGCGCTCGCCTTCTCCCAATTGCGACATGGTTGCGCCCTAGTCCCGGCAGGCGGCAAGGAAGGAGTCGAAGATGCGGCTGTCGCCCGGGTCGATGGCGAATTCCGGGTGCCATTGCACGCCGATGAACCAACGCTTGGCCGGATCCTCGATACCTTCGATAACGCCGTCGGGCGCCAGCGCATTGACGGAAAGGCCGGGCGCCGCTTCGTCGACCGCCTGATGGTGGGCGCTGTTGACGTTCATATTTGCCCGTTCGGTAATGCCGAGCAGGGCACTTTCCGGCGCCAGCGCCACGGCATGGCCGGGCTCGTTGCGCGGATTCGGCTGCTCATGCGCCAGCGCGTCCGGAATGGCGTCGGGGATGTGCTGGATCAGGCTGCCGCCGAGCGCCACATTCATTAACTGCTGGCCGCCGCAAATGCCGAGCGTCGGTAGATCGGCAGCGTGCGCGCCGCGCGTGATGGCGAGTTCGAACTGGGTGCGCTTGTCCTTGGTGGAGACGCTGTCATGCGTTTCCGCCGCGCCGAACAATGCCGGATCGACATCGAAATTGCCGCCGGTGACGACCAGGCCGTCGATTAGGGCGAGATATGCCGCCGCCTGCTCGGGCTCGTGCGGCAGGGCAACCGGCAGACCGCCGGCACGGGAGACGGCGGAAAAATAATTTTCCCGCATGGCATACCAGGGAAATTTGGAATAGCCGCCGGCCGGCTCATGGTCGAGGGTGAGGCCGATGACGGGTGTTTTGCGCGGTGCGTTCATGAGCGGAATGTAGGGCCGGGCGCGGTCCTATGCAACGCGCGCGCTTGACGATTTCGCTGTTAAAGCCGACTTTCTCGCCATGAGCGCGGATAAAAGCAGCCATATGGAATTGGCCCTGGCCGAGGCTGAAGCGGCGGCGGCGGCGGGCGAGGTGCCGGTTGGCGCGGTGCTGGTCGACGGCCTCTCTGGCGCGGTGCTGGCGGCTGCCGGCAACCGGGTCGAGCGCGACCATGACGCCACGGCCCATGCCGAAATGCTGGTGCTGCGCGCCGCTTCGGCCAAGCGCGCCTCGCCGCGCCTCGGCGATTGCGATCTCTACGTCACGCTGGAGCCGTGCCCGATGTGCGCCCAGGCAATTTCCTTCGCCCGTATCCGCCGGCTCTATTTTGGCGCCCCGGACGTCAAAGGGGGCGGGGTGGAAAACGGCCCGCGCATCTTTGCCCAATCGACCTGCCATCACCGCCCCGAGGTCTATGGCGGCATGGATGAGGCGCGCGCCGGCGCCCTGCTGCGCGAATTTTTCAGCACCCGGCGGTGAACTTATAAGCGGTAAATCCGCGCCGCATTGTCGTGCAGGATGGCGCGCTGCTCAGCCTCGCTGAATTGCGTTAGCGCTGCCCGGTGCGCATTGATCAGATCGGTGTAACTGGTCCACAGTTTTTCAATGGGAAAGTTCGAGCCGAACAGGCAGCGCCCGGCGCCGAAGATAGCGACTACTTCGGCGATGATGCTGGCGATGCCGGCCGGATCGCAGCGTTGCACGAAGGTGCCGAGGCCGGAGAATTTGGTGCTGACATTGGCGTTCTCGGCGAGGCGCTTGAGGCCGTCCGCCCAGGCGGCGCGCCCGGCGGGCGATTCGTCCTCGAGCATGCCGGCATGTTCGAGCACGATGGTGGCATTGGGGAAATCCTTGGCAAGCTTTGCGCCGTCGGCGAATTGCGAGGTGAAGAGCTGCAGCTCAAACACCAGGCCGCGCTCGGCCACCTCGGCAAAACCCTTGCGCCACGCCGCACCATTCATAATGTCGGGCGTGGCGGCGAAGCGGTAGAGCTCTTTCTCGTGCCAGTGAAGCTGCTGGCGCACGCCGCGAAATAATGGCGATTCGCTGTGCGCATCCAGGGTCGCGCCGAGATTATCGCCGGCGAGATCGGCATAGGAGACAATGGCGTGCGGCCAGCCATGCTGATCGGCGACGCTTTGCACCCAGCGCGTCTCGTCTGCCTCTTCGCCCGGCCGCCAATTGGTTTGCACATAGATCGATTTGCGCACCCCATGGCCGGCGATATCGCCAAGAAATTCATCGATCGGATAATCGCGTTGCAGGGGCTCATAGGGGCCGAAAATACGCGGCTGCATGGGGCCCATCAGCCACGGCAGGTCTGCCTGGCGCCAGATATGGTGGTGGCCGTCGATGATCGGCAGGTCAGCCATTTTTTGTCTCCAGTTTTTCGAATCCATAGACGCGCCAGGCGGTATCGTGCATCAGCGCGCGGCGCTGCTCGACATTCAGTTCAGCCATGGCGCTCTCATAGGCCGCGATCATATCGCTATAGGTCACCCAGAGTTTATCGACCGGGAAGTTCGAGCCGAACATCGAGCGCTCGGCGCCGAACCAGGCAATCATATCGCTCAGGATCGGCGTTACCGATTCGGCCGAGCAGCGGTGGTTGAACATGCCGAGGCCGGAAATTTTCGCCACCACATTGGGCTCCGCCGCCATCAAGGCCATGCCCTGGCGCCATTCTGCGCGGCCTTCGGGCGTTTCATCGGCCGGCAGGCCGCCATGTTCGAGCACGAGGGTGGCGTGCGGGTATTCGCGCGCCAGCTTGGCCGCGTCCGCCATTTGATGGGGGAAAATCATCAGCTCGAAGATAAGCCCGCGCTCGGCCAGCGCGGCAAAGCCGCGCCGCCAGGCCTTGTCGAGCATTGTCGTGGCCGTGACGCCGGCGGCACAATATTGTCCATTGGCGTGGAAATTGAGCATTTGCCGGATGCCACGGAAATTGGCCGATTCGCTATGCGCATCCAGGAGGGCACCGAGATCAGGATCGGCCAGATCCGCCCAGCCGATTATGCCCATCGGCGTGCCGCTGCCATCGGCGAGCGATTGTATCCAACGCGTCTCGCCGGCGGCGTCATCGGGTGGCCAGCCGCATTGGATATAGACAGTGCCGCTCACGCCATGCGGCGCGCTCTCCTGGTGCAATTCGTCGAGCAGATAATCGCGGTGGATGGCGTCATAGGGGCCGTAGATGCGCGGGATCATCGGTCCTTGCAGCCACGGCAAATCATCGATGCGCCACAGATGATGATGCGAATCGATGATTTTATCCATGGAGTTAACGCCCGACAGCGCGCCAGCCGATATCGCGGCGGCAGAAGCCGCCCGGCCAGTCGATTTGATCGACCGCGAGGTAGGCCTTGGTTTGCGCTTGGGCGATATCGTCGCCGAGCGCGGTCACGCCGAGCACCCGCCCGCCGGTGGCGGTGATATTGCCGTTATCTCGACCGGTGCCGGCGTGAAAGACGGTCGCGCCCTCGGCCTCGGCCTTCTCCAGGCCGCCGATGATGCTGCCTTTCTCGTAAGCGCCAGGATATCCCTGGTTCGCCAAGACAACACAGAGCGCCGCCTGATCGTGCCATTCGAGCTCGATTTCATTGAGGCGCCCGTCGCGCGTCGCCTTGAGCGCGGTAAAAAGATCGGATTTGAGGCGCGGCAGAATCGCCTGGCACTCCGGGTCGCCGAAGCGGACATTCACTTCGAGCAGTTTCGGCTTACCCTCATTGATCATCAGCCCGGCATAAAACACGCCCTTGAACGGCGCGCCGTCCGCCGCCATGGCGCGCACCAGCGGCTCGACGATCGTTTTGAGCGTAATTTCGCACATTTTCGGCGTCATCACCGGGGCGGGCGAATAGGCGCCCATGCCGCCGGTATTGGGGCCTTTGTCGCCTTCGCCGACGGCCTTGTGGTCCTGCGCCGTCTCGAGCGGCAGCACGTTTTCGCCGTCGACCAGGGCGAGATAGCTCGCCTCCTCGCCGGGCAGGAATTCCTCGACCACCACTTCGCTGCCGGCTTCGCCGAACTGGCCGGCGAACATGTCTTCGGCGGCGGCGATGGCTTCTTGCTTAGACTCGGCGATGATCACGCCCTTGCCGGCAGCGAGGCCATCCGCTTTCACGACCACGGGCGTGTTGTTGCCTGAGATAAATTTTCGCGCGGCATCAAGCGCGGTGAAACGGCCATAGGCGGCGGTCGGAACGCCGGCGCGCTGGCAAAGGTCTTTCATGAAGCCTTTCGAACCTTCGAGCCGGGCGGCGGCGGCGCTCGGACCAAAGGTTGCGATGCCGGCGGCCTCCAAGCGGTCCGTCAGGCCGCCGGCAAGGGGCGCCTCCGGGCCGATGACGGCGAAGCTGATGTCTTTTTCGGCGCAAAAGGCGAGGATGCCGTCGAAATCCATGACGTCCAGCGCCACGCACTCCGCATCACGGGCGATGCCGGCATTGCCCGGCGCGCAATAGATTTTGTCGATCTGGTGCGAAGCGGCGAGGCTCCAGCACAGTACATGCTCGCGTCCACCCGAGCCGATAACGAGAACTTTCATGGCTACCATATGTTAGAATCGAATCAGGCATTACTTTTATCACAGAGCGCGCGGCAGGGGAGCATGAACGAAGGCTTTGGCGATATGGCGGCGGGCGGCAATGTCGAGCCCTATTCCGTCGCGGAATTGTCGAACGCGCTGAAGCGTAGCGTCGAGGATAATTTCGGCTGGGTGCGGGTGCGCGGCGAAATCTCCGGCTTCAAGCGCGCCGCCTCGGGCCATCTCTATTTTGCCCTCAAGGACGACAAGGCGGTGCTCGACGGCGTCTGCTGGCGCGGCGTGGCCGGCAAGCTCGGCATTGCGCCGGAGGATGGCCTGGAAGTCATCGCCAGCGGCAAGCTCACCACCTACCCGGCGCGCTCGCGCTATCAGCTGGTGGTGCAGAGTATGGAGGTGGCCGGCGAGGGCGCGCTGCTGAAATTGCTCGAAGAGCGCAAGAAGAAACTCGGCGCCGAGGGCCTGTTTGACGAAGAACGCCGCCGGCCATTGCCCTATTTACCCGAGACCATTGGCGTCGTCACGTCACCGACCGGCTCCGTGATCCGCGATATCCTGCACCGCATTGCCGAGCGCTTTCCGCGCCGCGTGCTGGTCTGGCCAGTGCTGGTGCAGGGCGAGAAGGCCGCCGAGCAGGTGGCGCGCGCAATCGAGGGCTTTAACGCGCTTGCGCCGGGCGGGCCAACACCGCGCCCCGATCTGCTGATCGTCGCACGCGGCGGCGGCAGCCTTGAGGATCTTTGGGCCTTTAATGAGGAGATCACCGTCCGTGCCGCGGCGGCAAGCGATATTCCGCTGATTTCCGCCATCGGCCACGAAACCGACGTCACTCTGATCGACATGGCGGCGGACCGCCGCGCGCCGACCCCGACGGCAGCTGCCGAGATGGCGGTGCCGGTCCGGGTCGAGCTGATCGAGGGGCTGCTCGGCCAGGAGCGGCGCCTGGTCTCGGCGACCGGGCGCCTGTTGCAGGAAAGGCGCACCCGCCTCGAAGGGCTGGCGCGCGGCCTGCCCGATGCGCCCTCGCTGCTCGGCGCGGCGGCGCAGCGCCTTGACGATTGGGGCGAGCGGCTGGGCAATGCCGCGCGCGCGGCTTTGCGCGCGCGCCAGGATCATGTCGAAAAACTCGGTTATCAACTGCCGCGCCCGCGCGAATCCCTGGCCGAGAAAGAGCGCGAACTGGAGCGTGCCGCCGCCGGTTTGCAGCCGCGCGCGCTGGAACTGCAAATCAGGCAGGGCGTCAAGCAGGTTGGTGAAGCGGGCGAGCGTCTGGCCCGTGCCATGCAGAAGCGCCTCGCCGAGGAGGAAGAGAAGAAGGAAAATCTCTGGCGCCTCTTAAACGGCTTCTCCTATGAGCGCGTATTGGAGCGCGGCTTCGTATTGGTGCGCGACGCCAAGGCGCGGCCCTTGACCTCCGCCACCGCGCTGAAGCCCGGTATGGAATTGACCCTCAACTTCCATGACGGTGAAGCCACAGCGGTTTCGACCGGTAAGAAAGGCGCCGGCAAATCACCTGTGCCCGACAAGGGGAGTGGAGAGCAAGGCTCGCTGCTGTGAGGCAATTTATTCTCGTATTTGTTTTCGCCCTGCTGATTGTTGTTCCGCCCCTCGGGGCTGAGGAAGTTCGGCTCGAGGGAGATTTTATTCAAGGCGGGCTGGTGCGCGGTGTGGCGCCAGCGGGCACGATGATCACGCTCAATGGGCGGACCGTGCGAATTTCACCTGAAGGCCATTTCGTTTTCGGCTTCGGCCGCGATGCCTCGCCGGCAGTTGAACTGATGTTGACCCATCCCAGCGGCGATCAGGAGACGCGCATTCTCAACATTCTGTCGCGCCAATATGACATCCAGCGTATCGAAGGACTCCCTCAGAAAATGGTCACGCCGCCGCCCGAGACCTTGGAGCGGATTCGCGCCGAGGGCGCCAAGGTGCGCGGCGCGCGGGCCTTCGACAGTGCGGAGACTCATTTTGTCGCGCCGTTCGTGTGGCCGGCGCGCGGGCGGATATCGGGTGTCTATGGCAGTCAGCGGATTTTGAACGGCGAGCCGCGCCAGCCGCATTATGGCGTCGATGTCGCGGCGCCGACCGGCACACCCGTGCGCGCCCCGGCCAGCGGCGAGATTCGCCTGGCCGAGCCCGATCTCTATTTTTCCGGCGGCACCATCATTCTCGACCACGGCCATGGTCTCAGCTCCTCCTTCCTGCATATGAGCCGGATCGATGTCGTTGTCGGTCAGCAGGTGGCGCAAGGCGAATTGATCGGCGCCATCGGTGCCACCGGACGGGTCACCGGCGCCCATCTCGATTGGCGCATGAATTGGTTCGAGCATCGCCTTGATCCAGCCTTGCTGGTCGATGCGCAGGTGCCAAGACCGAAGCCCAAGCCGGAGAATTAGCCTAGCTGTCCTTGGGCCATCGATTGTGCAGCCATAGCCATTGGCCCGGCCGCTCGCGTATCCAGCCTTCGAGCATTTGATTGACCCGAGTCATGGCCTCGGCCACATCGCGCGCGCTATCGCCGGAGCGCGCCAGTTCAAGCTCGGGATAAATCGTTACGCGAAAACGGCAGCCGCCGAGCCGCTCGGTGCGCACCGGCCACACCGGCAAATCATATTTGAAGGCGAGTTGGGCCAGGGCAGGTGCGGTCATGGCGTCGCGGCCGAAAAAAGGCACGGCGATGCCGTCATTCATTTTCTGATCGACCAGCATGGCGGTGTAGCCGCCTTTTTTGATCTGGCGCACCATCTCGCGCGCGCCCGATGCGCCCTTGGCAATGGCATTCTGGGTAATGCCTTCGCCGCGCGCGCGGCAGATCAAGCGGTCGACATGGGGGTTGTTGGGTGCGCGGTAGACAAAGGCGATGGGGATGCCGAACTGGATCAGCGGCAGGCCGGAGGTCTCCCAATTGGCGATATGGCCGGTAAAAAACAGTGCGCCGCCCTTGAGGCTCTTCGCCGCTTCGAGATGTTCCTGGCCGATCACCTCGATTCGCCCGCCGGAAGAATAGGCGCGAAATTTTCTCAGGTGGGGATATTCGCCGACAACGCGGCCGAGGTTGCGCCACATCTCGGCGAGAGCGAGTTTGACCTCGGCGGCGGACAGTTCCGGCATGGCACGCGTGAGATTTTTTTGCGCCCGGGCATGCACCGGCAGCAACGGCCCAAATGTGCCCGCCACCGCGCCGCCGATAGCGGAGGCGAGCGGCAGCGGCATCAGGCGGAAAAGCGCAAACAAGGCGCGAACGGCAGCGCCTTCGAGCGCGTAGCGCAGGCGCTTAATCATATGGGGCCGCTATCTTTGCCAGCGCTGGTGCCACAATTCCGCGCAGCGCCTCGGGATCCTGCCATTCGAGCGTGACGGCAACCGGTTGAACCATCGGCTTGGCTTCCTCGGGCAGGCGCACCCAGTCTTTTTCTGTCGTCACGGCGACGGCCCCCTTGGCGCCGGCACCCTCGACCAAATTCATGATTTCATCCGGCGAATAGCGGTGATGGTCGGCAAAGGCGATGCGCCCGATCACTTCGCAGCCGATCGCTTCCAATGTGCGGAAAAACTTGGCCGGACGGCCGATGCCGGCAAAAGCGATAACGGCGCGCCCGCGCAATTTATGGGCCTGCAGAGCCGGCGCAATTTCCGCCCGCAGCAATGGCACCTCATAGGGTTTCAGTTGATCGCAAACGCCGGCTTCGTCCGGCCCGACGAGAACCACGGCGTCGGCCCGCGCCAGGCCGCGCGCAATCGGCTCGCGCAACGGACCGGCGGGGATGAGCCGGCCATTGCCGAAACCGAAGCCGCCATCAATGACAATCAGCGAAATGTCCTTGGCCAGCGACGGGTTCTGCAAACCATCATCCATGACAATGATGTTGGCGCCATCGGCAATCGCCGCCTTGGCGCCGGCCGGCCGGTTGCGCGAAAGCCAGGTCGGTGCGCGCCGCGCCAGCAGCAGCGGCTCGTCGCCGACTTGCCGCGCATTGTGCTTCTTTGGGTCGATGCGCAAGGGACCTCTTTTTGAGCCGCCATAGCCGCGCGTGAGGAAATGCGGTGTTCCACCCCATTCGCCGAGCAGCTTGGCCAGGGCGAGCGCGGTTGGCGTCTTGCCGGCGCCGCCGGCGATCAGATTGCCGATGCATATGACGGGTACCTGCACCCGCTCGGGCGTGATGGTGGCGCGCTGAATTTGTCCGGCCAGGCTGTAAGCCCAGGCGACGGGTCCGAGCAGGCTGGCCTGCACGCCGCCTTTGCCGGGGCTCCAGAATTCAGGCGTGCGCATGGGCCGGTTGTTCCGTTTGGCTGAGCAGCTGTTGGATTTCCGCCAACGCCCGGTCGCTGGCGCCGCCGAGAGATTGGGCGGCGGCGAGCGCCGCATCGGCTTGTTGCTGACGCCGTTCGGCATCGTTCAACAAGGGCCGCAAGGCGTCGGCCAGCGCGTCCGCCCTGGCGACACGGGTGATTCCACCGGCGTCTTGCAATGCGACGCAGGCATCGTCGAAATTGCGCATGTCAGGCCCGGCCAGTAGGGCGTTTGAGAGGAGCGCCGGTTCAACGGGATTGTGCCCGCCATGGTTGGCGAGCGAGCCGGCGACAAAAACGGTCCCCACCGCCCGGTACAAGAGGCCCATCTCGCCCAAGGTATCGGCGATATAGATTTCCGTGTCCGCCGCGATGTGATCGCCCTGGCTGCGGATTGCCGGTGTGATGCCGCGCGCGCGCAGCATATCGGCGATATCCGCGGTGCGTGCCGGGTGGCGCGGGGCGATCAGGGTGAGCAGGCCGGGAACATTGCCGGCAAGCGCACTATGAGCATCGGCGGCGGCGGCTTCGTCGCCCGGATGGGTGCTGGCCGCCAGCCAATGGGGCCGCGCGCCAAGGTCGAGGCTGAGGCGTTGTAAGGCTGCTTCGTTCACCGGCAGCGGTGGCGCGTCATATTTGATATTGCCACCGAGGCTGGCGGAGGTGGCGCCGAGCGCCTGCAGGCGTTTGCTGTCCGCCGCGCTTTGCGCAAGCACGGCGCTGAAGGCGCCGAGCAAGGGCGCGATCAGGCGCGGCATGGAACGCCAGCGCTTGGCCGAGCGCTCCGACATGCGGGCGTTGACCATGACCATGGGAATTTTGCGTGCCGCCGTGCCGAGCACCAGATTGGGCCACAGTTCCGATTCGACCCAGATCGCCACATCGGGGCGCCAATGGTCGAGAAAACGCCGCACCGCGCCGGGGCGGTCAATCGGTACATATTGATGCATCATGCCGGTGCCGAGGCGCTTGGCCAAAATTTCCGCCGAGGTAACCGTGCCGGACGTGATCAGCACATTGAGGCCCTCTGCCACCAAGCGCTCGGCCAGGGGCAACACGGCGAGCGCTTCGCCGATGCTTGCGGCATGGGCCCAGGCCAGCCGCCCATCGGGCCGCGTCTGGCTGGCATGGCCGTGGCGTTCCCTAAAACGTGCGCCGTCTTCCTTGCCCTGCTTGCGCCGATGTGCCAGCCACAGATCGACCGCAGGTGCGGTGAACTGGCTAAAGCGGCGGTAGAGCGCCGGCGTGGCGAGGACGCCGATCATGCGGCGCTCACCTCAGCCGGCGTGACCGGCACCACGCCGACGCGGCGGTCGGCTTCTTCGGTCAAGGCATTTAGGCTGCCTTCCAATTCCAGGCGCGCGCGCTCCAGCGCTTCTTCGTCGGCATCTCGGTCAACATAGATCGGCGCACCCCAAAGATAGACGCCGCGGCTGAACGGCAGCGCGATAACGAAGCGGTCCCAGCTCGAGGCCAGTTTGCGGCGCGAGACGGCGTAGGTCGCGGGAACGATCGGCGCGCCGGAGAGGCGGGCCAAAAGCACGATCCCGGCCTGCGCCCGCATGCGCGGCCCGCGCGGGCCGTCCGGCGTGATGGCGACATTCTGTCCGCTTTGTACGACCTTCAGCATTTCGCGCAGTGCTTTCGAGCCGCCGCGCGTGGTCGAGCCGCGTATGGTGGTGACGCCGAAATGATGCACCGTGCGGGCGATCATTTCGCCGTCGCGGTGCTGCGAGATCATGACGCTGAGCGGCGCGCGGCGGTCCCAGCCGGTCGGCGCCATGAGCAGGCGGCCGTGCCAGAAAGCGGCGATATAGGGCACGCCCTGACTGGTCAATTGGAGCGCCGGTTCGCGCCCCTCTTCGCGCCAGTGGCTGGTGAGATAGACCAGGCGGATGTAACTTGCCGCGATCCAGCAGAGCAGGGCCTGAAATGCCGAAGAGCGCGTGAGACGCTTCAGCGGACGCATGGTCAATCCTCCGCGTTGTCGGCGCTCGCGTCAGCCATCTCGCTCGCCGGCACCAGCTCGAGCGCATAGAGCCGGGCATAGGCGCCATCCTTGGCCAGGAGGTCGTGGTGCGAGCCCGATTCAGCGACGCGCCCGTCCTTGATGAAATAGATGATATCGGCTTCCTGCACGGTGGTCAGCCGGTGGGCGATGACCAGCGTGGTGCGGCCCTGCATCAGGTGGCGCAGGCTGTGCTGAATTTGCCGCTCGGTTTCCGGATCGAGCGCCGAGGTTGCTTCGTCGAGCAGCAATATCGGCGCGTCCTTGAGCATGGCGCGGGCGATCGACAGGCGCTGGCGCTGACCGCCGGATATTTTCGCGCCATGCTCGCCGATCAGCGTGTCATAGCCTTCCGGTAACTCTGTGATAAAGGCGTGTGCATCGGCGCCTTCGGCGGCGGCGATGATTTCCGCCTCGCTCGCGTCTGGTCGGCCATAGGCGATATTGGCGCGCACGCTGTCATCGAACAGCACCGTCTCCTGGCTGACCAGGCCGATGGCGTTGCGCAGAGAAGTGAGGTCGACATCGCGCACATCGGTGCCGTCGATGGTCACCTGGCCGCCATCGGCATCATAAAAGCGCGGCAGCAGATTGAGGATTGTCGATTTCCCGGCGCCTGAGGGGCCGACCAGCGCCACCGTGTTTCCGGCCGGCACGTTGAGTGAAACGCCGTTCAACGCTGGGGTGCCGGTATCGTAGCGGAACGAGACATAGCTGAAGTCGATTTCGCCGCCATTGACGGCCAGCGCCGGTGCGCCGGGCTCTGAGACGATGCGCGGTTCGCTATCGAGAATGCCGAACACCCGCTGCGTCGCCGCGAGGCCTTCCTGCAAATTGGCGTTGAGGTTGGCCAGGGCCTTGAGCGGCCGATAGGCCATCAGCATGGCGGCGATAAAGGCGAAGAATTCGCCCGTCGTCAGCTCATTGTCGATAATTTGCGAGCCGCCATAAAAAATCACCGCCGCGATAAACACCCCGCCCAGTGTTTCCATGATCGGCGAGGCGGCGGCGCGCGTTCGGAGCGCCTTATAGACCAGTCTAAAGACGCTTTCGATCAGGCCTTCGGTGCGCTTGGTTTCGAAAGCCTCCATGTTATAGGCCTTTATGTGGCGCACACCCTGGAAGGCCTCGTTGAGCCGTGCGGTAAAGCGGCCAAGCTCATCCAGTGCCGACGTCGAGACCTTGCGCAGACGCCGGCCGATGCGCACGATCGGAAAAACAGCGATGGGAAAGACGACAAACGCCAGCAGCGCCAGTTTCCAGTCCATCCAAAACATCACGCCGACGAGGAACACAAGCGAGAGGGAATCCTTGATCAGACCGGTCAGCGTGTTCGCCACGGCATTGCGCATCAGATTGATATCGTTGGTCATGCGCGAGACCAATTTGCCCGACGCCGTGTCATGAAAAAAGGCGAGGTCGAAGCGGATCACATGGCCGAATAGCTTGGTTTGCAAGTCAGCGATGATGCGCTGGCCGACAAAGGCCATCAACACCGTCTGGCCATAGGTCGCAGCACCTTTCACCAGGGTCACGACAACCACCAAGATCGTCACCAGGATCAGCATGTCTTGGTCTTTGTTCTCGAATACGTCGTCGAGTACCGGCTGCATAAGACGCGCCAGTGCCGCGTCGCCGCCCGCCGCGATGACCATAAAGAAAACAGCCAACAGCATGCGCCGCATGTAGGGGCGCACATATTCGCGCACCAGGCGCACCAGCAGGGTACGCGAGCTCTCGGCGCGCGGTTGGGAATTCTCGTCGGTCACCGGTTTATCAGCCTTCAGCGGATTTCAATCCTAAGCGCTTGAATCTGATTGAAATTTATATCACGGCAGAGGGAATACGGACAATCGCCGGACCTGTTCATTTTTCCGCCCACTCGCTGAGCTCGTGCATCAGCGCAGGGTGCAGGTGGCCGTTGCTCGCCAGGCAGGTCGGATGCAGCGGGCGTTCCTGGTTGAATGTGAACGGCTTGCCGCCGATGCTGGTGATGGTGCCGCCGGCTTCGGCGACGAGCAGGCAGCCGGCGCAAATGTCCCAGTCCGCCTTGGGCCAGGCGCTGGCGGCGGCATCGAAGCGTCCGGCGGCGACCAGGGCGAGCTTATAGGCGATGGAACTCATGGCGCGGACATTCTCCGCCTCAAAGCGTTCCGGCCAGCCGGCCTCGCGATGTTCGGAGCGGCTGGCGAGAATGTGCAGATCGGCTTTTTCGGATCGGTCCGTGACCGATATTTTGCCGCCGTTTAGATAGGCGCCGGCGTCCTTCACCGCTTCGAACATTTCATCCTGGGCGGGATTGAGCACGGCGCCCAAAACGGCCTGGCCATCCTCAATGAGGGCGACGGAGACGGCGAATTCCGGCACGCCGTTGAGATAGCTGTTGGTGCCGTCGATCGGGTCGACCACCCAGATGCGCCGGCGCGTGAGGCGCTCGTCGGTATCTTCCGATTCCTCCGACAGCCAGCCATAGTCCGGCCGTGCCGCCATCAGCGTTTCGCGCAACACCGTGTTGGTTTCGATATCGGCTTCGCACACCGGATGGTATTTGCTTTTGCGCCACACCTTCTGCTCTTGCTGAAAGCGCTTCTGGGCGCAGGCGCCGGCTTTGCGCACGGCGCTGAGCAGCAATTGGTGATCGCCGCCGCCTCTTTCGATCTCAGCCATTTCTATTGGCCGGCGACCGTCATGCCGTTGACACGCAGCGTCGGCGCATCGACGCCGTAGCGGAAGGTGAGATCATCGGCCGGCGTGATAGCGGCGAACATATCCTTCAAATTTCCGGCCACGGTCAGTTCGCTCACCGGCCAGGCGATTTCGCCCTTGTCGATCCAAAATCCGGCGGCGCCGCGGCTGTAATCGCCGGTCACGCCGTTGACGCCCATGCCGATTAGCTCGGTCACATAGAGGCCGCTCTCGATATCGGCGATCAGATCCTTTGGGCTTATCTCGCCAGCTTCGAGATAGAAGTTTGACGGTGAGGGCGTCGGCGGCCCGCCGGTGCCACGCGCCGCATGGCCGGTGGTGCTGAGATCAAGTTGCCGTGCCGAGCGCGAATCGAGCAGCCAGGTGGTGAGCACACCGTCTTTAATGATCTCGCGCCGGGCTGTGGCCGCGCCCTCGCCGTCGAACGGGCGCGAGCGCAAACCGCGCTTGCGGTGCGGATCGTCGATCACATTGAGACCGGGCGTGAAGACCGCTTGGCCGAGGCGGTCTTTTAAAAAGCTCGTACCGCGCGCCACCGAGGCGCCGGAAATGGCGCCGGCGAGATGGCGGATGATGCCGCCCGAGACGCGCGGGTCATAGACCACCGGCACCGGGCCGGATTCGGCTTTTTTGGGATTGAGCCGGCGGACCGCGCCGATCCCGGCGTTTTTGCCGATTTCCTCCGGGCTGCCGAGATCTTCCTCGAAACAGGCGGAGGACCAGTCATAGTCGCGCTCCATGCCGGTGTCTTCGCCGGCGAGGACCGAGACGCTGAAAGAAAAATTCGATGTTGCATAGCTGCCGGAAAAACCGCCGCTCGTCGCCAATGCTTTATGGCTTTGGCCCCAGCCGGCATCGCCGCCCTCTGAGTTGGTGACGCCGGGCACGGCGCGTGCCGCTTCCTCGGCGCGGCGCGCCCATTCGATCAGTTTTTCGGGCGCCGGCTCGCCTGAATCGGCAAGCTCGAGATCGGGCCATTGCTGCGCCAATTGGCCGGGCTCAAGCAGGCCGCAATAGGGGTCTTCCGGCACCGCGCGGGCCATGGCGATGGCGCGCGTCACCAGTTCGTCGAGCGCGTCCTCGGCAAAATCGGTGGTCGAGACCATCGCTTGGCTCTGGCCCAACAAAACACGCAGGCCAAGATCGTGCCCTTCCGAGCGCTCCAAATCCTCCGGCTTGCCGAGGCGATAGCTCGTACTTAAGGAAATGCCATTGACGAATATGGCATCGGCCGCATCGGCGCCGGCTTTCTTCGCCTTGTCGAGCAGGGTGGCGAGCAATGAAGAGGGGTCGCTGTTAGCGGTCATGGGGTCGGCCCAGTTTTCGTCAAAGGGTGAACAAATCGGTGCGGGCGCACCAGCACTTCGGCGCCCGGCTACATATATAGTGCGGCGCACCCAGCTATGCCAGCGCCCTCAAGCCGGATCAAGCAGGCCTTCGGCGCGCATCCACGCCGCCAGATCGGCATACATGTCCCTGAGCGCGACAGGTTTGAAGCCGAGCTCGCGCATCGCCTTGGAACAATCAATCACCTGATTGAGCGACATCAGGTTGAACATTTCTGGCGACATGCCGGGGTCGCGCTCCGACGAGGCCACCGGCTCCGCGCCGCCGACCAGATCGGCCACAGTCCGGCCGACTTCGGCAAAACTCGCCTGGGCGCCGGCGAGGAGATATTTGCCACCCCGCGCGCCCTTCTCGAATGCCGCAATATGGGCGCGCGCCACTTCCTCGACATGGCAGAAAGCGGCGCCGCCGGTGCCGACTTTCTCGAGTTCACCCTTGGCCACCGCCTGGATGAATGGCCCCCAGATCACGCCATCGAACGGCCCGACCACATTGGCCGGATTGATCACCACCACATCGAGGCCAAGCTCAAGGCCTTTCAGGGCCTCTTCCTCGGCGAGCTTCTTTGTGCGGAAATAATTGATCGGGATGTCGTCGACGTTGGAGGGCGATTCCTCGTTGATCTCGATATTGTCCTGCAAGCCCCAACTGGCGCCCGACGAAGTGTGAATGAAGCGCCGCGCTTTTTTGTTGAGGGCGGTGGCGACCATATTGCGCGTGCCATTGATATTGTCGTCATTCTGCGCCGCGTCTCCGGCTGAATCGAAACTGACATTGCCGGCAACATGGAACACCGCGTCCAGCCCCTCCGGCATGACGGCGTCGAGCGAAGCGGCATCGGTGATATCGCCGATGACGCGCTCGGCCGGGAAGCGCTTGAGATAGGCGAGGTTGGAGCTTGCCCGGTGCATGGCGGTGACATGCCAGCCCGCGCGGCCCAGCTGATCAACCAGATTAACGCCGATAAAGCCGGAGGCACCGGTCACGAAGGCGGTATTTTGCGTCACATCAATCTCCGTTGAATGAGGGCGTCGCGAAGTGGCTGAAGATGTTTTTCATAACATTTCCAGCCACCGATCTCATCACTATGGAATTCCGGCAGCGCGATGTCCGCTTCCCGTTCATGCCCCACATGGTTGGCGATTTGTGCTGCCGTGGCCGAGCCGTCGCGCACCAGCGTTTCGTAATCGATGGTTAGGATGCGGCGGCCGAACAGGCGCTGCCAATGTGCCTGGAGCTGCGCCCGCCCGGCCATAAAGTGGGCGATGTCGGAGAAATCATAGGCGTGCGCATGGCCTTGTTCGTAGCGCTTGAAATAGATCAGCAGCGCATTGTCGAGCGCCTCGCGCCGGCACAGGATAAAGCGCGCTTCCGGCAGGGTGACGGCAATTTCGGCGAAGGTATAGATATTGGTGTCGAGCGTACTGACGAAAAAGCGTGCGCCCCGCGACAAGCGTTTCAACTCTTTGCGGTAGGATGCGCCGAGCTCTTTCGAAATGTCCTGGTTCGGCGCCTTTTTCCTCAGGGTGCGCCTCAGGCGCTGCCAATGTTCGCTTTCGCCGGCGGCAAACACGTCAGTCTGGCTGGCGAGCAGAGATTCGACCAGGCTTTTTCCGCTGCGCGACAGCCCAACGATAAACACCGGGATGGGTGCATTATCCGCCAGCGTCGAGGCGTGCTCGGCAACAGGTTTCGTAGGGGCGGCGATGACGTCCGCAATCTCATCGTCCAGCTCAGCCCGGTCATAGGCGAGGCGTTGCCGGCGCTGCGCATTGGCTTTGGCGAACAGCGTGAAGGCGCCGTCATAATCGCCGAGGTCGGCCTTCGCCTTGGCAATGGCAAACGCAAGGCGGTTTCGATTCTGCGGACTCTGGCCTTCCAGTCGGTCGAGCCGGTGAAGCTTGCCGAGGCCGGGGTCGTTTTCCGCGAAGCGGTGCAGAAGGGCAAAATTGTAATGCGCCTCGACATAATTTTCGTCCATCGCCATGGCCTGGGAAAATTCGGCCAGCGCCTTCTCCGTATCGCCCCGGCCCTCGAGTACCGTGCCGAGATTATTGTGCGCCTCGGCATGTTCGGGGTCGTGCGTGATCGCCGCTTGATAGGAATCAATGGCGGCGTCAATCTCGCACGCTTCTTTCAGGGCATTGCCCAAATTGTAATGCGCCTTGGCATAGTCGGGCGCGAATTCGATGGCGCGCTGTTGGCAGGCGATGGCTTCCTCGAGCTTGCCGAGTTTCCTAAGCGCCACACCGAGATTGCAATGCGCCTGGGCATAGTCGGGCTTGAGCGTGAGGGCGCGGCGGAAGCATGCGGCGGCACGTTTCGAGCGCTCCTGGAGTTGCAGTACGGCGCCGAGATTATTGTGCGCCTCGGCGAAGTCGGGCCGGAGGGCAAGAACGCGCCGGTAACAGCGCGCCGCATCCTGGGGCCGGTTTTGCCCGGCGCGCACATTGCCGAGGAGATACCAGGCGGCGCTGTTGTCAGGCTGTTGCTCGGCCGCCGCCAGGCAAAGCGCGGCAGCTTCTTCCAGCCGCCCCTCCCGCAAATGGCGCGCCGCCGCCTCGAGCGGTTTCATTTCCAAATCGGTTTGCCGGAACCGGGCAGGCCGTAGTCGGCCCATTTGCGGCTGACGGTCTCGATAATCTCGTCGCTCATGCGGATTTTTTCGCCCCAGTCGCGATTGGTTTCGGGGGGCAGTTTATTGGTCGCGTCGAGACCGATTTTGGAGCCCAGCCCCGCTTCGGGCGAAGCGAAATCGAGATAATCGATCGGCGTGTTTTCGACCAGAGTGATATCGCGCGCTGGATCCATGCGCGTTGAGACGGCCCACATCACGTCTTTCCAGTCGCGTGTGTTGATGTCGTCATCGACGACGATGACCCACTTGGTATACATGAATTGGCGCAGATAGGACCAGACGCCCATCATCACGCGCTTGGCATGGCCGGGATAGGCCTTCTTGATCGAGACCACGGCGATACGGTAGCTGCATGCCTCGGGCGGCAGCCAGAAATCGGTGATCTCGGGAAATTGCTGGGCCAACAGCGGCACGAAGATTTCATTCAGCGCCTGGCCGAGAATGCTCGGCTCGTCCGGTGGGCGGCCGGTGAAGGTCG